>CBINGZ010000086.1:0-2014 GCA_966250335.1 uncultured bacterium | reverse complement strand
TCGATCCTTCCCCTCATTCTCGTCGCCGAGGTCAGCCGCCGCGCCTTCGCCATCCCCTCCGATTCCACCTCTCCCGATACCTCCGACACCGGATACCGTGAATCTCTGAACCGTGCCGGCGTAACGAACCCCACCGTGTCGATCCTACATCTGATATAGTAGGTCGATGAAAGCAGATCGAACGTCGTATCGATCGCCACGCCGTACGATCCAAGCCCCGAGCCGAGCTGTACGCTGTCCAGCAACGCAACCACGGCCCCGCTCGCCGAATCGACAAGTTCCGTATTGATCCGCAGCTTCCTGGTTGAATATGATCCGGTCCCCAGTAGCACGCCGCGCAGCTCGCAACCGATCGTCGTCGTATCGGATGCCGTGAAATATTCGCTCCGCAACAGTCCCCGCGCCTGCGGCAGCGAGTCGACGATCCGCGAGCCTGAATCCCGTGCCGTCATCGACAGCCCTCGCGTCGCGGCGTCCCCTGCGATCCACGGATCGTAGAGGGTGAAGCTGAACCCTCCCCCGGTCGAGTCGTCGATCGGGATCTCGATCTGTCGGCCGCAGGCCGTGTACCCGCCGGGCCGTGCCCTGGCGAAGAACTGACGCGTCGTCTGCAACGCCGGCGCCGACAGATAGCTTTCTCCTTCGAACACCACCGCCTGACGAACCTGCTGCTTCTGCTGCGAGGCGGCCGTGCCGGAGAACTTCCCGCCGTACGTGTATTCCCCTCCATGCGTCGGATGGAACGTTTCGGTGTACCGGTAGACCCGCTGAAACATCTTCCCGCTCTTCGGGACGAAGTACGCCGTCGAGAAGAACGCCTTGATGCTATCGTTCCCCGTGACGACGTCGACATCGTTCAACGATGCAATCGACGGGTAGAGGAGCTTCATGCCGTACTGCCAGTGCGGATTGCCGCTGGAGAGCTCGGCTCCCACATAATATCGTGCCGAGCCCCATCCCCACGAACGTCCCATCGGATCGGTGTAGACGCTCTTGAGCTGGATCTCATCGGTTCTCAACTGGCCCGGAACATCGGCGAAGGACAGATAGCTGGTGGTCTGCCAGGCCGCGACCTCCTGGACCCGACCGAACGCGTCCTGCGTCTGGTCGATCGAGGGGAATCGATATCGCCCCGCGACGTCGCCGGTGAGCGAACGATTGTTGAAGGTGTCCAGAAGGATCGTGCCGCCGGGTCCGTTGGCGTGCCGCAGCCGCGCATAGCCGATAAGGTTGTTGAAGGGATAGGCCGTCGGCTGCTGCCAGACGATCCCGCAGTCCCAGGCATCGTTGGAGATATGGGCGAACGCCGGCACCGAGGGGAGTCTCCCCACGCCGAGAAAGATCGAGGTGAAGGAGCCCGTGTACGGCATCCTGACGAGCTTTGCTGCCGAGTACGATCCGAGCACCGACCACCATCCGGCGAATGCCGGGAGCCGCCGGATCTTTGCCTTGATGCCCGAACCCGCATCGCTCCAGGCGACCGCGTAACCCGAGTCGAGCCGGCAGACGACCGGCGTGCCGAACGGCATCGTCGTATCCTGCGGGATGCCCAAGGTCGTTTTCGCATAGGTGTCGACCGACTCAATAGCTCCCATACCGATAAATCCTGTCGGTCCGAACGCGACATTTCTCAGGACCACCTCGCGTGTGATCGTGTCGCCGCTGCTGGCCGCTGCCGGATGACATGTCCAGACGACGGTCGCCGTCACCGTGTCGCCGCCGGGACGAAGAGTGAGCGAGGGATGGAGGTTCTGGAACCGGGAGTTGGAGCCGTTGATCGGCAGCTTGATCTCCATCGGCTCCCATTGCACGATGCCGGTGGCGTCGACGGGATAGGAACGCCGCAGGTAGACGTAGTCATCGGTAAACGGCTGCATGTTCGGCGGCATCAGCGGGTGGTTCTCGGCGGTACGCTTGCGATAGGTGACAAAGTATCGGTTGTTATGATATGCCAGTTTGCGCTGGTTGTTGAATTCGAGATGGCCGTCGATGACCGATGTATCGGGTCGCAGGT
>CBINGZ010000085.1:0-2940 GCA_966250335.1 uncultured bacterium | reverse complement strand
CCTCTCTCCCTCTCCACGTTTTTGTCCGACCCGATCTGTTCCACGAGCCTCGGCTCCTCTTCCGGCGTGGTCGGCGCCTCGGTCTCATCCCCGGACGCGGTGACGGCGACCTCCTCGTCGGAGTCCTTCAGCTTTTCGCCGAGCTCGAAATGGAAGGTCGCTCCACGATACGGAATTCCTTCCGCCCGGATCGTCCCGCCGTGCCGGCGGATCACCCGGTCGACGATCGCCAGCCCGATGCCGGAGCCGGGGAACTCATGCGGCGTATGGAGTCTCTGGAACGACTTGAAGAGCTTGTGGACGAACTTCATGCTGAAGCCGGCTCCGTTGTCGGAGATCCTGAAGACCGTCCGTCCATCCTCCACGACCGAGTCGAACACGATCTTCGCCGTCTCGACGTTGGAGGTGAACTTCCAGGCGTTCTCGAACAGGTGCCGCAGCGCCGTCGAGACCAGGTCGATATCTCCCACGGCCGTCATCCCGCTCCGGATCACGACCTCGACGTTCCGTTCCGGATCGACCTGGCGCAGCCTGTTGACGGCGGTCCGCGCCAGCAGGCTCATGTTGAACCGGCGGGGACGCATATTCCAGCGCATGATCCGGGAGAGGGTGAGAAGGTTCTCGATCGTCTCTCCCATCCTCTGGGCGGCGGAGCGCATGCGGAGGACGAAGTCGTGACCGTTCGCGTCCAGCCCCGCCGCATGATCCTCCAGCAGCGCGAAGCAGTAGCCGTCGATCGCGCGCAGGGGGGACCAGAGATCGTGGGAGACGGAGTAGGCGAACGACTCGAGCTCATGATTGGAGGAACGGAGCTCGGTCGTCCGCTCGGTGACCCGCTTCTCCAGCTCCTCGTTATAGCGCTTCAGGATCTTTTCGACCTCTTTTCTCTCGGTGATCTCCATCCCCGCGCCGGCCAGCCCCACCACGGTTCCCTGGGCGTTGCAGAGCGGCTCCAGGCTGACGTCGAACGTCCGCTCGGTGTCGTTGACGACCGAGGTGATCTCGATCCGGGCGGGCTGCTTCTCTTCCATCACCTTCCGTTTCGACCGCGTCAGTTCCTCGGCCACATCGGGGGGGAAGAGCTCCCCGTCGGTCTTCCCCAGAATCGGACTCCTTCCCAGGCCGAACGGCGGCTTGTCGACCCAGGTGTAGCGGAGATCCCTGTCCTGGTGGAAGACGGCGACGCGCGTATTCTGCATCGCAAGGCGATATCGATCCTCGCTCACCCGCAGCGCCTCCTCCGCCTGGCGGCGCTCGTTCAGTTCATGCTGCAGCGCCGAATGGAGTCGCGAGTTGTCCACGGCCGACGAAACCCGGCGGGCCAGCTCCTCGGCCAGCGAGAGATCCTTCTCCGTGAACCGTTTTGTCGGATCGCTCATACCGAAGGTGATCGCCCCGAACGGGGCGTCGTGCGCCACAAGCGGGATGATCATCGCCGAGGTGAACCCGATCGACCGGAGGACCTTGAAATGGGTGTCGGCCTCTCCGGCCGCCATCAGCATCGCGTCGGGAATCTCCGGAATGAACTCGGAGACGCCGCTGCGGAGCACACGGGGGACGCCGTTCGGCGCATCCTCGACGGGAGGGTAGAGCCGCATCAGCTCCCGCAGCCAGCCGATCTTCGCCGGGTTCACGTGGGTGGCGGCGACCCGTTTGATTGACCCCTCCCGTTCCATGATGTCGATCGCGCACCAGTCGGCCAGGTCGGGGACGACCAGGTTGACTACTTTCTTGAGCGTCGTCTCGTAGTCGAGCGAGGAGGAGAGGGTCTCGCTGGCGCGAAGGAGGAAGCGAAGCCGGAGCATGTCGCTCTCCCCCTCGGTGCGCGCCTGCCGCTCGCTGGCGAGCGCCGTCTCCAGCGCCGCCGTCTTCTCCTCCACCCGGCGGTCCAGTTCCAGGTTCAGGGCGTGGATCCGTTTCTCGGCGCGCTTCCGTTCGCTGATGTCGCGGAGCATCCAGCGGTAGCCGACCCGTGCGCCGCGGGCGTCGGTGATGGCGCCGACGCGGACCGCCACGTCGATCGGGCCGTACTCCTTCGGCGTGAGCCTGAGCTCCCACTCGCAGGGGCGATCGTTCCGAGTCATCGACGCAAGATCCGTCCGGAACGCCCGGCGATCCTCCGGGTCGATGAAGATGGCGATCGGTTTTCCGATCAGATAGCCCTGCGATACGTTCAGCATCGCCGTCGCCGCTCTGTTCGCCTCCTCCACCTTTCCGTCGGCGTTGGTGACCAGATATCCGTCCGGGGCGAACTGGAAGAGATCCAGGTAACGGTGGTAGGCGTTCTCGATCCCCTGTGCGGCGATCTCGAGTTCCATCTGCTGAACGCTCAGCTCAGCCTCGGCGACCTGGAGTTTCTCCAGCGTCGTGTCCAGTTCCAGCAGCGCATCGCTGATGATCTCCTCGTTGGCTCCCGCCGGGGTCTGCTCGGCTCGGAGGTGGAGTGCGGCGATCTGCCTTCGGACTCTATCGATATGAAGGTCAAACTGTTCCTGCATAGTGCGTCCGGGTCTGTTGTAAATATCGGATGCGGATCTAGCCGATTGATCGTCGGGAATAGATACGGGGACAGGGGATGGCACCGCGTGCTCGCGACAGCGAATGGTCCGGGGAAAGATTGCTATTGCTGTCGTTGCGTGGTCTGCATCGATGACGGGCTGCCGGTCCGCCGCGATGTAGGTGATACGGCATGGGGCGTGTCGATTGGGGGATCGACCGCCGTTTCGACGAATCACGATCTGCTTCTCTCCATGTCCGGCGTGATCACCGCCGGATCTCCGCTGCGACTCGTCTACGCTTCGTCAGGACGTGCTGCCGGAGGGGCGTAGTGCCGCTCCGACGCAGGTTTCCCGCTTCAGAATGTTGCAGCCCCTTCCGGGGCCGGGAACGGGGCCGGGAACGGGGCCGGGAACGGGGCCGGGAACGGGGCCGGGAACGGGG
>CBINGZ010000084.1:0-3198 GCA_966250335.1 uncultured bacterium | reverse complement strand
TATCATCTGCCGGGCGCCGTTATTATCCGGTGGTTTTCATGATTCAAGAGAATTATCATGAGGTTGTTGCAAACGCCGTTATCACTGTCTATTCTCTCATTCTACATGATGACCGTATGAGCGGATAATACCGTTTTTTGAAACCTCTCCGAAGACTCTAAAAGATCGTATTTCGATTAATTGCGTAGCGATAATGGCACTGAACATATCTCGGGGCGTTGAATCCGACCGCTGGGAATACGACGGGAGCAGCACAGCCGCGATCGACCTCTTGATGCTGACGGCCGGTATCTATCGGCCCGGCATTCTCGGAGAGAAGAACATCAACCCTCCCCGCCGGGCTCTACCTGTTGCGTGTGTGGACGCGCGGCAGGGTCCGGCGGTGGAGGGATTGAATTCCCTCAATAAAACTTCCGGGGAAGGGCGAATCCAGGAACCGGAGTACGATTCCCGCTGTTGTACCCGTTGTTTCCTGAATAGTGTGCGATATCAGTGGGAGGAGTCGGCCGGGAGGATGTTGAACATCTCTCGTTCCGGCTCCTTTTGTTTAGTGCCCGGAGCCGACCCGATTCGGCGGCGCCGCACCGATACCCGCTTCGCACGCGATCCCGGCGCGGCCGTGAGCCGATGCCGGTTATACCGGTATCAACTGTTCCATTAACCGAGAGACTGTCATGCACAACCGGAGAGAAGAATATCGTTTCGACGATCGAAATAACCGGGGGGACTACCGCCGCGACTGGGACGACAGGGCATCCGACGAGGTCCGCTCCTGGTTCGGTGATGATGACGCCCGCCGCCGTCGCGATATGGACGAGCGCTACGAGAGCCGCCGGAATACCGACGACCGGACAGATCACTACCGCACCGACAACAACTACAATCGCGACGACGTCCGATATAACACCCGCTACGGCGACCGCGACTGGTCCGAACGTGCGGGTGACGAAGTCCGCTCCTGGTTCGGTGACGACGACGCCCGCCGCCGTCGCGATATGGATGACTTCCGTCGCGGAGACGACAGGGGATGGAGGCAGGGGAACCGTTCAGCCGGCGAGATGTACGGCGGCGCCCTGGGCTGGCGCAACGAGCACGAGCCCGACCGCTACGACTTCGGCCGGCGTCAACTCGATTCGGCCGGCTACTCCGACAGATATATCGATATGAATCGCGATGATCGTCGCGATTCGGCCCGGAACGACTATCGTGATCGCGGAGATTACGGCAGCCGCAGCTACGGAGAGAGTAACGGCCGGAGCTACGGCGGTCGCCGCGACTGGGACGACAGGGCATCCGACGAGGTCCGCTCCTGGTTCGGCGACGACGATGCCCGGCACCGTCGCAATATCGACGAGCGCCGCAACGACCGGTACGATCGCCGGTGATCTCCGGTCGGATCGTAGATCGATCGTATGCGATATGAAACGCACATGCCCCGGCGTCGTCGCCGGGGCATGCTCATATACGCTCGGGATCTGTCGGTCGATTACAGTTACAGTTTCTTGGAGGTCTCACCGGAAGGCTGTTCCATTTCCTGCTGCATCTGGTCCCGCATCTCCATCATTCGCTCCATGATCATCTCCTGGAGCTCGGTCCCGTGCGCCTCCATCCGTTCGCGAGCTATCTCCATTCCCCGTTTCGCCACTTCGGGGGTGAGCTCCGCCACCTTCCTTCCAAGAGGAGTGCGGTAGAAGGCGGTAAGCTCGCGGATCTCCTCCTCGGTGAAAAGATCGGTGTACGTCGCCGCCATATCCTCCCGGATGCTCTCCCAGCTCATATACTTCGCGACGAACTCGCGCATGATCTCCCCGAACATCAAGCCCATGCCGGCGCCGCCGAATCCCCCCTCCAGCAACTGATCGAGTGATTTCTCGAAGGTGCCGCGGGCGTCGGTCGCCTCCAGCAGATCCAGCGCCGCCTCGCGATGCGAGGGGTCGACCTGCTGCGCCCGGGCGGGGAGAAGGGCACAGAGGAGCGCCAGAGGTATCAGAGTAAGATATGTTTTCATGAAAGGTGCGGAAAGGGTTCAGGTCGGCGGCCGTCCACCATGACGGTCGATCGTCGAACGGCGGTCAAGATATCGCGGCAGCCGGGAACGGACCAGTGAATTTTCCACGGTCGCCGGGATGTCAGCTCCTCCGCTCCTCCGGAGGAAAAAGGATCAGGGAGGTGCTCCGCTGATGGGGGGCGAAGCCGACCGATTCGTAGATCGCGGCGGCATGGTACTCCTCGTCGGCGACCATCACCAGCGTTTCGGCCCCCTCTTCCAGAGCGCGCGCGGCTACCTGATGGACGAGCGTTCCGCAGATTCCGCGCCTCCTGAACTCCGGATGGGTCGAGACGGTCTGGAACCGCGCGACGGGACCTGCATGAAACAGACCGAGAGAACCGACGAGCCTGTCGCCGAGAAACGCGCCGTACCAGTTCCCCACTCCCTGCGATATCAGCTTGCGATATTCATCGGTTCTCTTCCGCACGAACCCGGTGTACGATTCGACAAGCGTGAACCGCTCGTCGCGGCTGGCGACCTGAAGCTGAATCTCCTCCTCCCACTCCTCCTCCGATTCGATGGTGCGGATCGTGATCTCGTTGTTGGGGTGGGGAGGGGGATGGACGCTCCGGGCCGTGAGCGTCACCTCCGGCTCCAGCTCGTACTCGGCGTCGACGAACTGCTGGGCCGCGCCGCGTCTGCCGTCGACCGCATCCCAGGTGAAGAGCCTGTGCCGGATGCGCGGATCCTGGCCGAACTCCGCGTCGAAGAGCGCCGTCCATCGCTCCAGGTCCCCCTCGGCGGGGGGCTCACGGAAGATGAGGAGATTCCCCCAGTAGTAGCCGGGGCTGCCGGGCGTTGCCACAACGAGATGATCGCCGCGATCGGTCACGTTGCTGAATGTGCGCCAGAAGAGAAGGTCGGTCGTCAGTGCGAGAGAATTCATAAGGGATTGAAAGGATTGTCGAAGGGATGAATTTCGGAAGGCGAGGCGAAGGGGACAAGGCGCAAGACGGCCCTTTATTGTGGGATGTGGAAATCTTCTCATTCCGTTATCTTCTCGCTCCTCTCCCTTCGGGAAGACCGGCGACCAACCGGTTTGATCTCCTTACAATCTCTTCGTGGTGAGAGATGATGAAATTCTTCTCCGTCATTCTTCTCCTGCTGACCGCAACGGCGCCTCTTGCCGCACAGAAACTGGTCGTCCA
>CBINGZ010000083.1:0-3426 GCA_966250335.1 uncultured bacterium | reverse complement strand
TCGTGAAGGCGCCTGTCGAGGGCGTCGTTGCGCCGACCGGCGTTGCGTCGACCGTGCCGCCGTTGATCGTCAGGTTGTCGTTGACCTGAGCGTCGGTCAGGCCGGTGCCGATGCGGGCTGCATCGATCGTCGTCGTCCCTGCGTTCGTCGAGGCGATCAGAGCGTCGCCCTGAGCCGCCGTCACCGGCAGCGTCTGCGTTGCCGTCCACGTGTTTGCGTTGGCGAGGTTGATTCCCAGCGGATCGCCGAGCGAGCCGTCGCCGTCCAGTGTCGCGTCGGTGTTGAGCGCGATGTCGCTGGTCAGAGCGATCGTGCCGCTGGCATCGGGGAGCGTGTAGGTGCGGTCGGCCGTCAGAGCCGCTGCCGTCTGGAGCGTTCCCTCGAAGCCGTTGGCGCTCGTGTTGTCATGCAGCACAAGCGTGCCGGGCGTCGGCGTCACGTCGTCACCGAACGTCGCCGATCCCGTGACGACAAGGTTGTCGTCGATCGTCACGTCACCCGCAGTATTATCGATCTGCGATGCAGCGGTGCTGAACTGGATATCGCCGACGTCGACAATATCGTTCTGGTCCATATCCAGATTGCCGGTCAGTGCGAGCGTTCCGGTCGTCAGCGTTCCGGCGATGTTCGCATCTCCGTTGACGACAAGCTCGTTGGCTCCGCCGTTGGCGCCTTCGATGGTCAGGACAGTCGCATCGGTTGCCGAGGTACCGAGCGAATGACCCGAGCCCGGGCCGGTGAGCGTGCCGGTGAGCGTCACCGCGTCGGCGGCGGCATCACCCAGCGTGACAGCGCCGTTCAGCGTCGTCGCGCCGTTGGCATTCAGTGTACCGTTGACATTCGTATTCCCACTCACTGCCAGATTTCCGGCCACGCTCAATCTGTCGCCGATCGAGGGGGGAGCACCGATACCGACGTTGCCGGTGGCATCATCGATAATCATCCGGATCACGTTCCCCGCGATGATGTTCAGATCCTCTGCATTGGTCGTACCGAGAACGTCGCCCGGAGCCGCGGCATTACCGCCGGTCAGCCAGACACTGCCGCTCCCGCTGGTGACGACTTCCTCCCAGGGACTGAGCAGGTTGCCGGTATAAACGTTGAGCTGATTGGTCGCAGTATTATAGATGACCAGACCCGGAGTCGGGCTGGCGATCATACCGGGAGTGGTCCGAGGAAGGAGTAATCCCGCCGTCAGCGAAGTAAGGTCGAGAAGTGCGGAGGGGTGCGGCTGCACCGTGCCGATTCCCATATGGCCGTTGATATCGACCATCGGTTGTGACCCGGGCTGCGCGGCTAGCTGTTGCGAGGCCGCAGCCGGTAGAATCATCGACAGCACGAGAAGGGTGTGCCGGTTGATCATACGGTATCCGGTTTGGGTTTGTGAGATAGATTGGATCTATGCGTGATTGTTTGAACGCTATACGAAACCCCGACCAGTGGGATGGTCGTCGTGCGACAGGGACGTGCAAACGGCATGCCCCACATGGAGGCACACCGCTCCGACGTACCGAAAAGGTACGCGCCAGAACACGATGATCTACGAGATTGCCTCGAAACCGGTTTTGACACCTTTCCCCTCCCAATCCGGAGCACGGGAACGGCTCGAGCGGTTTCCCTGAAACAAGGTATCGTCACTGAATCCCTGTAGCACTTGTATTGAGGCGGCGGTGAGTGGAAGGCACGACAGCCCGCCACACCGATCACCGGTGCGCCTGTAGCCTGTACCTCCCCGGCGGCCAATATAGGAATGCTTATGGAGATTATGCAAACATCAAGTTAAACTTAATATCGTGGAGGGATGCACATTTCTGCAAACCGCGAATAACGAAAGGATGTGACAACACGGAAACCACCTCCGCCTCAAACGAAGACGACGCCCCCGGAAATACTCACCGCTGTTTCAGCAGCATATCATGTCATGACATCTACATAATGTCAAAATCCCCCACAACGCCGAAATTACGCCTGAAAGAATCATCACCCCGATGAGCCGGGATAGAAAAAAGAGACCTGCAACGTAGCTCATATCGACCATCACCTCCCCCAACCTCAACGGCCCACTCCCAGGGATATATCGGAACAGATAATCATCCGATCACCAATCCTCTCTCTCCCTCCCCATCTCCCCCGATCGAAAAATAATTACGCTCCCCCCTCTTCTCTCTCTTTCTTCACCTCTGTGCTCTCTGTGTCTCCCTGTTTTTTTCTCTTCAAAAGGGAAAGCCCGCACATCGCCGAAGCAACGCACGGGCTCCCCTGGGAGCAGCAGACCACGATTCTCTCCCGCTCTCTACCTCGCAAGCGTAAACCGTGCGATCAGTTCCTCGCCCCTTTCGGTTCCTACGCGCACCGTATACTGCCCGGAGGGAAGATCACGGAGTTGCAGCGGCACAACCGACTCCCCAGACTGAATCTCAACCCGATCAATGACGAGAACCTGCGACCCCTTCTCATCATACACGACCACACGCACAACCGACCGTTCCGACGAGCGCACCGCCAGCCCCGCCGACTCACGGGCAGGGTTGGGGACCACCGAGACCGCCAGCGCTTCCCCGGCCCCCTTATCGGAAAGTTTCACCCGTTGCGATACATCCTCATGGCGTGTGCCGTCGACATCGACGGTGATAAGCTGGTATTCATACTCGCCACCGGGTTCGACGGAGGGATCGACGACCCGATATCCGGCGCCAGAGGTAACGCTCCCCGCCGGTTCACGATCCGCGACCGTCTCGTACGGTCCAACCTGGATCTCCTCCCCCTTCCGATCGATCCGCGCCCGCTCGATCCGCATGAGCGCGACGTTCATCTCAGTGACGGTCGTCCAATCGACCGTCACTGCGGCTCGACCGCTCTGGAAGGCCGAGAACTCCGAGATCTTCACCGGGACGACGCGTGGTCCGCTATTGAAATACTCCAGACCCGCCAGCAGCAGACGTCGCGCTCCGCTCTTCGTCGGCTCGGGGAAGAAGTGTCCCATGTGACGCCAGTCGAACGCATAGTATATCGTATTCTTCTTCACGCCGTTTGCGACGACGCCGGCCGTCGTATCCTGGCGTACCCCGGCATCGATCAGAGGAGGAAGATTGATATACTGATGCGACGACTTCGCGACACCATCGGCGTTTACCACCACCTTCAGGACGGCCGGGGTCGGCGGGAGATCACCGGGAACGCCGGTGGCTCTGAGGGTTTCGTATTTGTGCGGAGTGAGGGCTACCCCCTGCACCATCAATCCTGAATAATTGACGGGGTCGGTCGGCTTCGAATATCGTGCGCGGAGATAGTTGTGGACGAAGTCCTGATCGGAGACTCCACCGTTCGTCGGGCTTGACGGGATGTCGTGCTTGCGCGCGACCTCCTGGCCCGCCATGATCAGGTTCGACCGCTCGTACTGTGTCCGGCTCTCCAGCATCACCTTCA
>CBINGZ010000082.1:0-3703 GCA_966250335.1 uncultured bacterium | reverse complement strand
GCATACAGGCCGGGCGCTTCCTACCTCTCCGTCGATATCGAGTTCCTGTCGATCGAGGAGCGCGCATTGGAGAAGAACGAGGTCGCCGACGTCGAGGCGATCTATTTCCTCTCGCGCCGCGAGATTCGCCCCGAGTTCACGGAGTATTCCGTGGTCGATCAACGGAAACGGTTGTCGTCGAGCGCCCGGTGAACGGCCGGGTAGTGTGATGGTGCCTCGGAGGCACGTCCATCCACCGATGGACAGCTGCCAACGACGGTTACCGAGCGTAGGATGTCGTTGAAGCTCCCATTCTTATCGATCTCGCCATGTCACTTCATCGATTCGGATACCGCGATATCATCACTGTCGGCATCCAAGACGAACGGCCGAGTCTTCAGCGTCGTACCACCAGGGTGCGCCGCTCCGGTCGCTCCCTCGGGATGCATCGCATTGTGCTTGTTCTGTCGATGCTCCTTGCTCTTCTCTCCACGGTCGATCTCCGCGCGCAACGGACCCTGCCGAACGACGCCGATTCGGAAACGGCCGGACAGGGAAAGGGAGATGATTCCCTGATGATGGTGCTCCCCTACGAGTACATCGAGGTGAAAAGCTCGGCCTCGTACTCCGATGCCACCATCACCTCCAACATCGACGACACCCTCTCCGGACTCGTCCGCCAGGGAACCACTTCTCCTACCTGGTGCGCCGATCGCGCGCTGAAGTCCGCTCGTATCGATATCCGCCTCGATCTCGGTGAGATCTATGAGTTCGGCAACACCACCACCTTCTCCGCCCTCTGCACACTCAAGATCGTCGGACGTGACGGAACCGGCTCGGTCATCTTCGAGTACGGTGATATCCCCATGAGTATCGACAAGGATCATCCTGAGCAGATCTATCGCAAAGTCATTCCTGAAGCGTTCCTCACCACCTACGATCAGGCGACGACGATCGACCTCTACGTGCAGGGCTATACCTCGCCCGGCTCGCCCTGGGCTGCCGATCTCCGTCTGCTCTTCGAGTATCATGAGGATCATCGTGTCGGCGTCATCGATCTCGGCTCGCCGGGCAGCTCCTTGCTGACGATGCGGGGAGCACCGGGTATCACCATCGACAATCCCTTCCAGTTCAAATGGAGAGTCATCCCCGGCTGCTACGAAGTGTTCCCGAACACGCAGTTTCAGCTGCTTCGCCTGTACAACATCGATACATCCTACACCGAGGAAACCGAGACTCGGGCGGTCGTCGACTGGAGCCAGGCGCTGACGATCGAGACCGGCAGGACCGAGCCGAACATCTACCTGACACTGGCCGAAGGGACCGGCTACTACATCTGGCGCGTGCGACCGATCGGGAGCATGAGCGACGGCGGGATTGCCAACGACAGCAACTGGGGAGTCTGGAGCACGGCGCCGGCCGACGGCACGATCCTGGACTTCACCGATCCGTACTCGGTTCCCGACTACGCGCTGTACTATCAGCAGTTCGACGACGACCTGATCTGGGCATACTCACGGAACTTCACCGAAGCGACGAATGCGGTCGACGGGACGAAGATCGCCGAGGGGATGGCGTACACCACGCCGGCAATGATCCCGAGGCAGTCGCAGGCGCGGGTGATGAGCGATCAGGGGGTGATTGCCGTGGAGTCGGTACCGGACAACACCGGCAGCGGATCGCTCCAGACGCTGGCGGTGCCGATCAGTGGGGATGCTCTGTTCTACCGTGATGAAGTGATCATGGACGGTGCGGACCACTACACGGCGGCCAACTACGACGACGATCTGACGTTCGATGATCCCGATCCTGCCGACGGCGGCAATGTCGATGTGTTCTATTCAAGCACGAACACGGATAAGTCGATTCCCGATGCATCGGGGTATCCGTTCAGCCGTGTGCTGCACGGCACCGACGGGACATCACGACTGCGGGAGGCGAGCGGCCCGGGTGCGGCGCACCGGCTGGGCGGGGATGCCGGAGGGAAGGATCGGACGGTGAAGCTGTACTATTCGGGCGTATCGGACTGGGAGCTGATCAAGGTGTTCGGCTCGGAAGCGCCGAAGGACACGACGGTGACGAAGGTGCTGATGCTGGATCCGAACAAGGTGACGAGCGTGGCGTACTACGCCGGCGGAGCGCTGATCGCGACGGCGCTGGACACGCGACAGAGCGACACGCTGCTGGCGGGTCTGGAGGAGGACTCGATCACGACGGAGCTGGTGCTGGACACGCTGAAGGGAGATCGGCGGCGGGGCAGGCATGGGTTCAGCTCGCAGAAGCGACTGGCGTTCACCGACACGACGGAGCTGCGGCTGTACTATCGTATTGCGACCGACACGGTGCACTACGATGGATGCAGCAGCGGGTGCATGACGTGCGATTACAAGGTAAGCCTGTTCGTGCATGACCTGAACGATCCTGGGAACACGCTGGAGTACCCGATCTTCATCGGTGGGGAGGACTGTTCGGGAGCGCCGCCGAGCTATGACACGGGGATGATCCTGAGGCTGCCGCCGGGAGAATATCAGATCGAGCGGCGCGTGCAGACGCAGAACATCGATCCGACATCGATCAGCGGGAGTGACCCATCGGGGAAGACGTTTGCGGACAACTTCCGGCAGCGACTGGCAGGGGAGTTCGAGGCGGAGATCCGATCGTCGTCGGAGATCATCGCCGTGCAGGGGTTTCTCGACAGCAATGATTTCGAGGGGTTGTACGAGTATCTGGAGATCAACCCGGAGGTACCGGAGTATGCGCTGATCGAGACGGAGTGCTGCCGGCTGAACATCCCGATCATCGATCCTGACTGTGGGAGTAACCCATGCAAGGATGGGACGCCGGATTTCGAAGGATACATGATCAGGAAGTGGGGATCGGTGTTCGCGCCGGGTGGCGACACCAACAATCTGAACAACTATTTCCAGCACGACGGGATTGGCCGATATCCGAGCACGATGATGTTTCCGGATGGGAAGGGAGCGTTCAACGCGTTGATCGGTCACATGCTGTCGGACACGACGGCAGGGTACAGTTGCAAGGATCTGTGGAACTGCTGGACGGGTCTGATGTCGACGCTGGATGTGGCGTCGTTCATCAACGGCGACCCGGACGAGCGGCGACCGGACTTCGATCTGCTGGACCAGTTCCTGAACTGTGCGGGAAAGCGATACATCAATGTGTCGACGAGCGCATACGGCTCGACAGGGTATCTGGAGAACGCATACAAGTACTTCAACTACACGATCGGCGCGAACCATCTGTGCGATTCGGTGGTGGGGTACAACGCGGGATGGCTGGACAACGCCGATTCGAGCCGCCGGTGGCAGGAGCTGGAGGGGTGCGTGGTGGCGGGGAACCGGAGCGCATCGGAGATCGAGGATGAGCTGATGGTGCCGTGCCTGAGCGCGGCGATCTCGGCGACGGATCGAGACTCATGTCTGATGCAGATGAAGCGACGGACGGAGAGTGAATGTCGAAGCCGGTGTTCGGAGCGGCGGAGCGAGTTCGAGTCGGCGGTACGGAGTCGGTTCGGATCGGGAGTGAGCATGGACACGGTGGTATGTCTAGCGGAGGCGATGATCGCCGAGTGCGAGAGCCAGTGTTCGCTGACGGTGCATTATCACGACGACAACCCTGCGGCGCATATCGACAGCATCGGGACGTACGAGGAGTTCGCGAGGATGCAGAAGATCTATGGGTGGCGATCGTTCGTGGACACGAG
>CBINGZ010000081.1:0-3856 GCA_966250335.1 uncultured bacterium | reverse complement strand
TCTCGTTGCCGCGATAGGTGTTGTTCTGGTTGGCGTACTCCTCGTACGTCCCCTTCCCAACGACATAGAGAGGACCGGTACCGATCGACGCGATGCCGTAACCGAAGTCGCGGATCGTGTTTCCTTCGATCACGTTGTTCTGGTTCCGGAGCGTATCACGACCGTTCGCGTTCGTGCCGGTCTCGGTGCTGATCGGTACGGAGTTGCGGATCACGACACCTGCCGAGATCGACTGCGCCAGATCATCGATGAAACCGAACGTGTTGAACGACTGCACGTACGTCGGGATCGAAAGCGTCACTGCGCTCTTCCGCATGTTCGCCGCATCGAACGGCTCCAGCTTCACATTGCGCACCGTGTAGTTCGATGCGCCCTGGCCCAGATAGAAGACCGCCGAGATATCGTGGTAGCCGTTCGTCGCAGGCTCCGTCGTGTTCTCCAGCACGAAGCGGAGGACGTTCTTCGAACCGCCGTCCCACGTCACGTAGCCGCTCGGATTGTTCTTCTCCATCTGGCCGTACCAGATACCGATGCCCGAGGGCGACTTCAGGTCGATACGCACATCGTTCTTCGACGGATGCGGACGCCACGTCACCGGGTTGGCGGCGCCGAGGCCGACCACATTGCCGCGCATGTCGAGCGCCGGCTGCGACGGATCGTTGTTCGTCGGCTGCACCGTGTACTGGTCGTCGACCAGTTCAAGAGTCACGGGAGCGCTGACACCGTAGGTACTGATCGAATCCCATGCCTCCTTGATCGTCCGGAAGCGCTCACCGAAGCCGACGCGGATCAGACCGGCGTAGCGCGACTTGATGTTGAAGCACCAGCTCGTCGTGTTGTTCCCCTGGACCGGGTCCTGAGGATCGTTGACGGTCGCGGTAAGGCAGTACTGGCCCGAGCCGTTCGGCACGAAGTCCGGGAACTGCTGAACGAACGAAGCGCCGCCGCCGACCAGCGCGAGGATCGTCACCGTGCGGCTGTAGACCACCTCTCCCTTGGAGTTCCTGATCTGCACGGTCGCCTGGACGTTCGTGGCGTCCGAGATACCGTTGTTCCGGAAGCCTACGCGCACGCCCACCGGACGTCCGTCCGGATAGAAGCCGTTCGAGAGCGGCAGGTACGGGGTTGCGCCCGGGGGAAGAGCTTCCTCCTCGATTTCATATCGCACATCGAACTCCTTTCCGCGCGAGGTCCAGTTCGGGACCGTGTCGTTGAAACGGTTCTCATCACGATCGAGCAGGGTAAAGACCTTCAGGTAGTACTTGCCCGGGGTCGTCGGGGTCCATGCCGGAAGGTTGATATCACGATATTCCGAGGTCTCCCAGTCGCCGCGAATGATGCTCTGATCGCGTGCGACGATCTGGCCGCTCTCATCCATAATGATGTAGCCGACAGGAACATCGCTCTGCGCATTGAATCCGACGTTCAGCAGACGGGCCTCGATCGGCACGCCGACGCCCACCGGATACTGATAGTAGAGCGGGAAGAGGTTCGAGAAGGGCTGAAGGATATCCCACGCCATCGCGTCGTTCGACTTCGAGATGTAGAAGCGCGACGTGAGGGTATCGTTCATGATATCCTGGTCGATATCGAGCTTGGTGTAGACCTTGACGGTATACTGTCCGGTGATCCGCGTAAGGGGGACACCGAGGGTTCCCAGGGTCACTGCGGAGACGCCGTTCTGCGCCGTCGAGCTCGGGAATGCCATGACGCCGGAGAAGGTTGCGACGGGATTGACAAGATCCTGGTCGCGATAGACCTTCGCTTCCACCGGAACGTTCTGACGCGGGTTCTTTCCGTTGTTCCGGATCTCGGCGTTGATCGTGATGTTCGACTCCGTCAGATAGACATCGGCCTTCCGGGTGGGAGTGAACGTGAGCTTCGTCGGAGAAACGTCGTCGATCACCGGCACGATACGATATCCGATACGCTGTCCGTTCTCCGTCGGGAAGCTGTAATGGAAGTACGGGGAGGCGCGGTAATAGAGTGTCGGGTTGATGTAGCTGCTGTACTCGGCCCACCACTCGGGGTAGTAAGGTCCGCCGCCCCAGAGGGGGAGAGTCCGCAGGCGCGTGATCGCGATGGTATCGGGAACAAGCGCGGGATTCAGCATCATCAGATACTTCTCGGAGTCGTTCCCGGAAGGAGTCCCGTACGCCTGGCCGATGTTCTTGATACCGACCATGGCGCCCTGGCCCCATACGAAGTTCGGTGCGGGCATCGTCTTGTCGATCGAATTCGGGCCATAGAACAGCTCGAGCTTGCCGGAAGGGGATTCCGAGATCCTTACCTGGAAGTTGCCCGGATTGCCGTATGGAGCGTTGGCGCTCTGCACGCGCCACTCGAACGTCACCACGCGGTTCGGAGCCGTGCCGTCGGTGCGCCAGTAGACACCGCCGTCGGAAAGGCCCGATGAACGGAGCTGGGTCCAGTATGCCGCCAGAACCCGCTGCCCGTTGTCGTAATAGTTACCCCAGGTGATCGGCTCCATGATATACGTATCGGAGATATTGTACGGCCAGCCGTACATCCCCCGATTGAACGCGATATGTCCGTTCACGTAGACGGTGATGTCGGCGGTCGGTACCCCGATGAAGTTCACCGCGAACGGAAGCGTCATCTGCACGCCGTTGGACCACGGTTCCCCATACTCGGTTCCGGGGATGCGCACCGTTCCGGATTCTCCGATGATCGTCCGGTAGTCATCCGGAATACGCATGGCCGTGTAGTCGTTCCATGGGATGTTGACCGCAGGGGGCAAGACCTGGGCCAGCAGTTCGGCGCCGTACGCGACGAACAGCAGACAGAAGGCAGTAAGCAAGCGCAGACTCATAGTCGTACCTATGATTGGTTTGAAGAATGTACCGACCGGGAACCGACCCGCAACTCCGGTACGGGGGGAGTCACTCATGCTCAGGAGGACGCAGCCCGAGCATTGTCGTTCTCAGCCGACGTTAGCGTTCACGAACGAATCAGAGCAATAGCTGCATTGAGAGCGGAACAATGGTCCCACCTCGATCTGCGCCATGTGTACGGCATACGCATATCTTAAGAAGCTCGATACCTATGGTGGTATGAAACCGGAGCGTACATCGAAGCAACCTCCGTTCCCACGGGGTTCCGTCCCGCAGGCGGGGAATACGACCGGGAAGGTGATTGATCGTATTCCGTGATTGTTCGACGCCGTGATGACGGCTTCGTGTATATCAACCCGGTCAACCGTAAAATGTTTCCACCCCCCCACAAGATTTTTGCAGGAAGCGGATGTCCCTCACGACATATATATCGATCAAGATCGCAATCGCATTGAACCTCGTGGGTCGCGGAGATCTCTCCACAAAAAAGAACGGGCCGGAGTCGTTGAAGACTCCGGCCCGCCTGTGTCGTCTGCGCCTCCGATGATCGCCCGAAAGCGATCCCCGGTACGCGTTCGTTACTTGGTGACGGTCAGCTTCTGGACCATGTCCACACCACCTCGCGTCTGCACGCGAATTGTGTAGCTGCCACTCGATAGATCCTGAACCTCTACTCCAAGCGTCGTCTCGCCGGCGGCAAGCTCTCCGTCATGGAGAACCGCCACCTGCTCGCCTCGCTCGTTGTAGATCGTCACTCGGACGTTGCTCGTCTCAGCAACCTTCACCTTCACCTCTGCACGATCACGCGCAGGGTTCGGCGTCACTGCTACCGACCAGCCCGCCGTCGATGCGCCCGACAGCTTCACCCGCTGCGATGCATCCTCGTGACGCGTCCCGTCCACGTCTACCGTCACCAGACGATATTCGTACTCCGTTCCGCGCTCCACCGTCTGGTCCACCACACGGTACGATCCGCCGGCTGTGACGCTTCCGGTCGGCGT
>CBINGZ010000080.1:0-3877 GCA_966250335.1 uncultured bacterium | reverse complement strand
TCAACATCGGGCAGAGCGCCCGTCGGGTCGTCACGTTGCGGAACAGCGGCGCGGGGGATCGGACAGTATCCATTTCCGAGATATCCTCGGCTGAGGTGAAGGTGATCCGTCCGGCGCAGTGGCCGGTGACGATCGCCTCGGGGGAATCGGTCGAGATCGAGCTGGAGTATACGCCGAAGCAGAAGGGAGATATGACCGGAAAGATCACGCTGACGGTCAACGATCCGTGCGGCGAGATCCACGAGGCATCGATGGCAGGAACGGGTGTCGGCGATGAAGTGATCCTGGCTGATCTGGTCGTCGGAGTGCCGACGAATCTGACGGGGAACGTCGGACAGACCGGCTCGATCCCGGTGACGATCGTTCGATCGACGAACCTGCCGGCGGCATCGGTGACGGGGATGACGATTCGTCTGCATCATCGCTACACGATGTTCCTGCCGCAGCAGGTGAAGGGTGCCAACGGCCTGACCGCGACCTACAACTCGCGGATCGAGGGAGACGACCGTGTGATCGACCTGGTGATCGAAGGGGGAACATTCCCGACAACCGGGACGATCGCGACGATCGAGGGTCTGGTGCTGCTCGGCGATACGACATGCACCGCCGTGATCATCGACTCGGTCGGGGTACGGACCCCGCCGAACCGCGTGGTGACCGCATCGGCGGAGCACGGAACGTTCTGCTCCGACGGCTACTGCGAGATCGGCGGAGACCGTCTGGTCAGCCTTGACGGAGGGATCCGTCTGAAGCCGGCGGTACCGAATCCGTTCCGTGAGCAGACGAAGATCGAGTTCACCGTGACGGAGAGCGGGCCGGTCGACCTGGTGGTGGTCGATATGCTCGGCCGCCCCGTGCAGCGACTGGTCGGAGAAGTGCTCGGCGCGGGGACGCATCAGGTGGAGTTCGACGGTCGTACGTTACCCTCGGGCCTCTACTTCTGTGAGCTTCGACGCGGAGAGACCGTACTGCGGCATGCAATGCTGCTGTCGCCGTAAGGCGCGGATCGATCGCGGGATCGTGGAGGAAATATCGCTCCACGATCCCGTGAGAACCGGGCCTTCCGGCTCCATCGAATCAACCCGTTGACGTCAACAGATTTCGTCACTTCTGATTACGATACACTCATGTCTCTCTTCACTTCTTCCATATATCGCGCTCTTACTCCTCTTGCCTGTGCGGCAGCCTGCATCACGTCGGCCGTGGCGCAGCCGCAGACCGCCAGGACTCCGGGCGCTTCTCCGAGCAGACTCCAGTTCGGCCTTCATCTCGCCGGACTCATCAACACTCCGTCGGCCGAGTTCAACGGGCTTCCGGGTATCCCGACCTGCCTCTCCTCTCCCTTCTCCTCCGGCTCGGGCGGCGGTTTCTCGGTTTCCGCCATGACCGCGCTCGTTCCCTCCTTCGCCGACGGTTTCGCCTCCCATATCGGAGCGACCCTCCGGCTCGGGTTCGCTTCGGCCTCCACGTCGTTCGAGACAAGCGAGAGCATCGGGCCGGCGATCGATCGTTCCGGCGAGGTTTCCGACGTCATCGACACCTATACCATCGAGACGACCTTCTCCGAGCTTCGGCTGGAGCCGGCGATCACCTATCATATCGGCGCCGACGTTCCCCTCCTCTTCTCGATCGGCGCGAAGCTCGGCTTTGCCGCCGGGAGCACCTACAGCCAGAGCGAGAAGGTCACCTCGCCGAACGGCGCGACGTTCGCCGACGGATCGAGCGAGCGGAACGCAAGCGAGGGGGATATCGAGGAGGCAAGCGGAATGCTCCTTGGGCTGGGACTCGGCGTAGGCTACGACATCCGGGTGTCGCCGACGCTGGCGGTGCGACCCGAAGCAGGATATATGCTCGGACTGACGACCCCTATCAAAGATGTGACCTGGAGCCCGAACGAGGTACGGCTGGGGGTATCGCTGCTCTATATGTCGCTGCCCGCCGCCTCCACCCCTCTCGGCGACTGATCGAAGGTTGCCGAGACCTCATCGGCCGCTCTTCGAATCCCGCGAACATGAAGCCTCCGACAGTGTCGGAGGCTTTTTTATTCGTCGGCGATATTCATGTCGCTGATCGGTTGCCGGACGTAACGTTTTCCGTTTCGCAGGGTTATCTCTCTGCTCGAACTCTTCATCGACATCGGCGGTCCGGCCACGCGACCGATCACGGATTACCCGCATCCGACAGCGTTGAACGGCCCCGGCCTCCGCAACGACAGTATTCCCACCGGCTCCCTCCTGCCATGCAGGGACGCCCGAACCACGAGGACCGACGATGACCGCAATGCGTCAGTGTTCGACTCTCTTCTTCCTTCTGTTCGTGTCGCTTCTCATCCGGCCCGACGCGCGGGCACAGACGCCGACCGGCACGGAGTTCGCGGTCGTGCTCCCGGGGTTTCTCCCTTTCACCGAAGCCCAGAAGAACATCGCAACGTATCGCATTGATGTCATGTGCTCCCGCAAGACACAGGTCTTCGTGCGATACGGCAGTCTCAACTATTTCCCGAACGGGGTCACCGTCAACGCAGGCGACCGCATCTCGTTTCAGAACAAGTTTCCGCTGCCGGATATCTCCGACTTTCAGCAGCCGAACCTGCGGATGAACCACTCCGACGTCAACGGCAAGGTCATCATCGTCAGCGCCGACCAGCCGATCACCGTACAGATGAGCCTCGACACGCTGAATCGGATGGAGACCTACAATGTCTTCCCGGTGAGCGCGTACGATACGGCCTACACGCTCTCCACGTACGGCGGCTACAGCCAGAACTGCGATCGGGGCGGGTTCGTGGTGATCGCTTCACAGGATGGGACAGTAGTGCGATATACACCGAGCGTCCAGACCTGGGCGGGGAAGCGCCCGTTCATTGAACAGACGGTGACGTTGAACAGATACCAGACCTTCTCGGTACGCCCCGAGTACTTCAGCATTCTCAGGGAGGACTCCACCGACATGACCGGAACGATCATCCGGTCGAACAAGCCGATCGGGGTACTCCCCTTCTCCTATACGAACACACCGAGCGATACGATTCCGATAGATACCAACAGACGGGGAGGATCTCCACCGATCATCCGGAGAGTGGCTTCCGAGGAGCCCTCCAAACCGGGGAAGATGACTCCCGCTCTGCTTGGTCCCGAGGAGATCCCCAAGCCGTGGCCTCCCGAGAGCCCTCCCTTCCCGGAGTTCGGCTGGTACGCCAAGCCGGGGATGGAGATGCAGTATTCCGACAACCAGGCCGGCACCCTCTTCTATACGATCCCGCTCATGCGGCAGGATAGCGCGCTGATCACGGTCGTGGCTACGCGCGACGGCACGACCGTGGACACCAACGGCACCAGGCTCATCGATACTCTCACGCCGGATCGGAGCGCTCTGAGGCTGAAACGGGGTCAGGTCGTCGAGGTACGCTTCTCCACACCGATGAAGGTGGAAACATCGCAACCGGCGGTTGTCATGCAGTTCGGTATCAGCGGCGACGCAACAGGTCCCGATACGATCTTTTCGGACGGGTTCACCCCCGATCCCGATACGGCCAACATACCGTACGGAGCGCCGATGATGATGCAGGTGATTCCGGTCAACAGGTACAGCCGCGCCGTCCAGTGGATTACACCGAATCCGATACAACGTCCGACACTCCCTCTCAGGCCGCCGGGGAATCACGTCTGGGAACACTACGCGCTGATCACCGCGCCGGTCTCGACCTCCGATACCGTCATCCTCGACGGCAGCAGAAAGGTCGTATTCTCACATGTTCATTCCGACGGGAACTATGTCTCCGCGATCTATAAGATGGCGTCGAGACAACATATCGTGGAGGCGGAGGAGCCGATCAGCGTCATGGCCTACGGCTTCGAGTGGGATGACGCCTACGGCT
>CBINGZ010000079.1:0-4599 GCA_966250335.1 uncultured bacterium | reverse complement strand
GAGGCCGACCTGGGCGTTCATGTTGGCGCCGTCCATGTAGACCTGGCCGCCGTGCGAGTGGACGATCTCGCACACCTCGCGGATCGACTCCTCGAACACGCCGTGGGTGCTCGGATAGGTGACCATCAGGGCCGAGAGATCACGGCTGTGCTGATCGGCCTTCCGGCGGAGATCCTCCATGTCGATGTTGCCGTTCTCGTCGGTCCCGACCACCACCACCTTCATGCCGGCCATGACCGCACTGGCGGGGTTCGTGCCGTGCGCCGACTGCGGGATCAGACAGACGTTCCGCTCGCCGTCGCCGCGGCTGCGGTGGTACTCGCGGATCACCAGCAGCCCCGCGTACTCTCCCTGCGATCCGGCGTTCGGCTGCAGCGAGACGCGCGCGAACCCGGTGATCTCCTCCAGCGCATCCTCCAGCGTGTTGAAGAGGATCTGATATCCCTCCGTCTGATCGACCGGCGCGAACGGATGGATCTTCCCGAACTCCGGCCAGGTGACCGGGAACATCTCGCTGGTGGCGTTCAGCTTCATCGTGCAGGAGCCGAGCGGGATCATCGAATGGGTGAGCGAGAGGTCGCGCGATTCCAGCATCCGCATGTAGCGGAGCATCTCGCTCTCCGAGTGATGCCTGTTGAAGACCGGATGCTGAAGATACGGGGAGGTCCGGGCGAAGGTCTCGGGGAACTCCATCGTGGCCTCGCCGGCAAGATCGGCGATCGTGAAGGAGACCGGCTCGCCGCAGTTGAAGACCGTCAGCAGGTCGCGCAGATCGGAGGGGCTCACCGTCTCATCCAGCGCCACGCCGATCGACCGTCCGTCGATCGTCCGCAGGTTGATCTCCCTGTCGCGCGCCGCGTGCATGATCCTGTCGATCTTCTCGGCGGAGACCTTGACGTTGAGCGTGTCGAAGTAGACGTCGTGCGCCACGCTGTGTCCCAGGCGCTTCAGTCCGGCGGCCAGAACCCGCGTCGCCTTGTTGACGCGATGCGCGATCTTCCTGATCCCCTCCGGCCCGTGGTAGACGGCATACATGCCGGCGATCACCGCCAGAAGCACCTGGGCGGTACAGATGTTGCTCGTCGCCTTCTCGCGGCGGATATGCTGCTCGCGGGTCTGGAGCGCCATCCGGAGCGCGGGCCTGCCGGAGGAGTCGACGGAGACGCCGATGATCCGTCCCGGAAGCTGGCGCTTGTATTCGTCGCGGGTGGCCATGAACGCGGCGTGCGGTCCGCCGTAGCCGAGCGGAACGCCGAACCGCTGCGCGCTGCCGATCGCCACGTCGGCGCCGAGCTCTCCCGGCGAGGTGAGAAGCGCCAGGGCGAGCAGATCGGTCGCCATCGTGACGAGGGCTCCATGCTCGTGCGCCTTCCTGATGAACTCGCTGTAGTCGTAGACCGCTCCGTCGGCGGCGGGATACTGGAGCAGGACACCGAAGACCGGCTTGTGGAACTCCCAGGTGCGGTGGTCGCCGACGATCACCTCGATCCCGAGCGGGAGCGCCCTCGTCTTCACCACCTCGATCGTCTGCGGGAAACATTCCTGCGAGACGAAGAAGGCGTTGACCCCCTCCTTCCCCTTGATCGCGGCGCTCAGGTGCATCGCCTCGGCGGCGGCGGTCGCCTCATCGAGCAGGGAGGCGTTGGCGATCTCCAGGCCGGTGAGATCGATCACCATCGTCTGGAAATTGAGAAGCGCCTCCAGCCGTCCCTGGGCGATCTCCGCCTGGTACGGCGTGTACTGGGTATACCATCCCGGATTCTCCAGCACGTTCCTCTGGATCACGGGAGGGGTGATCGTGTCGTAATATCCAAGACCGATATAGGAACGGAAGACCCTGTTCTTCCGGGCGATCCCGCGAAGCTCGGAGAGGAGTTCGTACTCGCTCTTCCCCTGCGGAATGCGGAGAGGCTCGGCCATGCGAATCCCGCGCGGGACCGTGGCGTCGATGATGGCATCCAGTGAACCGAAACCGACGGCGCCGAGCATCTGCTCGATCTCCTGATCGTTCGGCCCGATATGGCGCGGAACGAAGTCGTCGGTATATCGTAGTTCGAGATCGTGGAGGGAATCGCCCATGATAGGTAAAACGCTAAGTGTTCGGTTGGATCATCTGCGGAAAGTTCGAAATTACGGCCGAACGAATTTTCAAGACGTCACGATAGGTTAACGCCTCCCATCGGAAACAGCGGAGCCCCGGAGATCGGCTCCAGGGCTCGTGCGTTCGACCGTCGATCTCCTCGGTTCTACCCGCGCAGACGCTCGGCGTCGATCAGGTTGAGGTATTCGACCTTCAGATCGAGCTCCTCGCGCGACTCGACGTTGTTCGGATCGGCGAGGCAGACATCGACCGGGCAGACGGCGGCGCACTGCGGCTCGTCGTAGAAGCCGATGCACTCCGTGCATTTATCGGGGACGATGTAGAAGTAGTCTGCCGACCAGAACCCGGTGGCTCCGCTCGGGGCGCCGTCGGCGCCGCCGTAGGTCACGCCGGCAAGCGTCCAGTTGGCTCCACCCTCGTAGATCGCCGTGTTCGGGCACTCCGGCTCGCAGGCGCCGCAGTTGATACAGTCGGTTGTGATGTAGATCGCCATGACGGACTCCTTGATACTATTGAGTTGATTCTCGATCTATGATTATGATACTGTTTGCTTGATTCCGATTCAGAGACCGAACGGAAGGCGTTCGGACCCGGTCCTATTCCAGCGCCGTCATTCCGACCGGGTCGTACGAATAGCGGATGGTAGGGATCAGCGATCGATCCAGATGGGGAGCCCCGGCGGCCATGCCGTTCCGGATCGAATCGAGCAGAAGGGTGAGATCACTCCTCAGACCGTCGAGATCGACGCCGACACAGGGGGATTCATACGGACCGAGCTTGTCCAGCGCCTTCATCAACTGACTCTCCGCCCCGCGATAATTCTCCCGTCCCGCATGGAAGACGGCAACCGCCGAATGGATCAGGCCCTGAACAAATCGACGTTTTTCACCGCGCAGATCGTGCCAGATCTCCTCGAACGTGTCGTGACACTCGAAGAACTGACCGTTGTTGAACTCCCGGATTCCGAGCTCGAAGGCTTCCTTGTACTGCACGCGACAAGATATCGGATCGCAGGTACACATTGTACTGTTATGTATATTAAGTCTTGATAGGGAGGTTTTTCACGGTTTTTTTGTCGTAATCCCCGTGCTGAAGAGAGATATCGGACGAATCGGCCCCCTTCGCGGAAAGGTTCCGGATCTGCGCGTCGCGGCCCTCTATACCGTCGTCGCGATCGCGGCGCAGTTCCTTCCCCTCACGGGGGAACTCCATTACGAGTTCTCCGCCCTCTCCGCCCTGGCGGCAAGCCTGATCGCCGGGTTGTCGTCGGCGCTACGGAGCGGTCGGGGGGCGGCCGGTCGTGACATCGCCGGGTCGATCTGGGGTCTTGCCGCCCGCGCCGTCATCTTCTCCCTGATCCCTCTCGGCGTTCCGCTTCTCCGCTCCCTCTTCGTTCACTCCTGCGGAACCCTTGAAGGGCTCGCCTGGTATCTCCTCCTCGTCCCCCCCTCGGCGTTCATCGGTTCGCTGCTGGGGATCACGGCCGCGACCGTGACGCGCGGACGCCCCCTGCGGATCATCCTCTTTCTCGCCCTCTGGTCGATCAGCCTCTTCCGTGGCGCCCACGAGGCGTATCACGGGCCGCATATCTATCTCTATGCCTGGCAGGTGGGATTCTTCCCCGGCGGATCGTGGGACGCCGAGCTGCCGATCACCGGAACGCTCGTTATCTATCGGCTGGGCCAGGTGCTGATCGCCGGGGCGCTTGCCCTTCTCCTCATGGAGATCGCCCGACGGCGCTCGTCGACGCCCGACGGACCCGATTACGCCGTCAACCGACCGGCCCTTGTCGCGGCCGGGCTCTGCGCCCTGATCGCCCTCTCCCTCATCCCGTTTCGTTCGGAGCTGGGACTTACGCGCACCGACGGATGGCTCCGTGAGGAGCTGGGGGATTCTCTCAGAACGAGATTCGCCGTCATCTACTACGCCCCCGGAAGCGCCGACTCGCTCGACCTCTGGCGCGCGGCGAACCTGACCGATTTCCATATCGCCGACCACGCGAAGACGCTCGGGATTCCCGAACGGGAGATCGATCAGGTGACGATCTATCTGTTCGGCTCTCCGGAGGAACAGAAACGCCTTGTAGGGACCAGCTCGGCAAGCTTCACCAAGCCGTGGCGACGAACCCTCTTCCAGACCTTCTCAAGGATCGAAGGGACGCTGCGGCACGAACTGGCGCATGTGATGCTGGAGCCGTTCGGGAACCCGCTCGGCGTCTCCACATCGCAGGGACTGCTGGAGGGCTCCGCCACGGCGCTGGAGAACGACGCGGGGGAGTTCACCCTCCATGAATCGGTGCGCGAGCTCCGCAGGCACGGGATGGCTCCCTCCCCTTCGGAGATTATCGGCGTCGGAGGCTTTTCGTCGCGGCGGGCCTCGGTCAGTTATCTCCTGTCGGGATCGTTCTCCCGCTGGCTGATCGATACGTACGGGGTCGGGAAGTATCTGAAGGCGTTCCCCTGGAGCGATTTCGAGGGAGCCTACGGGGCGTCGCCGGA
>CBINGZ010000078.1:0-6721 GCA_966250335.1 uncultured bacterium | reverse complement strand
ATCTGAAGGCGTTCCCCTGGAGCGATTTCGAGGGAGCCTACGGGGCGTCGCCGGAGGAGCTCTCGCGGAGGTACGAGGCGTTCATCGATTCGATTCCGGCGACCGACACGTTATCTCTCACCACGATGCGCTACATGTTCGGCGGCGGGTCGTTCTTCATGCAGAAATGCCTGCGGCGGATAGGAACGCTCAACGGGCGCGGGGAGAAGGCTCTTGCCGAGCAGCGGTATGAGGAGGCGCTGCATCTCTATCGCGAATCGCTGGAGGAAGGGATCACCTACACGGCGCGCGGCGGAATACTGCGCGCCCTGATGGGGGAGGGATCATTTCTGAGGATGCTCGACTCCTCCCGCGCCTACGCGGCCGACACCGCCGGCTATCCTCTTCTCCCCTTTCTGCTGGAACAGGGAGACGCGTACTGGGCGATCGACCATCCGGAGCGGGCAAGAGGCGACTACCACCAGGTTCTCGACCTCCGTCTCGGCGGCTCCACGACGACGCGCGCCTTGCTCCGTCTTCACTTTCTGGACGCCCCGGCTCCCCTCCCGACCATCATGCGCGGGTACTTCACGCGACCGGCCGCTCCCGCACAGCGGCTCATGACCCTGGAGAGGGCGTACGACTCCGCACACGATCGGGTCGACCGTCTCGTGCTCGCCCTCATGCGCGCCTCGCTCTTCGCCCCGTCGTTCCCGATCTCATCGATCGAGAGCATATCGCAGCAGGATATCGCGATCATCGATTCGGTCTACGGGAGCGTCCGTGACACGATCCCCCCGGAGATCCTCCACGGGGAGAGCGGGCTACCTCCCTTCCGCGGCACTTCAGGCATAATGGCCGCTGAAATCGCAGTGCGATCCGGACAGACCGCAACCATGGTGGAGTCGCTGGTTCTCGGCCTGCATCATGCCGCGATCTATGCGCGACTGGCCGGACACCGAAGCCCGCAGTCGGACGCGATCGAGCGGATCGCCGCCCGGCGCGGCTCCTTCCCCTCTCCCTTCATCGGAAGCCGCCTCCATGAAACGGAAAGGAGGATTGAAGCCGACAGGTTCATCGAATACCTGCGCGAGCGTTCAATCCTCCCATGATCGCCGGAGAGCTCTCCGGAGGGGCCGGGCCCCCGATTACTTCATGACGACAACGGGCATCACCACCCGTTCGCCGCCGCCGCCGGAGAGTGCGATATAGTAGATGCCGCTGGAGAGCCCCGTGGTCTCGAAGTCGAGCCTGTGCTCACCCGCTTCCTGTGCGCCGTTGAAGAGAACGGCGGCCCGCGTTCCGTCGGCCTGCCACAGTTCGAACGTCACGTGATCGGCGTTGCGGAGGCGATAGAGGATATGCCCCTGATCGCGGAAGGGGTTCGGCGAGACCGTCACGATCTCCATCGACCTGTTCGAGCTCAGCCGTCCCGGTCCTCCCGGAGCGTCGCTCACGAACGGCACGGTGATCCTGTAGAGCGAGCCCGAGGTGTCGCTGACGTAGAAGATCCGCTTGGCGCCGTCGCTGTTCACGTTGTCGAACGTGATGCCGAAGAACTCGAACGCCGATGCCGTCGAGCTGATGACGGGGGAGCCGCTCACCACGCGCGGCGGTTCCGCCACCTGGATGAGCTGAAGCTGACTTGCATACTCCGATGTTCCATCCACCTTGTCGATCGCCTGCACAAGCCCCTGTCCGTCCCACGACAGACCGTGACGTCCCTCGCCCACCGCGTTGTTGAGCGCCCCGTTGGCGCTGATCACGGAGCCGTCCTCCGGGTTGATCGTGTAGAGCGTGCCGTTGACGCCGGGGGTGATCACCGCCAGCCCCTGCGGGGTCATCTCGATACCGCTTACGACGGTCGCGGGAAGATCGATCTCTCCGGTGGCCGCGGCGTTGGTATCCATGCGGTAGAGCTTCGCCTCGCTGAAATCGTCCTTCGTGACGAGCGCGTAGAAGATATCCCTGCCGGCGTCGTAGGCAAGATCACGGATCGTGCCGGTGATGCCGGAACGGGTGACCTCCTGCTTGGAGAGGAAGCCGGGGAGCCGCAGGCGATAGATCGTCTCGCTGTTGCGGCTGGTGACCCAGACCTGGTTGCCGCGCGTCGCCAGCGCCTCGGCGACGGCGCCTCGGGTGTTCACCTCCTGTCCGTTCACCGCCGGGGTGAGGGTGAAGTTGCCCGACACGACACTTTTTCCGGTCTCGATCTCCTCGATCTTCACACGCACGCTCGGCGATTTGATCAGGGGGAGATTGATGATCACGCTGGAACCCTCCACGCTGTGAGCAAGGGTGTCGTAGCTGTTGCCGCCGTCGTAGCTGATAAGGATACGGACCCGCGAGGTGAAGCCCGCCCAGCGGATATCGAGCGACGTCGGCGTCTGGTAGGTCTCGCCGCCGGTCGGTTCCACGATAAGGGGCTGCGGCTGCGGGTTGTCGATGCCGATGCTGAACATCGAGCGGCCGAAGGTGGCGGCCCGCAAGGTTCTGTCGCTGGCATGGATCTTCAGATCGGTGACCGGAGAATAGGCGAGCCCGTCGTTGAACGGCAGCCAGAGCCCGCCGCCGTCCAGGGTGACGAAGACTCCCGCGTCGCTGCCGACGAAGATATGGCTGTTGTTGTCCGGATCGACCTCGATGGCGCTCACCGGAATGTCCGGCAGGTTGGAGGTGATATCGACGAAGCTGGCGCCGAAATCGTCGGAGCGATAGACATGCTTGTCGCCGAACCCGGAGAAGGTGACGTAAACGCGCTCCGGCTTCTTCGGGTCGACGATCATGTCGGTGACGTACTTCAGCGGAAGCCCGGTCGCGCCTCCCCACGTCTCGCCGCCGTTCTCCGAATGGTAGACGCCGCCGCTTCCCTTACCTACCACGATATGTTCGGCGTTATGCGGAGAAAGGGCGATGGTGGACATCACGTTCCCCCCCGGGACCGCGAGCCGTTCCCACGAATCCCCCTTGTCGAGCGAGCGCCAGAGGTTGCGACGACCGCTGTAGAGGGAGATCCCGTCGGCCGGGCTCACCGCCAGAGGGGTCGACCAGTCGCCCGGATCGGACTGCAGCTCCTCGGTGTTGAGGAACTCCATCTGACGGGTCGCCACGTTCACGCGATAGATCGCCTGGCCGTAGTAGATCTCCGAGTAGACGTAGTTCGGCTGGTCGAGATCGGTCGCCACCCAGAAGCCGTCGCCGCCGGAGATCTCGATCCAGTTGCTGAGCGATCCGGTCACCGTCCCCACCGTGCCGTTGTCCTGCGTCCCGCCGAACGTCCGTTTCGGTTCGGTGGGGTCGATATCCATCGCATAGAACTGTGTGATCGGCAGGCGCGTCCCGATCCGCATCCAGTTGGTGCCGGCATCGGCCGAACGGTAGAGGCCGCCGTCGCTTCCAAGGTAGGTGATATCGGGTTCGGTGGGATCGTAGGCGATCGTATGCTGGTCCGGGTGGGCGACCTCGAAGTTGAAGGGCCCCGGATAGACGTTCGTCACGTTGATCCAGTTGTTGCCGCCGTTCGTGGTACGATAGACATCGATACCGAGCGCGTAGACCCAGTTCGGGTTGGTCGGATGGACCGAGAGGGCGTTGTTGTAGTTCCCCTGCGCCCTGAAGAAGCTCTCGCCGAAGCTCCTCGAAAGCGTCCATGACTCGCCGCCGTTGGTTGACTTGTAGATCGCCGCCAGGTTGTTGCCGCTCTGTCCGCCCAGACGGGAGATGAGCGCGTAGACCCTGGAGGAATCGGTCGGAGCGAGCGCCACGCTGACCCGGTTGCCGTTGGTGCCGTCGAATCCGGTGCTCTTCCTCACGAAGGTGAGGCCGCCGTCGTACGAACGGTAGATGCCGTTGACCGTGGAGATGAAGATGTTGTTCGGCTGCCGGGGGTTGACCGACATATCGTACGCGTCATCCTTGAACGTCTGGGTCCAGGTGGCGCCGTAGTCGGTGGAACGATAGAACCCGCCGGAGCTGCGCGTAGCGGAGGCGTAGACGATGTTCGGGTTCTGGTTGTGGACATGCATCTTGGAGAACGCCCCGACCTGGCTCATCCCCATATGCTGCCAGGTCGCTCCGCCGTTGGTGGAACGGAAGATGCCGTCGCCGAGATATGCCATCGGATGAGGGGTGTCCTCTCCCGTCCCCGCATAGATCGTATCAGGATGATTCGGGTCGATCGCGAGCGCCCCCATCGCAAGGGAGGACTGCTGATCGAAGGTGCTCGACCATGAGTCGCCGCCGTCGGTGGTCTTCCAGACGCCGCCGGCCGCCGCGCCGATGTAGAGGATCTCGGGCTTGCGGGGATGAACGGCAATGGCGCGGATTCTGCCGCCGACGTTGAACGGACCGATCTCGGTCCACTTGTTGGCCGCCAGTCCCTCCGCTCCCTTCTTCGCCATCGTCTCCCGCATCCTGCTCTCCATGAGCTTCGTCTCACGGATCGCCTGCGCGCGCGCGCCTGCCGGGACCACGTCGTAGGGGAAGCTGCGGCGATGATAGAACCATTCCTCGCGTCCCTTGACATCCTCCTTCGACTCCTCGTCGGGATCGGCCGAGGACTCCCGATGCAGACGCTCCATCCGTTCCCGTTCCTTCTCCGGATCGAATTTCGGTTTGCGTTGCTGCGCGAAGACCGGGGAGGCGATCAGGACGATCAGAAAACCGAGGAGCGGGGCACGCCATGTACCGTACGCTGTACGGAAGGAACGAGCGATACTCTTCATCAATCCACTCTGCTGTTGTTGTTGCACGATGTTCGAGGAAGGGGAGGCACGGCGGAGCCTCGGAGGGGGTTGATTGCGGACGATGCGTCTCATGACGATGGCCCGCACCGTATATTTCACCACGTTTCGATCCCGCAGACGCAATTCCGAACGAATCCTTCGATCCATGAACTACCCCCGTCTCCGATTCCTGCTTGCTCTTACGGCCCTTATTCTGCTTGCCGGATGCGGTAACGAACGCGCCGACGGAGAGGGGGACGATCGCCGTGAGACCGGTCAAATTACGCTTTCCGATGCCAAGGGAGGGAGGATTTCCCTCTCCGGACCGGCGAAACGGATCGTCTCGCTCGCTCCGAACATCACGGAGATCCTCTTTGCGATCGGGGCCGGTGAGAGAGTGATCGGCAGAACCGCGTTCTGCGACTACCCCCCCTCCGCGGCCGCCGTCGAGGTCGTCGGCGATTTTCAACGGCCGAACTTCGAGCGGATCGTGGCGCTCCATCCCGATCTGGTGCTGATGTCGGCCGTCGGCAACCTGGAGGAGGCGTACAGGAAGTTCGGGGAACTGTCGATCAACGCCTTCGTTCTGGAGGCGGCCACGATCGAGGGAACGATCGAAGCGATCGACACTATAGGGACCATCACGGGGCTTGAACCTAACGCGCGACGGATTTCGGACGGTCTTCGACGGCAGATCGACTCGATCAGGTCGCTGGCCGCGGCGTCGCCGAACGTGTCGGTCTTCGTCGTGATCGACAAGTCGCCGCTGATCTCCGTCAGCAAAGGTTTTCTGGCTGAAGCGATCGAGATCGCCGGCGGTGATAATATCGCAAAAGGATCGGTAGCGCAGTACCCGACCTTCAGTCGGGAGGAGGTCGTCAGGCGGAACCCGGAGGTCGTGATCCTGGTCTCCCCCGCCCCGAACGCAGTCGAGGAGATCCTCGAACTCTATCCCGAATGGGGGACGCTCGGGGCCGTGCGCGCGGGAAAGATCTATCGTGTTGATCCCGATCTCCTCTCACGCCCCGGACCACGCATCGGCGACGGGATCGACCTTCTCTTCAGGACGCTGCACGGAAAGAACGCTTCGTTATGATCCCCCCTCGTCATGAGTCGGGATACGATACTGTACCGAGGGATAGGTTCTCTCCAGCAGTCTGTCCTCCAGCGCCTTCATCTGCGCCAGCACCTGCCGCGCCTCCTCCGGCGCCAGCTTCTGCTCGGCGATCTCCAGATAGATGGTATCCTCCGCCACGATATGATAGTAGAGGAGGCGGATCATCTCCCGTGTCGCCTTCTTCAACCGTCCGGCCCGCCAGACCTCGCGGGTCGGCCTGCCGTGATCCTGCAGCGCCACCGTCAGCTCCTCGAACCTGTCGCGCAGCTTGTCATGGTCGATATGAAGGAACTGGAACTTGATCCGGGCGTTCGAGAAGAGGCGTTCGATGAAGGGGAAGAAGATCTCCTCCTCCTTGACGAAATGAACGTTGAGATGCTCGTTGATGGTCCCCCAGTACCGCCTGACGGCAGCCAGCACATCTTCGGAGAGCCTCGTGTCGTTGTCGTCGACCGAGGCCATCACCGCCGCCAGTTCCTCCAGCGCATCCATGAAGATCACATGCTCGTCGATGAGCTGCTGCACCGGATTCGACGTGCTCGGTAGTTCTCTGGCCACTATGAACGCTCCTGTATGTTCGTGCGCGATACCGGGATGGAAGATACGAGAGTGAGCAATATGCGACACGTATCCGTGTCCGCATCCGTTCCCGTTATCGGCCGGCCCATTGTATCGGACGGACAAGTGGGCACGAGAATTATCGAACCCGGGGGGGGATTCAATGAATATCGGGAGATAAAAAAAGCGGGAGGGAATCCCGGTGGACTCCCTCCCGCACTGCATCCTCCGTCCGCATCCCCTTGCGGGGAGGAACGGGATTATCCGATTTACTTGGTGACGGTCAGCCGCTCGATCAGGTTCACTCCACCTCGCGTCTGCACGCGGATCGTGTAGCTCCCGC
>CBINGZ010000077.1:0-9760 GCA_966250335.1 uncultured bacterium | reverse complement strand
CATCTTCCTGCGAGTTGAATCCCATGTTCAGGAAGCGAGCCTCGATCGGCACGCCGACGCCGACGGGATACTGATAGAAGAGCGGGAACGATGGGGGGATCGGCTGCAGCACTTCCCACATCGCCGCGTCGTTCGACTTGGAGATGAAGAACCGGCCGGTGACCGTGTCGTTCATGACATCCTGATCGTCCGGAAGCTCCGCGATCACCTTGATCGTATAGATGCCGGTGGTGTTCGTCAGCGGTGTGGTCAACTGGCCCGCCACAATCGTCGACGTGCCGTTCTGGGCCGTCGGGTTCGGGAAGGCGGTGAGTCCGGTAAATGTCGCGACGGGATTGGTAAGATCCTGATCACGATAGACCAGCGTCTTGACCGAAACGTTCTGCCGGATGTTCCGGCCGACGTTCAGCAGCTCCGCGTTGATCGTGATGCTCGATCCCGACAGATAGACATCCGCCTTCCTGGTCGGGGTGAACCAGATCCTCTCCCCCGCCACGTCGTCGATCACCGGAACGATCCGGTAGCCGATCTGCTGGCCGTCCCGCGTCGGGAAGGCATAGTGGAAATAGGGGGAGGCGCGGTAGGCGGTCACCGGCAGGGCGTACGTCATCTCCATCGCGTTGATTTCAGGAGTGTACGCCCAGTTCCCCTGCCAGCTGAACGTGCGGAGCGTGGTGATCGCCAGGGTATCGCGGACCTGATCCGGGTTGAGAAGAAGCAGGAGCTTGCTCTCGTCGTTGACCGGAAGCGGGCCGTTGGTGCCGCGCTGGCTGACCTGGCCGCGATTCTTGATGCCGACGGCCGCCCCCATGCCGGTCCGCCCCGGTCCCGGGATGAAACGGTCGATCGAGTTCGGTCCGTAGTGATACTCGACCTTCCCCGGCGGGCTCTCATAGAGCCTCGCCTGGAAGTTGCCGGGACGTCCGAACGGATAGTTGGTCCCCTGGACGCGCCATTCGAACGTCATGACGCGACTCGGCGCCGTCCCCTCCGCACGGTAGTAGACCGCGCCGGTGGGACTCGTGACCCCCGCCGACTGGAAGTCTCCCCAGTACACCATCAGAACACGATCCTCGTACGCATACCAGGTCGGATTCCAGGTCGACGTCTGATACTGAAGCTGATACGGCTGGGCGCCCAGACCGAACGCCGTCGAACCTCCGTACTGAGCGCCGTTGAACGAGATATACCCGGCGGGATCGACCTGAACCGACGAATAGTAGTTGTTCAGGAAGAAGAACGGAAAACCGACGTTGCCGCCGTTGTTGTTCGTGAGGTAGAAGTTGTTCAGTGTCCCTCCCCCTCGAACGCCGGAGGTCCCCGGTATCACGTAGGTGCCCGACTGGCCGATGATCGTCTGGTAGCTGTTCGGAATCCGGGAAACAGTGTAATTGTTCCACGGAATCCGCACCATCGGCGGTGAGAACCCCGGAGGGTTCTGTCCCCACATAACGGGGCTGGCCGCCATTGTCAACAACAGCAGCCGAAGAAGTTTGGAAAAACGCATAGGACTACTCCCTTTAACGGAAAGAAGTGTGTAGGACCGAACCGAACTCCTGGTTTTGATTGAAAAGGTTGAGTGCCCGACGTCATCCGCCGGTCTTCCCGCCGTCCGTTCATGGGGTAGCATGATCTGCGGCAGGGATCAGTCCCGCCTCTCCCGTTCTTCCCTCAAGCCGCCGGTCCACGGGGGGTAGCCGCTTCCGACGGTCGAAGTGTGCGGGAATACGAAACTGTCAGGCATGGAGGCTGCCCGCGGCGCCGATGGGTTGTCCGAGAGGTGGATGCCGTATGATCGCGGCCGGGAAACAGGGGGTAGCCGTTCCTCGGAGGATCGAGGCACTGGGTCTACGGACGCTCCCGGCATGTACGCCATGCCGTTCGGGAGGCCGGGGCTCGTCGGGTAATCCGACCTTGACAAGGGCCAACAAGGGGCCCGATTCGAATGGTTTGTCACCGCTTTGGACGGCAACGCGCTATGTTACGACAATGTAAAACGTTCCACAACCGGTTGCCGGAGGTTTTCCCCGGCCCTCCCTCATGGGAGCCCGGATCATCGTGGAACGTTCAACACGCGCAACGGCGGCGCGAAACGAAGGCGGCGGACCATGTTCCAAGGAGAACACGATCCGCCGCACGTTGTTTCATGAGCCGAATAACCGCTCAGCGCATCGACGCCACGATCTCCGGTACGCTTCCCAGGGCCTCCTCCATCTTCCCGGCGTCACGCCCGCCGGCAGTCGCCATGTGCGCCTTCCCGCCGCCGCCGCCGCCCACGATCTTCGCCACCGCCCCGACGATCTTTCCGGCGGGGAAGCGGGTCGTCAGGTCGTCGGTGACGACGCAGACGAACTGCGCCTTCTCGTCGATCTCGGCGCCGAGCACCCCGATCCCGGAGGAACGGAGCCGGTTGCGGAGCTCATCCCCGAGCGATTTCAGGGCATCCTGGTCGAGAGCCTCCACCCGACCCGTCGCGATCCTGATCCCCTCCAGATCGCTCGCGCCGCTCACGAACGCGTCGATGCCGCCGGCCGACGCGGCGTGCCGCGCCTGGGCCAGTTCCCGCTCCAGGGTTTTCTTCTCCTCCAGCAGCGCCTCCACCCTGGCGTAGAGCTCGCGATCGGAGACCCCGAGCTTTCTCGAAAGACGGTCTATTTCGGCATACCGGCGGAGCAGCAGATCGTCGGCCGTCCGGCCGGAGACAGCCTCGATCCGGCGCACGCCGGACTGCACGCTCCCTTCCGACACCAGCTTCAGATACCCGATCTCGGCCGTGTTCTCCACATGCGTGCCGCCGCAGAACTCGGCGGAAAAGGCCGGATCGATCGTCACCACCCGCACGCGCGATCCGTACTTGTCGCCGAAAAACATCTTGACGTTCGGGATCTTCCTGGCGAGCTCGATCGGGACCTCCTCGGTCACGACGGTGATCGCCTCGCGGATCTTGGCGTTGACCATCGCCTCGATCTCCTGAAGCTCCCCTTCCGAGACCTTGGCGAAATGGTTGAAGTCGAACCGGAGATAATCGGGCGCCACCAGGGAGCCCGCCTGCTGCAGATGGCTCCCCAGCACGCGGCGAAGCGCCTCGTGCAGGATATGGGTGGCCGAATGGTTCCGCTCGACGGCGGAGCGCCTCTCGGTGTCGATCTCCGCGCGAACCTTGTCGCCGGCGACGGCTTCCGGGTCGCTCCCTTCAAGAACATGGAGGAAGAGCCCGCCGACCTTCTGCACGTCGGTCACGCCGTACCGCTCCCCTGCCACCACGATCGATCCGTGATCGGCGACCTGGCCTCCCATCTCGGCATAGAACGGCGTCGACTCCAGCACGACTCCACGGTCGGTGACGGCGACGATCGCCGTATCGATGCTCGATTCATCGTAGCCGACGAAGTTCGTCTCCCCCTCGACGGCGAGCGACATGGCCTCCTGCGAGACCTGCTTCCGCGCCTCCCTGGCGCGACGTTTCTGTTCATCCATCAGCGAGTCGAAACCCGCCACGTCGACCTCCATCCCCTTGTCGCGCGCCATGAGCTGCGTCAGGTCGAGCGGGAAGCCGAACGTATCGTAGAGGAGGAACGCGTCGGCGGCGGCAAGCTGCACAGGCTTCCCGAGCAGATCCGGAATCTGCGACCAGCTCCAGCGCTCCGGCTCTCCGCCGGCCGTCACCAGATGGACGCCTTCCTCGGTGATCTCCACCTGGCTGTTGGAGCGCCCCTGGCTGTTGAAGGCGACGGCGAACGCCTCGCGCGCCTTCGTCTCGAACCCGCGCACCCCCTGTTCGAGCGTGGTGCCGAAGTTCTCCTCCTCGGAGCGGATGATCTTCTCGATATATCCCCGCCGCTCGGCGATCTCCGGAAAGACATCCCCCATCGTCTCGACCAGGATCGGCACAAGCCTGTGGAGGATCGGCTCCTTTACTCCGAGTTCGATATAGGCGTACTTGACGGCGCGCCGCAGCAGACGCCGCAGCACGTAGCCGCGACCGGCGTTCCCCGGAGCGGCGCCGTCGGCAATCGCGAACGAGAGGGTGCGGACGTGGTCGGCGATCACCCGCATTGCGATACTGGGGCGATCGTTCAGATCATCCAGATAGGGGTGACCGGAGATCCGTTCGATCTCGGCCAGGAGCGGCGCGAAGATGTCGGTGTCGTAGTTGCTCGACTTCCCCTGGATCACGGCGCAGATCCGCTCGAACCCCATGCCGGTGTCGACATGCCGGGCCGGCAGCTCCTCCAGCGATCCGTCCGGGCGACGGTTGAACTGGATGAAGACGAGATTCCAGATCTCCATCACCTCCGGCACGCCGACGTTCACCAGCGGCCCCCCCGTTCCGTCGGGGGTGCGGTCGACATGGATCTCCGAGCAGGGACCGCACGGGCCGGTCTCCCCCATCTCCCAGAAATTATCCTTGGCGCCGAACCAGTGGACGTGGGTCGGGTCGATATCGGTCTGCGTGGTCCAGATGTCGTAGGCTTCCTGGTCGCGCGAGCTGCCGTCCTCGGCCCTGTAGACCGTGACGTGCAGACGCTCCTTCGGGAGTCCCCAGACCCCGGTCAGAAGCTCCCATGCCCAGGTGATCGCCTCCTGCTTGTAGTAATCGCCGAACGACCAGTTCCCCAGCATCTCGAAGAAGGTGTGGTGGTAGGTATCGTGCCCCACCTCCTCCAGATCGTTGTGCTTGCCGGAGACGCGGACGCACTTCTGGGTGTCGGCGGCCCTGCTGTAGTCGCGCCTGCCGGTTCCCAGAAAGACATCCTTGAACTGGTTCATCCCCGCGTTCGTGAAATAGAGCGTGGGATCGCCGTGCGGGATCACGGGAGCCGAAGGGACGATCGTGTGTCCACGCTCCCTGAAGAAGTCGAGAAACGATTGCCGAAGCTCGCGGGAAGTCATATCTCTGATCGGTTTGGGTGCTCTGTGTCGTCCGTGGTCCTGATGGAAACGGGCCGGATCGATGTGTGGTTTCCGGCGGGGCGTTCGTTACGCCGCCTGATCGCCGCCGAACAGGGGATAGGACGCCTCGGCCTCCCCCCGCTTGATCTCCAGCAGCTTCTTTTTCAGCAGCGCGCGCCGCATCGGCTTCAAATGATCGAACAGATAGATGCCGTGCAGGTGGTCGATTTCATGCTGCATGACGCGGGCCAGAAGCTGGTCGGTCTCGATCGTCCGCTCACGCATGTTCAGATCGAAGAAACGGACCTGAACGCCGGAGGGGCGGACGACATCGGCGCGGAGATCGGGAAGGCTGAGGCACCCCTCCTCGTACGGCTCCTCCTCGTCGGAGAAGGCCTCGATCACCGGGTTGATCAGCGTGAGAGGCTCCTGACCTTCGTATCCCTCCACGCCGCTCAGATCGATGACGGTCATGGCGACATCCTGTCCCACCTGGTTGGCTGCCAGCCCGATGCCGTCGGCGTTCCGCATCGTGGCGTGCATGTCGGCGGCCAGACGGAGAATCTCGTCGGTGATCTCCGTGACCGGGTTGAGGGTCTTACGGAGAATGGGATGGTCGAACGTATAGATGGGGAGGATCTTCATAAGCGTCAAGGCATCGGTTGCCCTATAAACACCGATGCCGATCATCTCTGGCAGAAGATCGGCATCGGTTGTGAGAAGCGGGATGGACGAGACTTGAACTCGCGGCCTCCTGCGTGACAGGCAGGCGTTCTAACCAACTGAACTACCACCCCGAAAATTTTCAAACTGACCGGCCTTCGGCCGATGACCTGTAGAGAAGAACGTCATTGTCACCGGGGACGTTCCCAACCGCTGTACGGTATCAGGTCCGACGTGGACCTGAGCGGGATCGAACCGCTGACCTCTTGAATGCCATTCAAGCGCTCTCCCAACTGAGCTACAGGCCCTTGGTTGTGGTCGCCCGCTCGATCTTCATTGCTGATGATTCGTGGCGCTCGGCCCATCAAGGACTGCAAATATAAGGGCCTTCCCCCACCCTTTGCAAAGACTTCTTTTGTAAAGGAGTTTATATTGCGTAACTCCCGCGTTCGCGGGGAAACCACGGCACTGTGTTATGTTTGCAGTGCACTCATGTCGGCTGCCAAGATTTCTCTCATCGCATGAACGAAACAGCATCGAGCGCCGGTTCGCTCGCCCTGCGGATCGGCATCCCCGGCTTCGACTACTCCGACCTTTACAAACCCGCCCGTCTGGCGGAGCTCACCGGGCTCTTCCACGACTCCGTCAGAGCCTCCGATCCCGAGCTCTGGGAATCGTTCGACAGATACAGGCAGAGCCTTGGGGAGGGGATGACCCCGGAGGAGATCTCCGACGTCGTCGTCAGAACCGCCCCATATCTCTCGGCCTTCATCTCCGAGCTCTTCCAGGTGCAGGATGAACATGGCCGCTGGAGACGCGCCGTCGACGACGAGTCGATCGTCTTCGTCTTCAAACGGGAGTTCGTGACCAGACGCGCCCTGAAGCGCTATCCGAACATCCAGCAGATCGCCATCGCCGAGGTGCGCGAAGGGGTCGACGCCCTCAACCGCCTCGCCTTCGGCGAGACGTTCCAGGCGCTGGACGCCGAACGGGCCACCGCCACGATCGTGGTGAACCTGCTGAACCTGGAGAAATCGGTGAAGGGAACCGAACCGACCGGCGCGCTGCTGACGGAACTCTCCGCGCTGATCGCCTCCGTCGCCTCCGCCCGCTCCCTCTCCCCCATCGTCGCCCGACTCCTTCCGGAGATCGGCGAGCCGGCGCGCGCCCCGGAGCTCGTCGCCGCGCTTCTCGACCTGTACGAGCGGTGGGTCTCGGTGGAACATCACCTCTCCCACACCGGCGTACGCTGGGTCTCGCTCCGCACCCCCCACACCCTCGACTATGCGCGTCTTGTCGATCTCCGCGTCCCGCAGGGGATGCCGGCCGGCGCCTACGAGGGACCGGAGGATGAATACCGCGCCCGCGACGGCTTCAGGCTTACCGATCTGCGGTACGGACACCGGGAGCTGCTGAACGAGGTGGAGTACTGCATCTACTGCCATCAGCGCGACAAGGACTCCTGCTCCAAGGGGTTCAGGGAAAAGGACGGCTCGATGAAGCGGAACCCGCTCGGTATCACGCTCCACGGCTGCCCGCTCGATGAGAAGATCTCCGAGATGCATCTGCTGAAGCACAACGGCGACGGTCTGGCGGCCCTGGCCGTGGTGATGGTCGACAACCCGATGTGCCCCGGCACCGGCCACCGCATCTGCAACGACTGCATGAAGGGATGCATCTATCAGAAGCAGGACCCGGTGAACATCCCGCAGATCGAGACCGGAGTGCTGACCGAGATCCTCTCCTACCCCTTCGGCTTCGAGATCTATTCCTTCCTGACGCGATGGAACCCTCTCAACGTCCGCAGGCCCCACGCCCTGCCGTACAACGGGAAGAAGATTCTGGTGGTGGGACTGGGACCGGCCGGGTACACGCTGGCGCACTACCTGATCAACGAAGGGTTCGGCGTCGTCGGCATCGACGGCCTGAAGATCGAACCGCTCCCCGCCTCGCTCACCGGAAGCGCCGATGCGCCGCCGGAGCCGGTCGCCGATTTCAGATCGATCTACGATCGGCTCGACGACCGTATCCTGCTCGGGTTCGGCGGCGTCTCCGAGTATGGTATCACGGTACGATGGGATAAGAACTTCCTGAAGGTGATCTACATCACCCTTGCCCGCAGGCGGACCTTCAAGATCTACGGCGGCGTCCGCTTCGGCGGCACGATGACGATCGACGACGCCTGGAATCTCGGATTCGACCATATAGCCATCGCGACGGGAGCCGGGAAGCCGACGATCGTCCCGATGAAGAACAATCTGATCCGGGGGGTCAGGCAGGCGTCGGACTTCCTGATGGCGCTCCAGCTCACCGGGGCGTTCAAGGCCCGCGCGCTCCCGAACCTTCAGGTCCGGATGCCGGCCGTCGTCATCGGCGGCGGGCTCACCGGCATCGACACCGCCACCGAGGTGATGGCCTACTACCCCATCTACGTGGAGCGGGTGCTCGATCGCACCACGACACTTATCGACGAGCTGGGGGCCGAACGCTTCTGGAGCGCCTTCAACGACGAGGAGAAGGAGGTTCTGGAGGAAGCGATCGCGCACGGCACGGCGATCCGGATGGAGCGGGTGAACGCCGCGGCGGAGGGACGGGAGCCGAACTTCATCGGACTGATCCGCTCGTGGGGGGGCGTCTCGCTCGTCTATCGCAAGACCGTCAGCGACGCCCCGGCCTACAGGCTGAACCATGAGGAGATCATCAAGGCGCTCGAGGAGGGGATCTACATCGTGGAGAACCTCTCCCCGGCCGAGGCGCATGCCGACAGGTTCGGCGCCGTCGAGGGGATCACCTTCGAGCGGCAGGGACTGGACGAGACGGGAAAATGGCGGGGAACCGGGGAACTCGTCACCATGCCGGCGCGGACCGTGCTGGTGGCGGCGGGGACATCTCCCAACACGATTATCGAGAGGGAGAACCCCGGCGCGTTCGAGTACGACAACTGGCGGCAGTACTTCGCCCCCTTCGTGATCCGCCGGGAGGTCGACGTGGCCGAACTTGTGGCCGATCCCGGATAACCCGCGCCGCGCGGAAACATTATCACGCCGATCGTGTACCTGAGCGGTGCCTGCGACCGGCGCAACCCGAGAGCATATTCTTCCATGGATTCTCACGAGATCACGAACGGAAACGTCAGGTCGAATCTGGGCGAGCTGCTGCTTCGGCAGGCGGAACGGGGGGAGACCGGCTTCTTCACGTCGTACAACCGCGAGGGGCGGCTCATCAGCTATTACGGCGACAACCATCCCCGCTATGCCGGCAACGTCGTCAAGGCGATGGCCTCGGCCAAGGACGGCTACCCGCATGTGGCGCGGCTCTTCCAGGCGGAACTGGCCGACCTCGACCCGGCCGTGCAGCCGGAACGGGACGCCGAATGGGACAACTTCAGCGCGGACCTCGACGGGAGACTGATCGCCACGGTGCACCAGGTGATCCGGCTGACCGCCACCATCGTGGAGGTCGTCGTCCACGCCCCGATGGCCGCCGAGCGGTTCAGTCCGGGACAGTTCTATCGTCTTCAGAACTACGAGACGACCGCCCCGGTGGTCGACGGAACCCCGCTGCTGATGGAGGGCCTTGCCCTCACCGGCGCCTGGGTCGACCGTGAGCGGGGACTGATCAGCACGATCGTGCTGGAGATGGGGGCAAGCTCGCGGCTCTGCGCGGCGCTCAGGCCGGGCGAACGGATCGTCCTGATGGGACCGACCGGCGCCCCCACCGAGATCGAACCGAATGAGAAGGTGATCCTCTGCGGAGGGGGGCTCGGCAACGCCGTCCTCTTCTCGATCGGCAAGGCGATGCGCCAGGCGGGCTGCACGGTCCTCTACTTCGCCGGCTACAAGAAGGGGGAGGATCTCTTCCACAGAGACGACGTGGAGGATTCCGCCGACCAGGTGATCTGGAGCAGCGACACCGGCGACGAGATCGCCCCGCGCCGGCCGAACGACGCCTACAGACGGGGGAACATCCTGGAGGCGATGGTCGCCTACGCCAACGGCGAGCTGGGACCGCAGCTCGTCCCGATGACCGAGGCGACCCGGATCGTGGTGATCGGATCGGACAGGATGATGGCGGCGGTCCAGGGGGCGCGTCACGGACTGCTGGCTCCCTACCTTGGACCTCATGTCGCAATCGGATCGATCAACTCCCCGATGCAGTGTATGATGAAGGAGGTCTGCGCGCAGTGCATCCAGCGGCACGTGGA
>CBINGZ010000076.1:0-14533 GCA_966250335.1 uncultured bacterium | reverse complement strand
TCTCGTTGCCGCGATAGGTGTTGTTCTGGTTGGCGTACTCCTCGTACGTCCCCTTTCCAACGACATACAGCGGTCCGGCGCCGATCGACGCGATACCGTAACCGAAGTCATGGATCACGTTCGATTCGATCACGTTGTTCTGGTTGCGAAGGGTATCGAGACCCTCGATGTTCGTGCCGGTCACCGAGCTGATCGGCGGCGAGTTGCGGACCACGACACCTGCCGAGATCGACTGCCTCAGATCATCGATATAGTCGAACGTGTTGAACGACTGCGTGTACGTCGGGATCGAAAGCGTCACCGAGGTCTTCCGCATGTTCGCCGCGTCGAACGGCTCCAGCTTCACATTGCGCACCGTGTAGTTCGATGCGCCCTGGCCCAGATAGAAGACCGCCGAGATATCGTGGTAGCCGTTCGTCGCAGGCTCCGTCGTGTTCTCCAGCACGAAGCGGAGGACGTTCTTCGAACCGCCGTCCCACGTCACGTAGCCGCTCGGATTGTTCTTCTCCATCTGGCCGTACCAGATACCGATGCCCGAGGGCGACTTCAGGTCGATACGCACATCGTTCTTCGACGGATGCGGACGCCACGTCACCGGGTTGGCGGCGCCGAGGCCGACCACATTGCCGCGCATGTCGAGCGCCGGCTGCGACGGATCGTTGTTCGTCGGCTGCACCGTGTACTGGTCGTCGACCAGTTCAAGAGTCACGGGAGCGCTGACACCGTAGGTACTGATCGAATCCCATGCCTCCTTGATCGTCCGGAAGCGCTCACCGAAGCCGACGCGGATCAGACCGGCGTAGCGCGACTTGATGTTGAAGCACCAGCTCGTCGTGTTGTTCCCCTGGACCGGGTCCTGAGGATCGTTGACGGTCGCGGTAAGGCAGTACTGGCCCGAGCCGTTCGGCACGAAGTCCGGGAACTGCTGAACGAACGAAGCGCCGCCGCCGACCAGCGCGAGGATCGTCACCGTGCGGCTGTAGACCACCTCTCCCTTGGAGTTCCTGATCTGCACGGTCGCCTGGACGTTCGTGGCGTCCGAGATACCGTTGTTCCGGAAGCCTACGCGCACGCCCACCGGACGTCCGTCCGGATAGAAGCCGTTCTGCAGCGGCGAGTGCGGGGTGGCGCCGGCGCGCAGAGCCTCTTCCTCGATCTCGTAGCGGACGTCGAACTCCTTACCCGGCGAGGTCCAGTTCGGGATCGTGTCGTTGAGACGGTTGTCGTCGTTCTCCAGCAGCGTGAAGACCTTCAGGTAATACTTGCCCGGGGTCGTCGGGGTCCATGCCGGAAGGTTGATGTCGCGGTAGTCGGAGCTCTGCCACTCACCGCGGACGATGCTCTGATCGCGTGCGACGATATTGCCGCTCTCATCCATGATGATGTAGCCGACCGGCACATCCTGCTGCGTATTGAACCCGATGTTCAGGAAACGAGCCTCGATCGGCACGCCGATGCCCACCGGATACTGATAGTAGAGCGGGAAGGCGTTCGAGAACGGCTGAAGGATATCCCACGTCATGACATCTCTCGACTTCGAGATGAAGAACCGCGACGTGAGGGTGTCGTTCATGACATCCTGGTCGATATCGAGCGTCGTGAAGATCTTGACGGTGTACTGTCCGGTGATCCGGGTGATCGGGATGCCGATGCTCCCCACGGTCACTGTATGGGTTCCGAGCTGCGGTGTCGGGTTCGGGAACGCGATGGCGCCGGTCAGCGTAGCCACCGGGTTGACGAAATCCTGGTCACGATAGACTACCGCGGTCACGGGGATGTTCTGCCGCAGATTCTTCCCCATGTTCGTGATCTCCGCGTTGATCGTGACGGTCGACTCCGACAGATAGACATCCGCTCTGCGGGTCGGAGTGAACGTGATCTTCGTCGGAGAGACGTCGTCGATCACCGGGATGATCCGGTATGCGATCTGGTTCCCGTTTTCGGTCGGGAAGCTGTAATGGAAGTACGGGGAGGAGCGGTAGAAGAACTCGGGAGTGACATAGCTGCTGTACTCCGCCCAGTACTCGACCTGGAAGTTGTCGGTCCCCCACAGCTTCAGCGTCCGGAGTCGCGTGATCGCCACGGTGTCCGGAACCTGCATGGGGTGCATCATGATAAGATACTTCTCGGCGTCGTTGCCGGAAGGATTGCCGTTCTGCTGGCCGATGTTCTTGATACCGACCACCGCGCCGTCGCCGAAGACGTTGCCCGGACCGGGCATATCCTTGTCGATCGAGTTCGGACCGTAATGGATCTCGAACTTGCCCGAGGGGGATTCCCAGATGATCACCTGGAAGTTGCCCGGGTTCTGCGAGAAGGGAGTCTCGGCGCTCCGCACGCGCCATTCGAAGGTGATCGTACGGTTCGGGGCATCGCCGTCGGTGCGCCAGTAGACGCCGCCGTCGCTGAGCCCGGACGACTGCAGAGCGGTCCAGTACGCCATGAGGACGCGCCTCTGGTTGTCGTACTCGTCGCCCCAGATGTACGGCTCAAGGTAATAGGTATTGGAGATGTTCCAGGCCCAGTTCTGGATGGTCCAGTTGAACGCGATATGTCCGTTCACGTAGACCGTGATGTTGTCGGTCGGCTGACCGATGAAGTTGACCGGGAACGGAAGCGTCATACGCACACCGTCGGACCAGGTCTCCATATTCTCTGTTCCGGAGATACGCACCGTTCCCGACTGTCCGATGATCGATCGGAAATTGTTCGGAATCCGCATTGCGGTGTAATCATTCCACGGAAGGTTGACGCCCGGGGGCGAAAATCCCGGTTCCTGGCCCTGAGCCATCAGTTCCACGCCGCAGGCGAGGAAGAGCAGGCACAAGGCACAAAGCGTTCGCAAGTTCATAGTTATCCCTATGATGGTTTTTGGGGTGTTGGGGACCGACATGCTCCTAGGGGGGAAGAACGTGTCGCAACGATAAGTTGAAGTGCGAGCCGGCATGAGCATCTATCGAACTCCGATCCGGCAATGCCGGTCTGGGGAGGGGGACGGAATCCGATCTATGTTCCTGCCGACATACTTACTGCGGACGATAACGCAATCGCCGCGCTTCCGGTGTCACCTGCTTCCGAGTCGTTCCACACTGCATGTGCGGCCACGGCGGCTACAACTACGGCATTCACATACGTATCCAGGCATAATTTTCGTCGTGACACCTATGATGGTTCGGGGGTCGAAACGGTAGCGAACCGGGGTAACTGTCGCACCGCCACTATGGGTCCGTCCTCACTGTACCGGAAGCGATGTCGACCAGAAGGGTGATCGATCGTACTACGCTATTATCCGGCGCCTCAATTGTATCAACACGGTCAACGCGAAAATGTTTCGTCGTTATCAACATTCATACGGTTCAAGATCGAATCCCTGTTTGGATTCCGCGCCGTCATTGGTTATTCTTCCGACCTCACGGGCTCGTCCGGCCGCTACATTTTGACGTTGCGTTATGACTCTGTTCGGACTCCACCTCGTCGACTGGATCGTCATATTCCTCTATTTCATCGCAATGATCGCCGTCGCGCTCTGGGCCAGACGCCGCGTGCGGAACACGAGCGATTTCTATCAGGGGGGGCGTTCGTTCGGCAAGGTCCTGACGGCATTCTTGAATTTTGGTAACATGACGGACGCGGGACAGGCGGCCGCAGTGAGCCGTGAGATCTACCGGCAGGGACTTCCCGGCGTCTGGTTCCAGAATCTCGTCCTCTTCCATACGCCGTTTCAGTGGTTCACCTCGGCATTGCAGCGCAGGGCCCGCTACCTGGGGCCGGCCGACATGTTCCTCCATCGATTCGAAAGCCGCTTCCTGGCCGGCCTCTACGCGGCCGTGCTGATCGCCACCGCCGCCTACGGCAACGCCTCCGGATTCCTTCTGACCGGCAAGACGCTCCAGGCGATGATGGTGAAACCCGCCGCCGAGTACACCGTCGCCGAACGGTCCGCCGTCGAGGGATTCGGCAGACTCCAGGAGTTGAAGAAGCTCGATTACGCATCTCTCGACGAATCAGGGCGGTCTGAAATGCAGACGCTGAGAGATCGGGAGAATCGGGGCGAACTGAAGTCCTTCGTATCCTATCTCGATCTCACGACCTTCTACCTCCTCTACGCGTTCCTCATCGCCGCCTATACGGTGCTGGGAGGGCTCTTCGCCATCGCCGTGATCGACGTCATCCAGGGGGTCCTGATCATCTTCCTCTCCCTTACCCTGATCCCCGTCGCTCTTATCGAGATCGGGGGAGTGCCGGGGCTCCGTGAACGTGTGGCGCCGGGGATGTTCGAACTCTTCGGCAGTTCCGCCTCCAGCGAATACACCTGGTATTTCGTGGCGAGCTTCGCCCTCCTCAATCTGGTCGTCAACGCCCCCAAGAGCTTTACCCTGGGAGGGGCGCCGAAGGATGACAGGTCGGCAAGGATCGGCTTCGTCTCCGGCGCGATCTTCAAACGCTTCATGATGGTGGGATGGGCCTTCACCGGCCTGCTCGCCGTGGGGCTCTACGCCGGTGAGGTCTCCGACCCGACCAACATCTGGGGACACATGACCCGCGATCTGCTGGGGGCGGGGGCGATCGGGCTGATGATCGCCGCCATCTTCTCGGCCAACATGGACGGCGCGGCGACCTCGGCCCTCGACGCCTCGGCGGCGTTCACCAAGAACATCCTGGCGCCGGTCAGGCCCGACCTGTCGGAGCGGAGCCAGGTCGCGGTGGGACGGATCACGGTCTTCATGATCCTCTGCGGCTCCGTCTATTTCGCGGGGATGTTCGACGACATCGTCGCGGTCTTCAAATACGCTCTCTCGATCGGCGCGATCGTGGGGCCGGCCTTCTGGCTCGCCTACTTCTGGCGGCGGGTGAACACCAGAGCGGTGGTGGCGCAGATGCTGATCTCCATCGCACTGACGATCGCGATCCCGAACATCGTCCCCAGGCTGCCGGGGGCGACGGTCGATCCGGAGCTGACGACACGGACCGTCGAACGGATGGCGACCTCCACCGTCCCGGCAACGCGCGCGGATGTGACGGCGGGACGGGCAGCCACGGTCGGAGCGCCGATGGAACGGACCGAACAGATCCCCCCCGCCGCGATCTATTTCGAACGTGTGGTGAAAGGGGCCGACGGAGAGACGAGAGGAGAAGGTCTCTTCAGAACCCAGATCTGGATACTGAGCAGGTTCGGGATCGATTTCACCACATGGAGCGCCGCCGGGATCGGCACCGCCTCCTTCCTCTTCGATGCGATCGTCCCCTTCCTTCTCCTCATGCTCTTCTCCCTGGTCACCCGTCCCAACTCGACGCATATTCTCAACGACTTCTACGCCCGCATCCACACTCCCGCCGAGGCCGACCGCGAACTGGATGAACGTCTGGTGCGGGAGAAGATCGAGGACCCGTCGCTGGTGGAACGGAACAAGCTCTTCCCGAAGAGCGAGTGGATGTTCTGGAAGCCGACCCGGTTCGATATTCTGGGCTTCCTGGCATGTATCGGATTCGTGCTTCTCATTGTCTGTATATATATAGCGCTTGGATCGCTGGCCGGCTGATCGCCGGCGTGACCGAACCCGGACTTCATGAACGATTCTACGACCTACGCCCCCGGCGTCGACTATTTCTTTCTCGGCGACGGCCGGATCATCGCTTCCATCCAGTGGAGCCGGAACGGCGACCTCTCACCCTACGGCATCCTCCTGCAGGAAACGGAACGGATGACGCGTAAGGAAGGGAGCCGACTCTTCCACCCGGAACTCGGCCTGGCCCGCACGATGCTGACGGTCATCGTCGGCCGACGACGGTTCAGAGCACGCCACGACGATCTTCATGTCGCATGGGACCTGAGCGTTCCCGGCGCCCCGTCGGTGATTCTCCGATGGCATGCGGGTTACGTTGAAGTGACCGAACGACTCTATATAGAAGAGGGAGGAATCGTGGCGCGAAACGTGCGGCTCACTCCTTCAGAGGCTATGGAGGAAGGAGAGACCGTCGCGGTCGAGGCGGCGCTCTACGCGAACCCGCTCCTCCATGATGAGTTCGGGACCGGGGAATCGGGGGGACTCTACGCGGCCGGACTCGGAAGGGTCGATCTGGTCTCCGATCCCGGCGGTCGCGCCTTCGAGCGATTCCTGACGGTGCCGTACGGCGGCCCCTCGGGAGTGACCTTCAGATACGGCGTCAATGGGATCGGGCGGAAGAATTTCCCCGATTCGAAGCCTCCGCTGCCGGCTCCGGAGCCGATCTCCCATCCCGATTCGACGGCGCCGCTCGGGACAAGGATCGGACATCAATATCGTATTGCACGTAACTCTCTCCGCGCGGCCGTGTCCCTGTCGGGGAAGTTCGACGCGTCGATCTGGCAGTATAATTTCGAATGGGGGATGGATGCGGCGATGGTCGCCACGGCCGCCCTCTGCGCGGGGGAGATCGAACTGGGCCGGCAGGTCCTCCGGAATATTCTGACGCGGCTCTCGAATCCGCTCGGAATGATCGCCGAATCGGGAAGGTTCAGGGGGGGGGAGCTCTCCGAGCTGAACGGCAACGGGGCAGTGATGGCAGCGCTGGGGGACTACTGGCGCACGACCGGTGACGAGGAGTTCCTTCGCGCCCACTGGGAGCGGATCACGGCGATCGCCGACTACCCGCTCCGGCCGGAGTTCAGCCACGAGTCGGGACTTCTCATCGCCCGCCGCGACCTCTGGGAACGAACCCCGTGGATGGGGCTTCGGCCGGGGTTCGAACTGGTTCACCAGGTGTGGTGCTCCGTCGGGCTCTCCGCGATGGCCGATCTTGCCGACCGGTTCGGCGACAGCGACGCGGCGGGCCGCTGGAGATCGGCCGCCCTCAGGATGACCGCCGCGCTCACGGATCATCCCACCCTCTCCCTGATCGAGGAGGGAAGGTTCATCCACAGGCGTCTTCCGGATGGAAGCGTGCAGGGTTCGCTCGTTCCCGATCCGACCTACTGGCACTCCGATCTTGCGCCGTATGTTCCGGATGCCGAAGGGAGGCCGACTCAGACCGGGTCGATCCCGGCCGACGACAGCTTCTCCTCCGAGCCCGACGCCTCGGAGGTTCTGCCGATCATCTACGGCCTCGTCGATCCTCGCGGCGACGTGTCGCTCAGAACGCTCGACGCGCTCTCCGAACTCTGGAACCCGAACGGTCTGGGGGGATATGCGCGCTGCAACATCGCCTCCGAGCCCGACTCTCCCGGCCCCTGGGCGTTCGCCACGGCGTTCGTCGCGGGAGCCGAGCTGGAGGCGGGACTGGAGGAGCGGGCGAGCCGCACGATAACATGGCTCCTCGACAGGGCGGGCGCCGGCGGAAGCTGGTTCGAATATTACGGCGAGCGGATGACGCCCCCCTTCCCTCCGATCGGCGTCATCGTCTGGGGATGGGCGCAGTTTATCATTCTCGTCGTCAAACATATTGTCGGTATCCGCGTCGCAGAAGGGCGGATAACGATCGCGCCGAAACTTTCAGGGATCGAGCACGAAGCCCGCTTCGGCCCGCATACCCTCCGCGTGATCGTTCACGGATCGGCCTCGGCACGTCTGAACGGCGTCCCCTCCCCGATCGTCGACGGAGGCGTCTCGATTCCGCTTCCGCTCTCTTCGGATCTTGTTCTGGAATTCACGGCATAGGGGACTTCAGGTTCCTTCCATCTCATTATTGCTACCTATGGTGTTCAGGGTATGACGGCCGTCCATCATATCGCGTCAAGCCTCGTTCTGCTCCTCTCCTCCCTTCTTCCCAGGGAAAAGGGGCGCGCGGCGGCGACGATGCTGATGGTCCTTTCCCTGGCGCCGGCGGCCTCCACGGCGGAGACTGTCTACGCGGTCGTGCTGGCGCATCCGGGGTTCGTGGTGGGATCGAGCACGCTCCACAGCGGGCTCTACAGAAGCGAAGACGGGGCCCGTACATGGGAACATCTGGGTCCTCTCAATCTGAAGGCCTACTCCATGGACGCCGTCGATTCCAGCAACGGGCGGATCATGTATATCGCGGCAGGTAACGGTGTCCACAGGTCGACCGATTACGGCAGGAGCTGGAGGATCACCACCGACTGGCGGATGACCGAGGTGCTGGATGTCAAGGTCGACCAGCGCAACCCCCGCTGGGTCTATGCGGCGACGGCATGGGGGTTCTGGCGGTCGAGCGACGCGGGGGAGACGTGGGAATCGCCGAAAGGGATCCTGAGCAACCACTACGTCTACAGGCTCACCATGGACAGACGGGGAATGCTGACGGCGTGGATATCCTCGTGGTTCGATGAGATCCCGTACGTGACCACGAACAACGGCATGAGCTGGTTCGCCGACCCATCGGACGGCCGGGATCTTCTCCCGTGCGGCAACGCCGTCGCCGGCCTGCAGGAGACCGCGGAATGGTCCGGAGTCACCTCCCCCCGCCTCCCCGAAATGAACCTCTACGATTACGCCTGCACCGGGGGGATGGTCTATGTGGCCGGCTCCGGCGGCGTCTGGGCCTCGACGACGCTGCAGACCGATTCAACTTCGGCCTGGAGCGATATAAGCGCCGGTCTGCCGAACAGGATCGTCCACGCGATCATTCCGCTCGATGACCCGGGCGCTCTCCTGGCGGGGACCTTCGGCAACGGCCTCTTCCGTCGCGACGGAATACGCTGGACCCCGTCGGGCCTGGAGGGGAGCCAGATCTGGCGGCTTATCAGGAAACCGTATTGACGCGCGAAGCATATCCATCCGTGAATCAGCCCCCCTCTCATAGGCTCCGCCGGCTCATGTCGGACGGCCCCTTGCGGCCGGCCGCGAGATATCTTCCACTGCTCCTCCTCTTCGCCGGCTGCGCCGCGACCGGAGGGGAGAAAGCATCCGACAACGATATTCAGGACACCGACCGCCGCCAGGCGCTGATCCGCAGAATAGCCCTCGACCCCGCCCGCAACTTCCAGTTCGTGACCGCCCGCCTGGTCACCGGCATCGACACGGCACTCGCCTGGCGTCAGCTCGACACACTGCTGACGACCCCGACCGGCGACATGTTCTGGATGTATCCGGCGACCGGCTTCTACTTCCATTGCCGGAACCTGCTCCCGCCGGAGGTGAAGCGCAGGTTTCGCGAGACATGGGGACGCTATACACCGTACCGGGGCGACACGGAAAATCACTTCGTGATGTATTATTCCTCCCTCCTCCTCTTCAGCCAGGAGTGGCCGGAGATGACGCGCGAGGAGTGGTTCAACGGAAAGAGTTCGGCCGAGAACTACGCCGAGGCCAAGGAGTTCCTGGAACACTGGATCGACGAGACATCCCGCTACGGCTGCACCGAGTGGGATTCCCCCCGCTACCTCTACTATTATCTGACACCGATACTTCTGGTGCGGGACTTCGCGGCCGACCCGCTCCTTCGCCGTCGGTTCCAGATGATGCTGGAGTGCCAGCTGGCCGATCTTGCGACCGAGTATCTGAACGGATGCTACACCGGCGCCCACTCGCGCGACGCCGACGCCTCCGTCATCGACCCGCGCCGCGCAGAGGTCGGAGCCTTCACGCAGCTCTATTTCGAGGAGGGGGAAGTGCGTCCCCTCCCCGACATGGTGTTCGCCGCGCTGAGCGACTTCGAATGCCCGCAGATCATCCGGGAGATAGCCCATGCACGCGGCGACGCCTATGTGCAGCATGAGACACGGCGGTCGCGCGCCAAGATGCGCTACTCCGACGAGCGTTTCACCCCCGTGCGGAAGTACACCTACATGACCTCCGCGTACGCTCTCGGTTCCATGGAAGGGGGGATCCAGCAGCCGATCCAGCAGCACACATGGGATGTGACCTTCGCCGCCGACAGGCCGAACAACACCGTGTTCAGCATCAACCCGCATGCCTCGGCGCGCGAGCTGGGGACCTTCTTCCCGGAGGAGCCCGAGCTGATGCTCAAGAGCGTCGTTCAGGCGAAGGCGAGCTATGTGAGCCCGGACAAGTGGGTGGGCGGATCGCCGTTCGAGAGAGTCTACCAGTGGAAAAACTATCTCGTGGCGACCTACAACACGCAGCCGACCGGAGATTTCTCGCATGTCGATCTGTTCATTCCGAACTCCCTTGACCTCTTTCTCCCCGATTCCACGGGGTGGATGATCGGCAGGATGGAGGACGCCTACTTCGCGATCTATCTCCTCAACCCCGGCCCCCGTCGCTGGAGCGATGAACCGGGCGGCAGACGGCTGCGGGTGAACGGTTCCTCGCTTCGATGCGTCGTGCAATGCGGGTCGCAGAGCGATATGAGCTTCGATTCCTTCGTCCGGCGCCTTACCGACCCGACCGGCGTGATGCTGACCGCCGATGAGAAAGCGTTCATGAACGAAGGGGGAGCGACCAGGGAGGGTGAGATGAAGGGGAATCCGGAGACGATGTCTCCGATACCGCAGCAGACCTATGCCCGCTGGCTTTCCGATGTGATCCCGCTGATCCAGGCGACCGACCGCCGCGACCACATGCTGTTCGACGGCCCCTACCTGAAGAGCCGTCTCGGCTCCGGCGTGATCACGATGCGCTCAGGAACACGCACCCGTACGCTCGACTTCCCGGCCAGTCAGATCTCCGAGATGTGAACGACACGATGAAATTCGCCGCGCTGATCACCCTCGGCACGCTTGCGCTGGCCGGGTGCGGGGTCGTCGTCTATACCTTCGCCACGGGGGATCGCCGGATCGTGAACGCTCTCTCCACCCTCGACCCCTTCTCCGACGGCGAACCCGGGCACGACGACAGATACGCCTCGCGGCAATGGAGCTTCGAATCGGGCGACTCGGCCGCGGTGACGATAAACATATCCGATGTCGATATCCGGATGGAGCGTGGCGCTCCCGGGCGGGTGTCGATCGATCTCTGGCTGGAAGGGGCAGCCGTGGAGGAGGATCGATTCACGGTCGATGTCCGGATCGATGAGGCTTCGCGCGAAGTGCTGGTCGATGCCCGCCCTGCCGCCGCGTGGGCGGATGGCAAAGGTGAGGTTCGGCTTATCGTCACGCTGCCGGAGAAGGTGGACCTGAAGCTCCATCAGCGCAACGGCTCCGCGCAGATCATGGGAGCAGGCGGGAACGTGTCGATCGTTTCCGACAACGCGCCCGTGTCGCTTTCCGATATTACAGGTTCCATCACGCTTCGCTCCTCTCGCTTCCCTCTCTCCCTTGAGCGATGCGATGCCTCGGCATCCGTCGAGTCGACGGGCGGGCCGGTGACGCTGGAGTTGAACAAGGGGATCTATCTGGTGTCGGCGGATGGGAATATCGCGGCGCGCAAGCACCTCGGTTCCCTTCAGGCCTCCTCCTCCGGGGGGGCGATCGAGGCGGAGTTCCTTTCGCCGGTCGGCGTCAACTCCCTTTCGACCGGGAACGGCGATATCCGAATTCGTCTCCTTGCCGCATCACGCGCATCACTCGATCTTGAATCACCGATCGGAGGAGTTCAGAATCATATCGCGATCGACTCGACTGAACTCCAGATCCAGGAGCCCGGGAAGCTGCGCGCCGGACTCAACGGAGGAGGCGCTTCGGTGAAGGCTACCTCGCGCCGCGGTGTGATTCTGCTTGAGGGGGTAGAATAACACACCGCCGTCGAAACGAACATCGCATACTCTACCGCTGACGGCTCCCGAAGAAAGCACCGACGGGAATGGCCCGTGGGGAACACCAACAGCAACGATTCCCGTAGAGACGTAGAGAGCATCAACCGCAACGGCTCCCGAAGGGAGCACCCATTTGTAGCACTGCGCGATATTTATTTCTCCAAGCGCCGAAGGTGCGTACCATTCTTCCTTGCTACGAAAAAGAAGAATGGTACGCACCTTCGGCGCTTAGGATCTTGTGGGGGGATGGCGCTGCTACAGATGGCGCGCCCCTTCGGGGCTGAAGAAGAGAGAAGGAGATCCGCCGAAACGGGAGCGAGGCCAGAAGAGAGATCTATCGAAATGAGAGCAGGGCGAGAAGAGAGATCTACCGAAACGAGAGCGGGGCGAGAAGATTCATCTTCTCGCCCCGCTTTGTCATCGTCGTTCCTGACGTGGTCAGGTCTGGCTTAGAGGTTGCTCATCGGAACCCAGCCGTTGAGGGCCGAGATGTAGACGAACCGCGTGCCGCGCCACGGGCTGATGTTGAAGCCTGCGAAGGCTGCGCCTGCGCCGTTCACCACTCCCGTGATCGAGGTCATCGCGTCGACGTCGCCGTTGTAGATCTCGAGGACCTGGCCGTCTGCGATGCCCGCTGCCGGCAGCGTGACCGAGTAGGTCGAGGCTGCGACACCGTCGTCGGCGATTCTCACGATACCGTCGTCGAGCGTGACCGCGTAGTTGGCGGCGACACTGCGGAACGGCATGATGATACCGCCTCGTGCGACCTGGAGACCCGTCTGACCGCCGCCGTCGACCGTCGAGATGAAGACTCCGTCACCGCTCGTGGTCGTGGCTTCGAAGCTACCCGCGAACCCTGCTCCCGCCGTACGGCCGCGGACGGCAGTACCGAGGTTGCTGGCGTTGGTGTTCGTGAGCTCGACGTCGATACCGGAGTTGCCCGCGGCAACCGCACCGGCCGACTCGACGCGCACGATCGTGCTCGAGTTCGTCGGCTGGGTGTTGTTGAAGGTTCCGGAGCGACCCGCGCCCGTGTTCGTCGCGTTCAAGGTCGACGACGTGGCATCACCGTTGGCCGTGGCCGCGATTGCATCGCCCGAGGCGCCGGTGGCGCTCACGGAGAGAGCAGAGCCGTCGGCGGCGTTGCTGGTGATCTCAACCGTGTTGGACGTGTTGGCTGCGTTCGAGTTGGTGAACGCTGCCGTGCGTCCCGTTCCGGTCGTCGTCGAGACGTCGACTCCATCACCCGAGCCGGTGGCCATCGTGATGTTGAGTCCGTCGCCCGTGCCGCCGGTGATCGTCGCGGTGATACCCGCTCCGCCCTGCGTCGTCACGTCGATACCGCGAGCCGTCGGGCTGCCGCCGACTGCCTCGATCGCCGCTCCGCCGTCGTTGTTGACCGCGCGGATCGCAGCGCCGCTTCCCATCGTCGTCGCCTCGAGGGCGTTTCCGGTGCCGGCGTTGTTGTAGTTGAAGTTCGCAACATCACCCGTTCCGGTCTGCGTGAGGCTGAAGAGCGTTGCCGCATTCGATGCCGACTGCGAGAACGGAACCTGGAGAGCACCGGCCGTCGGGAATCCGAAGACCACCGTCGTGCCGTTGTACATCAGCGCCTGACCTGCCTCGATAGCACCGAGGGTGCTGATGTCGGCCGTCTGGACGCCTCCGTCCATGATGTCGATGCTCTGGATCGAGTTGTCGGTGATGTCGGCCGAAGCCACCGAGTTGTCGGTGATATCGGCGCCCGTCACTGAGTTGTCGACGATATCGGCCGAGGCGATCGAGTTGTCCATGATGTCCGCGCCGGCCACCGAGTTGTCGGTAATGTCGGCCGAGGCAATGGAGTTGTCGAGAACATCGGCGCCCGAGACGCTGTTGTCCGTGATATCGGCCGAGGCGATCGAGCCGTCCTGAACGTCGGCGCCCGTCAGCGTGCCGTCCTGGACATCGGCGCCCAGGATCGTCCCGTCGGCGATGTCGCCGGTCAGGATCGTCTCGTCCATGATGTCGGCGCTCGTCACCGAGTTGTCGGTGATGTCCGCCGAGGCGATCGAGTTGTCGAGAACATCGGCGCCCGAGACGCTGTTGTCCGTGATGTCGACCGAAGCGACCGAACCGTCGACGATCTCGGCAGTGCCGACCGAGTTGTCACCCATGTCGGCAAGCCCGATCGTGTTGTCGACGATCTGAGCCGTCGTCACCGAGTTCGCGCCCATGTCGGCCAGTGCGATCGTGCCGTCGGCGATATCGATGCTGGCAACCGTGTTGTCAAGGATGTCAGCGCTCGTCACCGAGTTGTCGTCGATGTCGGCCGAAGCGATCGTGCCATCCTGGACGTCGGCGCCCGTCAGCGAGCCGTCGGCCACATCGGCGCCGGTCAGCGTGCCGTCGGCAACGTCACCCGTCAGGATCGTGCCGTCCTCGATATCGGCGCTCGTCACCGTGTTGTCGGTGATGTCGGCCGAAGCGATCGAGTTGTCGAGAACATCGGCGCCCGAGACGCTGTTGTCGAGAATGTCGACGGAAGCGACCGTGTTGTCGATGATCTCGTCGCTGTCGATCGAGTTGTCACCCATGTCGGCGTGCGTGATCGTGTTGTCGACGATCTCGGTCGTGCTGACCGAGTTGTCACCCATGTCCGCCAGCGCGATCGTGTTGTCCTCGATGTCGGCCGACGCGACCGTGTTGTCGAGCAGGTCGGCGCCCGTCACCGAGTTGTCGGTGATGTCCGCCGAGGCGATCGAGTTGTCGAGAACATCGGCGCCCGAGACGCTGTTGTCGAGAATGTCGACGGAAGCGACCGAGTTGTCGGTGATGTCGATCGAAGCGACCGTGCCGTCGAGCAGGTCGGCGCCCGTCACCGAGTTGTCGGTGATGTCGGCCGAGGCGATCGAGTTGTCGAGAACATCGGCGCCCGAGACGCTGTTGTCGAGAATGTCGA
>CBINGZ010000075.1:0-14630 GCA_966250335.1 uncultured bacterium | reverse complement strand
AAGGGCTGTCAGGAAAGCGACACGGTGACGATCACGGTGAATCCGCTGCCGGTGGCCGATGCGGGCGTCGATCGCGAGATCTGCCATGATTCGAGCACGACACTCGGTGGCTCGCCCACAGCCGCTGCCGGCACCGGGCCGTTCTCCTACGAGTGGACTCCGAAGACCGGACTCAGCTCGTCGACGATCGCCAATCCGGTCGCGTCGCCGACAACAACAACAACGTATATCGTACTGGTGACCGATGCGAAGGGCTGCCAGGAAAGCGATACGGTGACGATTACGGTGAACCCGCTGCCGATCGTCGATGCCGGCGCCGACCGTGAAATCTGCCATGACTCGAGCACGGTACTCGGTGGCTCACCCACGGCGACGAGCGGTACCGATAAGTATTCGTACGAGTGGAGCCCGTCGACCGGTCTCAGCTCGGTGAACACGGCCAACCCGATCGCCTCGCCGACCACCACCACGACATATATCGTGCTGGTTACCGATGCGAAGGGTTGCCAGGAAAGCGATACGGTGACCGTGACGGTAAATCCGCTGCCTGTAGTCGATGCCGGCGCCGATCGCGAGATCTGCCATGACTCTAGCACTGTTCTGGGCGGTTCGCCCACGGCCGCTGCCGGCACGGCTCCGTTCACCTACAGCTGGACCCCGACCACGGGCCTGAATTCCGCAACCGCGCCCAATCCCACAGCTGCGCCGACAGTGACGACGACATATATCGTACTTGTCACCGATGCCAAGGGTTGTCAGGAAAGTGATACCGTGACCGTGACGGTGAACCCGCTGCCGATCGTCGATGCCGGCGCCGATCGTGAGATCTGCCGTGATTCGAGCACTGTTCTGGGCGGCTTACCCACGGCGACGAGCGGTACAGGGACGTACACGTATCTGTGGTCCCCGTCGATCGGCCTGAGCTCGACAACTGCTGCGAACCCGACAGCTGCGCCGACGGTGACGACAACGTATATCGTACTCGTTACTGATGCAAAGGGTTGTCGGGAAAGCGATACCGTGACCGTGACGGTGAACCCGCTGCCGATCGTCGATGCCGGCGCCGATCTGGAAATCTGCCGCGACTCGTCGGTCGTCATCGGCGGCGCGCCGACGGCACAGGGAGGGACGGCTCCATTCACCTACCTCTGGTCCCCGGCAGCCGGCCTGAGCTCGACGACGGAAGCGAACCCGACGGCGTCGCCGACATCAACGACGACCTATATCGTACTGGTGACCGATGCGAAGGGCTGCCAGGAAAGCGATACGGTGACGATCACGGTGAACCCGCTGCCGATCGTCGACGCGGGAAGCAACGTCGATCTCTGCATGGACTCCTCGGCTGTTCTCGGCGGGACGCCGACAGCCTCCGGAGGAACGCCTCCATATACCTATCTCTGGACTCCGTCGACCGGCCTCAGTTCCGCGACCGTCGCGAACCCGACGGCCAACCCGACGACGACCACGACATATATCGTGACCGTTACGGACGCGAAGGGATGCCGGGTAAGCGACACAACGGTCGTGACGATGAACCCGCTTCCGGTCGTCGACGCGGGACGCGACACCAGCATCATTGTCGGCGGCTCGACGGTGATCGGCGGTAATCCGGTGGCGTCCGGTGGGGGAGAGCCGTACACCTATCTCTGGTCCCCCGCCGACGGTCTCGATCGGACCGACATCGCCAATCCGACTGCGTCGCCGGCACGGACGACCCGGTATATCGTGACCGTCACCGACATCAACGGATGCACCGCCTCCGATACGATGATCGTGACGGTCCTCCCGCTGCCGATCGCCGACTCGGGTCCCGACGTCGAGATCTGCCAGGGCTCCAGCGTCGTCATCGGCGGCACGCCGGCCGGGTCCTCCGGCGTCGAGCCGTACACGTACCTCTGGTCGCCGGCAACGGGCCTGGATGCGACGACGATCGCCAATCCGACTGCATCCCCTTCCGTGACGACCACCTACATCCTGGTCGTCACCGACGCCGCCGGAGGATCGGATGCCGATACGGTAACGGTGACGGTCAGACCGCCGCTCGTCCCGAACATAGCCATCGACGGCAAGCGGCGTTTCTGCGAAGGAGACAGCTCGGTCCTCACCGCGGACTCCGGCTTCACCAGCTATCGCTGGTCCACCGGCGAGACGGGCCGTTCGATCGTCGTCCGTACGGCCGGGACCTACACGGTCGCGGTAAGCGACAGCGCCGGCTGCGCGGGAACCTCGGCGGAAATCGATATCGTGGTGGTCTCGCCGCAGCCGCTGCCGATCTCCGGACCCCAGGTGACCTGCGTCGACGTGCCGCAGGAATACTCGGTGCCGAACAGAGTCGGTACCCGATACAACTGGACCATGTCGGGAGGTGTTATCATGTCGGGCCAGGGGACGAGCACGATCGTCGCAGTTCCCACCGATACCGGCACGGCCGAAGTAAGCGTCACGGCAGAGGAGCCGGAACTGACCTGTGTGGCCCGCAGCACCTACACCACCAAGGTCGTTCCGAAGCCGGCGCCGGTTATCACCGGACCGGGCAGCCTCTGCGACGGCGATACGGTCGTGCTCGATGCCGGTGAGGGCTATGCGACATATCGCTGGTCCAACGGCGACACGACGCGCACCACCACGGTGATCGCCGACGGCACCTTCTCCGTCACCGTCACCAACAGCGACGGATGTATCGGAATATCGTCTCCCGTGACGGTCACGTCGCGGCCGCGCCTGAGGCCGGTGGTGGAGATCACGGGCGATACCAACCTGGTCGACGGCGACAGCCTGCTGCTCTCCGCGTCCGACGGGTTCACCTCGTACCTCTGGTCGACAGGTGAGACGACGCAGAGCATCGTGGTTCGTACGGCCGGTCTCTACTCGGTGTCGGTCATGACCGCCGACGGCTGTACCGATCCGTCGGATACGGTGCGTGTGACCATCGTCTCCGATGCGACCACCACCGTCATGCTCCCGATCCTCGAGGCGGCGCCGGGCGATACGGTCATCATTCCGCTCTCCCTGATCGCCGAGAGAAACCTCTACAAGAGCGGTGCGACGCGATATCGCACGACGATCCAGTTCAACGGCACGCTGCTGGAGCCGCTCGATCCGGCATACCAGACCGTCCCCGGCAATGACGGCGAGATCACGTTCGACGGCACCCTCCAGGCCTCCACCGGCGCAGATCTGGCCAGGATGAAGTTCCTCGTCACCCTCGGCGACGCGGAATCGACTCCGCTGCATATCGAGATGTTCGACTGGCTCGACGGCAAGGTCTCGGTCGTCAAGATCGATGGTCTCCTTACGATCACCGATATCTGCCGCGAGGGGGGGACACGCCTCTTCCATTCCGACGGAGCTATTACATTGAAGCCGGTCAAGCCGAACCCGGTCACATCGGTGGCGCAGATCGAGTACGAGATCATCGAGAACGGAAAGACCCAGCTCTATCTCGTCGACCTCTTCGGCCGTCGCGTCATGACCCTGATCGACGACAATATCCTGGCCGGCGCCTATTCGGTCACGTTCGATGTCACCGATCTCCCGTCGGGCGCCTATACCTACGTCCTGCAGACGCCCACCCAGGCGTTGAGCAGACAGTTGATCATCAAGAAATAACCGCAGCCAGTGAGAGCGTTCGAATATATCGTGAGAAGTATGAACAGGGCCGGAAGGTCCCGATATCGTACTCGGATGTTTCTATGGAAATGGGGTATGATGGCGGCAATCTTCCTTGCGGCCGTTTCGACTCATGCCCAGGCGCCCGATTCGTCGGATACGACGGCGCGAAAGGATACGCTCCGCTCGCGCTACGGCGCCTACGTCCATTACAACGAGAACGTTCATACGGCCGACTTCGGGGCTCTCCCCGGCATCCCGAGCTGCTGCAATCGCTACGACATCGGTAACGGCAACGGTCTGACGATCGGACTCCTCTACGAGTACCCGTTCTACGGACAATGGTTTGCGATGCTTCGTGCCGGCTACTCGATACATGATGCGCTCCTCCTGGCCGACGAGACGACGACGGTGAAAGTAGGCGGGACTCCCACCAGGGGAGTCTTCAGACATTCGCTCGCCACACAGCTCGCGACCTGGGGAGTGGAACCGCTTATCGGCTACAAGGTCGGCGGGTTCATGGCAATGGCGGGGGGGAGGATCGGATATCTCACGATCAGGACGTTCGATCAGAAGGAGACGATCATGGAGCCGGCGAACACCGGCACGTTCGAGAACGGAAAACGGACGCGGAACGAATTTGCCGGCGAGATCCCCGGAGCGGCTACGTTCCTGGTGAATGGATTGCTCGGTATCGGATATGAGTTCCCTTTGAACAGGCGGAGAACGTGGCTCGGCGGACCCGAACTCTTCATATCGTACGGCCTGACTCCCATCACCTCCGAGCTGGACTGGTATGCGAGCGACGGCAGAGTGGGGCTGGCGATCAAGTATTCACCGCTGGGAGATACGATCCCTGTCGTGGTGCTGCCGCCGATCGCCGTTCTCCCGCCGCCGCCGCCCGATTCGGTCGAGCAGAAGAAGCCGAGCCTGAACATGACGGGCGTTCCGACAGGGACGCTGCTGAAGGCGGATATCAGGGCGGTGGGACTGGAGGATGACGGCACGGAACGTCCCAATGTGTCGATCAGGGTGGAGGAGTTCATCGCGACGGAGATGCGTCCTCTCCTCAACTATATCTTTTTCGAGGAGAACGGGACGGCTCTCCAGGATCGATATCAGCGGCTGACGAAGGAGCAGACTGCGAAGTTCGTGGTGGAGGATCTTCACGGGATTCCGGTGCTTCCGACCTACTATCATCTCCTCAATATCGTGGGACGAAGAATGCACAGCCACCCGAAGGCAAAGATCACGCTGGTGGGATGCAATTCGGACGAAGGGCTGGAGACGGGGAAGATCGGCCTCTCGAAGCAGCGGGCCGACACCGTGCGGAAATACCTTGTCGACGTCTGGAACATCGATCCGGCGCGCATCAAGATGGAGTCGAGAAACAGGCCGAGCAAGCCCTCCGACACGACGGTGGTCGACGGCGTCATCGAAAATCGTCGTGTCGAGATCTATTCGGACACATGGGAGATCCTGGAACCTGTCATCACGCACGACACGCTCAGGCTGGTGCAGTCTCCCGACGTCCGGTTCCGTCTGAGCGCGGTCGCAACCGAGGGGGTCTCCCGGTGGACGCTCAACGTCAACCAGAGCGGACAGCTTCTCAAGCAGTTCACGGGGCTGGGAGCGGTGCCTCCGATGATCGACTGGCAACTGAAGGATGGCGCGCAGGATCTTCCGACGACCTCCGAGCCGATCACCTATCAGCTCATCGTGCACGATTCTATCGGGACGCAATATGCCACGAATGTCGACTCACTCCCGGTGGATCTCATCTCTCTTCTGAAGAAGAGAAGGAACAGGATCGCCGACAAGGAGATCGGGAACTACAGCCTTATTCTGTTCGACTTCGACAGAGGAGATCTGAACACGAGCAATCAGCGGATCGGAGGTTTCATCAAATCGCAGATCAACCCGACCTCGTCGGTGACGATCACCGGCTATACGGATCGTATCGGTCTCACCGATCACAACCAGAGACTCTCCGAGTGGCGCGCCACGTCGACCGCCAACGCTCTCAACGTCCCCACCTCACAGGCGTCGGGCTTCGGCGAGACAAGGCTTCTCTACACCAACGAACTCCCGGAGGGACGGTTCTACTGCCGGACCGTGAACGTCTATGTGGAGACGCCGATCGACGAGTAACCGGCGTGGCGCGGAATATTCGGCTACGATACGGCGTGAGCTTCCCGGAGGCGATCATCGGTTGCGATATGGTCGGCTCCGGGGACGATCGAGCCGTTCACGATCCCCAGGCCGATCAATGCGAGAGGGATAAGCAGGAACAGGTCGGCGGTATGTGCCAGCAGTTCGATTCTGGGGACGCGGCTGGCGGGAAAGGCTACTGCGCCGATGCAGAGAAGTATCGCACTCCATCGGGGAACGGAAGGTATCCGCGTCAGCATGACTCCGACGGTAAACATGGAAAGAGGAAAGAGAAGGCCGGGGAGGAACAATGTCAGAACTGCGGCGGCTCCCATCTGATCGAGCAGGGCGGCGCGCATCTCCGGGGTGGCTCCCAGGGCTCCGTAGGTTGCGGCAAAAACACCATCCATTCCCCAGTTGTTGGCGCCGATACATGCGAGATAGATCGGAATGGCTCCCCATGTGCTCAATGCCGGGAAGCGTGACCGGGTCAGCCGGAGGAGTGCCTGAAACGCAAGGATCAGGAAGAGTGCACATATAACCTGAATGGTCCCGCCCGTCAGGCCGACCTCGACTCCGTTCCAGAAAAAGGTCGACGTTGCCAGAAGCAGGGGAGCGATGATAAGGCTGAGGGCGTCGATCCGACGCTGCATCGATGCTGCATGTTCCATGATGCCGATTCCTCCTGTTGTTATGCTGCTGTCCGCCTGTTCGGTTCAGAGATGCCGAACATCGCGGCTGGATATGACGATAGATGCACGCAACATCGCCGGCCGGCCCGACAAAAACTTGTACGAAACGGACATCAGAGTGAGAAAAGATGGCCCGGAACATAGCCGGCGAGACTTCGATACTCACGCGGCGTCATTCCGGCGATCGCCCTGAAGTCACGGCTGAAATGGGCCTGGTCGAAATAATGGACGGCGTGCGCTATTTCAGTAAGGGAGGAAGGACCCGTCATCAGTCTGAGGCTCTGAGAGAACCTGCTGAGACGAAGGAAGTGGGAGGGACCGGCGCCGACATGCTTCATGAAAAGCCGATGAAGATGTCGTGAGGAGATATCGAGATCCGACAGAATGCCGTTCAGGACCGCTTCCGTGGGGAGCGTGCACAGCGTGCCGCATACCTTTCTGATACTCTCCGCGCGGGGATCGGCCGTCACCTGCTTCGTAAGCCATCGGATCAGCAGATCGCATCGTTCTCTGAAGCTTCGCGCCGAGTAGATCCTGTCGATCAGTTCCCCGGCATCCTTGAACAGCAAAGTTGCGTCAAGGAAGATGTCGGTAAGCTCGGAGAGCGGAACGGTGATGACGGCGGAGCAGGTCGACGCGTTCAGGCTTATCCCCATCAGATGGACGTCATCGACGGGAGAGTTCTGGAACGAGCGGGTCTGCAGGCCCGCAAGATAGGGGGCAGGGGTGAGAGAACACTGGTTCTCTCCCTTCAGACCATTGCAGATAATCCCCGACCCCAGATTGAAGAGAATATCGACATTCCCTTTGGGAAGGATCGTCTCGCGGCTGAAGTCGCCGCGTGCCTTCACGCACCATATCGATTGAAGATATGGTCGCAACGGATGACGGGGCGGAGGTATGTACGTATCGACATGCATACCGATAGGGAAGACCCGGGAATGTGTCGTCGAATATAGAGAAGAATTCTTCATGGTTGATTCACGAAGTTGTTATACCGGGGTTTCTATTGTGTCATATCGGAAACCCCGGGCTCCGGCCACTGTCGTGCTCTATCTTCCGGAGAAGCTGTGATTACGGCGGACCTGAGAGTCCCTGGCACAACGATGACGGATCATTCCCTATCGACGCATTTCATAACCCAACTATGATCGACCCCCGTGGAACATTCGGAATCTCCCTTCGACGGATGATCCTTGTGATGGCACTATTCTATGCCGGCGCGACCGGCCATCTGTTCGGACAGGAGGATAGCACTTCGAACCTTCGAGATGAAGGACTGAACTGGTGGGCCGACTTCGGCCTCGGTTTAGGGGCATCCAGATCCGGCAGCTCGGCGCTGGGCGTCGGAGGTGGGATTTCCCTGCAGATCGCTCCCTCCATGCTTGTCACCGCGCGAAGTTCGTACGTGCAGGATATCATCCCCTGTCTCTTCTGCGATGCCCCTCCCAGATATACCGCCGATGTCGCCGCTCTCTGCGGCCTGCTCGGCAAAAGTGATCTCGGCCATGTCTCGGTCGCATCCGGCGCCGCTCTGGTCTTCTACCGCGATGTCGATTACGGTGAGGATGAACCTGTCATACGTACCGGCACAACCCTGGGTCTCCCGATCGAAGTTCAGTTCATGTTCACCCCGCTGCCGTATCTCGGCATAGGATTCGTCGGGACGGGGAACGTAAATTTCGAGTCGTCGTTCGGAGGGCTGTTCCTGGCGTTGCAGGTGGGGGATGTGAGGTAGGGGGCGGCAATGATGTAGGGCATCTTGAGAGTAGACCTTGAACGGAGCCTCATTATTGACTCTTCATCGAGTTAGTTAATTTGGGGCCATGACATGGCAACCAAGGAATCTGACCAAGCAGCAGCGAGAAGCTCGCCGACTCGAAGGAGGACGCCTCCTCCTTGAAGGAAGGATGTCCCAAGCCGACATCGCTCGACATCTCGGCGTCAGCCAGGTCGCGGTCGCCAAGTGGAAGCAGGCGCTCACTGCTGCCGACGGCAGGCTCACCGCCCTCGAGGCTCACCGCCCTCGAGGCTCGCACCGCTCGCGGAGGCGATCCCCTGCTCAGCCCCGAGCAATGGACAACCATCACGCAGATCGTCCTCTCAGGTGCGGTCGCCGCAGGCTTCCCGACCGAGCGCTGGACGCTGCCTCGGCTTCAGCAGATGATCCACCAACGCTTCGGGGTCCGCTACTCCCCCGCATGGATCTCAACCCGTCTGCGGCAACTCGGGCTCAGCGTTCAGCGGCCCACCACCGTCGCGCGAGCCAAGGATGACGAACTGGCCGAGGCGTGGCTTCGGCAGGACTGGGAGACGATACAAAAAAGCGTCCGCACGTGGCGCCGACATCATGTTCGCCGATGAGTTCGCAGTGAGCTTCCGTGACCGACCGGCAACGACCTGGGGTGCCGTCGGCGTCACACCAGTACTGCGGCGCGAGGACAAGCGACGAGGCCTGTCATGCTTCTGTGGTCTGACGACGAGCGGGAAGCTGTACAGCGTCTACTTCGAGGGCTCGATCAATGCCGATCGTCTGGTGACGGCACTTCGCCATATCCGGCGCTACCTGAAAGGGCCATTGACGGTGATCTGGGATCGTCTGTCAGTGCATCGCTCGGCAGCAGTACGGGAGTATATCGCTCGGGATGGTCAGATCGAGGTGGAGGAGCTACCGGCGTACAGTCCACAGCTGAACCCGGAGGAGTACTGTCACGGGTATGCCAAAGAACGGATGCGGAACAGCATACCGACGACGGTCGGGGAACTGTTGACCACGATTGAGACGGAATTCAATCGCATTCGTCGTCGACCCAGGCTCATCCAGAGCTTCTTTGCTCACGCCAAAATCCCCGTAATTAACCTTTCAAGTTAAGGCTCAATAATGAGGATAGCAGCAAGGGATAGGAACGCCTGATGAATCTCGCTTATCCTGTCGTAGCAGACACGGAGTCGACGGAATTGATGTAACCACGCAATAGAACGTTCGACAACCCATCGGAACACTCCTAACCCGCTGCCGTGCTCGGTCTTCCGTCTGGCTAATTCCGGCTCAATCCCCCGTTCAACGAGCCATGCTCGATGAGGCTCCGAGTCATAGCCTCGATCCCCTTGAAGATGCTGAGGTCGCCGTTTGGCGCGTCCTCGCTTGCCGCGTACCGGGCCCCGTACCGGAGGAATCGGCATCGACCAATCCTCGCAGCTCTGTCGTGTCATTACGGTTTGCCGCCGTCACGCTCGTTGAAAGGATGACACCCCTGGCATCGGTCACCAGATGATGCTTGGAGCCGTATTTGGCACGGTCCGTCGGGTTGGGGCCTGTTTTATCCCCTCAGGCAGTAGCACGAGGTGTCTGAAGCCAGAGGCTTTCCCATACTTCCTCCGTTTCAGGTCCCTAACACTCTACGATCTTTCCGAGTTCTCCCCTCTTTCTGTTAGGCTCTATTAGGAACCTTCAAGCTCATGCTTCCATCTCTTAAACGATTCATCAAAATCCTCACGATCAATTGGCGAAAATATAATAATCATTTTTTTAGAAGCATCACTCTGCAGTTCTAAAGAGCGACCAACAACTATGGAAAGATAGATATCGCGTTTTGCCATGTCGGTCTTAAAAGGAATGCCATCATGGACAAGGAATATTCTCTTAGATTCGATCCACTCCCAATCAATAACGCATTCTTCAAGGGCGTTCCAATTCCAGCCGAAGTAGTCTGGGAATCGCCCAGAAGTACTATATAATTCGTACAACTGATCTTCTGTCTCGATCCCATCTGGGATCTGCAAAATAAAATCATCTATACCAACTAAAGCCTGCCAGTCATCAACAAACTTCACTGTTGCTAAGCTCGATGAATTTGTATACATAGCCACTATTGATGCAGTTATCTAAATGTTGCATAGTGATCTCCGGTGAAATAGACTTCACCATTTTTCCCTGTTACAAGTCGCAAGAAGCCTGCGTCCTTGTAGCCGGGGATCTCTATAACCGACTCTGTTTGGTCTCAGGAACCTAGCGCAACATAAGGAGGGAGTAGAAACTCGAAGCTATCTCATAAAGGGTTTTCAGCGTAGATTGGCTGAAACGTAGTCATGGAGATCTCATGGTATGGACCTGACTGATGCCCAGTGGGAGAGAATCTCACCATTGATCCCGGAACCGCGCCGCCGTGCCGGTGGACGAGGTCGGCCATGGAAACCGGCACGCGATGTCTTCAACGGCATCCTCTGGATTCTGCGCACCGGCGCTCCCTGGATGGATCTGCCTGATCGCTATCCACCCTACCAGACTCTCCATCGACGATTCCAGCAGTGGGTACGAAGCGGGGTACTGGAATCAGTCCTACGAGCATTGGCTGATGATTTGAAGCAACGAGGTGACATTGATCTGTCCGAATGCTACATCGACGGGACGTTCATTGTCGCCAAAAAGGGGGATGCTGTGTTGGAGCCACCAAGCGGGGCAACGGCACGAAGATCATGGCAGTGGCAGACCGTCATGGCCTTCCTGTCGCCATTGACATTGCGAGTGCTTCACCGCATGAACTCACCCTTGTTGAGTCGCTACTCACCTCAGGTGCGTTGGTTGATGCTGGAGAGTTCACTCCAGAACGACTGATCGGTGATCGTGCCTACGACAGCGATCCACTTGACGAGCAACTGGCCGAGCGGGGAATCGAGATGATTTCGCCGCATCGGAGGAATCGGAAGAAGCCGGCGACACAGGACCGACGAGTGCTACGTCGATACACGCGGCGCTGGAAGATCGAGCGGTTGTTCTCCTGGCTTCAGAATTATCGGCGCATTCTGGTGAGGCACGAGTAGTATTCTGATAATTATCTCGGATTCCTTCACCTTGGATGCCTCCTCATCCTACTCAAACGTTTATGAGATAACTTCTAATCTTGCGCACCGTATCTTTCAAGGGAGAAAGATGGCCGAATACTATCATAACCAAGCTAAAGAGGGGGATAGATGATGCCTAACATCACAAAACGCTTATCTGTATTCATTATATTCGGCATTGTTCTTGAGGCGATTATAGTAACTTTTTTTTCCACTGTTGATGCTGGTTTCGTGCGCGCGAAATTTTCTCGTCCATCGGGTGTGTTCCCGAATGCGGTAAAGTATAGTGTGGCCTTTTTAGAACTCTGGATGTTGTTTTATTTTGTTCCAAAATTCTTGGGTAGTATTATTGCATTTAGAGGCAAAGATTTGAAACTATCCAGATTGGCTGGTATTAATGTTGTTTTGTCGATTGCTATTGCTGTTGTGCTAACGCTCCTCAATCCAATTTATATTACAGCTTTTGGATACTTCGGAGTGATTTCCATTCTTTTCGCGCCCTATGTTGCTGCCTTGGTATTGAAAAAACTAAAACTGGCAGATTGGCATGACCTTAATGAAGAGGCTGTTTAGATATTCATGAGCACTTTGATGATATATGTATACTCGGAAGTAAGAGGTGTGCGAAAATGTGTATAGTGGACCCCGAAAATAGGACCAGAGGAGTTATAAGGAAACGACCGTAGATTGGGCCTGCGCATAGGAACAACAGCAATGGCAAAAGGACGTCCAATCAACCCCGGCATCAAGGCCAAGGCCGCCTTGCAGGCGATCAAAGGGGACCAGACCGTCAACGTCATCGCCGCTAATCTCGGCGTGCATCCCACGCAGGTTAGCACCTGGAAGAAGCAACTGCTGGAGGAAGCCGCTCTGGTCTTCGAGGACAAACGTGGACGCAAGCAGCACTCGCCGGATTAGGCCGAACTCTACGAACAGATCGGCAGGCTGAAGATGGAGCTGGAGTGGCTAAAAAAGCTCTCCTAGCGATCCTCATGCCCGACGCCTGCTGATCGAGACCGATCATCCCGAGCTGAGCGTGCGTCGCCAGTGTGAACTGCTAGGCATCGATCGTTCCGGGCTGTATTATCAGGCTGTGGCCTCGTCCTTAGCCAGAGGCTGCGAGGACCAGGAGCTGATGCGACTGATCGACCGGGAGTATACCCGGCATCCGTTCTAGGGAAGCCGTCGGATGCAGGTCTATCTGCGCGGTCTGGGACATGTGGTCAATCGCAAGCGTATTCAGCGATTGCAGCGAGAAATGGGCATTCAGGCGATCTATCCGCGGCCACGGACGTCGCGGATCGACAACGACCATCGGCGGTATCCGTATCTGCTGAAGGAGTATCGGATCAGTCGTCCGAACGAAGTCTGGAGCGCGGATATCACCTACATCCCGATGCATCGGGGCTTCATGTATCTGTTCGCGGTGATCGACTGGTACAGTCGTCTGGTGATCGCGCATCGAGTATCGACAACTATGGAGGTGAGCTTCTGTGTTGAGGGTCTGGAGGCGGCGTTGTCACGAGGCTGGCTGGAGATCTTCAACACCGATCATGGATCGCAGTTCACCTCGGGGGAGTTCACGGGGTATCTTCAGCGAGCGGGTATCCGGATCAGCATGGATGGCCGAGGTCGATGTCACGACAACACCTTCATCGAGAGTCTGTGGCGCAGTCTGAAGTACGAGGAGATCTACTTACGGGAGTACATCGACGGTGCCGCGCTACGAGCAGGGCTTGAGGAGTACTTCAGGTTCTATAATGAGGAGCGACCACATCAGGCGTTCAAGTATCGAACACCGATCCAGGTTCATCTCGGCCGGGTCTTATAACTACCCCTCGCTTTTTGGTCCTAACCATGGGGTCCACCTCACTTTCGGCCTTTTCACCCACAATTGGACAAGGTCGAACTGAGACCAGATTCGATGTGCAGGTATGTTATGAGACAGTAGGCAAATCTAATTGTATTTGACAATGTTGGCCCACAAAAGAATAAACACAACGACATGAACAAATACAATGTACCCCACAACGATAGTGCTGTTGTTTATGTTCTTAAATAAATTATCGTAATCGCGACTGCCAAGGTTTAAATATTTACCACCTGACACGAACCTCCTGTACATGATGAATACAATAACTACACATATAACTACTATGGTGGTTTTTGATGGGAGATCATGAAACCATATTAGTCGGATGGATAGCTCTATACCGCAAATTAGCCACATAGTGAGCCAACCTACTACATACAATGCATAAAGCTCGGGATCGTGTCGTGGCCACCTCTTGAGGTAGAAACGATAAGATGTGACGAATAAAATATCATAGAATCGAGGTATAGTAAGCAAATATTTTTTAAGCATAGGGCTTTTCTTTATTCTTCAGAGTGTTATGATAAAGAGAGAACTCAGATGGATCAAAGAATGTCACAGAGCTGAAACAGTGAGATGATAGGCAAACCTATGGTTTCAGACATCCCCTGAAGACTCATTGAACCTGTTCTCTGACACAATAGCGTTGATTTCACTATCACAGGCGTAACCCGTTGTGTATCGTGTCTTTTCTATAGGCATTATTCTGTCCTTAAAGCGGACATTCTCTCGGAGGATGCCCCGCTGAGATTGAATGCAACTCCATGATCTACTGATGATAGCTCCGCGGCTGAATCGTGTCTGTGTGGTAGCAACTCCATCAGCTTCTCTAAGAGGGCGTTTTAAAAGGGTAGAAACGAACTCGGTCGGCTTCGGTACCTTCGGATATGAGCGACCAACTCTACCCAAACGACCTGACCGACCGAGAGTGGGATCAATGTACATCGTTCCTACCACAACCCAAAGCGGGTGGCCGTCCTCGGTCGACCGATCTTCGTGGCGTCCTCAATGCCATCTTCTATCTGACACGCACCGGCACGCCTGGCGCTACCTGCCACGGGAGTATCCCCCCTGGCAGACCGTCTACGGCTACTTCCGCCGATGGCGGCTCGATGGTACCTGGCAGCGACTTCACGATCGCCTGCGCTCGCTGCTGCGACGTGCCGAAGGGCGTCCATCGATGCCGTCAGCCGGCATTATCGATTCGCAGAGCGTCAAGACAACCGAACGAGGCGGCCGAGACCGTGGCTATGACGCCGGGAAGAAGGTTGCCGGCCGCAAGCGTCACATTCTTGTCGATACGATCGGTCTGATACTGATTGCTGTCGTGCATGCGGGCAATCTTCAGGATCGCGATGGAGCCAAACTTGTTCTGCGCGAGCTTGACCATCGGTTCTCCCGCTTGCGCTTATTGAGCCTTAACTTGAAAGGTTAATTACGGGGATTTTGGCGTGAGCAAAGAA
>CBINGZ010000074.1:0-14711 GCA_966250335.1 uncultured bacterium | reverse complement strand
GAGGGAGAGAGGGAGAGAGGGAGAGAAAAGTAGAGGGGAACGTGATGCCGGAAGTCGCGAGGAACTGAAATAACGTGGAACGACAGATCGTTCCGCGCTCGTATGAACTTCACGGCAACGCCGACGGTTAACGGCTGGGTGAAACCTACTCTGGAACGGACGGGACGCCTGGTCGACCTTCACGGGATGGGACTGGCGACGATGACCCAGCTTACGGGCGGGGTCTTCCTCACAGGCTACATGCTCGCGCTCGGGAGCACGGAGATTCTGATAGGGGTGGTGGCGGCGCTCCCCCTCTTCTCCAAGCTTTCGCAGCTCTATACATCGTGGCGGATCGAACGCCGCGGACACTGGGCGCAGACGGCGATCAGGGGGGCGCTCTCCGGGAGAACGGCGCTGCTGCTGGCGGCCCTCCTCCCTTTCCTCGCTCTCCCCAACGAGATCGCCGCGCTGCTCCTGACGGCGATCATGGCGGTCTCGGCGCTGGGAGGATCGATCTACGAGATAGGCTATCTCACCTGGTTCGCCGAGCTGGTTCCCGCCTCGATGCGGGGAGAGTTCTGGGGGAAGCGGACCCGGATGACGGAACTCGCCGGGCTCGCCGTGGCGCTGACCGCATCGTACTTCTTCGATATCTGGCACAGGGCGCATCCCGGCGAGTTCGACGGCTACCAGGCGATCTTCCTTGCGGGAGGGGCGGCGGGGCTGGCGGGGATTCTCTTCCTGCGCAAGGTCCCGGTCCCGGTGCGCGAGCACCACAGGGAGCAGCGGACGCCGCTCCATGAAACGCTGGTGCGCCCCGCCCGCGACCCGAACTACCGGAAGCTCCTCACCTTCGTTGCCCTCTGGGGCTTCGCGGTGGGGCTGCTGGGGCCGTTCAGCACCGTCTACATGCTCCAGGAGCTCCGCCTCTCCTTCCTCGCCTCCACGATCTTCACGGTCGCTCCCACGGCGATGATCGCGCTGACCCAGATCTACTGGGGGAAGCTGAGCGATCACTTCGGCTCCAAGCCGGTGCTCCGGGTCTCCTCGTATCTGATCACGCTGGTGCCGGCCCTCTGGCTGACGACGACGCCGGAGCGGATCTGGCCGATCATGGTGCTGCAGGTGCTGTCGGGATTCGGATGGGCGGCATATCACGTTGCGATGAACAGCCTGGTGCTGAAGCTCGCTCCGACGGGGGCGCGATCCTCCTACGTGGCAAGCCTCGGCTCCCTCTTCGCCGTAACGCAGGCGCTCTCGCCGCTGGCGGGAGGAGTGATGCTGACCCTGCTGAAACAGACCGCGCTCACCACCGTCGAGATCTACTTCCTTCTGTTCGGTATATCGTTCGTGCTGCGGGCCGCGGCCACGCCGCTCCTGGGACGGGTTCAGGAGCCGGGAGGGGTCGCGGTGAGCCACATGATCCGTGTGATGGGACGGTTCCGGACGATGGGGATGTCGGCCGCCCCGGAACTTCTCTTCGACTACACCTACACCCACCTGGCGCGCATCGCCGACTTCATCACACGGGAGAACAGGAAGGATGGCCCGCATCGCACACGACGGGGAGTACGGATCAGGCTCCCCGGACGATGGCGCTGGAAACATGGGTAGCCGGAAAAGGAATCATTCCACCTTCTCCCACCCCCCGCTCCGCTCGGCCCTGGTCGCCGCAACGGCCGCCGCAAGCGACGTGCGGCCATCCTCGAAGGTGATCTCCGGCAGATACTCCGGGTCGCGGACCGCCCTGACGAAATCACTCATGTTGGCGCGGACCGCCTCGCGATACGCGGGGAACTTCCCCTGCGGCAGGGTCAGCTCCACGCGGGCGCGCGCCGTCGCCCTGTAGGGGCCGCCGTACGCCCACCCCCCGGTGAAGGAACCGGTATAGCGCTCCACGATATTCAGGTCGGTCCCGGCCCATTCCCGCAGCAGTTCCAGCCCCTCCTCGTCGACCAGGGCATCGACCGTCATCCGGGTCTGAATCCACTGGAAGAGCTCCACATAGCCGCGCACGCACGCCAGCCTGATGACCGTCTCCTCGAAGCGCTGCGGCTGGGTGAAGCCGTGGTAGTACGTGGCGGTCAGGTTCCCGGAATATCGCGCCATGCACCATACGCGGTCGTGCGCGCCGTCCGGCCGGGTGCGACCCGTCGCGGAGATCTCCACCGCCCGCTCGCCGCTGAGCCATTCGAAGAGGTTGAAGAAGTGGACGCCGTGCTCGATCCATATCCCGGCGCTCTCCTCCCGATCCCAGAACCAGTGTCCCGGCTTCAGCGGCTCGTCGGTGGCGTAGTTCTCCAGCGCCATGTGATGCAGGGGGCCCATGATCCCGGACCTGAGCAGATCGCGCAGCCGACGGTTGAACGGGTTGGGGCGAAGGACGTAGTTGATCGTCAGCCGCACGCCGTTCTCCTCCACCGCCCTCCGGACCTCCGCGGCCTCCTCCAGGGAGACCGCGAGCGGTTTCTCGCAGAAGACATGCTTGCCGGCGCGCGCCGCCGCGATCGAGAAGAAGGCGTGGGTGGCGGGGGTGGTGGCGATCACCACGATATCGACATCGGGCGATGCGATCAGCTCCATCGGTTCGCTGTAGGCTCGCGCCCCGTAGGGAGCGGCCGCCTCGCGGCAGCGTTCGATATCGCGATCGCAGAGCGCCGTCACCCGTATATCGGGGATCGATACATATTCCTCCAGCGTGAACCGGCCGAACCAGCCGACGCCGATCATTCCGAGTCGTAGTTGTTCCATGTGATGATATCGTGATCGCTCAGTATGCGCTTCCGTGTCTGCAGAGTTCCAGGATCTCCTCCACACGGGCCGTCGCCAGGCAGATGACCTGGTCGGCCGCGCCGTAGTAGACCTTCAGTTCGCCGTCGTCCTCCAGGATCGTCCCGCAGGTGAAGACGACGTTCCCGACGTTGCCGTGAAAGTCCTCCGGCATGATCGGCGAGAGGATCGCCTCCGAGGCCCGCCCGATCACCTTCCACGGCTCCTCGAGATCGAGGAGCGCCGCGCCGAGGCGGTAGAGGAAGCCGGCCGCGGTTCCGCGCACGCCGTGGTAGATGATCAGCCACCCCTCGGGCGTCCGGAGGGGAGGGGCGCCGGCGCCGATCTTGAGCGAGTCCCAGCGGCGCGGACGGATCGTCATCACCGGTCTGGGGTCTCCCCAGTAGATCAGATCGTGAGAGAAACTGATCCAGATGTCCCCCCGCAGCGAGGTCCCGGTCATCGGTCTGTCGAGCTTGGCGTATCGTCCACCGATCTTTTCCGGGAAGAGGGCGACGTTCTTGTTCTCCGGCAGTCCCATTATGCAGAGACGCTCGTAGCTCACGAAGTCGTCGGTACGGGCCAGCAGGGTGATGTTGTCGTGTTCGGAGAAGCCGGCATAGTTGATATACCAGCGTCCCTCGATCGTCGTGATCCTCGGGTCCTCCAGGCTGAAATGCTCCACGGCCGCGAACGGCTCCAGGCTCGACGGGACCAGCGCCGGCGCCGGGTCGGGGGTGAAGCGGACCCCGTCCGGGCTGCGGGCCAGCCAGAGCACGGAGGAGCCGTTCAGCTCCTCCACGCGCGCCAGCAGCAGATAGCTCCCGTTGAACTTCGTCGCCGCCGCATTGAAGACCGAGTTGACCGGGCGCGGGAACTGCGCGGCGGTCAGGATCGGGTTGGCGGGATGTCGCTTGAGGAACTGCGCCTCGAACGGGCCGTGCCGTTCCACCGTGACTCCATCACTCATATCGTGTTCCGTTCCTTTATGAAAAGCTCCGAGCATGGATCGCGCCGCGTCATATCTCCTGCAGGTGGGGCCGTATCTGCACGGTCACCACGTCGCAGCGTTTCGGCTGTGTCAGACAGTAGACGACACAGGCGGCGATATCCTCCGCCTTGAGCATCTTCATCGCCTCCTGCTGCTGCTTCTGTTCGTCAACGCTCTTGTCGACCATATCGGTTCCGACCGATCCCGGCTCTATCAGGGTCACCTTGATGCCGAGCTTGTTGACCTCCTTGCGGAGCGACTCTGAGAAGCCCTGGATTCCCGCCTTGGTGGCGACGTAGACGGAGCTCCCCTCCTCGCGGACATCGGCGCTCATCGAGCCGATGTTGACGATATGCCCCTCCCCACGCGCCTTCATCCGTTTCACCGCCTCGTTGGCGCACACCATGTAGCCGAGCAGGTTCGTCTGCACCACGTACTGGGAATCCTCGAACGACATCTCCGTCACCCCTTCGGCAGCGAGGGCCGCGTTGTTGATGAAGAAGTCGAGCTCCCCCAGCTTCTCGTCGACCTCGGCGAAGACCCGCAGCACATCATCGTGGTTCGATACGTCGGCGGTGATCCCGTGGACCTGGTCGGAGACGTTCCTGATGTCGGCCAGGGCATCCTCGAGTTCCTTCTCATGGCGGCCGAAGATCAGGACGCGCGCCCCCTCGGCGGCAAGCCGGAGCGCGACGGCGCGTCCGATCCCTGTGGTGCCGCCGGTGACGACGACCGACCGGCCGGCGATCTCGATCCCCTCCCCCGCCGCCGTTTCAACGTTATGCGATATTTCTGCCATACTCTTTCTCTCCTTCGATTGTCGTGTTTGAACAGGATATATGGAATGATCGATCGACCGCCCGTCTCAATGAGTCGGTTCCTTCCCCGGTTTCCGTTCCTTCGGGGAGTGAGGTTCCTCCCTTCTCCCGTTGAAGCCGTTGTATGTCTCATGGGAATTACCCTCCCCCTGCGACACGGCATTCCCCCATTCGACGGTGATCTCCGCATCCCCCGGAAGCCGGTACTGGAGCTGCCCCGCCTCGTTGCGAACTCCCGCCGCGATCTTCTCGCGTCCGCCGCTGACGAACCGGACGACCGCCTCCTGCAGGGGATCGTAGTTGTCGGGCACCAGCCGTATCTCGCACTGCAGGCGCGGATCTCCGAGCGCCTTGAAGCGTGCCCGCCCCCCCTTGGCGATCTTCCGGGAGCCGACCTTCTCGTAGCTGAAATCCCGTACCGGATAGTTGCAGTGGATCAGGAAGTTCAGATCCGGAACGTAGTGGCAGTGCCGCGTGCTGAAGATGTAGGGGGCCGCCGCGCCGTAGACCTCCTGCCCCACCTGTCCCGCCTTCCCCCAGCCGTCGTAGATATCCTCCAGCGGGATCGAGAGATGCCTGTTCAGATGCCCCGACTGCGGGTTCTCCGCCAGGATATCCTCCGGGATCTCGCTCGGGTAATGATACCAGGCGCGGTCGATCAGATAGCGGCAGTACTCGCAGAGGAGCATCCGGATGGAGGAGGGAACCTCATCACCTCCCATCGCGAGATATTCATGGAACGCCGCCAGCACCTCGATCTCTTCATACATCGCCAGATAGGGAGCATCCTGCAGCGGCGGAAGCCCCATGAAGGTGTGGTAATGCTTCGCGTGCCCGTAGTTGCACTCCCACAGCCAGAAGTTTCGGACGATATTGGCGAGGCAGACGTAGCTCAGATCGCGATACAGCTCGTTCCCCGTCTCCCGCCAGAGCCGCAGCAGCGCGCCGGCGCCGAACGAGGTGGCGTTGAACTGATACCCGAGCCTGAACCCGAGCCCGACGAGCGAACACGCCGCCCGCTCCGCCTCCTCCAGATATTTTCTCTCCCCGCTGAGATCGTAGGCGTGAAGCATGATATGGGCGTACTGGGCGGCGACGTCGTGCTCCCCCCCCTCCCCCGGCTTCGTCTCGGCCTTCAGGATCTCCAGCGTATCCATATCGTAGAAGACCGGCCAGCGGTACTCGAAGGTCTGCGCGACCCTGACCGCATAATCGACCGAGTCGAGGAAGAGCCGCTTCGCCGTGTCGTCCCCACGTGTCGCCAGCCGGGCCAGGTTCAGCAGGGGGTGATGGAGATACCACGAATCCATGATCCGGGGCCCCATATGCTCCTCCTTCCCCCACAGCAGACGCTCCTTCCCCGGAAGCCAGCGGAGGATGGAGCGGATCGATGGATCGTAGAAGGTCTTCAGGTTCTTCCGGAGGTCGTCGATCAGCGGGATCTCGGTACCGCGCGACGCGACATATTCCACCATCGGAACCAGCAGGGCGAGCTGCACCATGATCTCCGGGGGACGGTCGTCGGCTCCGACGTACGCAAGCATGTACCGATGCCCTTCCACCTCCGTGACGCACTCGGGGGAATGGGAGAGATCGCGCGTCGTCTCGTCGACGCGGCGGGTCCAGTCGCGGTGGAGCGCCTCGCGACGCGGCATGACCCGGTAGAGATCGGCATAGAGATCGAGAAAGAGCCGGGCCGCCTCCCGCTCATCCTTCGGAACAAGCGGGCTCAGACGGACATAGGCGTCGGAGATCGTGATCTCCTTTCCCGCCGGAAGATGTTTCTCCTCGGCCGGAGGAGGGGCATAGCCGAGCTCGGGCCACCGACCGCCGACTCTATCGGCCGGCGATGTACAGGTGAGCTCGCAGTAGTCGTTCAGGGAGGTCAGATCCTGCATGTAGAGAAAGGAGCCCGCCTCCGGCCGCGTGACCGTGGCGAAGAGGAGCCCGGCCCGGTGCCCGACCTGCGTCGCGTGCACCACGCCGCGCGTCTCGGCCGGGTCCAACGTATCGGAAAGGGGATAGACGTCGCGCGGCCAGAACGGCAGCGTCAGATCGCGCGCGGGGACCAGCCCCGTCCTCCAGTGGAGATAGGGAGCGTGTGAGGTCCTGGAATGTATCGCGATATTATACCTGCCGATCGACGACTCGACCCGTATCGCGACAGTGCCGTTCTCCTCCAGCTCCTTGCTCGCCACGCAGCGCCCGTCCGGGCAGTAGGCGAGGCAGAAGGCGATCCTGCACCCCGACGGCCATTCGGCGGTGAGCCAGAGGCCGAAGCGACCGGCGCAGATCTCATAGGAAAGGTTCTCCCCGACATTACGGAACAGCACGGCCGCTCCGATCGTCTTCAGCTCATCGCGGAAGGCGAGCAGCCAGGGAGAAATACCGTCCGTTCCTTTTTCCTCAAGGGAAACGACATGTGGTTTCATCGCGCAGATATGCCCGTAATAATGACTAAGGGAATGATTGTCTGATGATGATATGAGGGCCGTGCGGCCCCTGCTCTCCCGAGTCCCTTCCGGACTCCCTCGCGGCCCGACGGAGAACCGCCGGTACTACCACAACTTCATGAACGGAACCTCAGGTTCCCGTCCCGATCGGATATAAAAAAGTCGCATTGTCTGATCACGAACGTTGTCGATACTCAGACAATGCGACCTCTTGCGGAATCACTACACTTCATCCGTCATCCACAACATCGGGGGAACGTACCAGGTTCCCGAGCTATGGAATAATATCGAAGTGCCGCTCCGCATATCCGCCGGGGCGATACTTCCGCCGCTCCACACGGCGGTCGTGATCGTTCGTATTCTCTCTATGTTCCTTTCCGGTCTCGCATCTGATCTCGTGCTGCGGACGATATTCGCCCTCCCGACCCCTCGACTGATCGGTCGACTCCCACCCGCTGTCGCGGCTCTGCTCCTTGTGCGTCGGCATGATCGTTCCTCCTGAATAATATGAGGCGAGTCCCTGCGGCTCCCGGGAAGACCAACATTCATGCTGAACCGTCTGTTCCCGCACTCAGGGAGATCCGGTGGAACTTCCGCCCGTCCCGCTCGACCTTCCCGTCGCGCCCGAGGAGGAACCCGAAGAAGAACCTGAAGAGGAACCCATGCCGGCGCCGTGACCGGACCCGGAGGTCGAACCGGCGGTAGCGCCGGTCCCGACCGACGACTGCATCAGGCGGGCATGATCCAGATGCTCCTGCACCACCGGCATCGCCTGCCGGATCAGCATTCTGAGCGAATCGACGGTCGCCATCCCCTCCATCATCCTCAGTTCGTTCAGGGTCATCTCATGACCGCGGACCTGCTCGGCGAGCCACATCGCATCGAAGGCGGCGCCCGATGCGCCGCGCAGTTCACCCAGGACTCGTTCCATCGCGGCACGAGAGGTATCGCCCGCCGGGGGCTCGGGGGTGATGTTCAGCCGTCTGGCGAGCGCCGCTCCGTCGTTCTTCATCTTCGTGTGATCGGTCACGAGCATCGCTCCGAAGTTCCTGACCTCCGTGCTCTTCCCCTTGCTCCGGGCCAGTTTCCCCTCCTCCACCTCCTTGGTGTTCGCCATGTCGAGCTTGGCGAAGATGTTGGCGTCGGTCATGTGGGGCATCGAGCCGGCATCGGCGTTTTCCGCCCCCCCCATTGCGTTCGGGGCGGCCGTGTCGTTCGGTCCGGCCGAACCGGTCGGTGAGACGGTCGGGACATCCGACCTCGTCGTGTCAAGTGCCATTCTCTCCCCTTCCCCGTCGCCGCATGCGGCAAGGGCAAGCACGAGCGCACAGCACGCTCCGCGTGTGGAAGCATTCATATCGCTTTTCGATGAGTTAGATTGTGGGTGGTCCCGATACAACGGCAGTCTGTTCCCTCACTCCACGCGTCCCGTCGCCGACCTCGGGCTGGACGTTGATGGAACAACGAAGAGGGGGCGCGAATTCCCGACTCATGCCCGGCCGGGTCACGGCCCGCTGAACCGGACGATATGCCAGACGTGATGATCGAGTGCGAGGAGGCATCGAATCCGGTGAACTCCCGTCGCCGTCTCCAGTTCGGCGACGGACGAGGCGCTCTCTTCCCGCGTCTCGCCCGGTATGCCGCGAACCGATATGATCTCCCCCCTCCGCCGCTCCAGCTCGTCGGCGAAGCGGGCAAGCCCATCCTCTCCCGTTGCGGCGGCAAGCGAATCGTCCAGATAGGGGAGCGCCCGTTCGAACCGGCGTGACGCGACCTGACGCATGAACCCCTCGGTCATCGACTCCGGAGGCGCGGTCAGGGTATTCGTGTCGTCGAGCACGAAGAGTGCGAACGCCGTGACGGCGAACGCCGCAAGAAGGATGGCACAGATCTCGAGGAGATCTCTCATCCCTTCCTCATCTCCTTCACCCTGGGGAGATCGCTCCCGGTCGCCTCGCGCGCCCAGGCGTACCGGGTCACGCCGAGCTTCCCTCCATGATCGATCCAGGCATGCCGTATCTCGCTCCACCGGTCGCGTTCGAATCCCCCGGTCCGCAGAAGTTCCTCCGCCTCCTTCTCGCTCAATCGTTCGCGGCGGAGCCCGCGCGGGACCAGACGTCCCTCCCGAAGTATCGTCACCGGCTCCCCCTCGACGATCCGCTCCAGGAGCCGGATATGGAAGGCTCCGTACGCCAGCGCGATATGAAACAGAACGAGCGTGCCGATACCGGTCAGAAACGCCGCGAACGGGACCTCGGCCCAGATCGCGTCGTCGAGCATATCGCCGAGGATGAGGGCCAGGGTGAAGTCGAAGGTCGTCCCCTGCGAGACGACCCGTTTCCCCGAGACGCGGAGCAGAGCGTGAAGAACGACGAAGGCGAAGAGGACGCGCGCCGCAATCCTGAGCGGTTCCATGATCTCACTTCCTCCCCAGGTATGTATCGGAATCAGACCGTTCGTCGTCGGAGGGCTCGCCGCGTCCGTCGAGCGTCCGGTTCCGTTCCTTCTCCCATTCTCCCCCCAGGTCGGCTCTGCGGACCGGTTCGGCCCATTCGTGACGGAGGACGCTCACCTCGCCGTCGTTCTCCATGATCGCGAGCCTGACCTCGCGGATATCCTCGACGCCGTTCAGGCGGAGCTCCTCCATCACATCCTTCTCGCTCATCCGTTCCTTCCGCATCCCCTTCCGCTGCATCGCGCCGTCGCGCACCAGGATGCTGGGGGCTCCTTCCAGAATACGATCCATTCCGTGGTCGTAGTAGCTGAGCCAGGCGTTTCCCTGCTGCGCGATCGCAATGGTGGCGATCGCGACGGTCCCCTGCAGGAACGTGACGTCGCCGTAGATGATCTCATCGACGATCTCCCCGAGCATGAGCGCCACCAGAAGATCGAACGCGGTGAAGTTGCCGATGGTCCGTTTTCCCGACAGTCTGATCACCACCAGCATGAGCGCATAGACCCCGAGCGCCCTGAGCGCGGTCATTCCCAGTTCGTGAAGTTCCATCCGTCGTTCCCTGAAGTTCACAGAAGGATCGTCGGCCGGAGCCGCCCTGTTTCCCGACGCCGCCTACAACTGTGGAGAGAGAATGAAAATTCCGTCCGTCGATCGCGGAACGTGGTCGTGATGCGAAACGGGGCGCTTAGATACTTGGTTAGAATGTCGTAACAATTTCATCTCTGCTTGCTTTCCACAACGCCGTTTCGCAACTTCTGACCGCGTACGCAGATCGATTTCTCCCTCCCCTCGGACTCTCGTCGCCAGACGGGAAGCGCCCGGTGAATCGATCGTCCACGGCTCCCGTCGCGCAGTCCCGATTCCTCGGGGAATCGACCCGCCGGCCCGGCGGAGGCCGGGGTACCCCCGATCCGTACGCGATCGTCGTACATCTCACATCGATGTACGGGAACCTGCCGACGGCTTCGATCCGGAGGAAGAGGCGCCCGTCCGATGTGTCCGGCGGAGAGCTCCGGCTGAGAATGTCGGAATGGAGAGAAAGGCGGACCAGCCACGACTGTCCGTATGCCGGCGCCGCCGGAGTTCACGATCGCGCTACCTTGCAGAGACTGCCCCTTAGCATGCACATCCGCCCGGCACACCCAGGTCGTGCCGGCCGCGAGGGCGCACACCGCCCTCTATAGATACAACCCGGACATTATACTCCGATCGTCGTCGCCGGAACGGGACGACGAGGCAACAGGCTACCCTCTTCCGGACGCTCGACGCAATCGTCCGCTTCGGAACAATGACTATGATCCATACTTCGGTGAACGTGCTGCTGGTGGACGGTGATGAGCGGGACTACATCAACACGCGGCGTCTGCTCGCTGAAATCAAGCAGACACGGTTCAATCTCGAATGGGCGGCGGATTATACCTCCGGCCTGAACACGATATGTTCGAACCGTCACGATATCTGCCTGGTCGACTATCATCTGGGGCCCCACAGCGGGCTCGATCTGGTCAACGAGGCCCACAGCACCGGCTGTACCACCCCGATGATCCTGCTGACCGGTATGGGTGATCTGGAGATCGACGTCGACGCCGTGACGAGCGGCGCCGCCGATTATCTCGTCAAGGGGATGATCGACGCCCCGGTGCTCAACCGGGCGATCCGCTACGCCATCGAGCGGAACCGGATGATCGAACAGCTCCAGAAGGCGCACAACGAGCTGGAAACACGGGTCGAGGAACGGATACGGGAGCTGACGACGACGAACGCCGCCCTGCTCCGTGAGATCGAGGAGCGGAAACGGACCGAACAGGAACTCCGCCGGAGCGTCGCCCGCGAACGCGCCAGGATCGAGGACCTCTCGGCCCTGATGGAGATCCTCCCGACGCCGATCTGGATCGCGCACGATCCCCGGTGCGAGCTGGTCACCGGGAACACGGCGTCGTACGAACTCCTCCACGTTCCTCACGGAAGCAATGTCTCCAGACGGAAGGCGGAGATCCCCCTCCCCTACACCTCCTATATCAACGGCGAGCCGGTCGGGGAGGGAGAGGGGCCGATGCATCTGGCGATCAGGACGGCGCGGCCGGTGCTCGACGCTGAGATCGAACTGCGATACGACTCGGGGGAGATCCGCCATATCTACGGCAACACCGTCCCCCTCTTCAACGAATCGGGGGGTGTCCGCGGAGCCCTGGGAGCGTTCATCGACGTGACGGCGCGGAAGATCGCCGAGGAGGAGGCGCGCCGGCTGAACGAGGAACTGGAACATCGGGTCGCCGAACGGACGCGGCAGCTCGAGGCCTCATCGCGCGAGCTCGAATCGTTCTGCTACTCGATCTCGCACGATCTTCGCGCCCCCCTGCGGAGCATCGACGGCTTCAGCCAGGCGCTGATGGACGAGTATGGAGAGAAGATCGAGGGGGAAGGGATCGACTATCTGGTGCGGGTACGGTCGAGCGCCCAGCGGATGGGGAAACTGATCGACGACCTCCTCGATATGTCCCGCGTCACCCGGACCGCAATGGAACGCCAGCGGATCGATCTGGGGGAGATCGCCCGACGGATCATCGCCCAGCTCGACCGCGAGGAGAACCGCCGGGTGGAGTTCTGCGTCGATGAGCATATCGAGGCGGACGCCGACCCCAGACTGCTTCAGATCGCCCTGCGGAACATGCTCGACAACTCCTGGAAGTTCACCCGCCGGACCCGCGACGCGCGTGTCGAGTTCGGATCGCGCCGCGACGGCAACGAGACGATCTATTTCATCAGGGACAACGGAGCGGGCTTCAACATGATCTATGCCCATAAACTCTTCAGGTCGTTCCAGCGTCTCCACTCACCGGCGGAATACCCCGGCCATGGCGTCGGGCTGGCGACCGTGCAGAGGATCATCCATCGCCACGGCGGCAGGATCTGGGCCGACGCGGAGGTCGATCGGGGGGCGACCTTCTATTTCACGCTGGAGGATTCCGCGTAGGAGTGTTGCAACCTGCGGGCCGATGCGTCGTTATGGCGCGGACCCGGCGGGCCTCTCCGACAGAGGAATCACGAGATCAGATGCAGGGGACCGGTACGGATAACGCTGTCAATCTTCAGGAGGATTTTCGATGACGACAGGAACATTTACGACACGCATGGTGGGAGCGGCGGCGCTCGTGGCGCTCTTCGTCGGCAGCGCGTCGGCGCAGACCACGCGCCCCGAAACCGAGGGGTCGGGGAAATCGACGGTGGTCGCGACGTTCGAGCGGGAGTTCGGCGCCTTCGCCCTGGAATACTGGACCGGCAGACTCAACGAATACAAGACGACGATCGACCGTACCCTCTCCTCCTCCGACCTCCAGGAGCTGAACCGCCAGCGTGTCCGCTGGGGGATCCTTCTCTCCGACGCCATCGACGACAGACTCGACGAGACCGCCGAGGAATCGAAGGCGTTCGCCAAGAGCGATGCCGACGGCGGGGAGGATGAAGAGATGGAGCTGGAGATCGACGAGATGGGGATGGGAACGGCGGGAGAGGCGCTGGAGATCTTCGGCAACGCCCAGATCGTGGCCGGACGCTACCGTCCCGATTTCGCGACCCTCCAGGATCGTGTCCTGAACGACCTGGGGACCTTCGTCGGTGAGCTTCAGACGCGGCTCGACAGATTCACCGCGCAGCACCGCAGGGAACTGGAGGCCGACCCGGAGACCGCCAAGGCGCTGAAGGATCGCGGGAAGATCGACTCCATGCTCGAAGGGCTGAAGACGGAGAAGGGACGGCGCGATCTCTCGCTGATCTACGGTTTCGCCGTGGAGCCGATCATCATGCTCTACAACGGCACCGATCTGCGCGATATCTTCAACCAGACCCTCCCGACCGCCGGAGCGATCGCGGGGATGGAGATCCCGGCAAGCTCGGTCCTGAAGCAGAACTTCCCGAACCCCGCCTCCGACAAGACGACGATCGCCTACACCCTGCCGGAGACGAGCAGCGCCACGCTCCTCCGGATCTTCGACGCCACCGGCAATATCGTCCGGACGATCGACGAGGGGAGCCGTTCGGCCGGGGAGCATACGATCACGGTCGATGTCGCCGATCTCGCCTCCGGAGCATATCTCTACCATCTGACGGTGACCACGTCGAAGGGAGAGCAGGTCTTCTCGAAGGGGATGCGGGTCGTCCGCTGATCTGCCCGATGATTTCGATATCTTCACGACCCCGGCGCTGAAACTTCGGCCCCGGGGTTCTGTGTTATAGGAGAAGAGACTTCAGGGAAAATATTCCGTGCGTCTGTTCGCCTGATCAATGAGAGCTTCGGGCACTCCCCCCTCTCCGATCGCTCGTCAGCTCGCCCGACAACCGTATCATTTCGGCCCACGATGAACGCTTCACGATCCTCCATCCGGATTCTGTCGGCCGCCGCGGCCGTCATCGGCCTCGCCGCCGTCGTCACCGCCTTCACCTTCCCCGATGAAGACGACTACTACTACAAGGTCAACAAGGGACTGGAGACGTTCGGTCAGGTCTACCGGGAGGTGACCAGAGGGTACGTCGACGAGATCGACCCGGAGGAGTTCATCGCCGCCGGCATCCAGGGGATGCTCGCGACGCTCGATCCCTATACGACCTATCTCCGCAAGGAGGAGGCCGCGGATATCGAACTGCTGACGAGCGGGGTCTACGGCGGCATCGGCATCACCGTGGGGATGCGCGACAGCATCGTCACCGTCGTCGACGTCGTGGATGGGTATTCGGCCCAGCGGGAAGGGGTGAGGATCGGCGACAGGATCATGAAGATCGACGGAGTCGAGCTCTATCACGGTCCCCTCTCCAGGCTTCGTGAGCAGACCCGCGGGGAGCCGAACACGACGCTCCAGATGACCGTCGTCCGCGAAGGGGCCGGGACCCCGCTGGAGTTCACCCTGACGCGGGAGAACATCCAGGTCAGGAGCGTGACATACCATCAGGTCGTCGGGGAGGGGATCGGCTACGTCAAGCTGGAACGGTTCGGCTCGAACGCGGGGGATGAGACCCGCGCGGCGATCCTCGACATGCAGTCGACGACCCCTCTGCGCGGCCTGGTACTCGATCTGCGGGGGAACCCCGGCGGCGTCCTTGAGTCGGCCGTCGACGTGGTGGCGAAGTTCGTCCAGAAAGGGAGCGTGATCGTCACCACGAAGGGACGCGACTCCGGCGAGCAGCAGGTCTATCTCTCCACCGAGGAGCCGATCGCCCAGGGGCTTCCGCTGATCGTCCTGGTCAACGAG
>CBINGZ010000073.1:0-15222 GCA_966250335.1 uncultured bacterium | reverse complement strand
TGGACGACCAGTTTCTGTGCGGCAAGAGGCGCCGTTGCGGTCAGCAGGAGAAGAACGAGGGGGAAGAACTTCATCATATCCCATTACGAAGAGATTATAAAAGCGCCGAACCCCGGCCGGTCGCCGGTCTGTCCGAAGGGAGAGAGGGGAACGAAAAGATAACGGAATGAGAAGATTTCTGCATCTCCATCGAAGATTCCGGCGGAGATATGGCCGCAGAGGGCTTATTCCATCGCCGCCGGCCCGTTCGGAGCCGGTTCGTTCCGGGTCATCTTCACCTTGACCCGCTTCCTTTCAATTCTGTAACACTTCTCACCACAACTTTCCCCGGGAAGGGTACTTGGTTAACTTTGTCGATTCCGGATTCGGGGGTGCGACTCACGCACAATCGGCGCGGCGGCACGGTAGCTGCGCGCTCCTCCGGCAACAGCGCACATCCATACCGATAGCAGTTTTATATGGCTGACAATCAATTCGATCTGGTCGTGATCGGAAGCGGGCCCGGCGGATATATCGCGGCGATTCGTGCCGCTCAGCTCGGCAAGAAGACGGCGATCATCGAACGGGACAGGCTTGGGGGCATCTGCCTCAACTGGGGCTGCATCCCCACCAAGGCGCTCCTGAAGAACGCCGAGTATATGCACTTCCTCAATCATGCCGCCGACTTCGGCTTCTCCTTCGATAATCTGAAGGTCGATTTCGAGCGTGTGGTGACCCGCAGCCGGGAGGTCGCCGACGCGAACTCCAGCGGTGTCAGCTTCCTGATGAAGAAGAACAATATCACGGTCATCAACGGCACCGGATATATCGCGAAGCAGGGAGTGATCGAGGTGCGCGACAAGGAGGGGGCCGTGACCTCCACGGTGCAGGCCGGGGCGATCATCATCGCCACCGGAGCCCGTCCCCGTGTCTTCCCCGGCATCGAGGTCGACTACAAGCGTGTGATCACCTCCACCGAGGCGATGCTCCAGAAGAGCATCCCGGAGTCGATGATCGTCATGGGCGCCGGAGCGATCGGCATCGAGTTCGCCTATTTCTACAACGCGTTCGGCACCAAGGTGACGGTGATCGAGATGCAGCCGAACATCCTTCCGGTGGAGGATGAGGAGAGTTCCAAGGAGGTCGCCCGCGCCTTCAAGAAGAAGAAGGTCGAGATCCTGAACGAGACGAAGGTGATCTCGGCGAAAACCGTCGGCGACAAGGTCGAGGTGGTGATCGAGAACAAGAAGGGGGAGCAGAAGACGCTGACCGCGGATCTCGCCCTGAACGCGGTCGGGGTGACCGGCAATGTGGAGAAGCTCGGGCTGGAGAACCTGGGGGTTGTCGTCGAGCGCGGCCATATCAAGGTCGACAAGTTCATGCAGACGAACGTGCCGGGGATCTATGCCATCGGCGACGTCATCGGCGCCCCCTGGCTGGCGCATGTCGCCTCGGCCGAAGGGGTCGTGGCCGCCGAGCATATCGCGGGGCATCATACCGACGGCGTCGACTACTCGAACATCCCGGGCTGCACCTACTGCCAGCCGCAGGTGGCGAGCGTCGGCATGACCGAGAAGGCGGCCCGCGCCGCCGGACACGAGGTGAGGATCGGCAAGTTCCCCTTCAAGGCGAGCGGCAAGGCGCGCGCCATCGGTGAGACCGACGGCTTCGTCAAGCTGGTGATCGACAAGAAGTACGGTGAGATCCTCGGCGCCCACATCGTCGGCTCGGAAGCGACCGAGATGATCGCGGAGCTGGGGCTTGCGCGCGCGGTGGAGGCGACGGGCGAGTCGGTCTTCCGGACCGTCCATGCCCATCCGACCTTGTCGGAAGCGGTCATGGAGGCCGCGGCCGACGCCTACGGCGAAGCTCTGAACATGTGACGACAACGACCCCCGATATCGCATCCCTTGCCGGGACGGTCCGCGCCGAATGGCTCGGACGGGTTCCGTACGGCGAGGGATGGGAACTCCAGCGCCGGATCTTCGATGAGGTGCTGGCCGGGAAGCGGGAGAACACGCTCCTCCTCTGCGAGCACCCAGACGTGCTCACATTGGGCCGGAACGCCCGCGACGACCGGAACCTGCTCCACGACCGTCCGACCCTGGTCGAGCTCGGCTACGAGGTCTTCGACGTCGATCGCGGGGGAGATGTCACCTATCACGGGCCGGGACAGCTCGTCGGCTATCCGATCGTCAGACTGGCCGATTTCCGGGAGGATCTCGGCTGGTACATGCGATCGATCGAGGAGGTGATCATCCGTGCCGTCGCCCGGTTCGGCCTCTCCTCCACACGGAAGGAGGGGATGACCGGCGTCTGGACCTCCGACCGGAAACTCTGCGCCATCGGCGTGCGGGCGTCGCGATGGGTGACCATGCACGGGTTCGCCCTGAACGTGACGACCGATCTTGAACGCTTCTCCGCGATCGTCCCCTGCGGCATCTCCGACTACGGCGTCACATCGATCGCCGCCGAGACGGGGAGGACGATCGACCTGCTTGAGACGGCTCATGCCGTGGCCGCGACCTGGGACGGCGTCTTCGCCGCCCGGTGATCCGATCGACACGATCGGCGCCGCGTTCCTGACGCGGCAGGGGGGAACCCGCGTCGGCCGCTCCGACCGGAAACGTTCCCGGCGTATATTCGCGGGAATTCCTTCAGTCCTGTTTACCAATCGTACATGGTCATGTGTCGATTCCTCGCCTATATCGGCAAACCGGTGCTCGCCAACGATCTGCTCTATCGTCCGCAGCACTCCCTGATCGAGCGGCAGTCGATCGGCGCCCAGGAGATGTCGATTCCGATCAACGGTGACGGTTTCGGCATCAGCTGGTACGATTTCGAACTGGACGACGAGCCGTGCCAGTTCCGCTCCGTCCGTCCGTCGTGGAGCGATCTGAACCTTCGTTCCCTTGCCCGCAAGGTGAAAACGTCGATGATCTTCGCGCATGTGCGCGCGGCGACCCCGGGGTCGCTGGTGGAGGAGGTGAACTGCCATCCCTTCATCCACGGGAAGCTCACCTGGATGCACAACGGCATGGTCCAGGGTTTCGGCACCATACGTCGCGCCCTGCTGCGCGAGCTGCGGGATGAAGCCTACGACGCCATCCACGGATCGACCGACTCGGAGCATCTCTTCGGTCTCTTCCTCAACAACCTCGCCGATCCCTCCGGACCGGTGACGACCGACCAGATGGTGGAGGCGATGTACGGGATGTTCGCCGATTTCAACCGGCTGCTCTACGAACACGACATCCGTGAGCATTCCTACCTCAACCTCTGTGTCTCCAACGGAACATCTCTGATTGCGACCCGCTACACGACCAACCCGCGCGTGCAGCCGGCATCGCTCTACTACATGTTCGGTCGCGAGTACGTCTGCGACGCCACCCGCTGCTACATGGTCCCGGACGAAGGGCGGAGCGAGGCGATCATCATCGCCTCGGAGCCGTTCACGTCGCACAAGTCGGACTGGGTGAAGGTGGGGAGGAATTCGATGATCATCGTCGACGAGGATCTCTCGATCCGTTTCGCCGATATCGAGCTGCCGTTCGAGAAGGCGGCGTTCGTTTACCAGGACTGATTCCGGCGGCGCTGACTCCTCTCCGGCGGGAGTCCGGCCGGTTCCGACAGAACTATCCCAATAACAATGGCCTCAACGCTGCTCCCCATCATTCTCTTCCTGCCGCTGATCGGCTTCCTGATCAACGGGCTGCTCGGCAGGAAGATCGGCTCCGAGAAGCTGGTCGGCGCCATCGGCGCCTCGACCGTCGGTATCGGCTTCATCTGCGCCGTGGTCCTCTTCATGGAGATGCTCGGTCTTCCGGCCGAAGAGCGGCGCATGCTCGTCCACCTTGCCGACTGGATCACCGTCGGTGACTTCTCGGTCGGCTTCTCCTACCAGCTCGATCAGCTCTCGATGATCTTCCTGCTGGTCATCACCGGCGTCGGCACGCTGATTCATATCTACTCGATCGGCTACATGCACGGCGACCGCGGGTTCAGTCGGTTCTTCGCCTATCTGAACCTCTTCGTCTTCATGATGCTGAACCTGGTGCTGGCGGACAACCTGCTCCTCACCTTTCTGGGGTGGGAGGGGGTCGGCCTCTGCTCGTTCCTGCTGATCGGGTTCTGGTACGACAGGAAGTTCCAGGGGGTCGGGATCGAATGGACGGGGGATGCGGCGAAGAAGGCGTTCGTGGTGAACAGAATCGGCGACGTCGGGATGCTGATCGGGATGTTCATCCTCTTCAACGAGTTCGGCACGCTGGAGTATCGTGAACTGACGCTCCGCGCCATCTCGAGCAGCCCGGCGCTCACCTGGGCCACCCTCTGTCTCTTCCTCGGGGCCTGCGGCAAGTCGGCGCAGATCCCGCTCGGCGTCTGGCTGCCGGACGCGATGGCGGGTCCCACGCCGGTCTCCGCGCTGATCCATGCGGCGACGATGGTCACCTCCGGCATCTTCCTGATCAGCCGGAACGCCTCGCTCTTCGCCCTCTCGCCGACGACGATGTCGGTGATCGCCGTGGTCGCCGGCGCCACCGCGCTGATCGCCGCGACGATCGGTCTGGTGCAGAACGACATCAAGAAGGTGCTCGCCTACTCCACCGTCTCGCAGCTCGGCTTCATGTTCATGGCGCTCGGCGTCGGGGCGTACACGGCCGCGGTGTTCCACGTCATGACGCACGCCTTCTTCAAGGCGCTCCTCTTCCTCGGCTCCGGCTCCGTGATCCACGGCATGCATGAGGAGCAGGATATGCAGAAGATGGGGGGATTGAAGAAGTATATGCCGACGACCTACAAGACCTATCTGATCGGGTCGCTCGCCATCTCCGGCATCTTCCCGCTGAGCGGCTTCTTCTCCAAGGATGAGATCCTCTTCCACGCCTTCCTGGACGGCCATCCGGCGCTCTGGGCGGTGGGGGCGGTGGCCGCGTTCTGCACGGCGTTCTACATGTTCCGCTCGGTCTACCTCACCTTCTTCGGGAAGGAGCGGTTCGATTCTCATCATGTTCACCCGCACGAGTCGCCGGCCACGATGACGATCCCGCTCTGGATTCTGGCCGGGCTCTCGATTCTCGGCGGGTTCCTGGGACTGCCGCCGGTCTTCGGCGAGCATATCCATGCGCTTCACAACTGGCTGGAGCCGATCTTCGCCCCCGCCTACCGGCACTATTCGCTGACGGGGGGAGATCACGCGGCCCTCGAGGTGACCCTCATGCTCGTCTCCACGGCGATCGCCGTCGGCGGCATCCTGCTGGCCCGCCGCTTCTACGTGCAGCGTCCCGGCAGCGCCGACAGGCTCGCCGCCCGCTTCCCCGCGTTCCACAAGCTCCTCTGGAACAAGTGGTACATGGATGAGGCGTACGAGGCGGGGATCGTGGGAACGATCAACGCGGGATCGCGTTCCTTCCTGCACAGGTTCGTGGATGTGCGGGTGATCGACGGAGCCGTCAACGGGGCGGCGAAGCTGACGGGCGCGCTCGCGGGGTCGCTCCGCCGGGTCCAGACCGGCGTGGTGCCGAGCTATATCACGTTCTTCGTGGCGGGCATTCTCATCATCGTGGGATGGATGATCCTGGGCTGATCCGGCAGTTGAACCTTTGGTACTCGATATCTCTATGCTCTTACTTCTTACGCTCTTCATACCGCTGGTAACGGCACTCGTGCTGGCGGCCCTCCCGGCGGGGAACGGAAAACTGCATCGCACGGTCTCCGCGGCCGGCGCGGTGGTCGCGTTCCTTGTGTCGCTGGGCCTCTGGTTCGGGTTCGACAAGGCGGACCCCGGCTTCCAGTTCGTCACGAACGTCCCCTGGATCGCCTCGCTCGACATCGGGTTCAGGTTCGGGCTCGACGGCATGTCGCTGCTGCTGGTGCTGCTGACCACGCTCACCATGCCGATCGCTCTCATCTCGAGCTGGGACGGCATAAAGGATCGTGAGAAGATGTACTACATCATGCTCCTGCTGCTGGAGTTCGGGATCATCGGGGTCTTCGCATCGCTCGACACCTTCCTCTTCTATGTCTTCTGGGAAGTGGTGCTGATTCCGATGTATTTCCTGATCGGCATCTGGGGAGGGAAGGACCGGATCTACGCGGCGATGAAGTTCTTCATCTACACGATGGCCGGCTCGCTCCTGATGCTGGTGGCGATCATCTGGCTGGGACGTCAGGCGGGGGCCGAAGGGTTCACCGCCGATCTCATGAAACTGCTGAAGATCGGGCCGGGCATTCCGTTCGAGTCGCAGAAGTGGCTCTTTCTGGCGTTCGCCCTCTCGTTCTGCATCAAGGTCCCTCTCTTTCCGTTCCACACGTGGCTGCCGGACGCCCACACGCAGGCCCCCACGGCCGGCTCGGTGATCCTGGCCGCGGTGATGCTCAAGATGGGGACCTACGGTCTGATCCGCTTCAACCTGCAGCTCTTCCCGCAGTCGTCGCTCTATTTCGCCGACGCGATCGCCGTCCTCTCGGTGGTGGGGATCATCTACGGCGCGCTGCTGGCGATGGTGCAGACCGATATCAAGAAGCTGGTCGCCTACTCGTCGATCGCCCACCTCGGGTTCGTGACCCTGGGGATCTTCTCCATGACGACCCAGGGGGTGCAGGGGGCGATCATCCAGATGGTCAACCACGGGCTTTCCACCGGAATGCTCTTCCTCCTGATCGGATATATCTACGAGCGCCGTCACACCCGCGACATGGCGCAGTTCGGCGGCCTGGCCCGCTCGATGCCGGTCTATGCGACCGTCTTCCTGCTGGCGGTGCTGGCGTCGGTCGGCGTGCCGGGGCTCAACGGGTTCGTGGGGGAGTATCTGACCCTGATCGGGGCGTTCCTCTCGCCGAAGCTTGCGATCCTTTCCACGCCGTGGTACGCGATCATCGGCGCCACGGGGGTGATTCTGGCCGCCGTCTATCTGCTGATCCTCTTCCAGCGGATGTTCTTCGGACCGCTGACCAGGGCTGAGAACATCAACCTGAAGGATCTCTCGGGTCGCGAGATCGGTCTGGTCGTTCCCCTGATCATTCTCTTCGCCTGGATCGGATTCCAGCCGAACACGTTCCTCCAGGTCTCCGAACGGTCGACCGAGGCGGTGGTCGGGGTGATCGAGGGATTGAAGGGAGAGGATCGCTATGCGATGCAGGTGCGCGCCAGGATGGGTGATACCGTCACGACGGCCAAGGCGGTCGACCAGGGAGCGCCCCCGCCGCAGGTTCTCCCCGCTCCGACCTTCATCCCGTCGGCCCCGGCGCCGGGGAAGTAGAGACGGTTGGAGCCGGTCGGTCCGATATGGATGGTTCCGTTCTTCCTCCTTCTTGCGGGGATCGCGGTGATGCCGTTCGTCAACGGGGAGTGGTGGGAGAAGAACTACAACTATGTCGCGATCGCTCTCGGTCTGCTGACGGCGGCGTACTACATCGTCGGGCGGGATGATACGGGGAGGGTGCTGGACGCGCTCCACGAGTACGCGAGCTTCATTGCGCTGACCGGCTCGCTCTACGTGGTCGCCGGCGGGATTCATATCTCGATCCGGGGACGGTCGACGCCGACGAAGAACGTGCTGCTGCTGGCGGCCGGCGGGATCGTTGCGAACCTGATAGGGACGACCGGGGCGTCGATGCTGCTGATCCGCCCCTACCTGCGGAACAACAGGTTCAGGCTCTCCCCCTATCATGTGATCTTTTTCATCTTCATCGTCTCGAACGTCGGCGGCGCGCTGACGCCGATCGGTGATCCCCCGCTCTTTCTGGGGTATCTGAAAGGGGTGCCGTTCTTCTGGATCACCGAGCATGCGCTTCTCGGCTGGGGGGTCGCGATGGCGCTCCTCCTGGGGATCTTCCTGGCCGTCGACCGGCACGCCTTCATGAAGATACCGGTAGCGCGCCGGCTGGAGATCGACGCGGAGAACGACGCGGTCGGCGTCTCGGGGCTGCACAACCTTCTCTTCCTGGCGGTGGTGATCGGAGCGGTCTTCATCGAGCGCCCGCTCTTTCTTCGCGAAGTAGTGATGATCGCGGCGGCCGTCGCCAGCTGGTTCACGACGAAGCAGGAGGTTCACCGGATGAACCGGTTCACCTTTCATCCGATCGAGGAGGTCGGGTGGCTCTTCGTCGGGATCTTCCTCACGATGATGCCGGCCCTCGACTGGCTCGGTCACAACGCGGCCCGGCTCGGTCTTGAAGGCCCTTCCGGGTTCTACTGGGCCACCGGCGCCCTCAGCGGCGTGCTCGACAACACCCCGACCTACCTGAGCTTCCTCGCGACGGCGATGGGAGGGGAGGGAGTGAACGTGCAGAATGTCGGAGACGTCGCCAGGTTCCTGGCGACCCACGGTCCGGAAGTGACGGCGATCTCGATCGGAGCCGTCTTCTTCGGGGCGATGACATATATCGGCAACGGACCGAATTTCATGGTCAGGGCGATAGCCCGGGGCCAGGGGGTCCGGATGCCCGGCTTCTTCGGATACATCGGGAGATATTCGCTGCCGATCCTTCTCCCGGTGTTACTTATCGTCTGGTTAATCTATTTCGCATGAACTCGAACGACCTGCTTGCCGCGCTGCCGATAGAGATCGTCAGCCTCTTCGCGCTCCTCGTGATGCTCGCCGACGCGCTTGTCGTCAAGAGCACGAGGCTCTGCGCGACGCTTTCCGTGGTGGGACTGCTCGGCGGGCTCGGGGCCGCCGTCGCGCTGATCCTGCAGGAGCGGACGGGCTTCAACGGCATGATCGTCGCCGGGGGGATGGCGAACTTCTACGACATCATCTTCTGTGCCGCCGGGATCGTCACGATCCTGCTGGCCCGCGATTATCTGGAGCGGAACGGGGGGATGTTCGATGAGTTCTACACCCTCCTGATGATGTCGGTGGCCGGCATGATGCTGATGGGGCACGCCTCCGATTTCATGATCCTCTTCGTCGGGCTGGAGGTGATGTCGATCTGCTTCTACGTCCTCTCCGGTCTGATGCGGGGCGCTCTGCGCTCGAACGAGGCGGCGCTCAAGTATTTCCTGCTGGGGGCGTTCGCCTCCGGGTTCCTTCTCTACGGCATCGCCCTGGTCTACGGATCGGTGGAGGGGACCGGCTACGGCGCGCTCGCGCTGGGGGCGGCCGGAACGAAGTTCCCGATGCTCCTCTGGGCCGGCGTCGGCATGCTGATCGTGGGGATGGGCTTCAAGGTCGCCGCGTTTCCGTTCCATCAGTGGGCGCCCGATGTCTATCAGGGGGCTCCGACGGTGGTCACCGGGTTCATGAGCACGGCGGGGAAGGCGGCGGCGTTCGCCGGGTTCGTCGGCTTCATGCGGCATCTGGCCGCGAGCAACGCCGACGGCGTGCTGGAGGCCCGGAACGTCCTGGCGCTGCTGGCCGTCGGCTCGATGCTGGTGGGGAACATCACGGCGCTGGTCCAGACGAACGTCAAGCGGATGCTCGCCTACTCCTCGATAGCGCATGCCGGCTACCTGCTGATGGGGCTTGCCGCCGCCAACGAGACAGGGTGGGTGGGGATCGCGTACTATCTCGCGGCGTATCTCTTCATGCAGCTCGGCGCCTTCGCCGTGGTCGGCATTCTGGAGCGGGAGAACGGGGGGAGTCTTTCGGTGGATGACTACCGCGGTCTGGGCCGTCGGCGTCCGGGGCTGGCGATCGCCATGGCGATCTTCATGTTCTCGCTCACCGGCATCCCGCCGTTCGCCGGGTTCTTCGGCAAATACTACCTCTTCTCGGCCGCGATCCAGGCCGACATCGTCTGGCTGACGATCTGCGGCGTGGCCGCCTCGGTCATCTCGGTCTGGTTCTATCTGGGGCTGGTGGTCAACATGTTCTTCCGCGAGCCGGAGACGGAGGCGGGAATGTCCCCCTGCGCCGGCGCAATGTCCAAGACCGCCCTTCTGGTAACGATCGCCGGAACGCTCGTGGTCGGCTTCATCCCGGAACTGATCCTGCGCCTCGTATCGCGATAAGGGGGTTCGGGTGGGAATGATGATCTCCTCCGTCGTATCATGGTGTGCGGCGGGGGAGGCAAGTATGATACCGCACAACATTGATTCGTCGAGCAAGAGTGTCGTGAAGCCGCCCCGGTAATCGGCGGCGACGAGAGATCATTCGCTCCCTTCGTACATTTCCTCCGGAGTGTTACCGTGTGATAGGGAAGGGGACCCCGCGAACCCCCTCCGCAATCGATCCCATGCGCTTCACGTCATAGTGAACAATGAGCCCGCTTCCACATACCGATCCTTCGCGTCGTGCCGCCGATCTGACCGAGAGGGAGCATCTGGTGCTGCGCTATATCGTGCAGCATTATATCCTTACGGCCAATCCCGTCGGCTCGCGCTACCTCTCCAAACGGCTGGAGGAGGAGGCGATCTCCGCCGCCACCATCCGGAACGTCATGGCCGATCTGGAGGAGAAGGGGTATATCTCGCACCCCCATACCTCCGCCGGCCGCGTCCCGACCGACAGGGGGTACCGGCTCTATGTGGATACCATCGTGCAGGCCGAGAAGCTTTCGCAGGCGGAACGGAGCGAGATCCGCAAACGGATCGACCCGACCGTCCCTCCACCCGCGCTGATGCGGGATGTCTCGCGGCTCCTCGGGATCATATCGCACCAGCTCGGCATCGTCACAGCTCCGGAACTGCTGGGGAGCGTGCTCCACAGGCTGGAGATGGTCCCGCTGACCGGCACCCGCATCCTGGTCGTCCTCTCCCTCAAGGGGGGGCTCGTCAGGACGATCACGCTGGAGATCCATCAGGAGGTCTCGCGCGATCAGGTCGACCAGATCGTCCTGGTGCTCAACGAACGCCTTGCCGGGCTCACCCTCCGTGAGATCCGCCTGACCTATCACGACAGGCTGCGCGACGTCGCCTGCAGCGACGCGAACGGCCTGATGCAGTTCTTCCTCGATTCGGGGGAACGTATCTTCAACGAGGGGAGGGATATCGAGCGGGTCCATATCTCCCCCACGCAGAACATTCTCCGTCACCCGGAGTTTGCCTCCGCCGAACTGATGCGGGGGGTAGTGGAGCTGATCGAGAACGAGGAGATGATCATCCATCTTCTGGAGGATCGCGCCGCCGAGGAGAGGGGAGGGGTGGAGATCACCATCGGCTCCGAGCACAGCGACGAGCGGATGAACGATTACAGCCTGATCACGACCCGATATCAGCTCGGAAACTCCTCCGGCACGATCGGTCTGATCGGGCCGAAACGGATGAACTACTCACGAATGATCACTGTTGTCGAATTCGTCGCAAAAACGATCACCAGCAACTTCCAGGATCGTTGATCCGTCTCAGGGTCGCCGAACGTGACACCGGGCCGTGCCCGGAGACGAACCGACTATACAACACAGGACCATGCTACATCGAAACATTCCCATCGACGACGCGGACGAGCGCGGGCAGAAGAACGGAGGCCAGGCCGAAGCCGGGCAGATCGAACAGCTGGAGGGGCGGATCGCCGAGCTGACCCAGGAAAACCAGCAGCTGAAGGACCAGACCCTCCGCAGCCTCGCGGAACTGGAGAACTTCCGCCGCAGAACCCAGCAGGAACGTGAGCAGATCGTTCTCTACGGCAACGAACGGCTTCTGCGCGAGCTTCTTCCGATCCTGGACGATTTCCAGCGGTCGGTCGAGGCGGGCGCCCAGACGAAGGATTTCGATAACTTCTACACCGGCATCTCCATGATCCGCGACAAGGTCAGAAGGACGCTGGAGGCCCAGGGGGTCAAGCGGATGGAGGTGATCGGGCAGCCGTTCGACGTCAATTTCCACGAGGCGCTCCTGCGCCAGCCGAGCGACGCGCCGGAGGATACCGTCATCGGCGAACTGGAGCCGGGCTATATGTACGGCGATCGTGTCCTCAGACATGCGAAGGTCATCATATCGGACGGCTCGAACTGACACCCGGCCGGAGGGGCGATTCCCGCGAGGTCGATCACCCCTCCCCGGCACGTCGGCGCCACGTTCAAACGTTCGGGCGTAGATTCCCGTCTCCCGACTACATCTGTTGATTACTTATCGAGCGTATGGAGAAACGAGATTATTACGAGATCCTGGGGATCGAGCGGACCGCGACCGAGGCGGAGATCAAGACCGCTTATCGCAAGGCAGCCATGCTTCATCATCCGGACCGGAACCCGGACAACCCCGAGGCCGAGGCCAGGTTCAAGGAGGCGGCGGAGGCCTATGAAGTGCTCTCCAATGTCGACAAGCGCGCGCGCTACGATCGTTTCGGACATCAGGGAATGCGCGCGGGACAAGATTTCCACGGCTATTCCAACATCAACGACATCTTCTCCGCCTTCGGCGGGTCGATCTTCGGGGATATCTTCGGCGACATGATGGGGGATCGTCGCGGCCGCGGTCGCGCGACCTCGACCGGGCAGCCCGGCGCCGACCTCAAGATCCGCCTTCCCCTGACGCTGGAGGAGATTGCTTCCGGCGTCGAGAAGACCGTCAAGGTCAAGAAGATGATCCCCTGCGCCGACTGCCGGGGCCAGGGGGCGAACTCCTCCTCCGGCATCATCACCTGTTCCCAGTGCAACGGCACCGGCGAGCTGCGCCAGACGACCCGCTCGGTCTTCGGTCAGTTCATCAATATCGTGCCGTGCGCCAATTGCGGCGGCGAGGGGAAGGTGGTCAAGGAGCCGTGCCGCACATGCAGCGGCGACGGCCGCGTCCAGGGTGAGGCGACCGAGACGCTCGACATCCCGGCCGGCGTCTCCGACGGAAACTATATCCCGATACGAGGCGGCGGAAACGCCGGACGGCGCGGCGGTCCCGCGGGGGATCTGATCGTCCTGATCGAGGAGAAGAAGCACGAGCATTTCGTCCGCCACGGCAACGACGTGGTCTACGATCTGCTCCTGAGCTATCCGCAGGCCGCGCTCGGCTCCGAGATCGAGGTGCCGACCCTCTCCGGCGGCGCCGTGATCACCGTGGAACCGGGCACCCAGCCCGGAACTCTGCTGAGAATGCGCGACAAGGGGGTCCCCGATCTTGAAAGCCACAGGCGGGGGGACCAGATCGTCCGGATCAACGTTCATGTCCCGACGAAGCTGGGCGAGGAGGAACGCCGCATCCTGGAGAAGCTTGCCGCGCAGCCGAACATCCTTCCGGCCAGAAAGAAGGGGAGTGAGAAGGGGGGAGAGAAGAGCGGCTTCTTCGAGAAGGTGAAGGAAGTCTTTACGTGAGATCACCGGCAGGTGGGGAGTCGGCGCCGACTCCCCACCTGTCTTCGTTTCAGACCCGGCGGGCGGACGCCCGGCCGTGACCCCGCGCGGCGGGGAAACGTCATCACGACATCCCGGACGAAATATCGATGAAATCGCTTCGCGATCTTTATCCGTACATCAGAAAATACAGGTCGCGGCTGGTCTGGGGACTGCTGTCGATCACGATCTCCAACGTCTTCTCGGTCGCGATCCCCTGGTTCATCGGAACCACCATCGACCGCCTCCGCGCCGGGATTGAAGGCTCCGATCTTCTCTTCCACGCCGGGATCATCGTCCTCCTCTCGATCGGGAGCGGCGTCTTTCTCTACCTCACCCGCCAGACGATCATCGTCCTCTCCCGCCTGGTCGAGTACGACCTCCGGAACGACTACCTGCGGCATGTCCAGTCGCTCCCGATGGGCTTCTTCAACACGACCCCGACCGGCGAGCTGATGGCGCTGGCGACCAACGACATCTCCGCCGTCCGCGAGTTCGTCGGTCCCGCCCTGATGTACACGGCGAACACGATCACCACCTTCGCCTTCGCGCTGGTGATGATGCTGACCCTCTCGGTGAAGATCACCCTCCTCTCGCTCCTCCCGCTCCCGTTCGTGAGCTGGTCGGTCTATATCCTCGGCAGGAAGATCCATCAGCTGACCGGGGCGGTGCAGTCGCAGTACGCCGATCTGACGTCGCAGGCGCAGGAGAACATGTCGGGTGTGCGGGTGGTGCGGGCGTATGTCCGCGAGAAATACGCGATCGGCGTCTTCCGCGCGATGAGCGAGGTCTACAAGACCAGAAATATCGCTCTGGTAAAGACCCAGGCGCTGATGATGCCGGTGATGATGGTGCTGATCGGCCTCTCGCAGCTTATCGTCCTCGGCGTCGGGGCGATGGAGGTGAGCGCCGGACGGACCTCGTTCGGGGATATCATGCAGTTCTTCGCCTACATCTCGCAGCTCATCTGGCCGGTGATCGCCGTGGGATGGGTGACGAATATCGTGCAGCGGGCTTCGGCCTCGATGGTGCGGCTCGGCAGGGTCTTCGCGATGAAGCCGGAGACGGAGGAGACCGCGGCCGATCGGTCGATCGGTGAGATCAAGGGACGGATCGAGTTCAGGAATGTCTCGTTTCGATACAGATCCGAGCTCCCCGACGTCCTCCACGGGATCGACTTCACCGTGGAACCGGGGGAGACACTCGCCGTGATCGGCACCACCGGCTCCGGAAAAACCACGATCGTCAACCTGATCGCCGGTCTCTACGAGGCGACCGAGGGGGAGATCCTGATCGACGGACGGCCGATCGCGGCGATCCCGGTCGACGTTCTCCGCACCTCGATAGGAACCGTGACGCAGGAGACCTTCCTCTTCTCCGAGACCGTCGCCGAGAATATCAGGTTCGGCAGAAGGGAGGCGCCGATGGAGGAGGTGAAGGCCGCGGCCGAAGTCGCGCAGATCCTCGACAACATCGAGCGGTTCCCGAAAGGGTTCGGGACGATGGTGGGGGAGCGCGGGATCACCCTCTCCGGCGGACAGAAGCAGCGCACCTCGATCGCCCGCGCCGTGCTCCGCGAGCCTCGCATCCTGATGCTGGACGACGCTCTTTCGGCCGTCGACACCGAGACCGAGGAGCATATTCTCCGGCGGCTCCGGGTCATCATGCGGCAGCGGACGAGCATCATCGTGGCCCACAGAATCTCCACGGTCAAGGACGCCGACCGGATCATCGTCATGGATGAAGGTCGTATCGTGGAACGAGGAACCCATGAGGAACTCCTTGCGCTCCGCGGCGAGTACGCCGGCATCTACGAGCGTCAGCTGCTGGAGGAGCAGCTGGAGACGTTGTGAGGCTCGTCCGTGACCTCTTTCGCGGGATCGCGGCCCCGTTTCGCGCCGCGCGGCTCCTTGCCGGCTCCCGCGAGCTGCGAAGGCTGGCGGCGCTCCCCTTTTTCGTCAACCTGATCCTGATCGTCGTCGGGGTGCCGATCGCGATCTGGCTGGGGGCGGGATGGGCGGGGGATCTGATCGG
>CBINGZ010000072.1:0-16435 GCA_966250335.1 uncultured bacterium | reverse complement strand
GTGCGATCACGATCGATGAGATCAGCAGCAGCAATCCGGCGTTCACGATCCTCTCCCCGGCCCCTCCGCTGACGCTGGGACCGGGGGAGAGCCGGGATGTCGTCGTACGATATACGGCGGCTGATGACGGCTATGCCTTCACCAGGATCGACTTCAAGACCGACGCCTGTCGTGATCCGATCCTCGTTCTCTCGACGGGACGGTTACGCACCGCTCCGCCGGAGCAGACATTGAAGCTGACCCATCCGAACGGCGGAGAGGAGTTTCTGGTGGGGACCGATACGGTGATCACCTGGGAGGGATTGCTGCCGGACGATCCGGTCCGGCTGGAGTATTCGGTCGATAACGGGGCGACATGGGATCTGATCAGGGAAGGGGCCTCGGGGTTGTCGTACCCCTGGGAGGCGCCGAACCGTCCGAGCGACCGGTGCCTGGCCCGCGTGACGCAGATGGGAGGAATGGGAGCACCGAGTGAAGATGTCGAGACCTATCTCGATTTCGGCGGGTACAGCTACGATATCGAGTTCACCCCCGACGGGTCCCGGGTCGTGGTCGGCGGGGTGAACAGCATGTTCCGTGTGTTCGATGTCGAGACGGGAGAGCAGGTGCTCAGTGTGACTCCCGGACACGCCAACACTCTGGAGCTGAGCCCCGATGGCCTGACGATCGCCATCGGCAACTTCAAGTCGGTCATCCTGTTCGAACTGGAGACCGGAAAGGCGATCGACACCCTCGGAGGACATCCGGACAATATCCTCTCGGTTGCGTTCAGTCCCGATGGAACGCAGCTTGCCTCCGCCGACGAGAGAGGGCAGGTCATTATCTGGGATATGGGGACCCGTGCGGAGATCACCCGGTTCAAGCCGCATGGACAGATGGCCGTACGGCAGGTCGCCTATCATCCCGACGGCCTCCTTCTTGCTTCAATCGGATATACCGGAGAGATCAAGATCACCGAGATCGCGACCGGCACGGTCGTCCGGACATTCCCATCGCTGGGAGAAGGATATGCCGTCGCCTTCAGCCCCGACGGACGCCTGATCGCCGGCGGCGGCGCCTCCGGCCAGATGGCAACGGTCGTGTGGGATTTCGATACCGGAGAAGAGATCCACCGCTTCTTCAGTTTCGGCACCCACGGTATCGAGTTCTCCCCGGACGGATGGTACCTCTACACTGCCGGCTCCAGCTGGAGCGGCGGACAGATCTACGATCTCTCCACCGGCGAGAAGATCCGGGAGTTCCCGGGGGGAGGGTCGTCGAACGCGAACGATTTCGCTCCGAGTCCCGACGGCTACTATGCCGCCATCGCCACCGATGGAGGAGGATTCGTCACGCTGATCCGCCTCACACCGGGAGAGACGCTGCAGCAGGACGTCTCCGATAATCTCTGGTCGATCGTCGATCCCAGACTCGAACTGGCGACGATCGATATCGATATGGGTGAGCTTGCCGTCGGCAAGATGAAGGACTCCCTCGTCGTCGCCACCCTCTGCAATCGCGGCAACCGCACCCTCGATATCCTCGGCATCGACGTCACCTCCGGAAACCTCGACGACTTCCTCATCATGATCGGCGCCGGTGAGTTCTCGCTCCCCCCCGGAGCCTGCCGTGACGTCACCTTCACCTTCATGCCGACGGCCGTCGGCTATCGCGAGGCGCGTATCACGATCCGATCCACCCGTGATACCCTGAGCGATACCATCCGCATCCACGGGGTCGGGATCTCTCCACGCGTCGAAGTGCTCACCGCCGCCGTCGACTTCGGTCAGGTGCCGGTCGGAAGTTCCCGCGACAGCCTCGATATCATCATCCTGAAGAACACCGGCTCCGATCCGATCACCTTCGATGCTGTGACGATGCTCGGTCCCGACCGCGATCAGTTCAGCGTTCTGCGGGGAGCTCCCCCCTTCACCCTGCAACCGAACGACGAGCACCGCATGGATATCCGATTCGCGCCGGTACGGGCAGGTCGCACCGGCGGGCGCCTCGGTCTCTCCTTCGACGGACCTGAGTCCCCGGCCGTCGTCCGTCTCTACGGCGAAGGAGTCGAACCGCGACTCGACGCGAAAGATCTCGATGCGATATCGGGATGCGATCGTCCTGTCGATACCGTGGTGATCCTCACCAACAGCGGACGGACGAAGCTGACGATCAGCGATGCGAATATCGAGGGAGGAGAGTTCTCCCTGCAGGGAGAGACCTTCCCGCTGGAGATCTGGCCGGGTGAGAGCGATACGCTGAAGATCCGCTTCACCCCGGGCGGAACCGGAGGCGGATCGGGTCGACTGCTCCTCCGTTCCGATGCCGTCGACGCCCTCGACAGCCTCAGCGAGATAGCCCTGACGGGAAGATCGGGAACATCGTCGTTCACGTTGTCGAGCCAGGACCTCAATCTCGGCGCGATGCCGCCGGGAACACCGGCGGTCTCGACCGTCGATCTGACAAACACCGGATCGATCCCCCTCAGCCTGTCGATTCCGGTGACGGTCGATGACTTCACGATCGAGAGCATGACCCCTTCGCCGCTCCAGCCCGGCGCGACGGCGAAACTGACGGTACGCTTCGCCGGAAAGAATATCGATGGCAGATATACGGCGGCGATTCACCTGACCGATCAAGAGTGCGGCAGCAGCGCCGTTCTGCGCCTCAGTGCCACCGTGACGTCGGAACAGCAGGTGACGGCGACGGCCACGATCGAAGCTCCCGATCTGGCGGCATCACCGGGAGAGATCGTCGAGGTGGCGATCCGTCTGCGGGATGCGCATAATCTCTCGGCGGCGAGCGTGAGCGGCATCAGCACCACTCTGCGATACGATGCATCGCTCCTTCTCCCTCTCTCGCCGACGCCGATCGGAACGGTGATCAACGGGGAGCGGATCATTCCCCTCGACCTGCCGGTTGCCGTCGAGGCTGATTCGGTGGTGGCGCGTCTGCGGTTCCGGGCGGCGCTGGGGCGAGACACGATCACGTCGCTCGTGCTGGAGTCATCATCCGGAGTGGGCGGCACAGTATCGCTCCTGGAGGTTCCGGGACGATTCCGGTTGACGGGAGTGTGCGTGGATGACGACCCGCGTCTCTTCTTCTCGGATGGAATGACCCGTCTGAAACCGACTGTTCCGAACCCGGTGCGAGGCTCAGGAGTGATCGAGTTCGAGGTGATCGAGGATGGCCCGGTTCGTCTCTATCTGAACGACAGCCGAGGTGAGGAGGTGGAGGTGCTGTACGAAGGGAATCGTACGGCGGGACGGGAATCGATCCGGTTCGATGCGGAAGATCTGCCGACCGGGATCTACTGGCTGACGCTGGAGACGGCGACGCGGCGGCTTACACGGGAGATCAGGATCGTGAAGTAGGGGGCGAAATCAGACCGTTCCGAACTACATCGGAATATGCGAGAGATAGTTCTCCGCGGCGGCTCTGATCTCCGGGTCGGTGATCCGGGGAAGCGCCATTTCGAAGAGCTCCAGGCCGGTTTCGAAATCGGCTCGCCGGTACCCGTCATGTTCATGTTCGGCCGGGTCGCGCCGTCGGGGACGGGATTCGATCCTGGCAAGGGCGGCGCGGCGGAGATCGTCGTCGTACATGAGCGCCGTCGTCAATCCGACGGCAACGGCGCGGTCGCCGGCCGGAAGCGCATCGATCGACCGGATCTCCATGTAGCCGCGCGGCCGCACATCCGGAAAAAGGGTGCTGAGATGAAGCCGCCAGTCGCTCCAGTCGGGATATCTCCCCTCGTAACCGCGGCGAAGCCACCCTCTGAACGTGAGCGGGGCCGCGGGGTTCTCCATGCTCCCCTCCTCGTCCGTCACGAACATCACGCGCGCGTCGAGGGCGAACCGGAGATAGTCGGCGATCGGATCGAGATCGGGGGTGTCGAAGAGGCGGCCGGTGCGGCTGGGATCGGCATGGAGCCAGATCTCGCTTCGGAAGCTGCGGTATGCCCTCCTCTCATGGAGGTGCGGAGAATTGGGAAAGATCGCGTTGAGCGAGGGGGCGATCATGTTCGCCAGACGCCACCGCTCGGCGGCGATCGGCTCCGGACCGAAATCGATGTTGATCTGAAGCGAGCAGGTCCTGCACATCATCAACCCGCCGTACTCGCCGAGCGACGCGAAATGCCGGCTCATCGCCCGGTATCTGGGCTTCTCCACCTGAAGTATCGCGTCGGGAGTCCACCCGTTGTAGCCCCCGGTCCGGATCGTGAACCCTCCCCGCTCAGCCTCTTCCCCGATAAGCTCGACGAATCTCTCCAGATCGTCGATCGCCTCGCGAGGCGATAGAAATGGACCGCCGGAATATTCGAGCTGTCCCGCCGGTTCCAGCGTGATCGTCCCTCCCCCCGGCGCCTTCGCGGAGACCGCGCCGAACGGGTCGTCGCGGAACGCCCAGCCGTATCGCTTCGCGATATCCCTCAGCCACTCGATCATGGAGGGACGAGGGTCGGAGGGAGAGGCCCGCAGCGGAGCGGGAGAAAGATCGCCTGACGACAGATCCTTCCGCAGCACGAAGAGTTCCAGCTCCAGCCCCACCCTGTCGGCCGCTCGCCCCCCTGCCGTGAAGAGCTCGAACCCGACCGACCTGTAGAGATCCGATTCCGTAAGAAGAGGGGTGCGTGAGGGCATCGGTCGGGCTCCGGTCAGTCGCCCCGTCCGCGGATCACCGCCAGGGCGAACCGTCGGTCCGGATCGGTGTGCCATTCCACGACCTCCATGGCGGCTCCGGCCAGAAGCGCCTCCAGGGAATCGCGCGTGAACTTCCTGCTGATCTCCGTGCGGATAGTCTCACCACGATAGAAATCGACTTCCAGCCCAAGCCGCTCGATCGTCACGTTCTGATCCGCCGCGCTCACCAGATGCATCTCGATGCGGGCGTCGAACGGGTTGTAGAAGGCGTAGTGGCTGAAACGATCCAGGTCAAACTCTCCCCCCAGCTCCCGGTTGATCACCCGGAGCACGTTCATGTTGAACTCGGCGGTGACCCCCTGCGTGTCGTTGTACGCGGCGTTGAGCAGATCCGCCTCCTTCACAAGATCGACTCCGAGGAGGAACAGATCGTCCCGCGACATGCAGTTGCGGAGGGTGAGGAGCAGCCCCGCCGCCTTCTCGTCGTCGAAGTTGCCGATGGTCCCCCCCAGCAAGGCGATCAGACGTCCTTTCGTCCCCTCCGGCTCCGGGACACCGTAGGTGAAGTCGCCGATGACGGCGTGAACCTCCAGCGCCCGATATTCCGCGACGAGCCGTTCGGCGGTCTCCAGCAGCAGCTCACGGCTCACGTCGATCGGAACATATCGTTCCAGGATACCGGCCGACTCCATCGCCGAGAGGAGCACCCTGGTCTTGACGGAGCTGCCGGAGCCGAGCTCCACAAGCGTGGAGAAGGGATGCCGCGCGAAGAGATCGCGGGCGATCGACTCCAGGATCCCCCGTTCGGTGCGGGTCTGGTAATACTCCGGCAGCAGGCAGATCCGTTCGAACAGCTCGCTGCCGACGGCATCGTAGAAATATTTCGGCGGCAGTTCCTTCCGCTCCCGCGTAAGGCCCCGGAACACATCGTCCCTCAGGACCGCGCGGTAGTCCGGCATGCGCTCCCGTTCTTCTATCGTAATCCGCTCCATATCTGTCGGCATGGCTTCAATGCTGAACGCTGTCAGATTCACATATCCTTCGCGCAACGGAAACCGGCGAAGATCTGACGGCGTATCGGGAAGTCCCAGTTCCTGAACGTGTTCCTGACCGCCCCCGGCCGCGTCGCCCAGCTTCCCCCCCGCAGGACCTTGCTTCCATCCCCGAAGAAGACCTTGGAGTATTCTTCGTACGGGAACGCGGTGAAGCCGGGGTACGGAAGGAAGTCGCTCGACGTCCATTCCCAGACGTCGCCGATCATCTGGTGACATCCCACGGGACTTATCCCGGCGGGATATGCTCCGATCCTGGCGGTCCCGAACGCACGCTGATCGAGATTCGCGTGGTACTCCGCCGGAGCTTCCTCACCCCACGGGTAGGGACGTTGTCCGCCGTCCGCCGGATTCCACGACGCCGCCTTCTCCCACTCCGCCTCGGTCGGCAGACGCTTCCCGGCCCACCGGCTGTAGGCGTCGGCCTCATGCCAGCAGACATGGATCACGGGACGTCGCGGGTCGACCGGCTCGACGAGGTCCATCGAACGTGTCGTCCAGCCTCCATCCCCGTTCCGCTCCCAGTGCTTCGGCGCCTCGATCCCCTCCTTCCTGATGAAGTTCCACCCCGCCTCCGACCACAATTTCGCATCGTGATATCCCCCCGCCTCGACGAACTCCATGAACTCCCCGTTGCTGACCGGGGCTGTATCGATCATATAGTCATCAAGATGCACAAGGTGACATGCGCGCTCATTATCGTACGCGCGGCTTCTATCGTCGGTCCCCATCTGGAACTCGCCGGCCGGGACGAGGACCATCCCTCCCACCTCCGGATCTCCATCCGGCAGCGGACGCCGCACGGCCGGGGTATACGGTACCCCCTTCTTCAACTGGAGCGTGGCGAGGATCGTCTCGTTGTGCTGGTACTCGTGCTGCAGAACCATCCTGTAGAGGTAGCCGTCGCGGAGCAGAGGATCACTTCCCCCCGATATGTCGGCATCCTCCAGCAGACGGAGCGTGGCCTGGCGGATCGTATTCAGATATGCCAGGTGGCTCTCGAAGTCCCTGTAGTCGAACGTGTCCCGGACGGCACGCGGGGTTTTCAACGCATCGTACATCGTGTCGACATCCGGGAAAAGGGAGACGCCGTTCGGGAAGGAGCGAACCGTCCACAGCTCCTCGAAGTTCCCGATATGGCCGATATCCCAGATGATCGGGCTCATGATTCTATCGTGCTGCTGATAGAGATCCTCCGTCGAGAGGGGGGCGATCAGCTCCAGTGTCCGCTCGCGGCATTCCGCCAGTTCGGCGGCCAGCACGTTTTTCAGATCGATGACGTCGACGTCGCGGTCGGTTTCAGGTCGATGCATGGAAGAGCATCTCCATGGTTGATGTTCGAATCGATTCCGTTCCCTGCCATCCGTCACCAGAGAACGCCCCACCATCGTTTCCCCGTTCCTGCGGACGTACGTATCCCCACGAAAGTATCTTACTGTCACGATATGTGGGGACGATCCGGAAGATGTAGGGAAATGATAACGTGACCGGAACTACCATGTCCGAGGTCGGGCGGTGTACCATGACGGCCGGGTGACGGGGCGGGCCGGCGGAGACGAGGTCACGCCTCCGGCGCGGCATCCGGTTCAAGCCGGCGGACGACCTCCTCGAACGGCACCTTGGGCTGGTTGCTGTCCAGGAAGAGAAGCCGCTGCGAGGCAAGACGCACCTGTTCCGATACATTGCTCAGTTCCACGACCTCACGGTAGCAGCAGACCGCCTCATCCAGGCGTCCATCCAGTTCCAGAAGCGTTCCGCAGATCAGCCGCAGCTCCACCGAGAGCGGGGTCTGCCTGTAGCACTGGATCAGAAGGCCGTAGGCGTGGCGCCGGTTCCCCTTTCTGTGGAGCGTGAACGCCAGGTTCCGCAGGGCCTCCGTGTTGTGACCGTCCAGACGGAGCGCGGCCTCGAACTGCTCGCGGCTCTCCTCCTCGCGACCGAGCGAGGCGAGCATCAGCCCGAGCGCGTTATGAAGGTCCGCATCCCCCCCAAGCTCCTCGATCGCACGGCGCATCGTCGTGATCGCCTGATCGGACTTCCCGACCCGCAGATACAACGACGCAAGCACCGGAAGCATCCGCGGCTCCGGCTGCTTCCGCTCGATGAACTGAGCCAGGAAGCGGCGCGCGTCACGGATCCGTCCGGCGTCGATCAGCTCCTCCACGTAGGAAAGAAGCGATATGAACGTGTCGCCGGTGGCGCCGTTCACGCTCCGCTGTAATTTGGTTCCGTGTGTATTGATAGTTCGTGAGCCGGTTTGTCCTTCATCCGGAGAGCATCGCCAAGATAGCGACGCCGGGCGAAAGCGGAACGGAGATATTGCTACGGATTGTCGATGACACCCATGAATCGAACCTGCGCGCGTCGATGGGAAACGCGGAGAGTCGATCCGCGGGTCGGCGGATTCCTGGTCGGTAGTCGAAGATTCGTTCCTGGGGGCACGGTCTGAAACCGGAAGCAGATATACGGAATTGAGCGGTGAGAATCAAGAATCCGAGGTAAACAGTTTTCTTCGTATCATCGCGCGGAAGAACCGACGTCGTCCGTGCACATTTCCCGGCCATTATGAAGACATCACCGACCATTTCGCGCACCCTTCTGCTGCTGTCACTCTTCCTCCTCTCATCGGCCGCCGCGCTCGCCGAGGAGGCGGTTATCCGTATCCTCTTCTTCACGGGGAACGTGACGGTCACCACCAAGGGAGGCTCGCAGCCCGCAAAGATCGGACAGGTCCTGAGCGGCAAGGATGTCGTCGTCCTCGCCAAGGGGGCGACCGTGCAGCTTTCGGTCAACGGCAAGGTCGTCAAGTACACGAAGCCGATGAAGCTCAAGCTGGCCGATGCCGTGAAACGCGCCGGCAAGGGAGAGAACGCGGCGGTCGCCAATTCGGTTAGAACGCTCGCGGCGGCAAGCGGCGCGGCACGCGAACAGCGGACCACCAGAGCGGGCGCCACCCGCGCGCGCGATACGGCGAACCTGCTGGCGAACGCCCAGCAGAACGGGACCGACGCGGTGACCAGGGAGGCGAACAGCGAGCTCGGCCGGCGTACCGGTATCGATGATCCGCTCGGAAAGGCGCGTGGGGTCTACGATATGCTGGACGGCGAACCGATGGTGGTGCTGGAACCCCGCTCCACCGCCGTGCCGCGCGGTCCGGTGCAGTTCAGATGGATGCGGACGCCGGGGGTTCCCCGCTATGTCGTCACCGTCAGGAATCATCTGGGGGCGGAGGTCTTCAGAGTCGAGACGGCCGATACGGGGGTGCTCTGGACGGCGCCGGTGCTGGAACCGGATGCGGTCTACAGATGGACGCTGGAGAACGCCACCAATCCGTTGAATCGCTCCACCGTCTCCTTCCATCAGCTCAATGCCTCGGCGGATGAGGCGTTGCGGACGGGAGAGGCGGAGATCAGGAAGGAGTTCTCACCGGGGGATGAGCCGGCGCTGATGCTGGTGCTGGCGGCGTTCTATGCGGATCATGAGTGCTTCGGACAGGCGGCCCGGCTGTATGGGGAGTGTGCCTCGAAGTCGCCGCAGCATTGGGAGGAGTTGATGGATCTGGCCCGGGAGCAGTATGTGTATAATATGTTTGTGCCTGAGGAGGAGGTTCAGAGAGTGTGTGGGAGGCCTTGAGATGCTCCGGGAAGAGGAAGAGAAGAAGAGGAAGAGAAGAAGAGGAAGAGAAGAGAAATAAACAGGGAGTCACAGAGGGCACAGAGGTAAGAGAAGAGAGCCGGAAGGAAGTCCGGCTCTTTTACGTTGGGGGGGTGACCGAGGCGGTCAGCCATGTCAGGTAGTGTTGTGAGCCGCCGTTGATTTGTATCACGATGAATTCCGGGACCTCGTAGGAGTGGAGGTCGAGCACGCGTTGTTCGAGGAGGGGGGTGAGTTCGGCGGTCGACTTGATCATCATCATCACCTCGCGTGACGACATGACTTCTCCCTCCCACCGATAGATCGATTCGATCCCCTCGATGATGTTGCAGCAGGCGGCCAGGCGTTCCTCGACAAGGGTACGGGCGATCCGCCCGGCTTCCTCGCGGTCGGGCGCGGTGACCAGGATGATGACCGGTTCGGTCTGTTCCATCGGTTGCTCCGGGCGCTCCCGGCTATGCGAGCGTGTCGAGTTCCTTCAGTCGGTTCACATGCAGACGTCCGTCGGCGGCGGCGGAGAGTGCCATGGTCTTGATCCGATCATCCTCGACGGCGGCGAGTTCGTTGTAGAAGGCGGTCATTCCCTCCTCCATGTCGATCATCAGGGGGATGCTCGGGTCGGTCTCCTCCTCGATCAGCTCCACGGGGAGACCGGCGAGCACGCCGGAGATCGCTTCCCCTATCGACTCAAGGGCCTCGACGATGGTGCTCTTCTTCTCTTCGCGCTGCAGGGTCTCGTGAAGCGCGTGCAGCCGTTCCCGGTGCGTTGTATGGTGGGCCATCACGGAGTCCATGACACGCCGGATCTCGGGCGTTCTGGCCTCCTGGACCGCGCGCTTGTAATACTCGATGAGCCTGCGCTCCATCTTTTCCGCCTGCTCCAGCCGCTCGGACAATGAATCGTTTCTGCTCATGTTATGAATCGGAGTAGGATGTGAATGAACCCTGTGCGACGGCGTCGGGTCGTGCGCGGGACAGCGTGAAACGGCGAGCGCTCATCGGACGCCCTGTGGAACGTGATGAGCGCTCTATCGATTCGGCGCCGCCGCCGGGGCCGCGCGCCCCGGAAGCCGCACGCAACTGTCAGGTTGTTTCGTTGGTCGTCAGCATGACCCGGCCGTTGTAGTAGCCGCAGTTCGGACAGGCTGCGTGGTGCAGCTTCAGGTCGCTGCAGTTCGGGCACTTGCCGAAGGAGGGGGCCGTCGCCTTGTAATGCGTGCGACGCTTGTCGCGACGGGACTTCGAGTGCTTTCTTTTCGGATTTGGCATTGGATGCTCCTGCTGATGCGATAAGGATGAACGTGTATGTAGATACTCTTGCTTTCAGTTCTCGTCGGTCTTTTTGAACGCCTCCGCCAGCTTTGCCCAGCGGGGGTCGATCTCGTCATGAGTGCAACGGCATTCCTCGCGGTTCAGATCCGCGCCGCAGCCGGGACAGAGTCCCTTGCAGTCGGGGCCGCAGAGAGTTTTCAGGGGGACTTCCAGAAGGAGCGTCTGCCGGACCTCCTCGTCGAGATCGATGGAGTCCTGATCGGGCTGGAAGAGCCGGATCTCCGTATCCTCCTCCCCTGCCGCGGTACGTTCCCCCGGAACCGTGACGTGATAGTACAGCTCCATCGGAACATCGATCTCACTGACCGTCTCCGCCAGACATCGATCGCACTCGGCGACGTAGGTTCCGTGGACACGGGCCAGAAGAGTCAACTGACTCGACACCCTCCGCAGCGTCCCCCTGACCTGAATATTTCCCTTGAACGATTCAAGATCGATCTCCGATGCAGGGGCGTCGAACTCGAAGGGGAATTCCCCGTCGGGAAGCCCGGAGATGCGGATCTCCATCACGGGATGCCGTTTTCCACCCGTCTTGCTCATGGCTCAAATCTCCTGGAGGATGAATGAACGGGGAAAACTTGGTAAAAATAGGGCGGAGCCATCCGTTTTCCAATGCAGTGTTGCGAATGGATACGTATTCCCCGCACGGCCCCTCCCCATTGCCGCCGCCGGGCGCTACGGCACCACGGCGATCTTGCGGAGATCGGACTCGAACGTGCTGCCGTCGGCGTTCGTCCCCGTAACACGATATAGATAGATCCCGGTCGGAACCCTCTCCCCCCTCCTGTCCTCGCCGTTCCATTCGGTTCCGCCGGCGCTGTTGACGACCGGCAGCTCCCGCACCATCATCCCCGACTGCGTGAAGATCTCCACGTTCGCCGTCCTGGTGATCCCCGCAAAGGTCGCAACGCCGTCACGGGAAAGCGAGAACGGATGGGGATAGACACGGACATCCGCCAGATCGTCGGCCTCGATCGTGAAACCGACGACACTCCCCGCTCCGTTATTGATCAACCGTCCGTCCGCCGCGCGTAGTTCCTTGATCTCGACGGCGTACCGCAGTCCCAGCGCTCCCAGCGGGTACTCTGCGGGGACCGTCAGCAGAACCCGCGAGGGGTCGGCCGGGTCGACCGTCGCGGAAAGCACCGTTCCGGGAGGGTCGAGCCTGTAGATCGCGGGGTTCGTCGCCTCCTGCGGATCGACCGGCGCGTTGAAATCGACGGCGATCGTCCTCGGGGCGAGAGATGTTCCTCGGGTTGCGATAAACCGTTCTCCGGGAGATTCCCGCTCCGGGAGTCTTGCGCCGACCGTCAGCGTCGTATCGGCAGGCGATCTGAATCTGTCGCGCAGCAGCAAGGTCGCCCGCACCGTGATCGAGTCGCCGTCATGGTCGTCGTTCAGCGTGACCAGCAGCGAGAAATCGTCGACGGTCTCGATCGAGGAGACGCTCACTTCGGCGCCGGAGATCGCCTCCCGGATCTCGAACGCGCCCGCTCTGTAGATCTCCTCCCGCAGCAGGAAATCGAACGCGACGACGAAGGATCGCTGATCGGCCGGGGTGATCGAGACGATCCGCGCGGGATCGTGCGTGTAGGCAAGGGCCGAGTTGCTCAACCCGCTTTCCTGAAGTTCCAGCGAGAGATCTCGTGCTGTTACGATATAACTGTAGAGCGTCCCCGGAAGCCAGCGCAACGTATCGTTCCGTCCGTTCGGCCCCGATCCCCTGACCACGATCTGATCCTTTCTGAACCCCGTATCGCGAATCGATGTTCCGGTCACGATCGCCACGGAATCGAACGTGACCCTGGGATCGTCTCCCAGACGCGCGCGATAGATCGTGTAGTAGTCGGCGCCGGGGACGGGGTTCCATTCAAGATGGACCGTCGAATCGCTCGTCCCCCACCCGTCGAGCGCGGTCGGCGCCGCCGGGGCGCGACGATCGGTCGCAATCTGATAGAATCGTATGCTGTCGCCGATTCCCAGGCCGAGTTCGGTCAATCCGTCGCCGTTGAAATCGTGCGCCATCAGCTTGTAGTTGAGCACGCCGTCGCGCCACCAGGCAGGAACAAGGGTCTTCGCCGCCGCATCCCATGTCAGCACGTAGAGGCCGGGGTAGAGCGAGAGAACGACATCCTCGCCGGGACGCCCGTCCAGGTCGAAGCCCCCCACGGTGCTTCTGAGATCGATGGAGAAACGGACGTTCGTGAAGCGATCGGACCAGAGGAGTGTTTCCGTTCCGTCGTCGAACCGACGATAGACCCGCACGGTCCAGAACGGAGGCTCGTACTCGCGATCGGCGTTGAGTCCGGTGCGGGTACGGTAGGCGATGATGATCTCGTCGGCCCCGTCGCCGTCGAGATCGGCGGCGGCGAAGAGCGGGCTCCCCTCGGAGCCGGGGTTCTCGTTGCGCCAGACCTCACGGAACCCCCCGTCGGCGCCCCGCTCGAAGATCAGGAAGTCGTTGTCGTTGTCCGCCACCAGCAGTTCCGGAAGCCCGTCGCCGTCGAAATCCCCCGTCACCCCCTCCGAGTTGCCGAACCTGTTGAACGGGGCCTGCGGAGGATACGGGGTCGTGTTCATGAGCTTCGCGACCTCATCGTATCGGGAGCCGTTCCATCGCGACACGTAGTAGTAGGGGTTCGCCTCCTCGCCGGAATGGGCGTAGAGTTCATCGCGGCCGTCGCCGTCGAAATCGAAGAAGCCGTTGACGTAGGCGTCGCCGGAGGTCGTGTCGGCCCACATGACGGAGCGGAGCGGCGATGTTCCGGGGGCGGGCTGCTCCATGACGATCCCCCTTCCTCCATCCTGTCCCAGCACCTCCAGCAGTCCGTCTCCGTCACTGTCGCCGAAGCCGCGCGGGGCCCAGACCGGGGTCGTATCGCGCCGCGTGAAGCGGGAGCCGTCGAAGGAGTAGATCTCCAGGTCGCCGAAGCCGTCGTTCTCGAATCTATTGATCGCGATATTTTTTTGTCCGTCGTTGAAGAAGGTCGCCGTCTCGTTCAGCGGGAACCCGTACGGGAGCGTGTAGGGGGTGATATCATCGCTGAACGACGTAACGGGAAACGCCTCTCCCCTTCTGACGATCCGGACGGGCGCCTCCGGCGAGCCGTACATCGCGGTATCCCCCGCGGCATTCCGCACTACGATATAGATCTCGTAGGGAATCTCCCGCTCCAGTTCGTCGCCGGTCAGGATGTAGAAGTGCGACCGGGTGGTTCCGGTGTGGGTCGGTTCGAACTCGACGGCTCGATAGATCGCGCCGGGAAGATCGGCGCGGCGGAGCATGAGCGTGCTCCGCGCCCTGTCGTCGGTTCTGAAGGTCACCGACACGGCCCGCTCGTTGAAGCGCCAGACGTTCTCGATCACGGGGCCCGGCGATTGTATGGCGGGGCGGCTTCTGTCGATCGTCAGCACGACCCGTCGCTCGGTCTCCCTCCCGTCGGTCAGGCGCAGGAGGAGTCTGAGGGTGACGACGGTGTCGGGGATGCCGGCCGTGGCGAACCTCCCGAGCGAGTCGATGACCCTGCCGTGCGTCTGCGGCTCCCCCAGAGCGGTCCAGCGGGTCGGGGTCTCGGAGAGACCGTAGAAGAGCTGCCAGCTCTCCAGAAACGGAGCCATGGCGGAGCCGATCACGGTGACGGCCGTATCGCGGGAGAACGCGGCCTCCACATCCGGATTGAGGATCGCGACCGAGGCCGGGCCCGGCATGGCGAGAGCGGCCCCCGCATCGACGCGACCGGCTCCGTAGTCGTTGTCCCACCCGCGCACGTTCAGATCCCTGGCCGTCAGTTCCATCGCTGTGCGAACTTCATCGGGAGTCCATGAGGGATGGAGCGAACGGATCAGCGCCGCCGTGCCGCTGACATGCGGGGCGGCGGCCGACGTGCCGTTGAACTCCTTCTTGTATCTCCCCCGCTGGCTCAGCGTCGCGATCTCCGCGCCGGGCGCCGAGATCGAAAGCTGCGGTCCGGTGGTGCTGAAGGTCGTCCGCAGGTCGTTCCTGTCGACGGCGCCCACGGAGATCACCTCCGGATAGCTCGACGGGAAATGCCGGTAGAGCCCGCCGTCGTTGCCGCTGGAGGCGACCAGCACCGCCCCCTTCGCGTAGGCATATCGTATCGCATCACGCATCAGCGGCGAGTAGTAGGCGTCGCCGAAGCTCATGTTGATGACCGACGCCCCCTGATCGGCCGCGTAGATCAGCGCCGCCGCCATGTCGTCATCCTCGCCGTCGCCGGTGCCGTCCAGGGCACGGACGGCAAGGAGCCTTGCGCCGGGAGCCAGGCCGGCGACGCCGAAGCTGTTGTGTCGTGCCGAGATAATCCCCGCCACGTTCGTTCCATGATCGTTGGCGTCGCCGGGGCGGAAGTCGTACGGCACCGGGTCGCGGCCGTTCCAGTCGCCGACGCTCGCGGTCACCTCGTCGACGAAGTCGTACCCGATCACGTCGTCGGCGTAGCCGTTGCGATCCTGGTCGAGAAGGTCGATATCGCCCGTAACTCCCCCGCGCGATTCGTTGAAGGGCCAGGGATCGAACCTCCCGTTGCGATTCAGATCCTCGGCGACGTTCACACGGAAGGCGCCAGCCAGATCGGGATGATCGAAGTCGATGCCGGTGTCGATGACCGCGACCAGGACCGAGGAGTCCCCCGGCGTCACGTTCCAGGCCCGCTCGGCGTTCATGACGCGGGGAGCCCACTGCTCGGAATAGAGGGAATCGACGGGCGTGTAGTGAATACGATAGATCTGATTCGGGAAGGCCTCCTCCACGGCCGGCTCCGACCTGAGGGCGGAGATCATCCGTCCGGAACCGACGGCCCCCGCGTCGACGACGTAGTAGCGATCGAGGCCGGAGGCGCTCATCAGCGGGCTCTGCCGCCGCTCCGGCACCACCGATCTGACCGCCGCCGCTCCCCCCAGACGGCGCGCCACGTCCGACACGAGCCCCGCCGCCGATTTCGGGTCGAGGCCGGGCCTCATCCGGACGATGATCGTCCCGCGAGCCTCCTGCGCCGCCGCTCCCACCGGAACGGCAAGGACGCACGCCAGCAGCAGCATGAACGCAAGCGCCCGCCGACGCCGGGAGATCATATCATACATTGATATTCTGATGAGAACCGGAGTTGATGTTCGAACCGGGCGCTAGATACGACCGCGACCAGCGGCGGGTCAAGGTCAAAGGGAACGGAGGGAACATGAGGGCGGAGAGAAGCTTATCCGACGTCGATCCTCTCCCCCTCGCTCGCGACCGACCAGAGAATCCCCTGATCCCCTTCCGGGAAGGAGCCTCCGTCGGGAGGAACATGCGTGAAGACGACCCGTTCCACCCCAGCCTCCCCGGCGCGCCTCAGAACGTCGGCCGGATCGACATGGGTCGATTCGCACACCAGCAGAGTTGTCCCTTCCAGCAGACCGTCCAGATCGGATTCGGCTCCAAGGTCCTGGCTGAGGACGATCGTCTTCCCGCCGTTCCTCAGAACGAATCCCCTCGCCTGATCGCACGTCCCGCTCGCCCGCGCGAGCTCGGCGACCTTGTCGAGATGCGATGTGGTGAAGAGCCTGAGGCTCCACCCGTCGCGAAGCTCGCATTCGACCAGCGGGAGATAGTTGATCTGGAACGACATTCTTTCGTCGAAGAAGAGGGAGTGCTTCTGGACCTCGCGGAAGAATCGGAGCGAGGGGGCCGGACCGTGGACCGTCACCCCCTTCTCCCGCCCGTCGATCAGCCAGGCCGTAAGGAGCCCGGTCAGGCCGCTCCAGTGGTCGGGATGGGTA
>CBINGZ010000071.1:0-16444 GCA_966250335.1 uncultured bacterium | reverse complement strand
AACCGTCGAACCCGACCTACACGGAGGGGGCCGCCGAGAACCGCCGGGTGGAGATCGTCGCCGCCGGAGAGCTGACCGCCCCTGTGGTTCTGGGAGACACGCTCCGGCGGCCGAGTTCGCCGGGGATACGCTACAAGGCCGAGTCGCAGGCCGAGGCAGGGCTCGCCTCCTGGGCGATCGAGGCGTCGATCGAGGGGCGACCGTTCAGACGCCTCCGGGGTGAAGAGCCTCTCCCCGGCTCCATCGACGACAGATTCACCGACGAGGAGCTCGCCCGGCTCGCTGCCAACCCGAAGCCGATCAATTTCAGGCTGTCGGCGCGCGACAGCGCGGGACAGGAGTTCATCACCGGCGGGGACAGGATCGACGTGGAGGTCAACCGCACGACCCGCATCGACATGATGCTCCGCGATTCGGTGGTGGAGACGGGGGATGCGATCGTCTTCGAGTACAACAGCTCGTCGCTTCGTCCGGAGGCGCGGGCGCAGGTGGCGCGGCTCAGATCGCGGCTGCCGGCCGGGGCACGGCTCATCATCAGGGGGTTCGCGGATGAGACGGGGGATTCGGTCGTCAACCGGCGGCTCTCCCTGGCGCGCGCCCGCTCCGTCGCCGCCGAGCTCTCCGGCTTCAGGAGCGAGGTTCTCGGCATTGGAGAGGAGGGCCCCCCCTATTCGAACGATATCCCCGAGGGGAGGTTCTACTCGCGGACCGTGCGGATCACGGTCGACACGCGGAAAGAGTAGCAACGAAGGACGCCCCCGCACAGGGGGCGTTTCGTTTCGGGATCTTCGTTCCCCGATTCGTTTCCCGAAAAGGTGACCGGTACTCGTCCGATCACCTTTCCATGGCATTTCACTCCCCACAACCTGTGGGCAAATCGGCCCCCATCCCCCCTCGCTCCCCCCTCTTTGTACACAAAATGTGGGAAAACCGACGTGAAGAGCGTAATTTCGCGAACCGTTTGGGGGAAGGTTTTGTTTACTTCATTAACAACTGGGGATAGCAATGGGCCAGACCAAGATTCTCATTATCGACGACGATACCGATCTCAGTGATCTGCTCACTGAATTCTTCGAGTCGCAGGGAGCGAAGGCCGTAGCGGTGGAGCGCCCGTCGCTGGGGTTGAAGAAGCTGCGGGATCTTCATCCGGACGTGATCGTTCTTGACGTCATGCTGCCGGAGATGGACGGGTTCGAGGTAGCCAAGAAGATCCGGGAGAACTCGACGATCCCGATCGTGATGCTCACGGCGCGTGGTGATGTAGGGGACAGGATCACCGGACTGGAGATCGGCGCCGACGATTATCTGCCGAAGCCGTTCGATCCGCGCGAGCTCTGGACGCGTATCCAGGCGATCCTCCGCCGCACGCACAAGTCGTTCGGTCCTGCCGGAACGTACAACTTCGACGGGCTGGAGATCGACGTCAACACGCAGTCGGTGCAGCTCGACGGCAAGGCGCTCGACCTGACCACCGCGGAGTTCGAGATGCTCCGTCTCTTCGCCGAGAACCCGCAGAAGCCGCTCGACCGCGATTTCATGATGGAGCAGACGCGCGGCATTCCCTGGGAGTCGTTCAACCGTTCGGTCGACGTCGTCGTCAGCCGTCTCCGCCAGAAGCTCGGCGACGACCCGCGACATCCGCGCTTCCTCAAGACGATCTGGGGAACGGGGTATATGTTCATCGGACAGCAGGGCGAGGAAGTCGCCGACTCCTGAGGCCCGGGAGCCGCTGGAATGAAGGAACCGCCGCCGGTCGAACCGGGCTTTGCCACGTTACGGCGGCCGGCGCGATGCGGGCAGTTCCACCGGCTCCCCATGATCGAGCAACGCACGATATCACGAGACCTCTTCCTGCGCGGGCGCTGATACGCGCCGGATCTCCTTATCGTCTCTATATTCTTCCGGAAGCGGTCCGACCGGCGCGGAGGCGCGGGCGCTCCCTCCGGAATAACGACGCCCGCCACGGCCCCACGCTCTCACGTCAACGACGCCATTCCCCAGGACAGGACAATGTCATCGCAGTCCGAGAATCTTTCCTCACACCCGATGCCGACGGGGCGCCGCACCCTCTTCTGGAAGCTGCTGACCCTGGTGTCGGTGACGGCGATTCTTGGAACGGTCTCCATCGCCTTCTACTTTCAGTATGCGCTCCGCGATACCTACAAGGAGTTCCTGCACGAGCAGATCGAGATCTACACCGGCCTGATCGTCGACGGGATCGGATCGCCCCCCGATACGACGGCCGCCCGGTCGATCACGGCGCGATATCCTCTCGATATCCGCATCGAGCAGCAGGGACGGGAGTGGATGAGCGATACCAACGTGGCGCGATCCGAGGTGATCCTGGCCGAAGGGAACGAGACCGGATTCGATATCGGGGAGAGATTCCTCTTCCGCGAACATGACGACCATCTCTACGCCGTAAAGGGGATGCAGGGGTGGACCTACGTCATCCGCCTCCGCTCATCGCCGCAGCGCCCCTCCTGGTTCCCGCCGTCGGCTCTGCTCGGGGTGGCGCTCACGATCCTCTTCGCGGCCGCCTACTACGCGGTGCAGCGGTTCCTCCGTCCCGTGGGAGAGCTGATGAAAGGGGTGGAGGCGGTGAGCTCGGGGGATTTCGAATATCGCGTCAGGACCGCATCGACCGACGAGCTGGGGGAGCTCAGCCAGGCGTTCAACGCGATGTCGGAACAGGTGGCGGCGATCATCGCCTCCAAGCGGCGGCTTCTCTTCGACGTCAGCCATGAACTCCGCTCCCCCCTCACACGGATGAGCGTGGCGCTGGCGATGCTCCCGGAGAGCAAGGCGAAGGCCTCGATCGACCGGAACACCCGCGAGCTGAACACCATGATCACCGAGCTGCTGGAGAACGAACGTCTGGCGGTTCTGGGAGGAAAGCTCGTGACGGAGCAGTTCGACGTGGTGGCGCTGGTCAGGTCGATCCACGAGTCGTTCGGTCCGGAGGCGAGGCGTCTGGAGTTCGACTCGCTGACGGAATCGCTGATGATCGTGGCCGACAATCAGCGGCTCGCCATCGCCGTCAAGAACGTGATCTCCAACGCCCTCAAATATTCCTCGGAATCGGATGGACCTGTCAGGATCAAGGTCTTCCCGGATGACGACGGCGTGCGGATCATCGTCTCCGACAGCGGCATCGGCATCCCGCCGGAGGCGCAGGAGAAGGTGTTCGAGCCGTTCTACAGAACCGATGACTCCCGCTCGCGGGCCACGGGGGGCTACGGGCTCGGGCTCTCCCTGACCAGATCGATCATCGAAGCGCACGGCGGGTCGATCAAGCTGAAGAGCGGGGTGGGAAGCGGAACGACCATCAACATGTGGATTCCGAACATGCCGATCCCCGAGGCGGTGGTCAGAAACATGTCGCCCCGCGAGCGAAGCTGAGCGCGGCGGCGCGGGATCGGTCGAACGCATCAACCTCAATCGCAGATCCATGATAGAATATCTCACCGGGACATTGCTGGAACGGACGCCGACCAAGGCGGTGATCGTCGCCGGGGGCGTCGGCTACGGGGTGCTGATCTCGCTGGCAACCTACGAACGCCTGCCGGAGCCGGGGGGGCAGGCCGAACTCCATACCTATCTGGTCGTCCGCGAGGACGCGATGATCCTCTTCGGGTTCGCCGAGACCTCCGAACGCGATATGTTCCTCCTCCTTACCAGCGTCACGGGGGTGGGACCGAAAATCGCGATCGGAGTCCTCAGCAGCGTGGGGATCGACACGCTGCGGGAGAATATATCGCAGGGGAACGCGGCGGCGCTCACCATGATCCCCGGGATCGGGAAGAAGATGGCCGAGCGGATCACACTGGAGCTGCGCGACAAGATCGGCGCCGTCTCCTCCCCCGGAAGCCTTGCCGGAGGGTCGGCCGGAACCGCGCAGATCCGTGCGGAGGCGCTGGAGGCGCTCGTCTCGCTCGGCTACAGCCGCTCGCTGGCCGAGAAGGCGATACGGGGAGCCCTGAAGGGAGGCCCCGCCGCCGAAGAGAACGTGGAGACACTGATCAAGGCGGCGCTCAAGCAGATGATGTGAAATCCTTCCCCGCCCCAGGTCGCGCCGCGAGGTCCACGGAGGAGCCGGCCCGGACGCCGGGACGCCGCCGTTCCATCGATCTGCTGCGCGGGATCGCCGTCGTGGCGATGATCGCGACCCACGCCACCGATGCGTTCCTGGCCGGGGAGTTCAAGGATGGGGAGATATGGCACAAGCTGAATATCGTCTTCGGATTCGTCGCCCCGGCGTTCATCGCCGCTGCGGGGGTCACGCTCCGGGCCTCGCTTGAACGGAGAACCGCGGAGAGTGGATATCATCGCAAAACGATGAGTGTTCCGCTCCGCCGCGCCGCGGTTCTGCTGCTGATCGGCTACTGGCTCCAGATCCCCGTTCTCTCGCTCCGCCAGCTCGTCTGGAACGCCCGCCCCGACGAGCTGCGCAGACTCTTCGACGTCAACGTGCTCCAGGTGATCGCGGTGACCACCATCGCCGTCATCCTCCTGACGTTCCTTCTCCGCGGATTACATCGCACCGGATGGGTCGCTCTGATTCTCGGTATCGCCGTCGTCGCCGTGACCCCCTATGTCGTCGTTCCCCCCCTCCTCCCTCTTACCCCGTATATCGCACCGCAGCCGGAGGCGAGCTTTTCGCTTCTTCCCTTCTCGGCCTACTTCCTCTTCGGCTTCGCCGCCGCCCCTGTCGTCACGGGAGCGGAGGGGAAATGGAAGGGGATAACGACGCTCCTCTGTATCGGACTGCTTATGATCACCGTCGGGATCTCCGGGGGGTTCCTGTTCGCCCCGTTTCCGCCGCACGCGGACCTCTGGAGCGCGGGGGGGTCGCAGGTCATCTTTCGGCTCGGCGGCGTGACGGTCGCCGCCGCGGTCTGCCTGGCATCGGCGCGGTCGCGGTTTCGCAGCGGCCCGCTGGAGACGATCGGCCGGATGTCGCTCGGCGTCTACCTCCTTCATCTGATGCTGATCTACGGCTCCCCGATGAATATGGGAATGCGATACTGGTTCGACGGGGCGATGAACGGTACCCTCGGGCCGGTCTCCGTGATCGCGCTCATCCTCTCGATCACGACTCTCTCATATCTCGCGGTCGGATACTGGAAGCATCTGCGTCGGCACGCTCCCCGGCTCGCCCGGGGGCTGGCGTGGGGATGGTGGATTCTCTTCCTGGCCTTCTTTCTCATCAGGCCGTAGGTCGGCGCCCCGATAGGATCGATCGGCGACCTTGTAACGAAACATTGTCGTGCCGCCGGATCGGGGTATATTCGCGGCCGACACCCCGCATGGTAGGACGGCCCCGAACAAGCAGCGGACGGATCGCGTCGGAAGGCGCGGCGGCGGCAGGGAAGGACGCATTCAAGACGATCGTCCGCGACCGAACGCCGGGAACGGGCACGTACCAACTTATTTACTCTATTGGAGAGCGATATGATGAAACAGCTTACACCCGTAGTGCTCGCCGGTCTGTTCCTCGCCTCGTGCGGCGAAAAGGCGCAGGAGATGAAAAACCAGATGGAGGCGATCAAATCGGTGGCCGAGAGCGCCGAAAACCTCCCGGAAGCACAGAACGCGGCGGAGAAGATGGTGCAGGAGCGGATAGCGAAGGGGGATACCATCGCCATGGATTACGCCGAGCTCCAGAAGTACCTCCCCACGGCGATCGACGGCTATACGCTGGAGGGGGAACCGGGGGGAAGCAAGACGGCGATGGCCGGATTCTCGATGTCGACGGCCGAGCAGCAGTGGGTGGCGAACGGCGGCGCCTCGCGCATCAAGGTCACGATCATCGACTACGGCGGCACGCAGATGGCGTACGCGTTCTACGGCCTGGCGTTCGCCATGAAGGCCGAGTTCGAGGATACGCACAGCCGGACACGGACGCGTGATCTCGATATCCCCCATACCGGCATCATGGAGAAATTCAACAAGGACAACAAGGATGCGAACGTCAGCGTCCAGACCCGCTACCGCTACCTGATCACGCTCGATGCCACGGGCCAGACCGACGATCAGACGGGTAAACTGACGACGATGGCAACCGACATCGCAAAGAAGTTCGACGGAAAGTAGGATTCCGTCACACCCGATGAACGCCGGCCCGGGTCGCTGCGATGAAGCGATCCGGGCCGCTTCGTTTCCGGCAGACTCGACCGGATGCTCACGACACGGAACGGGATTGAAGCGCCGACCGTTAGGAACGGTATGTGGAGATCAACGATCGCGGTGGCCGGATTCGCTCTGCTGGCGGGATGCGGCGACGGGAAGCTCAAGGAAGCCGAGCACGATGTGACGGCGATCGGTCGACTGGCGACGTCCAGGCCGGGCGAGAGCAATCTGCGCGAAGCGCAACGGTTCTATACCGATCGTGAGACGCGCGGAGACACGGTTCCGATCCCCGCCGCCGAGCTTCTTCCCTATCTCCCGGAATCGATACCGGGGTTCATGCCGGAGGGTCCCGCCTCGGTCGCCGGGGATACAACGACCGACCATCCGATCACGCTCGTCACCCGCTCCTGGAGGACCGCCGACTCCGCGGCCGCCGGCCCGCGACATCTGACGATCACGATCTCCGATCTGGGGGGATCGAGCGGCATCGCCCCCAGGATCGAACCGCTCATATCGGAGAAGGTCGTCACCGAAACGGCCGCCAGGCGGATCAGGGTGATCCGCTTCGACGTCCCCTACACAAGCGGCATCGAGGATCTGGACAAGGATGAAAAGAGGTTGAAGGTGATCGCCGGCACCCGCTACCGCTACGTGATCACCGTGGAGACCGCCGTCGACAGCGACGACGAGATCCCGATGCTGACAAGGATCGCCGCCGGCATTGCACGCAGGTTCAGAGGGAAGTAGAAGCCGATCTATCGCGGGTTCGCCGGCCGTATATCCATCTCCCGGATCAACGCCCTCTGCGGAAGCGTCACGGCCAGCATGACGGCATCGGCCACATCCTCCGGCTGAAGTATCCTGTCGCGATTCGGCGGGGTCAGATGCGCCTCATCGAAGAAGGGGGTATCGACCGACCCGGGAGTAAGGGTGATGATCCTGACGTTCCGCGTCCGCGCCTCATGGAAGAGCGACTCCATCAGCCCCATCACCCCGAACTTCGCGGCGCAGTAGGCGCTCCCGCCGGAGAAGCCGTGCTTGCCGGCGATGGAGCCGATCGTCACCACGTCCCCACCCCCCCGCTCGTACATCCCCGGGAGGACGAACCTGGTACAGAGGAACACACCGCGAAGATCGGTGCGCACCACGGCATCGAATTCCTCCACGCTCATCTCGGTGATCTCCTTGAAGATCGCGAACCCCGCGTTGTTCACAAGGATATCGATCGCGCCGAATCGCTCCAGCGTCATCTCGACCATCGCCCGCACCTGCGCTTCATCGCCGACGTCGGCCGGAACCACCAGCGACTCCGTTCCCTCCGGCAGCGACCGGGCGAACTCCTCCAGCGGTTCACTTCTTCTGCCGGAGAGGACGACCGTCGCCCCCTGTCCGGCCAGCCGTCTCGCCGTCGCCGCCCCTATGCCGGAGCCCGCTCCCGTTATCAGCGCGACCTTTCCCTGAAGCTCCATGATCATATCTCCCGTTTGTTCTCCGTCGTTGAATTCCTCCCCTTCCACCCCTGAAACATCCCGCACGGTTTACTGTTCCGCCTCATCCAGTTCCTGCTTCGAGGGACGCCGGAGGAACATCCGGGAGGAGAAGAAGACCGACATCACGGGAACCGTTATCGAGAGGACCAGCGCCTTCCAGAGCGGCCAGCCGTCGGCGTAGTAGCTGAGCCAGAAGAGAAACCCTGCGGCGGCCGTCGCAAGAGCAACGATGACGATCAGCAGCTGACGCTTCGACCGCGGGTGCCGGAACCAGTGGATCCGCGAGGCCGCGCCGATCTCACGATCCACATTTCGCGTGAAGAGACTGAAGACCCCGACTCCCCCGATCGCGAACCAGAAGGCGATCGTGTCGAACTGGTCGAGGGTGAGGGTGAAGGCGTCCTCATCCAGCAGCAGACCCGAGCAGAGCCACCAGAGGTATGCAGCTCCGGTCATACTACAGAAGGCGTAGAAGCCGGCACGGTAGCAGGCGAGCCTGTGCCGCTCATCCATCATCGATTTCTTTCCGATGCTCTTTCTGAGCATGGTGAAATAGTCGTCGGGATCGTGCCGTTCGTCGTGTCGGTCGGTAGCGTCTGTCATGTCGGTCAAGATGGTTGTTCCCGGTCCTCCCGCGCCGGTGATCCGACGAACCGGGGCGACCGGGACGTGTCGTCTACGATACGTTCACGGCGCCGTCAGGCCTCTTCCAGGTAGAAGAGATCTTCCACCCGTGACTCCAGGGTTCGCGCAAGCTGAAGCGCCAGCCGTGTCGACGGGCAGTAGGTTCCCTGCTCGATATAGTTGATCGTCTGCCGGCTGACCCCGACCAGCTCCGCGAGCTTCGCCTGCGTCAGATTCCGGCCGGTCCGCACCTCGCGGAGCCTCGACCCGATTTCCCGTCCGTTTCCGCTCATCCGGGATGTAAAGTGAAATTGACACGGCAAAGTTACGATGCGGAGGGATGTCATGTCAAGCGGATTTGACATGATTCATTTTTTTGATCGCCGCCGGAGACACGATCGCGTTCTCCTTCGCGTCGATCTCCCTGTTCATCACCGCCACAACCATCAATCACATCGCATAATGACACGATTCCGTGGAACGACGGGAGCTTCGTATACGCTCCCGATCCTGCTCTGCTGCACCCTCACCGCTCACGTCGCCGGAGCGCGCAGCCCCTTCCGTCCCATCCGCGGCGGATACGTCACAACGACCGATACCCCGACGCTTCCGATCACCGAGATCATGTTCGACCCGGTCGATATCGCCGGGAAGACGACGGCCGAGTATGTCGAGATCCACAACCCCGGCGAGAGCGCAGTCCCGATCGGAAACTGGAGGCTGATCGATGAGACCGGAACGGTCCGGGGGACGATCCCTTCGAACAGCCCTCCGGTACAACCGGGCGCCTATGTCGTCGTGGCCGCCGACAGTTCCATCTATCTCCGCTTCCCGGCGCTGCGTGATTCGCTCAACGTCGTCGTGATCGGACGGGCCGGCTTCTCTCTCAACGCGGATGGAGACGAGGTGGTGCTCAGGGACGCCGAAGGGAGGAGCGTCGACAGCGTCCCCTACCGCGCGGAGTGGCACTGGGAGGAGCTGGACGATACGAAGGGGATATCCCTGGAGCGGATCTCCCGTTCCGCCTCCTCGATCGACGGCCGCAACTGGTCGAGCTCCCTGGAGCGGCTGGGAGGAACGCCGGGCCGCCGGAACTCCCGCATGATCCCGGCCTCGAACTCGCAGGCCCGCCTCCGGATCGAGCCGGAGACCCTCTCCCCGGACGGAGACGGCTTCCAGGATTTCATCAGAATCGGATACAGACTCCCCGTCTCCCGCTCCCGCATCACGGTGACCCTCTACGACCGGCTCGGCCGCCGTGCCGCGCGCATCGCGAACAACGAACCGGCGGGGGCCGAAGGGGAGCTGATCTGGAACGGCGAAGGGGAGAACGGACGTCCGCTGGAGCCCGGGATCTATGTGATCAGGCTGGAAGCGTACGATCAGGGAGGAATCGGAATTGCCTCCGCCCAGGCCGCCGTGGTGGTCGCGCGGAAGCTGTAACGCCGACGCCGGACGGAACTATCTTCACCGAGGCTCTTGGTTGTTGGAGCAATTTTCCCAATCTTCGCCTATGCCGGTCTCCGAACCCAACAGACACGCGGATATCTTCCGTCCGACTCCTCTCTTTCCTGTCGAAGCGCAGCAACTCCTTGCATCAGGGCAGGTGAAGCGGGCGATAGAAGTCTGCAAACGCGGACTCGTCTACTTCCCCTCGCAGATCATGGGGTATGCCGTCCTTGCCCAGGCATACATCGTTTCAGGAGAGAAACTTCGCGCCCTGAACGTCCTTCGCGACGGGCACCGCCGCACCGGCGCCGAACAGCTCGACCTGCTTCGCGCGCAGATCGCCGGCGAGGGCCCCGCCTACGACGATTATCTCCGTGTGGAGATCGAGGAGGCGCACGAGGCGGTGGCGACGGGTGAGGGAGGTCGCAATCCCCTCATCGAAAAGATCGCGGAGCGAATCGATGCTCTGGAAACGGGACTCCCCCTGCCGTCGACGGCCGGGCCGGTGGAAACCGTTCAGGCGGAGGTCGCTCCCGCACGGGAAGAGGAACAGGTGACAGCGCCGGTCGCGGAGCCCCCCCTGCCCGACGAGCAACCGGCGCAGGAACAGCCTGTTCCGGAAAAAACGGTACGGGAAAAGCCGGTCCTGGAGAAACCTGCGCCCGAACAACCGGTGCAGGAACAACCTCTCCAGGAAAAGCCCGCGCCGGAGAAGGAACGGGAGCCGCAGAGGATCATGGAGCTCATGGACCGTCCGGTGTCCGGTGAGCGGATCGATCCCGTCGTCCCGCAGATCGAGCCCGAGGGAGTCAGGGCGCCCGAACCTGAACGGGTGACGGAGTCGATCATCACCTCCGAAAGCGATACTCAGCGTGCCCGGCAGGAACATCCCGTCAAGACATACTCGCTCCGGGCTCTCTCCGAGCTCGAACGGAGCCTCCCGATGGCGACGCCGGAGGCGCCCGCAGAGGGGGCCGGAACCGAGGAACGGACCGAGAAACGAGCCGAGGGAGAGTCGCAGACCGGAAGAACGCTCGGCATGCTCGCCCTCCATCACGGAGGGAACATGTCGCGGCTCCGCAGCTCGAATCTCCGCCTGATACCGGGGCTCGAGTTCGCGCCGCTCCGTCACGAGGACAACCAGAAGCGGCAGCCGCTGGCGCCGCTGATCAACGAGCCGATGCCGGAGCCGTTCCTGACCGGCCGGCGGAAGGTCTCCCCGCCCCTTCCTCCGATCGAGGAAACGCTGCTGCGGAAGGCCTCCCCGCCGCTCCCTCCGATCGAGGAGACGATGCTGCGCGAGGAACCGGCCCCACCGATCGCCTTCCCCGGACGGAGGTCGTCCGGACCGATCGCCCCGGCACAGCAGTCGGCTCCGGCGCCCCCGGAGAAGAAGAGCGAGGAGCTGACGCCGCTGGAGGAACTGGCGCGCCGTCTGGAGAACGCGAGAATTCCGGTGGTCGAGGAGGAGGACAACTTCCGTCCCTCCTCGTTCGAGCCCTCGATCGTCAGCGACACGCTGGCGAACATCCTGGTGACGCAGAGAGCCTACGCAGAGGCGCTGAAGGCGTATCAGACGCTCGCCCGCTCGAAACCTGAACGGCTCGAGTACTACGAGGAGCGGATCGCCGAGATGAAGGAGAAGATGCGCGGCCGATCCGCCCCCGAGGCTCCGGAGGCAACCGAGACGGGCGATCCCGGACACCGCTGAGGGTGACGGTCTCCCCCTCTTCATCCCTCCTCCATCTCCGGGAGGCCCTGCGATGATCTACAGCTTCTGTCCCTCCTGCGGGACCTCCCGCGTTCCCGAGGCCCTCCACTGCGTCGAATGCGGCGCCCCGCTCCGCGAGAGCGAATGGCGGCGCCACGCCGACGCCGAACCGATCACCCCCGGCAACTTCTTCCAGGGGATCGTCGAGGCTCTTGAACGGATCTCGATCGGAGATTTCTTCAGGACCCTGAACACCGCCGTCGTCCTCCTTCTCCACCCTCTCGACTACCCGCGACTCGAACGGGACGGAAGGATCGGGCACCCCTTCCGGATGCTGATCACCGCCACGTTCACCGGCGCGCTCAAACTGGCGATCGACCCGGTCTACGGCCCGCTCATGCAGCGTCTGGACGCCGGGAGCAACATCGCCGACACGCTGGTGCAGATCATCCTCTACCTCTCCCTGGCAGCCTTCTTCGGCTATCTGGCGCTGATCGCCGCTCTCGCCGCGCACCGCCTGCTCCGCCTCCGCGCCGAGCGGGGGCTCTACACGCGGGCGATGCTGGCGGTCTTCGTCAGCTTCTCCTTTCTGTTCGATATGCTCGCCCCTCTATGGGAACCGCTGGTGGTGATGGGATATCTCCCCTGGGGGAGCGTCGATCTCTTCCGCGGGCTGCTGGTGCTGATCTATGCGGTCGTGATCTATCGGGGAGTGGTTCGCGACGATGAGGTGGGGGAAGTCGCCGCGGAGAGGGCGGGATAAGGGAGCGTTGTATCGGTTCGCGTTTCGAGACGGATGAACATATCGATGGAAGATGAACGCAGGAAGGATAGATTTTTCGAGTGCGATCGATCCTCTTCTTTCGTATGATCCGTGCCCGCCGATGCAAGGAGCTCCGGGGATGATTTCAGAACAATATCCGATCGCCTGTAGACAATGAGACGGTCCCTTCTCATCACGATATTCATGATCGCCGGGGCGTTCACGGCCGCGGCGCAGACGGAGATTCCCCAGGTGGAGTTCAAGGGGCTTCGTCTGGGTCTGACGAAACATGCGGTCGATTCCCTGATACGATATACCCTCTGGGATTACGGAGGATGGCCGCAGGATACCGCCAAGAACCAGTGGAAGCTGGGGATCGACGGCGTCTGGAAGGATAACGCCTCCACCGTCTTCGACTGCGAGTTCGCCTCCGATCCCGATCGGTGCGCCTTCTTCAGCGGGGCGACGATACGGTTCGACAGCGGCGTGGTCGTCCTGATGCGGGTCGACGGCGGGCCGGTGGTGCGCGACAGCGTCTTCAGCTTCAGCGTCTTCGGGAGCTCGACGACACGGATGATCGAGAAGGTCTACGGTCCCGCGACCAGCTCCAGCGGGAGCTTCGACAACATCCCGTTCAGGGGAGGATCGCCGTTCCATACATGGTATCTCCCTCTCGGCTCCTCCGATCCGGAATACACGATCCGGGTATGGGAATCGGGGATGGAGGTGGTGAACATGAAGATGGATACGGGCTACCGCTGACGCGCGGCAGCGGTCCGCATCTTCGCCGCGCTTCGCCGCGCTTCGCCGCGCTTCGCCGCGCTTCGCCGCGCTTCGCCGGCATCGGTCCGTCTCCAAGGTCCTTCCCCCATACCGACCTTTATATCCGCCGCTTCAACGTAATTTCCCGCCGCGACGACGTGAGCCGCTTCACGACGCGTCCTTCTCCTTCGTCACTATGTCATGCGACTGACCCGGTATATCCTGCGGCTTCATATCGGTCCCTTTCTTTTCGGGACCTTTGCCGTCGTCTTCATCTTCCTGCTGCAGTTCATCTTCAAGAACCTGAACGATCTGATCGGCAAGGGGCTGAGCTACTTCATCGTCGGGAAGTTCATTCTCTACAGTCTCGGCTGGATGCTGGTGCTGGCCGTGCCGATGGGAGTGCTCGTCTCCACCCTGATGGCCTACGGAAAACTGAGCGGCAACAACGAGCTGACGATCATCAAGAGTTCGGGGGGAAGCGCCTTCCGGGCGATGCTCCCGGCGATCGTCGGCGGCGGGCTTCTCTTCGTGGCCCTCTATCTCTTCAACGACCGCGTGCTGCCGGAGACCAACCACAAGGCGATGGTGATGCAGATGGATATCCGGCAGCTTCGTCCCACCTTCGCGATCGAGCCGGGACAGTTCACATCGCTGCAGGGCTACAGCATCCTGGCACGAGGTATCGACCGCGAGGCGAACATCCTCCACAACGTCTCCATCTACGCGCAGGATCTGGACAAGATGAACACGATCAACGCGCGCTCGGCGGAAATGGCCTTCAACGCCGACATGTCGAAACTGATGATGACGCTCCATCAGGGGGAGATTCATCAGGTGGACCGTCGCGATCTGAGCAAGTTCACCAGGATCTCCTTCCTCGAGCATAAGATCGCCGTCTCGATCTCCGGCTTCAAACTGCCGGAGACCGACGCCAGCACGATCAACCGGAACGACAGGACGATGAACATCGCCAAGATGAGGGAGATCGCCGACACCGCCACGGCAAAGCGGGAGAGAGCCGAACAACGGATCGACACGCTGCTGGCCCGGTCGGCGGCGGGGAGCGATTCGACGCAGGTGAGCCACGCGATCCCGGCCACCCGTGAGGAGGCGGCGGCGATCGCGCTCAGCCGTCTGGCGACGCTCCGCAACGAGATCGAGACCGAGAGCGCCACCTATTACGACCAGCAGCAGCGCGCCAATCAGTTCCTGGTGGAGATCCACAAGAAATACTCCATCCCGGCCGCCTGTCTGATCTTCGTCTTCGTCGGGGCGCCGCTCGGCATCGTCGTGCGCCGGGGGAATTTCGGCGTCTCCGCCGCCATCGCTCTTGCGTTCTTCGTCGTCTACTGGGCATGCCTCGTCGCCGGCGAAAAACTCGCCGACCGGGCCGCGCTCTCCCCCGCCGTGGCGATGTGGATGGCCGATGGGGTGATCGGCACGATGGGTCTCTATCTCACCGTCCTGGTCTCACGCGAGACCGTCACGTTCGACTTCGATTTCTCGCGGGTGCGCCGTCTCTTCAGACGCGGGGCCGTGACGCCCTGAAATTGGTTTGGGGGCCTGAATCTCGTATGTTTGGCGGTCTCTACAGGCCCCCCGGCCCCATTCCATCCAAACAGTCGAGAAGCATTGTCCGAAGCATCATCTCCCGAGAGATCTCGCCCCATGACATCCCCCTCTGAAGCATCGTCGGCCCGATCGTTTGCAGCCAGCACCTACGCGCTCATTCTGGGAGCCTCCAGCGGATTCGGCGGCGCGGCCGCGGTCGAGCTGGCCCGCCGCGGCATGAACATCATCGGTATCCATCTGGACCGCGCAGCCACGATGCCGGCAGCCGAGGATGTGCAGCGACAGATCCGGGAGGCGGGGGCCGAGGCCCATTTCTTCAATATCAACGCAGCCGACGCCGCCCAGCGCGCGACGGCCCTGGAGAGGGTGGAGACGATCTTCGCGGAGCGTAACGGAACGATCCGGACGCTGCTCCATTCGCTCGCATTCGGCGCGCTGAAGCCGTTCGTCGCGAACGAAGCGAAGGAGGAGCTGACCCAGGCGCAGCTTGAAATGACGATGAACGTGATGGCGAACAGTCTGATCTACTGGACGCAGGATGTGGTACGGCGCGGGCTGATGGGGAAGGGGGGAAGGATCTTCGCCCTGACCAGCGCGGGCGCCCACCGCGTGCTCCCGATGTACGGCGCGGTCTCGGCGGCCAAGGCGGCTCTGGAGAGCTACTGCCGGCAGCTCGCGTTCGAGCTTGGGGATCGGGGGATCACCGCCAACGCGATCCAGGCCGGCGTGACCGACACCGCCGCGCTCAGGAAGATCCCCGGCAACGACGCGCTCATGGCACGTTCGCTGGAGCGGAGTCCCTTCAACCGGCTGACGACGCCCGAGGATGTGGCGCGGATCATCGCTCTTCTCTCCACCGAGGACGCCGGGTGGATCAACGGTTCGGTGATCATGGCCGACGGCGGCGAGGATGCCGTCGACATCAACTGGCTGCAGAAGGAAACGACAGCATGAAGTCGTTCGAAGATATCGTGGCCCGCGGCGTCATCGTGAGCTGCCAGCTCGATTCCTCCGAACCGCTCCATACCGCCCAGCACTGCGCCCTCTTCGCGCAGGCGGCCGAGGCGGGTGGAGCCGTCGCCATTCGCGGGGAGGGGATCCAGAACCTGCAGGAGATACGGGCGCTGACGAGGCTCCCCCTCATCGGCTGCGTGCGCGGCAAATACGCGGACGGCTGGGTGCTGGTGACCCCGGAGGCCAACGACGTCGACCGGCTGGCGCGGATGGGGATGGATATCGTGGCGCTCGACGCCACCATGCGCGTACGTCCCTCGGGACATGACGGCATCAGGTTTCTGGCCGAGGCGCGCAAACGACATCCCGACCTCAACCTGCTGGCCGACATCTCAACCTTCGAGGAGGGGGTACGGGCCGCCGACGTCGGGGCCAGCGCGCTCTCCACGGTCCTTTACGGCAGGACGAAGGAGACCGCCGAGCAGACCCTCTCCATCTCACCCAACCTCGATCTTATCTACAGACTCGCCACCACCGTCGGCATCCCGGTTCTTGCCGAGGGGTTCATCTGGAGCACGGCCGATGCCTCCCACGCCATGGAATCGGGGGCGTACGGGGTGATCGTCGGCGGCGCCATCACGCGTCCCCGTGTCATCACGCAGCTCTTCGTCGATGCGGTCGATTCCTACAGAGCCTGAGACGCCCATCCACATTCTTCCGGCCCTGAAGGGGCGAGCCATTTGCAGCGATAGCGTTTCCCGCATATTCTGAAGCCCTGAAGGGGCGGCCCATTCATCGTCCTGACGAGGAAGAATGGTGCGCACCTTCGGCGCTTAAAGAAATAGGATATCGCACCGGGCTACAAATGGGTGCTCCCTTCGGGAGCCGATGAATGTCGTGATGTTTACTCTCCACGGCGCTCTCCTACCATTTCCATCGCCCCCTTCCGCTCTTCCATCTCCCCCTTCCGCTCTTCCATCTCCC
>CBINGZ010000070.1:0-16628 GCA_966250335.1 uncultured bacterium | reverse complement strand
CCCCCCACCTCCCCCGGCGACCGAAACTCCACCATCTCCAACCCCGGAAACGGCCGCTCCGCAAACAGCTCCCGATACCGCCGCCGATTCGATCGATACGTCCTGAACACCCACAGAATAATCGAATCCCGGGTAAGGAACGACTTGTAGAACGTCTCCCGATTCTGCGAGTAGAGCACCTCCCGAGAGACGATACGCCTGATCGTCCGCGAGAGAATACGGCGTAGAACGATATGAAAGGGATAGTTGAGCCAGACGACGGTCGTCGCCCTCCCCCACATGATATCTCGGATCGAGCCGTAGTTCCCATCCGCCACCCACCGCTCGGCGGTCACTGCCTCGGCTGCCGCGGCGCGCAGTTCCTCCCGAGGTCTCTCCACCCAGTTCGGTTTCCAGTGAAGGGCATCGATCTCGATATGCTTTGCGTCGAGGAGGGTTGCGAGGGTGCGGGCGAGAGTGGTCTTGCCGGAGCCGCTGGTTCCGACGACGACGACACGATCGAGCCGGAGCGCGTCCGCGGCGCCGATCTTGGGGGAGGAGGCTGGGGAGTTCATGGGGGCAAAGATGCAACTTCCCCTCCGAACGCCGCATCGCTCACGGCGCGTAGGTATAGTGCCACGGTTCGCGCGGAGACTGGAGAGGACCGGAGAACTTCGCGCCGGCCTCGGTGATCGCGGTTCTCAGCTTCTTCGTCCACCCCGGTCTGTCCCATACGTGCGGGATCGTCCCGAAGTCGGTGCCGGCGATCTCGACGCCCCCCTTCCAGATCTCGAAATCGAACGCCCGGAGCTGCCCGTGCTGTGATAAGCCGGGGACGGCGACGGAGGGGGTCGGTTCGTTCAGAGCGCCCGTCAGCAGCGTGTTGAACCGCCCGAGGCTCTCTGCATCGGGTCGGTGCGGAAATATCGTATCGGCAAGCTGCGGAACGATTGCAGAGGAGACCTGCTCCGCGGCGAGGGCAACCGACGGAAACATGTTCCAGCCGACGAGCTGCATTTCAAGTGTCCGTACCTCGGTGTCGACCCGCAGCTCGTACCCGGGGTTCAGTTCGGCGAACTTCGCCTTCACCTTCTCGACTTCGGCAAGCGCCCGTCTATACTCCGTCGATCCCTTGAACCGGGCTATCTGCGAGGCGCTCCAGGTCCATCCGTACCGGAGGCGTCCCGCGCTCCGCAGATAATATCTGACGGCGAGAAGTTTCTTTTCCTGTCCATCGATACCGGCGACCGCCTCGCTCACTCCGGGGCCGAGACGTTCGGCGGATGCCGCGATATATCCGTCGATCTTGTCGTCGAGGGAGAGAGCCGACACCTCATGCAGGAACGGCATGGCGCGTCCCGGCATGTGCAGACCGATCCCCGGCATGTTCGAGCCGGAGATCTCCGCCACCAGAAGCATCATCGAGAGTATGATCGCACCGTTTTCCATGAGGAATCGCTCCTCTCAACTCAACAACAAAGAAGGTGGTGAAGTTCTACGGTTGGGGCGATCCGATCAGAACGCCACGCGCATCCCGAATCTGACGAAGAGAATCTCCGCCGAGGCGGTGGCCGTGGGACCGACTTCGACCCGCTCGGTCCCTCCCTGCCAGACGACTTCCCCGAAGAGGAGCGATCCCATATATCCTGCGCCGACCGAATACGCGGGGAGTCCGTCGCTGAAGCCGGCGAGATGCGCCCCGTCGGAATTCCTGTAGAGCGAGTCGAGCGAGACCTGCATCCACCCCATCCCCGCGCCTGCATAGAGTCCGGTCGGATGGCTGAAGCGGAGGGCGCCGCCGTACGTCGTGACGACCATATCGCACTGATGATTCGACTGCCGCACATCCCCCTCATATCTGTAGAGATCGATGCAGCCGGTGGTCTCGTAGGTGGCGAAGAGGCCGAGCCATCTGTTGAACCCGTAGCCGACGGCGGCGCCGAAATGAGGCGGAACGAGCGGAACCTGGATCGTCCTGTTGTTGAATCCGATATGCGCCCGGAGCTCCACATCCCCCCGCTTTTTACTTTTCTCGACGGATCGATCGATCTTCCGAACCAGCCAGATCGGTGTCGGGTCTCCGGCGTCGAACGTGGAGTCGTAGACGATCGAGACGCCGTCGAAATCGAACCATGCGCCGGTTATTCCGTCCACGATATATCCGACGGGAAAAACGGGGAAATCGGCCGCGAGCCAGAGTTCGTTGAACCGACGCCTGACGCTCAGGGTGTCGGAGCGGCCTTCATGGAGTACGGTGAGCCGGTGGGAGCGATCGGTGGAAAGGGTGAGGAAACGGTCCCCATCCTCGTTGTCGATCGGGAGGATGGGGGATTCAACGGTATCGAGCAGGGCGAAACGGGCCTCCTCCGGGCCGATAATCGGAATATCCGTTTCAGATCCCTTGAAGATCGTCGCGCACCCCGTGAGCGAGGATGCGGAGACAACAATGAGCAGTGCGATATATAACGCACGCCGGTTCCGGTTGCCATATTCGCTCATCGATCGCATGTGAAAACGACACGGTTCATGACAGGGACATAACAGAAATCCCGTCGTTCATCCATGATCATACCTTCTACCTGCAGTATTCAGCCGCCATCGACGCCGCGTTCGCATCCCCCAGCTCCTTCCCCTTCCTGAAATCGTCGCAGTAGTTCTCCCGCTCCAGCAGCATCCGGGCAAGGCCGCGGATGGGATAGAGATGTCCCATATCGGGGTTGATCTCAAGGGCGCGATCGATCGCCTGGAGCGCCTGGGTCACCTCCTCGGTTTCACCGGCGATCTCCGGGTCGGAGGGGAAGGTGTAGCCGACCGGGGGCAATCCCTCCTTGCGCGCGGCAAGATCGATCGGGGCAAGACGTATCGGTGTTTCCAGCGCCAGGTTCAGATGGGCTATCGCCCTGTTGGCGAACGCGGGCGCATAGCCCCGCTCCATCAGGGTGGTCTTCGTGAAATCCTCCAGCGCCTCGGCATGACGGGCCAGCGCAAGAAGTATCAGACCACGACTGTTGTAGAGAAGCGAGATCGGTCCCGCCGCCGCCGATACCACATCGATCGCCGAGTCGATCTCTCCCAGCGCCCCCTCGTAATTCCCGAGGGCGAACATCCCCTGGGAGAGCCCTTCATGCGCCGTGCTCATCAGTTGCGAACGGAGCACGGCGGGGTTCACGGAGGTTCCCGTCCTTCTTTTCGACTCCACCATCTCGTCCACGCTCCGATCGATCGAATCGAGGATCATCCTGTAGTCGCGCGCCGCCGCCTGATATTCTCCGAGCTGCATATATGCGTTTCCTCGGAAGAGGGTGAGCATCATGTTGCCGGGGAAGACGTTCAGTCCGGCATTGTAGCTCTCGACCGCTCCCTTGAAGTTCCTCTTGTTGTACTCGGCGATTCCGCGGTGATAGAAATAGGAGACGGCGGTCGGCATGCAGATATCGGCGATCGTCCGCTTCAGTTCATCCATCTCGCCTCCCGATCTTCCCTGCGCCCGGCCGAGCGCCAGAGCTCTGGTCGCATCGCTGCACGAGGCATCCATATCCTCGAGAGCATAGTGGGAGAGGGCCCGGTTGTAGTAGGCGCCGAAGCTTGTGCTGTCGAGGGCGACCGCGCGATCATAATCGGCGAGAGCATCGACCGGGCGTCTCATCCGGTCGAGCACGGCGCCGCGGGTGATCAGGAGATCGGGAAGCACGTAGCCGAGCTCGATTGCCCTGGTGAGATCGGCATAGGCGTCCTCGAACCGGCGCATCTCCACGAAGCAGTGGGCACGCTGGAAATAGGGGAACGGTTCCGAGGGGGTCGTCCGGACCACAAGGGTGAAATCCTCCAGAGCGCGTTCCAGATCGCGCCGCGCAAGACGGTAGGCGCCGCGCGCGAGGTATGGCGCGGGATTCTTCGGGTCCATCTCTATGGAACGGTTGTAGTCGGCAAGCGCATCCTCGGACATCCCGAGCGCCTCTCTCACCTGTCCCCGAACCTGATATGCGAACGCCGAGGCGGGATCGAGTCCGATCCCCTCGTCGGCCAGTTGCAGCGCGCTCTGCAGGCGTCCCGCCGTCGCCTCGATCCCCGAGAGCCCGATGCGACATGCGGCGCAGTTCTTGTCGACCTTGATCCCGGTCTGGAAATCGGCGGCCGCGTCGTCATACTTCCCCATCGCCAGTCTGAGCTTGCCGCGCATGACGTAATAGGTGGCGACGGAGGAGTGAGCCCGGATCTGGTCGTCGAGGAGCCTGACGACCTCCTCCAGCTTCCCCTGGCGGGCCACCGAATCGGCGCGACGGATGAACGTGGAATCGACCTGGGCATGGAGGCTCCCCACGATGAGGAGCATCGGAAGAATCAGACGAAGCTTCATGTATTCCGAAGATGTTCTTGAAGGGCCGGGGATCCGGAACGGCATTCTAGCGATAGGGTGGGTCAATTCCTAGGCACGGAAACGATACCATTTCCACACACTCTCTCCGGTCGAGGACCGGCGAAGCGGGCGTTGAATGGAGGAACAACGGCGACGAAGGATCACCGCCCCGGCGGAGCGCCGTAGAAGGCGGCGGCGGCGGGGGACTGATAATGGATCATATACCTCGACTCGCGATTCTTCCCAACATGTGATCCCGTCTCGACCACCGTCGGCGGTCCCTCGGGGTGGGTAACGACGGTGATCCGGCCGAGCTGAATCCATCGTGAATAGAGATAGGCGCGCTCCCCCTCCCGATCCTCGATGTAGACCTGCCACGGCTGGCCGTCGTCCCAGGCGTAGTCGTCCATGACGGGAAGATCGTCCTGCGACCTGCCGGGGAGCAGCTCCGCCCGTGCCCGGATATGGAGGGTTTCCGTCGTCCCGTCGCCGTTGAAATCGTAGGCGAGCGAGTCGTGATATCCCCACCCTTCCCGTTCGGGGAGACCGGGAGGATAGTTGGCGTCCTTGTACCCCTTGCCGTTGAGGTTGCAGATCGGGGCCGAGTCGGGAGGATCGGGGATATCGACGCCGTTGGAATCGTACCGGATGGTATCCCATCGAAGATAGGCGAGCCGATACTGAAATCTGCCGTCGCACCCCGCGACCGGAACCGCCCCGGCGGCCGTGCAGAGGAGGAGCAGAACGGAGACGATCAGCCGGCGCAGCTCGGGACGATCGATCAATATCATCTTCGCATACTTCATGCTCCCTTCATCTGCTCCTTGTAGAGCGTGTCGATCCGCGACTGCACGGCGACGATCATCCAGAGGCTGATCATCGGCAGCAGCACGATCGACGAGATGATGACGGCCAGCACCAGCGTCTGCTCGTCCGAACCGTTCGCAGTACGATAGACACTGTACTGGATCATGCAGAAGAGGAGGTTGAGTCCGACGCTCATCCATCCCATGATCCCGTTCATCTTGATCACGACCTGGCGCTGCCGGTCCAGGGTGAGCCGGAGCAGACGTTCCTTGTTCGGAAGATTGATCACATCGGGACGGCGGAGCGTCCAGCGGGAAAGCCAGGTGAAGAGGATCGTCGTCGCCAGAGCTATGATCGGCATGAGGAACCAGCTCCAGAACGATTTCTCGTCCCAGGAATCGGGCTTGCCGCTGATGCCGAAGTGGGTCGGGATCTTCTCCGGCAGGCTCCCCCAGGCAAGAAGGCTCCCGGCGACAAGTATCGCAATAAGAAGCCAGGCGACGAGGGTCGATGTCGATCTGTTCATGGGCGGACGACGATGCGTTTCGAACGAACGAGGCCTCCTGCCTCGACACGGAGAACATACGAACCTGACGCGGGAGGACCATGCGGAAGATCATGGAGATTGAACTCCACCCGTCGACGTCCCGTCTCCCCCCTGAACTCCGCCAGATGCCCGACGCTTCTCCCCGAGAGATCGTAGAGCGATATCGCAACCGATTCCCCGGCAAGCCCGGCCGGCAGATCGACCTCGATCGACCCTGTCGACCCGAGCGGGTTGGGGCGCGGCTCATGGAGGGTGAATCCGGAGGCGCGGTCGTCCGGACCGGTCACGCCGAGCGGAATATCGTACCCCGCGTACATCCCGCTCCCCCATGTAGCCACCGCGATATATCCATCCTGATGCCTGACGTCGATCATGCTCACCATGGCGTTGCCGATCGTCCCGGCTCCCTCCTGATGCCACTCGGTGTCGGGGCCGCTCGGCAGGCGGGTCGAATAGAGGCCGGTGCTGGTTCCCACAAGGTAGAGAGGCCCTCCGGGGCCGTGGAGGATCGAGGCCCAGCGGCACGACGGCCCGGCTCCGGTTCCATCCGGGTTCTCCTCCAGATTGCCGGAGATCGGCGTCCAGGTGTCGCCGCCGTCGGTTGTGAGGAAAAGGCTCTGGACGTTGTAGTTGCTGAAGAGGACGATCGCTCTGTCGCCGTCGCGCGGATCGACCGCGATACAGTTGACGAAGCCCTGTTTCGGGAAGTCGTCTCCCGTCACATTGTTCTGCACTCCCCCTCCGCTCCCCGCGTTGTCGAGCCTGAAGACGCGGCCGTCGGTGGTCCCGAACCAGACGCGATTCGAGGGTTCCGTCGTGGAGAGACCGATGGCCGACACCGTCGCCCCGGCATCGACCGAGCCGATCACACGCCAGTTGGTGGTGACCGGATCGTAGACCCCGAACGGAATGGCCGTGATGTCGCTGTTACGCCAGAGCCGCGCACCGGCAGACATGTAGAGGACGCGGTTGTCGACGGGATCGAGCGCGAACGGATTGACGAACATATACCCGGTCCCCCCCTGCGGGTCGAGACGGGCATAGTCGTTCCCCGATAAACTTACACGATATGTCCTCCCGAACTGGCTGGAGCCGATGAACGCTTCGCCGCCGTCTTCAACGGCGCAGAACGAACCGTCCCCACCAATCGGCATCCACCATTCCGTGCCGTTCGCCATATATGTCGTGACCGTGCCGTTGTCCTGCAGGCCGCCGACGACCATGGTGCTGCCGGGGGTGGCATGATCGAGCGAGACGGTATAGAACTGCGTGGTAACGTAGCCGTCGACGTACGGCGACCACATCACGGTATCGGCGAACTGATCATCAGTACGATATATTCCGCCGTCGTTGCCGACGATCAGGGAGGAGCCCGACGCCGGAAAGAGGAGGATATGCTGATCGGGATGGAGCGCTCCCTCGTACCGGTACTCACCGAGCGAGTTATACCCGCCGAGCCAGACGGTCCACTTGTCGCTCCTGAACCCGTCGTCCGATCGATAGAGGTTCGTCCCCCCCACGAAGACGATATTCTCGCTGTAGGGAGCGACGCGGAGGAGAAGCGCATACGAGGTGAGCCCGTTGAACGTATGGGCCCTGGTGGAAAGGGGAAGGTTCGTGCTGCGATCCTCCCACGTTCCGCCGGCTCCCACGCCGTCGCCGGAGCCGTAGGTATATTTCCAGAGGCTGTAGTACTCCTTGAAACCGTACGAGCCGTCGATCTCCAGACCGCTCCCGGGGGTCTCTCCCAGAAAGTAGACGACATTCGGATTGCTGGGGGCCGCGGCGATGACGACACGCCGCCAGGTCGTTCCCCACCCCTGCGGCGTTATCTCCGTCCACGATATTCCATCCTTCGACCTGAAGAGACCGTTCAGCAACCCGTCGCTGCTGAGCGCCGCGTAGAGGGTTCCGTCGCCGGCGATCGCCACGTCGGTGAAGTCCGATCCGTCGTTGAGGCTTCCGAGGGTTGCCGTCCATGAGGTTCCGCCGTCGGTCGATCTCATGATGCCGCCGAACGTCGCGGCGTAGAGGATATCCTGCCCTGTGTTCGCAAAATCTACTACGATATTGTTGACGTAGTCGAACTCACGGTCGAGCGTCTGTGGAGTGCCGGAGACCGTCGAGGGGAGCTCCGTCCAGTTGCGGCCGCCGTCGGTCGATTTGAAGATCCCGTCGCCGGAGTAGAGGGCATTGCCGAACCTGTCGCTGTTGGTGCGGAACTCTCCGGTCCCGTAGTACCAGATATGGCGTTTCCCCGGGCGCACGTCCTGTGCGATCGCGGTGACGCTCGGAAGCTGATGCGTCCGTGTCGTCCGCTCCCAGGAGAGCCCTCCATTCTCCGAACGCCACATCCCCCCGGTGGTCCCGCCGGCCAGCATCACATTCTCGTCGTCGACGTCGAGCGCCAGCGCGCGGGTTCTGCCGCCGACGTTCGTCGGGCCCAGGCTGATCCAGGCGCCGATGTTCGCGGTCGGAGCGCCGCGCATCATGCCGGTCTCCCCCCTGTTCCGGATCGCCGCCGCATGTCGCAGCTCGCGGGCGCGTATTCCCTGCGGGACACGCCCGGTGGCGGGGTCGCGCAGCAGCATCAGCTCGTAGTCGGCGCGGGCGCCGGGATTCTCCTCGCCGCCGTCGAGCGGCATGTCGATCGGGAAGGAGGAAACGACGGTCTCCTCCGGAATCAGAGTCGCGGCGACGGTCGCCGAAAGGAGAGCGGCGACCGCGAGAACCAGGGTCGTGCGATTCATAGGGATGATACTCCGCTTAGCGTACAACGGTCACTCTGCGCTCCTCGACAAGCCCCGCCACGGCAAGCCGGGCCTGATACGTCCCGGAGGGGAGACCGCGCAGGTCGATCTCACGGATATGCCTCCCCTCGGTCAGAGGTTCATCGATCGGCGTCCGGAGAGGACGGCCGCGCATATCGTACAACGTCATAACGGCCCTCGCCCCGACCGCCGACGGAGGGATGACGAAGGTCATCGTCGTCGACTCGCGGGCGGGGTTGGGACGGAACTCCTCGAACGCCAGATCCCGCCGCGGGTCGGGACGCTCCGCCCCGAGCGATATGACCTGCGTGCTGAAGACTCCGTTCCCGTGCGTTCCCACCACGACATATCCGTCGGACTCTCTTGTGGTGATCATGTCGACGACCACGTTTCCGATCTGCGTCGGTCCCTCCAGCGCCCAGGTCGTGGCGGTTCCCTCCAGCTTCGTCGTGGAATAGAGCCCCACGCTCGTTCCGACGAAATATATCGTACCGCCTGGTCTGTGGAGGAAGGAGAACCAGCGGCAGGAGGGGCCGAGTTTTCCGGAGGGCTCAAGATTCCCCCCGATCTGCGTCCAGGTCTCGCCGGCGTTCGTCGTCAGGAAAAGGCTTGGGATGCCGTAGTTGGAGAAGACCGCCACCGCCCTGTTTCCGTCGCGAGGATCGACCGCGATGGAGTTGATGTAGCCGTTGCGCGGGAAGGTCAGAGGGGTCACGTTCGCCGACACGGGCTCACCCTGGTGGGCGTTGTCGATCCTGTAGATGTTCCCGTCGCTCGTGCCGTAGTAGACCCTGTGGGCCGGGTTCGCCGTCGAGACCGCGACGGCCGAGAGTTCGGAGCTTGCTCTCGGGGTGGTCGTCGCCTCCAGTTTCTTCCACCCGGAAACGGCGGGGAGACGGGAGTCGAGGGGGATGGTCGTGATGTCGTCGTTGCGCCAGAGGGTGCGGCCGCCGCAGAGGTAGACGATCTTATCATCGAGAGGATCGGTCGCGAAGGGGTTGATGAACATGTAGCCCGCCCCTCCCTCCGGGTCGATCCGGGTGAAGGCGGACATGATCCCCGCTTCGTTCAGAATAACACGATATGTTTTTCCCTCCTGCTTGGAGACCACAAGTTCCCCGCCGCCGCCGCGCACGGCGCAGAACGATCCGTCGCCGCTGCCGTACTCGCGCCAGGGGGTCAGGCCGTTTCCGGCGGCGCCCCATGTGCCGTTGTCCTGCATCCCGCCGATGATGAAGTCGCTGCCGGGGGTCGCGGGATCGATCGCAATCGTATAGAACTGCGAGGTGGCGTAGCCGTTGTTGAGGGAGGTCCAGGTCACCGAATCGGCCATGACGTCGTCGGTCCTGTGGACGCCGCCGTCGCTGGCGGTGAAGGCGACCTTCGGATCGCGTCGCGAGAAGACGACCCCGTGCTGGTCGGGATGATGCCCCGGATAGGAGTAGTCCTGCACGACCATGCTGTCGATCTGCACGTTCCGATATCCTCCGATCCATTTCATCGCTCCCGCCGTCGTGAAGCCGTCGGTGGAGCGGTAGATGTTCGTTCCCCCCACGAAGACGATATTCTCGTCGTCCGGCCGGACCGTCACATGCAGATCGTAGCCGGTCTGCGAGTAGAAATCGCCGAACGACCCGCCGAGTTTCGGAAGGTTCGCGGAGAGATCTTCCCATCGTCCCCCCTCCCCCGTTCCGTCGCCGGAGAGCCAGGTATATCGCCACAGGCTCTGCCAGGAGGAGTCACCCCGGAAGTTTCTCCCCAGCGATCCGGTCCCCGGCGTCTCCGCCAGGAAATAGACGATGTTCTCGTTGGATGGGGCGACGCCGATCACCGTCCGTCTGCTGTTCCCCGGCCAGGCCGGCGGAGCGATCCGGACGTAGTCGACCCCGTTCGCCGAGCGCCAGATTCCCCCCTTGTCGCCATCCCCGCTCATCGTTGCGTAGACCACCCCGGAAGAGGTCACCGCCACATCGGAGAAGTAGGAGAGCGAGGTTCCGAAGAGGACCGGCTCGAACGTGTTGCCGTCGTCGACCGATCTGCGGACCGAGCCGTAGGTGGCGCAGTAGATCTCGGTCTGTTCGGTGTTGGAAGGGTCGATTGCGATATTGTAGATCAGATCGGTGTAGCGATCCAGCTCGTTGATCAGGGGAGATTTCGTGCCGGGCGTCTGCTCCCAGCTCCGCCCGTTGTCGGTCGACCTGAAGACCCCGTCGCCGTAGTAGTAGGCCCCTCCCTTGCTCGGCGAATTGCCGATCGCCTCTCCCGTTCCGCAGTACCAGATATGGGTCCGGCCGGGGCGGCGATCCTGGACCAGACAGGTCACGCTCGGCAGCTGGTCGGGGCGCGTGGTCCGGCTCCAGCTCCGCCCGCCGTCGCTGGAACGCCACATCCCGCCGGAGACTCCCCCCGCGAGGATCGTATCCTCTCCGGAGATATCGAGGGCAAGAGCGCGGGTTCGGCCGCCGACGTTGTAGGGACCGCGCGGGCTCCAGCCGAAGTCGGCGATCCCCGCGGCTCTGTAGAACGCCCCCCGCGCTCCACGCATCGGAAGCGTGGCGGCGTAGGCAAGCTCCAGCGCCCGCGCATCCTTCGGGATACGCCCGGTGGCGGGGTCGCGCAGCCGCATCATCTCCCATTCGACCCGCCGCTCTCCCCCCTCCGCCCCCCCGGAACCGTAGGAGTCCGCGGGCTCCCGCATCGACAGGCTGACGGAGAGAACAACGGCCGCGGCCGCGACGCAGAGAAGAACGATCGAGCTCATCGGTCGGTTGCGAAACATATGGGAATCCGATATGATATGAATCCGCCGCGCGGCCCCGATCGGTCGCGCGAAAGGTCCCCGGAATCGATTCAGGAACGGATAGAAGGATCGAGAGGAAAAGCGTTCCCGAATATGGGGAAGCGGGAGGGATTGTGCAGGGAAGAAATACGAGTGGAGAAAGGAAAAGGACCGACCGGGTTCACACCCCGGACGGCCCGTTCTTTTTCTGACAGAGTTCGACGAGAACGCCGTTGTAGCTGGAGGGATGGACGAAGGCGATCAGCATGTCGTGCGCTCCCTCGCGGGGCGACTCGTCGATCAGTCTGACCCCCGATTTCTTCAGGCGCTCCAGTTCCTCCACGATATTCTCGACCTCGAACGCGATATGATGGATCCCCTCCCCGCGCTTCTCGATGAACCGGGCGATCGGCGAGGTCTCGTCGGTCGCGGCCGTCAGCTCGATCACAGCCTCTCCGACGGGGAACGAGAGGACTTCCACCCGCTGCTCCGCCACGATCTCGTGATGGGGATGCTCGTCGCCGAAGAGCGCCCCGTACCTGATTCCCGCCTCCTCCAGCGCCTTGACGGCGATGCCGATGTGTGAGACTTTCATGATCCGATCCTATCCTTGTAAGATATGTTCATATCGAATGGCGACATCATGCCGCAGGGGCATCCTCCTCTCTCCGGACGGTCCTGCGCGCGAACTCCTCGTCGACGACGGCGAGCTGCGCCACGGTGTTGATCCCCTGCACCTCGCCGAAATCGGGGGAGGCATACGCCGCGACCGGCATCCCTCCCTTGCGGAACCAGCCGAAGACGTCGGTCAGATAATACTCGTGCTGCGCGTTGTCGTTCCCCAGCTCGGCCAGGGCCGCCAGCAGCTCCGGGGCGCGGAAGAGGTAGATGCCGCTGTTGATCTCCGCGACGCTCCGCTCCTCCTCCGTTGCGTCCTTGTGCTCCACGATCCGGGCGACGCTCCCATCCTCGTTCCGGATCACGCGGCCGTAGCCGGTCGGATCGTCGGCGATCACCGTCAGGACGGTGGCGACGGCGCCGGTCGCGGCATGCGTGTCCCAGAGGGATCCGAGGGTGGCGTAGCTGAGAAGCGGCACATCGCCGGAGAGGACGAGGAGGTCGCCGTCGAACCCTTCCAGGCGCGGCGCGGCCTGCATCACCGCATGGCCGGTGCCGAGCTGTTCGACCTGCTCGGCGAACCCGACGGCGTCGCCGAAGGTCGCGGTCAGATATTCCATCACCGACCCGCGGTTATGTCCCACAATGACGACGACTATTCCCGGTCTGCACTCCAGCGCCCTGTCGACGACATGCCGGATCATCGGCGAGCCTCCGACCGGAAACATGACCTTCGCCATCTCCGGGTTGTTCATCCGCGTCCCCTTGCCGGCCGCCATGATCACTACCGCCAGTTCCCGTTCGCTCATGGAAATTCGTGTTTGAGGTCCGAATCTTCCGGCGCCCCGTCGTCGGGACCGCCGTATATGAAAAGAGCTACGGAGCGCCCCGCGCTGCGCGGGGATTCGATCACGTAGCTCCCTGAATCCTTCTACATCGCAATGCCGGTTTCTCCCCCGCGGGGGTCGTCCGGCGCCTTACGCCACGGTCTCGTACCGCTTGCCGGCCGGCTGCTCATGTGTACGCGAAACGATATTGTTCCGCTTGTCCACATGGACGATCGTCGGCTTGTACGTCTGCGCTTCCTCCTCGGTCATGGAGGCATACGAGATAATGATCACCTCATCGCCGACGGCGCCGCGACGCGCCGCCGCGCCGTTCAGACAGATAACACCGCTTCCGGGCTCCCCCGGAATCAGATATGTCTCGAAACGCTCGCCGTTGTTGACGTTGACGACGGCCACCTTCTCGTACTCGAGGAGATCCGCCGCCTCCATCAGATCCGAATCGACGGTCAGGCTCCCCTCATAGTAGAGATCCGCCTGGGTGATCACGGCGCGATGAATCTTCGACTTGAACATGAAGCGAGTCATCGTGGGTCTGCCTCTTCTGAATGTGTGCTGCCTGCGTGAATTCTGCAATCTTTCCATCCACCGCGGATCGCCGGAAATATCGTCCGCGGAGCCGTCGATCCCGTCGCCGGAACCGACGTCGTCATCAACGACGAACGTAAACATGGAAGGATTGCACGCGACCGTCGCAGGCGAACGGACGTGCGGCAGGAGCAATTTATGGAGCGCCGTGGGCCTAATCCTTTTCGTCTTGTAATCACCCGGCGGCCTGACCGGCGACGACTCCCTCTCCCCGTTCACTCCCCTGAACGGCGGGGACGGCGAGCGGGAGGTTGTCGATCAGGCGGGTCTTTCCCACCCGTCCCGCGATGATTCCCAGAAGCGGCCCCTCGGCCGACTCGGCCCGCTCGAACGTATCGGGATCGATCACATCGGCGTAGTCGAGCTCGATCGCCGGGGAGAGAACCGAGCGCATCACCTCCTCGGCGCGACGGGGATCGGCCCCGGCGGCGACGGCGTCGCGCGCCTCGAAGAGCGCCCGCGAGATCGTGAGCGCATGCTCCCGGTCGTCGGCCGAGAGGCGGACGTTGCGAGAGCTCATGGCGAGCCCTCCCTCCTCCCTGACCGTCTCCCCCACCACCAGTTCGATCCCGAAGTTCAGATCGCGGATCATCCTGCGGACGACGGCGACCTGCTGCGCATCCTTCTGCCCGAAGAGCGCCACATCGGGGGTCACGATGTTGAAGAGCTTGCTCACCACGGTCGTCACCCCCTTGAAATGGGTGGGGCGCGACGCCCCCTCGTAGACGCCCGTCACGCCGTCGACCGCCACATGGGTGGCGAACCCGGGGGGATACATCTCATCGACCTGCGGCATGTAGAGATAGGCGCATCCCGCCTCGCGGAGCTTCCTCTCATCCCCTTCCGGATCACGCGGATAGGTCGTCAGATCCTCGCCGGGAGCGAACTGCGTCGGGTTGACGAAGATCGAGGCCACGACCAGGTCGGTCAGCTCCAGAGCCCGGGCCACAAGCGACAGATGGCCGTCGTGCAGAAAGCCCATCGTCGGCACGAACCCGATCCGCTTCCCCGCGGCGCGTTCCGCCCGAAGCCGTTCACGAAGCTCGTTTCCCGATGCGATAGTGATCATGGGTCGTCTTGAATAGGTTGTTGAAGTTCGTCGGAAGGGAAAGGATCGCGGAGGGAGGAAAAGGAACCGCCGGTACTGAACGGTACCGGCGGCATTGCTGTCAGAGAATTCTCTTTCCCATGGCGGAGGCCACCAGGTCGGCGGCGAAGAGGGCGCTCCTGTTGACGTGATCCAGGATCGGGTTCACCTCGGCCACCTCCATCGACCCGAAGGTCCCGCATTCGGCGATCGACTCCATGATGACGTGCGCCTCGCGGTAGGTGAGACCTCCCGGCACAGGGGTGCCGACCCCCATGGCGATCGAGGGGTCGACGCTGTCGAGATCGAAGGAGACGTGGATATGATCGGTGCGCGCCTGAAGGTATTCAAGGCTCTCCACGATCACGCGGTAGACCCCGAGCTTGTCGATGTCGGTCATCGTGTACGCCTTGATCCCGCTGTCGCGGATCAGCTTCCGCTCCCCCTCGTCGACAGATCGCAGTCCGATCATGACGATATTTTCGGGATCGAGCTTCCTGAACTTGCCGCCGACCTCCGCCAGCTCCCTGGGTCCGGTGCCGATCGAGGCGGCCACCGGCATACCGTGGATGTTGCCGGAGGGGGAGGTCTCCGGGACGTTGATGTCGGCGTGGGCGTCGACCCATATCACACCGAGACGTTTCCTGGCGGCCCGGCAGTAGCCGGCCACGCCGGCAATGGTCCCGATCGCCATCGAATGATCGCCGCCGAGCACCAGGGGGAAATCACCGTTGGTCAGCACCCGCTTGACCGTGCGCGCCAGCTTTTCGCAGGCGCGGGTGATCTCCGGCAGATATTTCAGACGGGGATCGAGAATCTTCAGCACCTCCGGCACCTGCACCTCGATATCTCCCTCGTCCAGCACATCGTAGCCCAGGCTCATGAGCTTTTCGTCGATGTCGGCGATGCGGAGCGCGGAGGGGCCCATATCGACACCACGGCGGTCGGCGCCGAGGTCCATCGGAAATCCGACGATATGGATCGCCGGGTTCGCCCTCTTCGGCGTTTTATCGGTCGTTGATATTGTTTCCTGCATACGATGCATGATCTGATGGCAGTCGCTGCGCGACCTGTTAGTTGTCGGGGCACTGCGCATATCGGTGCGCGATACGGATCGCCGCTCTCGATGCGCGCTGCCGGGGGCGGCCCCTTCTCCTTCCCTACACCTTCTCCGGGACCGGCAGCATGGAGATAAGCCGGCCGAGCGTCTTCCTCAGTTCCTTTCGATGTACGATATGATCCACGAACCCGTGTTCAAGCTGGAACTCGGAGCGCTGGAATCCTTCCGGAAGCTTTCTTCTGATCGTCTGCTCCACCACGCGGGGACCGGCGAACCCGATCAGGGCGGAGGGCTCCGCCAGGATCACATCCCCCAGCATTGCGAACGACGCCGTGACGCCGCCGGTGGTCGGGTCGGTAAGCACCACGATATATGGGATGCGATCTTCCGCCAGCAGCGAGAGCCGCGCGGAGGTCTTCGCCATCTGCATCAGGGAGATCGCCGCCTCCATCATGCGGGCGCCCCCCGAGGCGGAGATGCAGATCATCGGGATACGTTCGGCGCGGGCCGCATCCACCGCCCGGCAGAACTTCTCCCCGACCACCGACCCCATCGAGCCGCCGATGAAGCTGAAGTCCATGATCGCCAGCGATGTCCGGCTCCCCTCGATCTCTCCGATTCCGATACGGATGGCGTCGTTCAGTCCCGTCCGCCGGCGCGCCTTCTCGACGCGGGTCGCGTACGACTCCTCGTCCACGAAGGAGAGGGGATCGGTCGAGACCAGATCGGCGTCGGTTTCGGTGAAGGTGCCGGGATCGAGCAGGATCTCGATATACTTGTCGGAGCCGACCCTGAAGTGCTTGTCGCACTTGGGGCAGGTATAGAGGTTCTCCTCCAGCTCGCGCTTGTAGAGCATCTGATCGCACTGCGAGCATTTTGTCCAGAGCCCGTCCGGCATCTCGCGGAGCTGCTGTCCCTGATCGTCTATATTGGTCTTGTTTCTGTTCCACCAGGCCATATCGTATCCGAAGGTATGTGATGAAGGGATCTCCCCCTCGCGTCCCTACCGGGCTGCCCTACCGGGCTGCCCTACCGGGCTGGTCCGGAGGGAACGGACGTAGCGGCGCTAATATACGGGTCGCCCGCGTTCGGGCCGCTTCCGGGGGAGACGGCCCCCGTCAGATACGGATCGCTGACGTAGAGCGGCTCCACCCCTTCGGGGGGGACCACCAGCCCCAGGCGGCGCAGAT
>CBINGZ010000069.1:0-17477 GCA_966250335.1 uncultured bacterium | reverse complement strand
ATAGTACCACGATACGTTCCGTCGTCGACCACAAGCCGGTAGCTGCCGCTCGGCAGCGATTCGATCTCCAGTTCGGCCTCTCCCGTCTCGCCGGCCGTACGGAGGGGAACCTCCTTCTCCAGGATCACCCGTCCCAGAAGATCATGGATGGTCAGCCGCACGCGCTCCCCGGCGGCGCCGGTCTGTCGGGTGCGGACCAGAACTCTGCTCTCGTGCGCCGGATTCGGCCAGACCTGGAGCCGGGCGAACGCCGACCTCCGCTGAAGCTCGATGCTGCTGATCCCGTCGCCGGTCGTGAACGTATGCTGCCCGAGCATCGACGACCAGTTGCCGGTATCGGTCGAGGTGACGGTGCGCACACGGACCGCATAGGTGACGTTCGGCTCCAGATCGTTGAGGGGGTACGAGAGACCGGCAAGACCGGGCTCGTCGACGAAGACTCCGGTGACGAAGCCCGCGTCCTCCCTGCCGACCTGCAGATGATATCCGATCGCCCCCTCGACCGGCACCCACTCGATCGAGACCGACAGCGGCTGATCCTCCGAGCGGCTTACCGGATTCAGGATGGTCGGGGGGGCCGGGATCGCCGATTCCTGATGGCGAAGGAGATAGCCGAACAATGTCGTGACCATCACCGTTTTCTCGGAGGGCCATGCGATCCCGAGGAAGTTGATCGCCGTCTCGCCGCTGACGCCGCTCTGCTCGACCTCCCAGGTCTCACCGCCGTCGACGGTCTGGAGCAGTTTGGCGTTTCTTCCCACGGCGCGCCCCCGCCGGCTGTCGAGGAACGCCACGTTCATCAGTCCTCCCCCGACGCCGACGACCTTCTTGAGCTGCGTGGTCCAGGTCATCCCGCCGTCGGTGGTGCGTGCTATCACATCCTCATCGACGGCGAGTTGCGACGCCTTGTAGGAACCTACCCCCCAGCCGAGGAGCGAGTCGACGAACCGTACGCGACTGATGGAGGGGAGCTCATCCTTGGAGGATGACCATTCGGACCCGGCGTTCGTTGTTCGGAAGGCGGTAAGCTGTCTCGGCTGGCCGGCGCTTCCCACCACGATCCAGCTTGTCGGCGTGATCGCCTGCAGATCGACCGCGCTCCGCATCGATGCATCCGGAAAGGGAACCGGCATCCAGTTCGCTCCGCCGTCCACGGTTCGGAACATCCCCCCCAGAGCATTGACCAGCCCGTTCTTTGCATCGGCCATGGAGATTCGATTGGCCGACACTCCCGAATCGAGCACCGTCGACGTCCAGTTCTTACCGGCGTCGACGGAGCGAAGGATGACCCCCCGCTGCTCCTCACGCGTGGAGCTGCCGACCTTGCGCCTGATGACGCTGTCGGCAACGATGATGATCAGATCGGAGGTGGGATGGGCCACATCATACAGCCGCAGATTGTTGATGAGTACCCCGTCGATATTCTTCGCGGAATCCTGGAACACGGTGCTCCAGCTCAGACCGCCGTCGGTTGTACGAAGCGCCATTCCATAGAAGCCGTCGAACCCCACGGCCACCGCATGGAGCGAATCGGCGCTGTTGACTTCGCGCAACTGGAAGAGATTGATGTTGACCGGCCTCTCGTGGCGCCAGTTGGTCTGCGCGACTGCCGGGATCGTCACAGAAAGCAGTGCCAGCAAGAGGACCGATCGTACGCGATCGCAGACACTCATTGATGTTCTCCGCTACGTGTTGTGGATAATTCCGTAGGCTCTCATAGCCCGATATAAGACCGATCTTTTCCCTCCCTGTTACAAGAGACAATCATCCGATCTTCTTCATGGAAGAATATCGGATGATTGCTCGTCAATACCAAGAAATCAGAGGTCTACTTGATCTGTCCCTTCCGCTCGATAAGAGCACTGGGGCCGCCGCACTGTACGGGCTCAGGTGCGCGACCGCCGGAGCTGCACACCCCGTAGCACGGGAGAGGTTCCGCGCATTCGGGAGTGCTGGACCCCTGATAGAACGGCGTCAGCACATCGTCTATTGTGCCGCAAATCCCGTCAACTCCCGCTTCACAGCAGACGATGTAGTAATCGGAACAGGCATGGGCAGCAGGACCTGTACATGCCACATAGTCGATACCGATGATTTTCCCCTGCCCGTTTCGTGTGACGACCTCCTTCCAGCAGCCCCCCTTGGTGACGTTAAACTGCGGGAACAGGTTCGGGCAGTTCGGGCTGCAGGTGTACCCGGCAGGATTGATCGTGATAAGATCGCGTCCCAATTGCTCGAACGTGGTGGAGTCGACGATGCAGGGGGTGGAGAAGGGAGGAATCTGCGAAATGCTGGTAATCATATACTGGGTCTGCGGAATAATACCGGGACCGGGTATGCAGAAGAACACGGTCGCAGGAACGACCGTAGCGACTCCGCCGCAATTCAGCGTAACGTTCATCGTGGCGGAAAACGGGCCGAGCCAGCCGACCGGGCATTGTGCCCGCAGATCCGTGCCCGCCGTTGCAAGCATCAGCGAGCAGAAGGCGAGGGCGAAGAGCGAACGAAGGAAATGTCGCCGCGGGCGACATGCGGTGGAGGGGGTGTGAATCGTTGACATACGACAGTCTCCGAAAAATGATGATGAAGGAGTGTATTATGTGACCACCACGAGATGATCACAGGGCGGACGCCCTACAACGATCTATCCTTGGCTAACGGGCTGCCGAAGCTTCCGGGGAGTTCGTCGGAGATTTCGGCACGGTGCAGAAAAGATGGAATCTGAGTTCCGGTGTATTTTTTCCGTTCGAACGGAGAATGATCTGCGCCGAGAGGGGACCCGATGCGAGCGGCGTCACATGCGCCGTCACATCGAGCGTATCCCCCGGCTTCAGGGTGCGCGGCTCCGCCGGAGAAAAACGGACCTTCATCGTCGTGCTGCCCGGGATGACGACCGGCGGCTGAATCACAACCGGCTCACGACCGACGTTGACGACCGCAACGGCCGTGCTCTGCTCCTCCCCTATTATTCCATCCCGCATAAACGGGAAATACGGTTGCGGTGATGAAAGGTCCTGTTCGACGAACGCCAGCAGGGTCAGTCTCTTCTCCGGCGTCACGGGATCGTCCGATACGACCCTGATATATTTGCGCTGCTCTCCCGTATGCCCGACGACGTTCAGCGATATCGGAATGATCGTGCTCTCTCCCGGCCCGAGCACCTTCTTCCCGAGCGGGGCCGTCGTACAGCCGCACCCGGGGACGACCTCCGTAATATGCAGTGTATCGACGCCGACATTGCGGATACTTATATCCCGTTTCAATGTTCCCGGACTCACATTACCCCAGTTCACCGTATCGCCGCCAACCACCTGCAATCGCGTCTGTGCAACCGATTCCGGCGATGCCTGCATTATGATGCAGAATACGGCCACCGCAGATACGATAATCCTGGAGTAATTCCATGCAGGTATTTTCATCACACGGTTCATGACCATTCCTCATACTGTTGAATTGCATCATTTCGGGTTCAGGCACGGACAATTCCGTTCATATCCGTAATGGAAATGAAGAGACCGGATTTTCAGGCAATGCATCACATATATCGCGGCGCCGCCTGCATCATATTGATGACGATATTGTAACGGCAGAGCACGCTGCACAATCGTCACGACACAATACGGCCTTGCGCGATCATCCTGGGATGATCGCCTGAACACGCTGATGTAGTGCTTTAGAGGAACGCTACGGAGATGACGTATTGCTCTGAACGAGCAGGGCTGACTCTAACGGTATCATGGCGTCGATACCTCCTTCACCGAAAAGGTGCAGGAAAAGGTTGTGATCGTTGCCGGGACTATCCCCGCAACGTGTGAAACATTCCGACCCGGTATCCCGTGGGGCGATAGGATTGTGTCCGTTGTGTTGGACTGGATCTGAAATTTCGAACGGAATTGACGATTTGGAATCGCAACGGGTTAAATGTAGTAATACGATAAATAAAGGTCAAGATATTTCTATCGAATGTGTCGCAAAAAGATATCGGCCTGCGAATATCGCAATCCGCGATACACATCATTAAGGAGATGCCGCCGCCGAACGGCCCTTTTCCCTGCGCCCCGTCGCCGTCTGCTCGCCCGCCTGCTCACCTATCCCCGCCGTCTGCTCATCCGTCTTCGCCATCTGCTCACCCGAACCGGCCACCGACTCGTTCCCCGTGGAGAATCGCGATCGCGCCGCCGATCTTCCATACGTGTCCTCACCCCACCGGACACACCTCAATCCAGGCGTCGTCACCCGCCTCCGCTCTATCCCTCCGAATAGTCTCACGGCAAGGGTCGGCGAAGGAAGCCACGACGCACCATCCAGCACCACGGACCATCATGGAGGTCACGATGCGAACCTTGAGAAACAGACTTGCAGGGAAATGCCGGTCGATCGCGGGAGCCGTTCCGCTCCTCTGCGCGCTCGCCTGCACCACGGCAACCGCGCAGTTCCAGGCGAACTACGGGGGAATCCTTATCGAAGCCGGACGTACCGGAGTCCAGCAGACTCCGGCGGGGGTCTGGCTCGCCACCGGCGAATCGAACAGTCCCAACTCGACCGACATGGACGTCTACTTCGTCGCCGCCAACAACTGCCCGCCGACGGTCCTGGTCGAAAAGACCTACGATCTCGGGGGAGACGACTACGGGAAGGATATCCACCAGCTCGCCGACGGCAATTACGTCATCACCGGATACACCCATGACAGGGTGCAGAACCAGGACGACGCCTTCATTCTGAAGATCGATCCGGCCGGCAATGTGATCTGGGCCTGGAAGTACGGTTTTCCGGACGAAGACGAGCAGGCATACGACATCGATGAGCTGCCGGGGAGCTCATACAAGCCCCTGGTAATCTGCGGCAGATCCACGGCCGGTCACGGCGGCCTCGATGGATTGATCGCCTGTATCTTTCCGAACGGCCCTCGCATCTGGATCGCCTACTACGGTGGATCGAACGACGATTACTTCTTCTCGCTCGCTCAAGCGCCCAACAGCAGCACGTATGGCGCGGAAATCGTGGCGACCGGAGCGACCCACAGCTTCCCCGGCCCCGATGCCAACGTCTTCACGGCACAGGTGGCTTCGTTCGCCGGGAACCTCATCTGGGCGAATTCCTACGGTATCGCGGGGAGCGACGAGGGGACACGCTGTATCCGGCAATGCGATCCTGCCGGACCGAACACCGGGAACTTCGTCCTCGCCGGCAACTCCGGCAACGGTGTTCCCTTCTCCTCCGAGGCGATGCTGATGAGGGTGACCAGCGCAACGGGGGCGCTCGTCGGCGGCGTGACGACTCACGGCTGGGGCGGCTGGGACGAGATGATGGGAGTCGTGGAAGTTCCGGCGACCTCTCCCAGAGAGGCAGGGTTCTTCATCGGCACCGGCCTGGTCTTCAACGCTCCCGGCGCCCCCGGCAATTACGATCTCTATCTCACCAAGGTCGATCCGAATCTGGTCTTCTTCCCCCCCGCGCGGGTCCAGGGGAACTCGGATGTGAATCAGGGATGGTCGATCAACGTCGCCCCTCCCATCACGAACTCCGGAGACGCCTACAGCGTGATTGCCTGCGGTCTGACCAACGCCGTCGGATGGTCCGGAGCCCAGAGCCAGCAGCTCTACCTGACGAACACCCGGCAGAACCTGACGACGCAGACATTCTGCCAGGATTTCATCGTCACCCCCCAGCTCGCAACCCCGCCGTTCGTCAGGACCACGGCGGACTTTCAACCCCTGTTCTATGCGCCGGACCGGGAGATCACGGCGCGTGTGAGGGTGTATGATCGCCCGGAGATCTGCAACGATCCCCTCTGCGGCACCATCGGCATCCGTCCCGACCTCCCGGCCGGCCCGCGTGATGCGCATGACATGAACCAGACGACCCCGTGGGTCTCCGACTCCGTCAATATCATCATGTCGGATAACCTCACTTCCACCGTGACCGGCGACGCCGACGCCGGATCGAAACTGACGGCATATCCGAATCCGATCAGAAAGGGAATCGGCTTCACTCTCGACTACCTCCTCGAGTCCGACGCGACGGTCTCGATCGTCGTCACCGACGTCACCGGAAGAACGGTCTACAGTGAGACAATGGAACTGACGAGCGGCGCGACCCGCATCCCGATCGACACCGAGGGATGGAGCGCCGGCACCTACCTGGTGCGGATGACCGCGGGGGATACCCGCGAGACACGAAGCATCGTGGTGACCGACTGATAACGGAGTCGCTCCCTTCGAACGGGGGGACGGGGTCGAGGGGACCTCGTCTCCCCGTGCCGTTTCGGGCGAACCCGTATATTCGCCGTTCAATCCGAATCGAACCGATCAAACGAGCACGAACAGAGGTTCCATCATGTCAGAAGCGGTCACGCCGCGCAGCCAGGATTACGCGGCCTGGTATATAGAGGTGATTCAGCGCGCCCAGCTTGTCGACTACGGCCCGGTCAAGGGGACCATGGTCATCCGCCCCTACGGCTATGCTCTCTGGGAGCATATCCGCGACCAGCTCGACGCGCGGTTCAAGGCGACAGGGCATGAGAACGCCTACTTCCCGATGTTCATCCCCTACTCCTTTATCCAGAAGGAAGCCGAGCATGTGGAGGGCTTCTCGCCGGAACTGGCCCTTGTGACCCATGCGGGAGGGAAGAAGCTGGAGGAACCGCTGGTGGTGCGTCCGACCTCGGAGACGATCATCAATCATATGTACGCCCAGTGGATCAAGTCGTATCGCGATCTTCCGATCCTCATCAACCAGTGGGCGAACGTGGTGCGCTGGGAGCTTCGCACACGCCCCTTCCTCCGTACCTCCGAGTTCCTCTGGCAGGAAGGACATACGGCGCACGCCACGGCCGAGGAGGCCGAGGAGGAGACGCTGCGGATGCTCGACGTCTACACCGACTTCGCGATCAACGAGGCCGCCATCCCGGTGATCCCGGGACGGAAGTCGAACATCGAGAAGTTCGCGGGGGCCGTCCGCTCCTATACCATCGAGGCGATGATGGGGGACGGCAAGGCGCTTCAGTCGGGCACCAGTCATAACCTGGGACAGAACTTCGCCCGCGCGTTCGAGACGAAATATCAGACCGAGAGAGGAGACGTCGAGTACGTCTGGCAGACCTCCTGGGGGGTGAGCACCCGGATGGTCGGCGGGGTGATCATGACCCACGGCGACGACAAGGGGCTGATCATTCCCCCCCGCCTCGCCCCGATCCAGGCGATCATCGTCCCGATCTGGAACAAGGATGAGGATAAGCCCGCCGTCCGCGAGAAGGTCGCCCAGGTGGAGGGACTGCTGCGCGATGCGGGGATCCGGGTCAAGAGCGACATGAGCGAACAGGAGACCGCCGGCTGGAAGTTCAACGAGTGGGAGATGCGGGGCGTGCCGCTCCGTATCGAGATCGGCCCGAAGGATGTGGCGAAGGACGCCGTCGTCTTCGCGCGCCGCGACCGCCCCGGCAAGGAAGGGAAGCAGTTCGGGATACCGACCGCCGAGGTCGCCGTCACCGCCCGTCAGTGGCTGGAGGAGATCCAGCGCGATCTGCTCCGGCGCGCCATCGATTTCCGCGACGCCAACATCGTCGACGTCACCTCCGTGGAACAGTTCCGCCAGGTGGTCGCCGAGGGGAAATGGGCCCGCTGCCGCTGGGCCGGCACCGACGGAGAGGAGCGGGCCCTGAAGGAGGAGACCGGTGCCACGATCCGCTGCTTCCCGATCGACCAGCCCGGAGGAACCGCCCCCTGCTTCCTTACCGGCCAGGAGGCGACCGAGGTCGCGCTCTTCGCAAAGGCATACTGACGCCGACGAACGACCAGGCATATATCGGAAGACCATGCGAATCAAGGATCTGCTGCAGTGGATGATCTGGGAGGTCGTCAACCCCGCCCTGCTCAAACGGAAGCGCCGGAGAACTCCGTTCGACCGGCGCTACGCCGGACTCAATATCGGCTGCGGACTCGATAATCCCCCCAACTGGCTCGGGATCGACGGGGGGGTCTATCTTTTTCTGAAGAAGATCCCCCGCCCGCTCGTCCGTCTGATCCACCGACAGACCAACAGCGCCCGCAACTATTCGGCGGAGACGATCCTGCAGAAGGTCCATCGCAGCGACGTGCTCCATCACGAGCTCACCGCCGGGCTCCCCTTCACCGACGACTCGGTCCCGGCGATCTTCTCCAGCCATTTCTTCGAACATCTGGAGAGGAAAGAAGCCGAGGCCCTGGCAAAGGAATGCCGCCGCGTGCTGGCGCCGGGGGGGCTCGTCAGAATCTGCGTGCCGTCGCTGGAGGGATCGGTGGAGGTGATGCGGGAGGCGCTGGCCGATTATGATCGCGGAGGGATAGAAAAGATCCAGAAGTTCGTGACGGGGGATACCACCGGGTTCAACAACAAATACAGCAACCACCGCTGGATGTACAACTTCGCGGAGATGCGCCGACTCCTCTCCGAGGCCGGCTTCCGCGATATCACGGAACACTCCTTCGGCGTGGGGGAGATCGCCGACGTGGAGAAGCTCGACACCAGAGGAGGGCTCTTCGTGGAGGCGAGAAAGTAGCAGGATAGGGGGCGGGTCGGAGAAAACTGGATTACAATATTGTCAGCAAGGGGATTACTGAAAAATATTTTTTCGGAATCTCCGTTTGTTGAAGAGAGTTCTTGTTCCCTCCCTATTCTCTCTAACTGCTCTTATCCATGATCCTTTCCCCCAGGAATCGCGTCGCACGCATATGTCTACTGATGAGTCTCGTGTTGGGGTGTGCGACCCTCTGTGCTGTTGAGACACAGGCCGATCCGGTCGATACCGAGATGGAGCGGATGGCCCAGCAGGTACTCTGGCTCGTGAACAAGCATCGCACCGCCGAAGGGTTGCGCCCCCTGGTGATGGACTCCACCCTCAGCGCCCATGCCCGCGCCTACAGCCAGAAGATGGCGAGTGGAGAGATCCGGTTCTGCCATGACGGATTCCGCGAGCGGATGACCCCCATCCGCGAAGGAATGGGATACTCGGTGGCCGGCGAAAACCTTCAGCGCAACAACAACGGCAAGATGCCGGTCGAGGAGGCGCTGAAAGGATGGCTCGCCAGCTCCGGACACCGGACCAACATGGAGTTCGATTACAGCAAAACCGGCATCGGCGTGGCCCGCAGCCCGGACGGCATGTACTACTTCACGGAGATCTTCATCCAGCAGGACCCGATGGATGTGCAGATCTCGTTCTCGAAGTAGAGAGACGGAGCATCGCAGGGCGATAATATCGCACCGTGTAAATATCGAACGGACGTGGGATCTCCTTCCGGAGAAGCCACGTCCTTTTTGTTATCGGAGTAACGCGGCGGGACTCTAGGTCGTCGAACGCTTCCTCCGTTTCCCCTCGGCCGGAGCGGTCGCGGCCGGGTCCCAGAAATGTCGTCCCATATCGACCGCCTCCCCCCTGAAGCTCACCCCTTCCGATTCGAGCATATCGCGCATGAAGGTCGGCGTCGGGAAGTGCATCTTTCCGGAGAGTTCGCCGTTGCGGTTGACCACTCTATGACAGGGAATGCTCATATCGTCGGCCACCTGACCGAGCGCATATCCTACCATCCTCGCCGACATACCGGCCCCGAGGAACCGGGCGATGGCGCCGTACGTTGTTACGCATCCTGTGGGAATCGTCGTTGTCACCTGATGGACACGCCTGTAAAAGTCATCGCTCGTCTGCATCCGGATTGGAATCGTTGTGTACGTGGTCGAAGGGGAAATCGGCAGCAACAAGCCGATAATCTTTCGATGGGATGGAATTTAGGAAAATTACGCTATGTTGCGGCGCCCCATACGGGGAAAGGACGATGAACTTTCACCCACCGTTAGAGCACGACGAAATGTTGGCGTCCGCACGGACGCGAGCTATCATATCATCAATCTGAGGTGTCAGTTATATGGGACGTACCAAACAGCTTCTACTGGCAATCCTGCCGACCGCGGCGTGCCTGTTCGGCGCAGTCGAGGCATCGGCCCAGGCGGGCGCAGTCGCACCTGACGGACAGTTCGGTATCGGTTTCAATGTCAGCAACGCGGGAGGCGGCGTGAGCGCGCAGTATGCGTTCTCGCCGTCGATCCATGCAGGTGTCGGCCTCGGCCTCGTTTCCGCTTCACAGGAGGATGTAGCCTCCGCCACGCAGATCTCCATCGGCCCGTACCTGCGGGTGCTCCTGGAAGGACCGATCAATCCGTTCCTTCAGGCCGGCGTCAACATCGGCTCCAACAGCGTGGATCCGGAAGGACCGACGGAGTCGGTCACCGAGAGCAGAACCAATCTCTACCTTGCGTTCGGTCTGGAGTATTTCGCGACCAGGAACATCGGCATCTTCGCCGCGGTGACGCTGCTCGATATGGATCTGAGCAGGAGCCAGTCCTCCGGCGGCGTCTCGGTCGACGAGCCGAAGGAGACCGCGATCGGAATCGGCCGGACCCATGTCGGTCTGGAGTATTTCTTCGCCCGGTAACAAACAGGTCACGTACGTGTTTTCATACGGCGGTCCGGACCAAAACCGGGCCGCCGTCATCACCAGGCTCCGCCATCAGGAGCCCTACAACCATAACATCACACTCGATCAACGAGAGAGACAAAAGGAAGGGAACATCGTGAACAAGAGACTAGCATCGGTATTCGCCGCGCTCGCATGTATGGTAATGTTCGGGCAGTCGGCCCGGGCCCAGAGCAGCCTGGGGGCCGGTGTCGCCTACGGCGGCGATATCGAGGCGGTGGGACTGGAAGGCCGCTTCTATCATAACTTCAGCGGGCCGCTGCGTCTGGCGGTCAACTTCACCTACTTCTTTCCCGGTGACAACTTCACCATGTGGACGCTCGACCCGAACATCCACTACACCTTCGCAAACTTCTCCGGCGGCATCTTCTACGGTCTCGGCGGACTCGACATCGCGAACGCCGGAATCAAGGACTTCGACTCGGATACCGAGCTCGGTCTGAACCTGGGCGCCGGCATCGAGGGAGATGTCTCGTTCGGCGGCGTGTTCGGTGAACTGAAGGTCGTGCTGGCGGGCGCCGAGCAGATCGTGATCACCGGCGGCCTCCGCTTCGAACTGAAGTAAGAAGTAATAGCTGCCTCCGAATACCGCGCCGTCGCGTATCTTACGGCCGTCACCCGCTGGTCAACGGGGCAGACGGCCGTTGACGTTTTCGTCAAGATCCCTCCATGCGTATCCTTTCGATCGATCACGGCGCCGTCCGTGTCGGACTGGCGATGTCGGACGAACTGAAGATGTTCGCCTCCCCGTACAAGGTCCTCAAGACCTCAGCGACCACCGTCGACGAGATAGCACGGATCGTCCGGGAGAACGACGTGGAACGTGTGGTGCTCGGCATGCCGTACACGCTCGACGGCGGCGAAAGCCCCTCGACCCGCCGGGTCAAGGCGTTCGCGGGACGGCTCCGGGAGGCGCTCCCCTGCCCGGTCGAGGAGTGGGACGAGGCGTTCACAAGCCGGAGCGCCTCGGAACGGATGATCGGCTCGGGCGTCCGAAAGAAACGACGGAGCGAAAAGGGCTCGGCCGATCTCTGGGCCGCCGCGATCATCCTCCAGGAATATCTCGATTCGACCCGCGGCCGATCCGGTCCCGCGTGATCTCTTCTCAATCATCTGACCGATACGATCCCCGTTGCAGCTTTCGAAGCATATAGGAACGGCGGCCTGGTCGACCGCGGACAAGATGCTCTACGCTCTGATCGCCGTGGCGTTCATCCTGCCGCAGAAGGTGATCGGGGAACATCAGTGGGGAGTCTACACGCAGGCCCAGGCGATCCTGACGATCATCTACATGCTCTCCGACGGCTTCTCGCTCCAGGCGATGGTGAACTTCGGCATGGAACCGGCGACGCGGAACGAGGCGCTGACGGTCTCGGCCGCCGTCCATGCGTCGTTCATCACGCTCTGCACGGCTGTCGTCTACTTCGGACGCGAGACCCTGGCCGCCCTGCTCAACGAGCCGGGACTGGTCCAGGTGCTGAGCCTCTTTCCGCCGGTGTCGTTCGGGTTCCTGCTGCGGAACTACTTCCTGAAAGTCTCCCAGCTCCATATCGACACACGCGCAACGTTCCTGATCGATGCCGCCTGGATCGGCACGACGGTGGCGGCGATCGCCTACGGGTGGAGGGCCGAAACACTCGCCACCGCCGGGGATATGATGATCATCAGCGCCGTCGCCAGCGCCGCGTCGTCGCTGGCCGGACTCCTCCTCTACGGCTCCAGAATCAGATTCACGACGAAGATCGACAGAGAACGGGCGGGACGGATGATCCGGTTCGGATCGACGCAGTTCTTCTCGGCGGCGACGCTGGCGGTGCAGACGCAGGGGGATATCATCCTGCTCAAGACCTTCGTCTCCTCGGCCGTGGTGGGGAACTACGACGCTGCGAAGAAATTCTTCAGAGGGTTCGAGGCGATCCGCGACGCCGGCTCCCTCTTCGTCTACCCCGCCATCGCACGGCTGAAGACGCAGAGCCGCGAACATGAGATGACTCTGCTGGTGGAGAAGATGATCGGCTTCATGCTGATCCTGATCGTCCCGATCGTCGCCCTGATCTGGCTGGGACCGACCGACTACATCTTCGGGCTCATCTACAAGGGGAAATATCAGGACGCCGCGATGATCTTCAAGCTGATGAGCCTTTCGGCGCTTGCCATCCCCTTCAGCATGAACATCAACGTGCTGAACGGACTCGGGGAGGCGCGCACGCTCTTCAAGGTGACGGTGGGATCTGCCCTGATCTACCTTCTGGCCGTCCTTCTGCTGGTCCCCCCCCTCGGCGTGGTGGGGATGGGACTGGCGATGACGGCGAGCTACGGTTCGCTGGGATTCCTTTCGACCTACGAGGTCGGCAAGCAGGTCCCCTTCACCCTTGCCGGCGCCTTCGGTCGGTGGCGGGATGCGTTTCAGTTCCTGCTGCGGCTCTGGCGCAGACGCCCCGTACTGAACGGGAAACGCAACGGCAGGGACCGGGGCGCTCCCCCCGCATAATCTCAATCTCTCTCACGCTTTCCCTTCAATCGTCACCCTCGGTCGACGAACGGACGATAATCGAGTATCTCAATGCTGCAAGCGATTCAATATCAGAAGTCAGGGGAACTCCACGTCAAGGAGCTGCCGGCGCCGGAACTGAAGCCGGGAACCGTCGTGGTGCGGACGCATGCGTCGCTCATCTCCGCCGGAACGGAGCGGACATCGGTGGCGACGGCCAAGGCATCGCTTATCGAGAAGGCACGGACCCGTCCCGACCTTGTGAAGCAGGCGCTCGACATGGTGAAGAAGGAGGGGCTGATGAACACGGTGGAGAAGATCCGCAGCCGCCTCGACAGCTACAAGGCGCTCGGGTACTCCGCCGCCGGGACGGTCCTGGAGTCGGGATGCGATGAGTTCGCCCCCGGAGACCGGGTGGCATGCGCCGGAGCGGGATATGCATCGCATGCCGAAGTGATCGCCGTCCCCCGCAACCTGGCGGTCAGGATTCCGGAGGGGGTCTCGTTCGACGAGGCGGCGTTTACCACGCTCGGGGCGATCGCCATGCAGGGGGTGCGCCAGGCGAAGGTCTCGCTGGGAGAATCGGTTGTGGTGATCGGACTGGGACTGCTGGGACAACTGACCGTGCAGCTCCTGAAGGCGGCCGGATGCAGGGTGATCGGACTCGATATCAACACGAACCAGTTCGATCTGGCCCGCGAGTTCGGGGTCGACGCCGTGGCGATCAGCGGAAGCGGAGCTCTGGGACAGATCGAAAGCTTTACCAGAGGGATCGGAGCCGACGCGGTGATCATCACCGCCGGCACCGGATCGAACGCCCCGATCGAACTGGCGGTGCAGGCCGCGCGAAAGAAGGGACGGGTGGTGGTGGTGGGCGCCGTGCGGATGGATATCCCGCGCAACGGCTTCTACGAAAAGGAGCTGGAGATCACGATCTCGTGCAGTTATGGTCCGGGACGATATGATCCCTCCTACGAGGAGGAGGGACACGACTACCCCCCCGCCTACGCCCGCTGGACCGAGAAACGGAATATGGAGTCGGTGCTCGACCTGATCGCCGCCGGCAGGCTGAACGTCTCAAGGATGATCACCCACCGCCTCCCGATCGCCGAGGCGGAGAGGGCGTATGATATCATCACGGGGAAGATCAAGGAGCCGTATATCGGCATCGTGCTGCAATACCCCGATCGCGGCCACGATCTGCTGGCCCGAAGCGTCCGCGTGGCCGGGGGGAGCACGGCGCCGCTCGACGCGCTCACGGTCTCGTTCATCGGCGCCGGCAACTTCGCGCAGAGCTATCTGCTCCCGCCGGCGAAGGAGTTCGGGGTACGGTTCCGTTCTGTCGTCACCTCCACGCCGGTCAACGCCCGTTCGGTCGCCGAGAAGTTCAGCTTCGCCGACGCCGGAACCGACGCCGACGCGGCCCTGCGCGACCCCGCCGCGAACGTCGTCTTTATCGCAACCCGACACGACTCGCACGGCGAATACACGGCGCGGGGACTGGAGGCGGGAAAGCAGGTCTTCGTGGAGAAGCCGCTGGCGATCACCCGCGAGGAGCTGGCCCGCATCCGGACGATCGCGGAAAGGACGAACGACAGAGTGATGGTCGGGTTCAACCGCCGTTTCTCCCAGCCGTTGCGCGCCATGAAGCGACATTTCGAGGGGAACCTGGAGCCGCTGGTGATGATCTACCGCGTGAACGCCGGCTTCATCAAACCGGACCACTGGGTGCAGGCCGAATCGCAGGGAGGACGGATCATCGGCGAGGGATGCCACTTCATCGACTGCATGCAGTTCATGACCGGGGGAGCCCGTCCGGTCTCGGTATACGCGTGCGGGGTCGGCTCTTCCAACACTCAGCAGCGCAACGCCGACAACGTATCGATTACGATACGTTTCTCCGACGGATCGGTCGGCACGCTCCACTATCTGGCGAACGGGGACGCATCGGTCCCGAAGGAATATTTCGAGGTCTTCGGCGGCGGCCTGACGGCGATCATGCAGAACTTCACCAGCGTCGCCTTCTCCCGCGGCCGCAAGACGAAGGTCGACAAATTCAGCGGAGACAAGGGACACACCGAAGAGGTGGCACAAACCCTGACCGCCATGAAAAAAGGGACCCCCATGCCGATCCCCTTCCAAAGCCTCCACGACACAACCCTCGCCACCTTCGCCGCCATAGAATCCCTAACCACCGGCGAAGCAATCTCTCTTCTTTCCTAACTCTGTGCCCTCTGTGACTCCCTGTTTATTTCTCTTACTCTTACTCTTACTCTCATTCTTACTCTCCCCCTCCCCCCAAAAAAGCAGAAGGCCAGGCAGGAACCTGGCCTCCGCGCCCCCCGGACTCTCACCATCCGGAAAGCAATGATGAGCGGGTGAACTTCCCACGACTCTGCGCCGCCCCCCTCCCGGCATCCAGCGCCACTCCGCAATGGGTGCAGTAATACGCCACCGGATGCTCCACCGTTCCGCCGCAGACCCGGCAGACATTGAAGAGCGTATCTCCGCAGCGGGCGCAGTATCTATCGGTACGATATGCATGTGACCCACAGGAGACGCATCGTTTCGGCCCATGGTCGTCGTGCGCTCCTTCGCTTCCGGACAGGTTATCGGTTGGTAATCCTTGCATCTCTCCTCCATGCGCGTACGGTGAAGGCCTTGCCGGGAACCGCCGTGGAGAGAGGTCCCTCCACGGCGTATTCCATCACATCGTATTAAATCTGTACCCATCCACTCCCCGCCGGGGTCGTAACCCAGACATACTCCGCCGTCGTGTTTCCGCCGAGCGGCGTAAGGCCGAGCCCGAGCAGCCCCTGGGTGTTGATGCCGATGGCGGAACCGAGAAGGTTCGTGGCGCGATTCACCACGATCAGCCTCTGTCCGTTCGTGCCGGTCGCCGGGAGGACGTAGGTCGGTCCAAGGAGTCCGGTGGAGCCTGTGACGACGACCACCGCCACATCATCGGGAAGATTGACGGTGCCGCCCAGGACGGTCGGGACGGCCGTTACCTCGGCATACGAGAAGATAACGCGTCCGCTGTTGATCACCAGACCGTTGTCGCCCGGAGCATCGATGTAGAGTCCGTGCGCGTTCCCGGTCCCTTCAACGCTCGCGGCGTAGCCGCCGTTCGAGTTGCTGGTAACCTCGAGAGCATCGGCCGTGCTGGAGGTATTGTTCAGGGTGAGTGAGGCCGCCGCGCCGGTGCCGATCGTGGTGCCGGCGATCGCCGCATCAACGTTTGCCGCCGCGGAGATCTCGAACGCGCCCGCTGCTCCGTCGCCTCCGGCGTTGATGATCTCGAACGAGATTCCGGTTGCCGTCGAGGTATCGGTGATCGAGAGGGGAAGGGTAAGGGTGACGCCGCTTCCGCCCCCTGTCGTGGCCGGGTCGGCCCAGACGAGTCCGCCCGCGCCGGCGTCGTAGGTGAGCACCTGTCCGTCGGCGGCGCCCGTCGTGCTGATATCGACGAGGGTGACGCCCCCATCCGCGATCTCCGAACTTCCTACCGCATCCGCTGTGATCTCCGCGCTGCCGACGGCGTCGACACCAAGGTCGGCGGCGGTCAGGCTGTTGTCGATCACTTCAGCCGAGCCGACGGAATTATCGGCGAGTTCGGCGTTGCCGACGGCATCGGCCGCAATGTCGGCGGCGACGATCGTCTCGTTCTGAATCTGCGTCGATGTGATCGAGTTATCGGCGATCGTCCCGCCCAGAATGATCCCGACGCCGAGGTCGGCGCTCGTGATCGTTCCGTCGGCGATATCGGCGCTGGTGATCGATCCGTCCTGAATATCGGCGCCGGTGAGGCTGTTGTCGACTACCTCGGGTGACGATACGGAATTATCGGCCATGTGGCGAAGCTCGATGGCATCGTCGCCGATGTCGGCCGCCGCGATCGTGTTGTTCTGGATATCGACCGAGGTGATCGAATTATCTTCGATATCGCCGCTGACGATCGTGTTCTCCATGATGTCGACCGAGGTGACCGAGTTGTCGATGATCGTCGTGCCGCCGAAGCCGCCGCCCGAAAGATCGCTTGCCGAGATGCTTCCGTCGGCGATGTCGGCGCCCGTCAGGCTGTTGTCGATCACCTCCGGCGAACCGACCGAGTTGTCCGCCAGCTCCGAATTACCGACCGCATCCGGGCCGATATCGGTGGAGACGATCGTCTCGTTCTCGATCTGGGTGGATGTGATCGAGTTGTCCACGATCGTCGTGCCGGTGATGACACCTGCACCGATGTCGGCGCTCGTGATCGTTCCGTCGGCGATGTCGGCGCTGGTGATGCTGTTGTCGACTACCTCGGGTGACGATACGGAATTATCCCCCATGTGGCGCAGCTCGATCGCGTTGTCGGCGATGTCGGCCGCCATGATCGTGTTGTTCTGGATATCGACCGAGGTGATCGAGTTGTCCTCGATATCGCCGCTGACGATCGTGTTCTCCATGATGTCGACCGAGGTGATCGAGTT
>CBINGZ010000068.1:0-17514 GCA_966250335.1 uncultured bacterium | reverse complement strand
GCCATTGCGAGAGAAACCACATGGCGGTCACCGGGTCGTGGGTCTCCGGGCGGTCGGCGGCGACGCCGGTCGGCGTCATCGGGGCCATCAGGTTCAGGGCGTGGATCGAGCCGAGGACGAAGTCGGCGGGACCCTTGATCCTGGCGCCGATCACGTTCTCATCGAAGAAATGCTCGCTGGTGAGGAGCTGGCGCAGCACGGCCGCCACCGACCAGTTGTTCGCCACCAGCGTCTCCGCCATCCCGGCCACGATCTCCATGTCGGGCGTCTGGTGGACGAACTCGATATAGAGTTTCTCGCAGAGGAAGACGGCGGCGCGGTTCCGCTTGAGGTCGATATCCTGGACGCTGAAGATATGATCGATCACATCCTCGCTCCCGTGCCCCTGGATGCCGAAGTTGGCGCTCTTCCCCAGGATCGTCTTGGAGCCGCTGTCGAACCGTCCCGAGACGAACTGACTGGTCAGCCCCTGCGTCGGGACGGTCCAGCCGGTCAGGGCGCGGGCGAGTTCCACCACATCCCGTTCGGTGTAGTGCGGGTCGCCGTTCGCGTAGGAGCCGACACCGATCGTGAAGAGCTCCAGCAGTTCGCGGCCGTAGTTCTCGTTGGGGTTGCCGACCTTGCTCAGCGCGCCGTCCAGATAAACCAGCATGGCGTTGTCGATCGTCACCTGTTTGGTGAGCTCGCGGAAGTCGCCGAACGCGAACTTCCTGAAGAGCTGGTTCTGGGTGAAGAGGTACTGGGTCACGTAGACCACGGTGTACTCGCTCACGAAATGATTATGCCAGAAGAGGACCATCTTCTCGCGGAGCATGTTCCCCGGCGTCAGCATCTTCGTGACCCACCATTCCTGGGTCTGGCGCAGCCAGGTGTTGTACTGGGCCAGGGCGGCGTTGTCCTGGGGGTAGATCGGGCTTCGGGTCGTCCAGTCGCCGGGCGGGGCTGGCAGGTTCCTGTCCGCCAGCAGCAGATCGACGATCGCGGCGGGAGTGGAGGCGAGCGCGGCCTGAAGCTCGGTCCAGTTGAACCCGAAGCCGGCGCGGCGGAGCAGATGAGCGGCGCGGCGGGGGTTCCACGGCTTTTCGGCCGTCGGCGTATATGGGGCCAGCCCTCCGTCGGCGGCGAGCGTCGAGGTCCGGTCGCCGTTCCCCTTCCTTGCATGAAGGTCGAGGGGATGTGCACGGTCGACGAACCGTCGGGCCGGCTCGTCCGACCGGCGATATCGTAGGAAGGAGCGTCTGTTCATGGGAGAGCCCTGAAGGTATATGTCGTGATACGAAACGATATGCGCAGGGAACCGTCGACGGAAGGGGGGGCGGAGTCCGTCGATGACCGAAGGGAGGAGGGCGCCGGAATATCTGTGGATCTGTTCGGCGACGCGATGAACTTACACCTCTTTGCCGAACATCGCAACAGATCGATCGTCATAGAGATCGTGACCGACGGCCCTCGTTTTTTGCATTGTCGCGCCCGGTGCGGCGGGGTTTACTTGGGGATGTCGGGCATATCATGGTCGGCGCGGGACCGGTCCCGATCGGAACAACTCGTTGTTGCTTTTCGTGTCACAAACCGGTAGTTTCGACGCCTTTCTTACGAATCTTATAACGTAGGGATTGAAGCTTTGGGCTGGAACGATGAACAAACGGAGCAGGACGTCCAGACGCAGCGCTCGCTGATCGAGTCGGGCGCCCTGCCGAATCATGTCGCGATCATCATGGACGGCAACGGCAGGTGGGCCAAGGAGCGCGGGGCCGCCCGTGTCGCCGGCCACCGCACCGGGGTCGATTCGGTCCGCGATATCGTGAAGGCGTGCGGCCAGTTGAATATATCGTATCTGACGCTCTACGCCTTCTCCACCGAGAACTGGAAGCGTCCCCGCGCCGAGGTGATGGTGCTGATGGAGCTGCTGCTCCACTACCTGCGGAGCGAGATCGAAGAACTCAACCGGAACAACGTCCGCCTGAACGCGATAGGGCAGTTGAACGCCCTCCCGAAGCCGGTGCAGAAGCAGCTCCATAACAGCATGGAGAAGCTCTCCGGCAACACCGGCCTGACGCTGACGCTCGCACTGAGCTACAGCGGCCGCTGGGATATCCTGCGCGCGGTCCAGACCCTTGCCCTCGACGTGCGGCGCGGCAAGCTCTCGCCGGAGGATATCACGGAGGATCTCTTCCGCACCTATTTCACGACGGCGTCGCTCCCCGATCCCGATCTGATGATCCGGACCAGCGGGGAGATGAGGCTCAGCAATTTCCTGTTGTGGGAGATGGCCTACTCGGAGATCTACGTGGCCCCGGTCTACTGGCCCGATTTCCGGCGGGAACATCTCTACACGGCCCTGAACAACTATCTGCAGCGCGAGCGTCGATTCGGCAAGACAAGCGAACAGTTGAACGAGTCCGACGGACCACAGCGCTCATACGTCCAGAAAATCCTCGATGCTTTTACGCGCCAATAGAACCTGCCGCAGCCCGCGGCGACTCCTGCTCCTCTCATCGCTCCTCGGGATGATGTCGAGCGTAGCCACGGCGCAGCAGCCCGACAACCCCGGCCTGCGGATCAGAGATATCCGGGTAGAGGGGAATCAGACCTCCAGCGCCGCCGCCATCATCTCCTTCTCCGGCCTTCATATCGGGGATGTCATCCCCTCCGGCAGCGAAATCGTCGCCAGGGGGATCCGCAACCTCATGGAACGCCGGCTCTTCAGCGCCGTGGAGATCTTCTACGAGAACCTCACGGCCGACGGCGCCGTGGTGGTGATCGTGGTCAAGGAGCATCAGCGGATCGGATCGGTCTTCTTCAGCGGCAACGACGAGTTCAGCGAGAAGGACCTGGAGGATGTGGTCACCGTCCGCGGCGGAGATATCGCCGCGCCGTACGAGATCGACCGTTCCCGCACCAAGATCCGCGACAAGTACGCCGAGGAGGGATACCTCTTCACCAAGATCACCGCCAGCCGCTCCCCGTCGGCCGACTCCGGTCGCGAGGATATCACCTTCGTGATCGACGAGGGGCCGGAGGTGCAGATCGGGACGATCGACTTCGTCGGGAACAGCGCCTATTCCGATTCCGATCTGAAAGGGGCGATGGAGGATGTCAGGGAGAAGTCGTGGTGGCAGATCTGGCGTTCCTCCACCTTCGAGAAGGCGAAACTGGAGGGAGACAAGCAGAAGGTCGTCGATTACTACAGGTCGCGCGGCTTCATCAACGCCGACGTCGTGGGGGATTCGATCGCCATCGATCCGGCCTCGGGTCGCGCCGACATCACGATCACCGTCAACGAGGGGGAGCAGGTCTTCCTCCGCAGCATCAGCATCACCGGCAACAGCGTCTACGAGACTCCGGTGATCGAGCAGCGGATCGACATGGAGCCGGGAACGCCGTACGACCAGGTCCGCCTGGAGCAGAACATCAACGGCAACGAGGAGACCACCGATCTCCGCACCCTCTACATGGACAACGGGTACCTCCGGTTCGACGCCCAGGTCGTCGAGCAGCGTTCGGGGGATTCGATCGACGTCGTCATCAAGATCACCGAGGGGAATCCCGCCTCGATCCGATACGTCACGATCACCGGCAACACGAAGACGAAGGACAAGGTGATCCGCCGCGAGCTCTTCACGCATCCTGGCGACACCTTCTCCAAATCGGCGGTGATCCGTTCGCTCCGCAGCATCGCCAATCTCAACTACTTCAACCCGGAGAAGCTTGCCCCGAAGGTGGAGCCGGTCGACGCCACATCGGTCGACGTCACCTACGTGGTGGAGGAACGTCCCAGCGACACGTTCAACGCGTCGATCGGTCTCAGCTCGCAGGGGCTTACCGGCATGCTCGGGCTCTCCTTCAACAACTTCTCGATCACGGAGCCTCTGCTCGGCGGCGGCGGGCAGATCCTGAACTTCAACTGGGAGTTCGGAAGCTATCTCTCCACCTTCTCGCTCGGCCTGACCGAGCCGTGGCTCTTCGATCAGCCGATCACGCTCGGGGCGAACGTCTTCTACCAGACGCAGGATCTCTCCACGTTCAACAACGAGAACGAGAACACGCTGAAGCGTCTCGGTTTCTCGGTGACCACGGGCTGGCGTCCGCGCTGGCCGGACGACTACTTCCGGGTCGATCTGGCGATGCGGTTCCTCCGGAACGAGGTCAACGGCACGAACATCTATTACCGCAACGGCAACGAGATCAGCGCCACGCCGACGATCTCACGTACCAGCATCGACAATCCGGTCTTCCCGACCGTCGGCTCCCGCTTCGTCCTTTCAACGACGATCGCGGGGCTGGGGAACGCGGAATACATCAAGCCGGAACTGAAACTTGAATTCTTCTCGCCGATCGCCCAGCTCGGCGAGTCCAACCAGCTCGTCCTCTTCCTGGGGAGCGAGTTCGGCTATCTGTACGATTACGGCCCCTTCGAGAACATCCCCCCACTGGCATTCTACACAATGGGAGGGACGGCGCTCACGTCACTTAACGCCGTGCCGCTTCGCGGATATCGGGACAGGTCGATCGGTCCGGTCGCGACCGGAAACGTTCCGGTCGGTCAGGTGTACAATAAGCTGACCGCGGAACTCCGGTTCAGCATCGCAATGGACCCTATTCCTATATTCGTACTCGGCTTCGCGGAGGCCGGGAACGTCTGGGGCGCCCTGAGCCAGGTCGATCCGTTCGATCTGAAGCGCTCCGCCGGTCTCGGCATGCGCGTCATGGTCCCGCCGGTCGGTATCCTCGGCTTTGATTACGCGTACGGGTTCGACGCCGACAGCTTCAGCGAAAGCGCCGGCGGACTCTCCGAGCGCTCCGGCTGGCAGTTCCACTTCCAGTTCGGACGGTAGTCCCGTTCGTTACGCATTCCGACATATCCCGGCGACCGATTCCGTTAAACCGCAACGCGATTCGTGCGCCCTTTCAGATCGATCTCGAGACACATATCCATATATCGTACACTTAACATACCTATCCGTCATGAGACCATCGGCTATCCTCGTCAGGGCGTTGTTCGTCGCCATCCTTATGCTCTGCTCCTCCAGCGCCTTCGCGCAGTTCAAGCTCGGCTTCGTCGATTCGGACGTGATCGTTCAGTCGCTGCCGGAGTTCAAGACCGTCGAAGCAAAGCTCGCCGATCATCGTAAGTCGTTCGAGGACACGCTCCGCGCGATCCAGAGCCAGTTCCAGCAGGAGTTCGACTCCTACCAGAAGCAGCAGGCGACGATGACCGCCGAAACGAAGGCTCAGAAGGAGGCCGCTCTCGCCAACATGCGCGACCAGTTCATGCAGTATCAGCAGGAGCGTCTGGGAGCGCAGGGAACGCTCTTCGAGATCCAGGCCCAGCTTCTCCAGCCGATCCGCGAGAAGGTCCGCTCGGCGATCGAGAAGGTTGCGGAGCAGGAGAAGATCTCCGCCGTCATGGAAAGCACGATGTTCATGTATATCGACAAGAAGAACAACTCGAACATTACGTTCAAAGTCCTCGATTACCTAAGCCGTGAGAACAAATAACATGATGATCCGACGGCTGATCTGCTCCTGCGCGGCGCTGCTTGCATTGACAGGAAGCGCCGCCGTTGCCCAGAAGGTGGGGTATATCGCCAGCGAGGCGATCTTCGACAACCTGCCGGACTCGAAAGCCGCGCGTTCCAGGCTCAACGAGATGCAGTCGGGATGGATGCGCGAAATCGAGAGGATGGAAACCGAGGCGAAGCGCCTGAGCGCCGAGATCACCAGCAACCGGCTGATCTGGAGCGCTCAGGAGAAGCAGGTCGCCGAGGCGAACCTGGCCGATCTCAGCGCCAAGCTCTCCGCATTCCGCACCGACACCTACGGACCCAACGGCGAGTTCGAGCGTCAGCAGACCGCCGTCATGGGGCCCCTCTACGACAAGGTGATGCTTGCCGTCAATGACGAGGCGCGCGCCCAGAAGATCGATTTCGTCTTCGACAAGAGCAGCCGCGGCATGCCGATGCTGGTCGCCAATCCCCAGTTCGATCTGACGATCGCCGTGCTGAAGAGGCTGGGGGTCGATGTCGACTCGGCGACGTTCAATCCCGCCGGGACCCCGAACCTGGGGACCCAGTCGGAGGAGGATGCCGTGCGCAACCGCGGCCGCCGCAACGAGGGGGGAGAGAAGCCGCTCCTCGGGATCGATCCGAACAAGCTCCTGGAAAAAGGGCTCGATGGTGTGGAGGTGAATCTTCCGTCGTTCGGGAGCGAAGAAGAAGGAGCGACACCCGAGGGGACGACGACCGAGGGGACGACGACCGAGGGGACGACGACCACGACCCCGCCCGAGGGGACGTCGGAAGTGACGAACGAGGGAACCGAACCGAAATAGCCCTCTCTAACGTGGTTCGTCGATCGGTTCCGGCGCCGGACGCCGTGATCTTTCCCGGCCCCCGTTAGATTATCGGCTCCTGTGTGTCATTAGAACCAATACGTTCCGGAACATGCGACTATCGGAAATTGCAGAGATCATCGGTGGAGAGATCGTCGGTGACGGCAGCCTGGAGATAGAGGGCGTTAAGAAGATAGAGGAGGCCGGCGCCGGAGATGTCTCCTTCATTGCGAACCCCAAGTACGCCAAGTTCGAGTCGACCACACGCGCCTCGGCGCTGATCGTCGACAACGACTTCACGACGTCGCGGGGGGATATCGCCTATATCCGGACGGCAGATCCCTACATGGGATTCCTCCGCGTTCTGCGCCATTTCGCCCCCGACTACGGGAAGCAGGAACCGGGCATCCATCCGACGGCGATCATCGGCGACGGCGTCCGGATCGGCGACGGCGTCTCGATCGGACCGTACGCGGTGATCGGAAGCGGGACGGTTCTGGCCGACAACTGCAGCATCTTCCCCCATACGGTCCTTGGGAAGAACGTCACGATCGGGAGCGAGGCGACGATCCATTCCCATGTCTCGATCTACAACGGCTGCCGTGTGGGGGATCGGGTCATCATCCATTCCGGAACGATCATCGGGGCCGACGGCTTCGGGTTCGCTCCGCGCGAGGATGGCGGCTGGGAGAAGATCCCGCAGATCGGTATCGTGGTGATCGAGGAGGATGTGGAGATCGGCTCCAACGTCACGATCGACCGCGCGACACTGGGGGAGACCCGCATCTGCGCCGGCGTCAAGCTGGACAACCTCATTCATGTCGCCCACAACGTCGTGATCGGCCGGAAGACGGTCATCGCGGCGCAGACCGGGATCTCCGGCAGCACCAGGATCGGCGAGCGGAACATGATCGCCGGCCAGGTCGGGATCGTGGGGCATATCGAGACGGCCGAACGGGTGATCGTGGAGCCGCAGTCGGGCGTCAGCAAGTCGATCCGGAAGCCGGGGCGCTACTTCGGCCATCCCGCCAAGGAGCACCTTCAGGCGCTCCGGCAGGAGGGGGCGCTGCGCCAGTTGCCCGATGTCCTGCAGGAGATCCGTGACCTGCGCACAAGGATCAAGGCGCTTGAGGATGCCCTCAGATGCGCCGCCGAGGGGAATCCCCTGGAGTGATCCGCTGAATCTTCTCCGTACCATCCTGAACACTATCGTGAACGGAAGCTGCCTCCGCCCGGCGGACAGCTTCTGTTCGTTTTTCGACCGATCGGAGCCGCGACGCGATATGAACTTGTTTGTAAACGAGCCGCGCCGCCTGAAGCTTGCATACCGGAAAGCGTTAAATTCGTGGTCTGCAATGTCCGATCAATCCCTGATCCCTTCATGAGACAGCAGCAACAGACGATAGCACACCCCGTCAGCTTCGACGGGGTCGGTCTCCACACAGGCAACCAGTCGACGATCACCTTCCATCCAGCGCCGGAGAACTACGGATTCCGCTTTGTCCGTACCGACCTCGCTTCCTCGCCGGAAATCCCCGCCGATGTCGATCTGGTGACCGATATCTCCCGAGGCACGACACTTACCAAGGATGGCGCGAGCGTTCATACCGTGGAGCATGTCCTGGCGGCGCTCGTGGGGCTGGAGATCGACAACTGCCGGATCGAACTGACGGCGAACGAACCCCCCGTCGGTGACGGAAGCTCGCTCCCCTTTACCGAGGCGCTGATGAAGGCCGGGGTCGTGGAGCAGAAGGCGGCCCGCCAGGTGATCGTGATCGACCAGGTGGTCAAGTACGTCAACGACGACAAGGGGGTGGAGATCATCGCGCTGCCGAACGACGAGTTCCGGATGACGGTGATGATCGACTACCAGAACCCCGCTCTCGGCCGGCAGCATTCCGGGCTCTTCAACCTGCATACCGAGTTCGCCCGCGAGTTCGCCCCCGCCCGCACCTTCTGCTTCCTGACGGAAGTGGAGATGCTCCGGCGCGAGGGGCTGATCAAGGGGGGACGGCTCGACAACGCGATCGTGATCGTCGACAAGGAGATCGATCAGAACGAGGTGGATGAGATGTCCACCCGTCTCGGGATCGAAGGCTCCGTGGTGCTCGGCTCCACCGGCGTTCTGAACAACGGCAGGATGAGATTCCCCAACGAGCCGGCGCGTCACAAGCTGCTCGACATGCTGGGGGATCTGGCGCTCGCCGGCGCACCGATCAAGGCGCATATCCTGGCGGCCCGGCCGGGACACGCCAGCAACATCGAGTTCGCGCGGAAGATCAAGCGGCTGGCCGAGCAGAAGCATATGCTCAAGCGGCTCAACCTGAAGAGCGAAGGGGAGTTCGTGCTGGATATCAACGCCATCATGAAGATCCTGCCGCACCGCTATCCCTTTCTGCTGGTCGACAGGATCGTGGAGCTCGATACCGAGGCCGGCACCATCGTCGGACTGAAGAACGTGACGATCAACGAACCCTTCTTCAACGGGCATTTCCCCGGGCAGCCCATCATGCCAGGGGTGTTGATCGTGGAGGCGATGGCGCAGACGGGAGGGATGCTCCTGATGAACCATCTGACGGCGGAAGGGGGGAAGCTCGCCTACTTCATGGGGATCAACAACTGCAAGTTCCGCAAGCCGGTCGTTCCCGGGGATCAGATCCAGTTCGAGGTCTCGCTCCGGTCGAAGCGATTCAACACCTTCATGATGACGGGACGCGCCACGGTGGACGGCGCGCTGGTCGCCGAGGCCGATCTGACGATCGCCCTGGGGAACCGTCAGACCTGATCCGGACCTGAAGCGGACATGAACGTCAATCCTGAACGAACATCAAGAATAATGCCTCACGCAGAGATCAGTCCATTTGCCTGTGTCGACGGCGACGCAACGATCGGAGAAGGGGTGCGGATCGATCCGTTCGTGGTGATCGAGCCTGATGTCGTGATCGGCGACGGAACGCATATCCAGGCTCATGCCCACATTCGTTCCGGGGCCAGAATTGGACGGGAGTGCGTGATCTACACCGGCGCCTCGATCGGGGCGATCCCGCAGGATCTGAAGTTCCGCGGCGAACCGACGGCGGCCGTCATCGGCGACAGGACGGTGGTCCGCGAGTACGCCACGGTCCATCGCGGCACGACCGCCCGGAACCAGACGCTGGTCGGGGCCGACTGCCTGCTGATGGCCTACTCCCACGTCGCGCACGACTGCATCGTCGGGGATCGGGTCATCCTTGCCAACGGCGTGCAGCTCGGCGGTCATGCCGAGGTCGGCGACTGGGCGATCATCGGCGGACTGACCGGCGTCCACCAGTTCGAGCGGGTCGGAAAGCATGCGATGGTCGGCGCCGGGTTCAGAGTGATGAAGGATGTGCCGCCGTACGCCTTCGCCGGCAACGAGCCGCTCGGCTTCAGCGGCATCAACACGATAGGGCTGCGCAGACGCGGGTTCACGGAGGAGTTCATCACCACCATCAGAAACGCGTACCGCCTTATCTATCAGTCCGGCATGAACATGGGGGATGGCCTCCGCGCCGCCGAGGAGCAGTTCAGAGACACGCCGGAGATCATGGAGATCATCGACTTCTTCCGTTCAAGCGATCGCGGGGTGATCCCCCTCTCCCGCTGACGAAGTCCGCACCTCCTCTTAGATTATCGCACTCCGATCCGATGTCCGAGCCCGAGATCCTGATTGTGGCGGGGGAAGCGTCGGGCGACGCTCATGCGGCGCGTGTCGTCCGTGAGCTTCGCCGTCTGCACGGCGGGCTCCGTTTCTTCGGCACCGGCGGCGATCGTCTCCGCGAAGCCGGGGTGGAGCTGCTGTTCCACGCCTCCGTGATGAATGTGGTCGGGTTCCTTGAAGTCGCCCGCCGTTACCGCCATCTCCGTTCCATCTTCCGTCATGTCGTCGAATCGGCCGCATCCCGTCGGCCGCTGTTCGCGGTTCTTGTCGACTACCCCGGGTTCAACCTGAGGCTGGCGGCCGAGCTGGGGCGGCTGAAGATCCCCGTGGTCTACTATATCGCACCGCAGGTGTGGGCGTGGAAGGAGGGGAGGGTGCGGGCTCTGGCGGAGCATGTCGATTCCCTTATCGTGGCCTTTCCGTTCGAGGTGGAATATTTCCGCGCGCGCGGGGTGGAGAGCCGGTTCTTCGGGCATCCGCTGGTCGATACGTTCGCCGAGCTTGGGATCGCGCCGTTCGACCGCGCGGTCGTACACAACCCTCCGGTCATCGCCTATCTTCCCGGGAGTCGGCCGGATGAGATCAGGCACCACATGCCGGTCGTGCGGGAGGTGATGAGGGAGCTGGGGGAGGGATATCGCCATGTGATACAGCGTGCGCCGACGGTCTCCGAGGAGTCGTTGCGTGAGCACGCCGGCGATCTCCGGTTCGAGATCGTCTCCAGGCCGTACCAGGCGTTGTCGACGGCCGACGCGGCGCTGGTGAAATCGGGGACATCGACGATCGAGGCGACGCTGCTCGGGGCGCCGTATGCGGTCTTCTACAGGACGTCGCCGCTCTCGTATCATATCGCGAAGCGTCTCATCAAGGTCGATTCGATCGCGATGGCGAACATCCTGGCGGGGCGTCCGATCGTGCGGGAGTTCGTGCAGTCCGGTCTCGACGTGAAGGAGGTTGCCGCGGAGCTTCGGCGTCTGGCGGAGCCCTCCGCATATCGTGACAGGATAAAGGCCGATCTTCTGGAGGTTTCCACGCAGCTCGGGGCGCCGGGAGCCGCCGGAGAGGCGGCTCGTTTTATCAGTGAGCGATATTTATGAGAGGCGGGCTGAAGGATCGTCTCACGGCGGCGCTGCTCCCCCGGCTGCTGCGGACGCTTTCGCTGACCTGGAGAATCCGTGAGGAGATCCCCTCCGACTGCCGACCGATCGTCGAGGGGAGCTCCGTAGCCGTTATTGCATTCTGGCACGGACAGATGTTCCCCCTCTGGTACAGGTTCCGGAACCGCCGCTGGGGAGCCCTCATCAGCGGCAGCCGCGACGGCGAGATCCTTGCCGACTACCTGACCGGGCAGCTCGGCTACGGCGAACTGATCCGCGGATCGAGTTCCCGCGGCGGGCGTGAGGCGCTGGAGCGTGCCGTCGAAGTGCTGGGGAAGAGAGGTGAGGGTGAGGGAAGAACTCTCCTCATAACCCCGGACGGCCCGCGAGGACCGAACAGGGAACCGCGACCCGGCGCGCTCATCCTCGCCGAACGATCGGGACATCAACTCATGCTCGCGGGATGGAGGTGCAGCCGCTCGATCCGCTTCCGTTCCTGGGATCGCATGGAGATCCCTCTTCCGTTCGCCCTCATCACCTTCCGCTACCGTCTCTTCACCCCGGAGATGGAGAGCAACCGCTTCACCGAGAAGGAGCTGGATCGCTTCCGCTCTCAACTCTCCTCTCTCTTCTCTTAACTCTGTGCTCTCTGTGGCTCCCTGTTATTTTTTCTTCAGAGAACTAAACAGGGAGTCACAGAGGACACAGAGTTGAAGAAAAGAGAGTTAAAGAAGAGGAGATTTCAGGACTTTGAGCATCTCTCCGTCAACCTTTCCGTTGGTGGCGAGCAGTCGGTCGACCACGATCGAGCTCAGGCAGGGCTCCGGCGAATAGGTCGTTACGCTTCCCCCCGCCTCCGTCACCATCAGGACTCCCGCCGCCACATCCCACTCGTTCAGCCTCACCTCCCAGTACCCGTCGAACCGTCCGGCCGCCACGTACGCCAGATCGAGCGCCGCCGAGCCGAGACGCCGCACCGGGATACCGCGCCCGATGAAGTTCACGAAGCTGTCGACACACCCGTACGGGTTCTCCGCGACATTGTAGGGGAACCCGGTGACCAGCACCGCCTTCGCCAGGTCGTCGTTCTCGCTGACCCGCATCCGCTCCCCGTTCAGGTGGACTCCGCCGCCGGCGACCGCCGTGAAGAGCTCCTCCATATTAGGATTGTAGATCACCCCCACCACCGGCTCGTTCCCGATCACCGCGGCGATCGAGACGCAGTAGATCGGGATGCCGTGCGCGTAGTTGACGGTTCCGTCGATCGGGTCGACGACCCATGTCAGCTCGGTCAGGTCGTGGTCGCCTCCCGACTCCTCCGCCAGAAAGATCGCATCGGGAAACGCCGAGCGGATCGTCTCCTTGATCAGCGTCTCGGCGGCCGTGTCCATCTCGGTGACGAGGTTGTGGGCTCCGTCATCCTTCGTGGAGACGAGCATCTCCTTGCCGAACGCATCCCTGATCAGTCGGCCGGCGTTCTTTGCCGCCTCGACCGCCGTTGCCAGCAACGCTTCCCGATTCATATCCTGTAACGATCCCATCTGATTCCTGTTCATGTTGAAAGCCGGGACGACGCTCCGTCGGGAGGTCATCCCTCCACCACGCGCCTGTAATAATCCTCGTACATCGATACGATATCCGACGCCGCGAAATGCTTCTCGGCCCGTTCCCGCGCCGCGCGGCTGAACTGCTTGTAGCGCTTCTCCTGGGAGAGAAGATCGATCGCGTACCGGGCCATCCTGTCGATGTCGCCGATCTCGCTGATATATCCGGTGGAGCCGTGGACGTTCAGTTCGGGGAGTCCCCCCACGGAACTCGAAAGCACCGGCAGTCCGCACGCCATCGCCTCCAGCGCGGAGAGGCCGAAGCTCTCCGACTGGCTCGGCATCAGAAACAGATCTGCCGAGGAAAAGATTTCCACAAGGGCCGACTGTTTGCCGAGGAAGCGAACATCCTGACAGATCTCCAGTTCGCGGCAGAGCCGTTCGGCCTCGGCCCTGTCCGGTCCGTCGCCGACCATCACCAGCTTGGCCGGCATACTTTTCCTGACCTGTGCGAAGACCTTGATCACGTCGTTCACCCGTTTGACCGGCCGGAAGTTGCTGGCGTGCATCAGCACCGGTTCCCCGTTCGGAGCCCACTGGGCGCGCAGCCGCTCCCCGTCGTGACGGTACCATTCCTCGGTGTTCACGAAGTTGGGGATCACCTCGATCGGCCTGTCCAGAGTGAAGTTCGTCAGCGTCTTCTCCTTCAGGAACCGGCTGACCGCCGTCACCCCGTCCGACTTCTCGATCGAGAACCTGACAAGGGGGAGCATCGTGGGATCGAGTCCTATCAGCGTGATGTCGGTTCCGTGAAGCGTCGTGATGATCTTGATATCCTTTCCCTGCTCGTTCAGGATCAGCTTCGCCATGTAGGCACTGGAGGCGTGGGGGATGGCGTAATGAGCGTGGATCACATCGAGTTGCTCATAGAGCACCACATCCACCATCTTGCTCGTCAGGGAGAGGGAGTAGAGGTCGACCTCGAAGAGAGGGTAGTCGGGGAGTTCGACCTCATGGAACAGAATGTTCTCGTGAAAGCCGTTCAGACGGAAAGGGAGTGCATACGATATGAAGTGGACCTTATGTCCGCGCGTCGCCAGTTCCTTTCCCAGCTCGGTAGCGAGAACGCCGCTCCCACCGTATGTCGGATAGCACGTTATTCCGATATTCATCTGCAGGTGGCATCCTTGCGTGTTAGCGCCCTTTCAAGTGAGTGTTCCGTAGCGCGTGTCGTGAGTCGGGGGAACGGTGAGGTTCCGGCTCCTCTGCTGCTCCGGAACGCGAAGATACGGGAACGCCCTCTCACGGGATTGCATCGAGTTGTCTTTATGCTCTTCTTGACCCCGGCGGAAGGCGCGGCCGATTCTTCCGTGCGCGGGGGCCCCCGATATCCCTATATTCACAGGTCGCCGCGTATCGGAACGGCGGAACGAACAAGCAGACCGCATGTCCTCAGACGGATCGTATAACGTGATTGTCGAGCCGACGCGCTCCGAGCTGAAGGTGCGCGGTTCGCGCTTCATCGGCACGGCTGTTCCCGTGACGACGAAGGAGCAGGCGATGGCCGAGCTCGCACGGGTCAGAAAGGAGTTCTGGGACGCCACCCACAACTGCTACGCCTACCGTCTGGCCCCCGACGGACTCGAATACAGGTTCTCCGACGACGGCGAGCCCTCCGGGTCGGCGGGGAAGCCGATCCTCTTCCTCCTCCAGCAGCGGGGAGTGGTCGATGTGCTCGTGATCGTCACCCGCTATTTCGGCGGGACGAAACTGGGGGTGGGGGGGCTGGTCCGCGCCTACTCCGATACGACACAGGCTGTGCTCGATCTGGTTCCGGTCAGGACCGTCTATCCGAACGACTCGTTCAGGATCTTCACGCCGTACGAGGATCTTCGTGTCGTACGTCAGCTCGTGGAACGCTACGCGCTGAACTTCCGCGAGGAATTCCACGACGTCGTCAACTTCATCGTGGCGCTTCGTACCGATCAGGTGGCCGAGTTCTCCGCGCAGCTCACGGAGGCCTCCAACGGAAGAGCCGGTATGATCAGCCTGGAATCGTCGTAACAGCGTGCCGATCAACGCCCTGCAGCTCCGGGTTCCGTCGACCCGCATCGCTCGCGCCGATCTTCCCGACGCGGTCGACCCTGCGCCGGTCGCCGTGGGGCGTGCCGGCCTGCTTCGGCCGGGGCTTCAGTCGTTCATCATCCTTGTCGTCCTTCTTCTCTCGTTTCAGATTCCGACCGGCCCTCTGCTGGCTCAATCTCCCGTCGATACCGTGATCGGCGCGCGCTGGCTGACGCCGCAGCGGGTCCGTGATCTGACCCGGACGGCTCCGCGCGATTCGGTCGTCGGGATCATCTATCGCGCCTATGCGGCCGACGGATTCCTCAATCCCACGATCGAGCTCGATTCGGCGCGCCGCCTGGTGATCGACGAAGGGAAGCGATACCGCGTCTCCGACGCCCGGATCGTTCCTTCTTCCGTCGATTCTCTTCTTCGCCGTTCGGGGTTTTCTTCAAGTGATATGGTGGGGCGGTTCTTCTCGACGGTTGAGGTCGAGGAGTTCGTCGCGGCGGTTCTGGACGGGCTTGGGGGTGAAGGATATCCTCTTGCGAGCGCATCGGTCGATCCGGAGATCGACGACGATTCGGTGACGGTCGGGCTCCTCGTGTCGGTTGTGACGGGGGATCGCGTGGTGGTCGGCGAGATCGACGTGGCAGGGAGCGAAGGGAGCCGTGATCTCATCACCCTTGCCTCCGGCGTCAGGATCGGCCAGACCTTCACCCCCGATCTGGCCGACGACGTGCAGGGGAGAATCCGTCGGCTCAACCTCTACGCGTCGGTCGATGAGCCCCGGCTCTACCGCACGAAGGAGGGGAAGTACGGTCTTCTGATCACCGTGACCGAGGGGAACGCCAACACCTTCGACGGTGTCGTCGGGTTCCAGCCGGGGACGGCGCCGGGGGAGAACGGGGTCTTCACCGGGTTCGTGAACGTCGTCCTCAGGAACGCGTTCGGCGCCGGAAGAAAGATCGCTGCGCGACTCGATATTCCGACCAGGGGATCGCAGGAGATCGAGCTGCGATACGGAGAGCCGTTCATCTTCAGGCTCCCGATCGATGTCGAGTTCGGCTTCAGACAGCGGCAGGAGGAGGAGACCCCCGCTCTGACGGGATACGTGGAGCGCTCCTTCACGGGCGATGCATTCTACAGCTTCACCGACGCCTGGGCGATCCGGGTCGGCGGGACGCTCGGCTTCACCCTTCCCCTGGCCGATTCGACCGGGGACTGCTCCCGCCAGCTCCTCAACAGCCGCACGCTTGCCTCCACCGTCGGCATCATCTACGACAGCAGGTCGAACGTTCTGAACCCGGTCTCCGGTCTGCGGTATTCCACCAGCTACACCTACGGCGGCAAGGAGCTGCGCGGGAGCACCGCCTGCGTCGACAGCACGGTTCCGACCTCCGACACCCGACAGCGGGTCGATCTCGACGTCGAAAGCTATCTTCCTCTGCCGGGGTCGTTCGTTCTCGCCAGCGGTCTTCATTTCGGGCAGGTCTCGGGGGAGTATCTTGAGGAGAACGATCTCTACTACTTCGGCGGACAGTCGACGGTGCGGGGGCTCCGGGAGAACCTGATCCGCGCCTCGCGGCGGCTCTGGGGGAGCGGAGAGATCCGGTTCATCCTCTCCGAGAACTCCTTCGCCGCAATCTTCGTCGACGCCGGGTACTACAGCACCCCGCCGTTGCGCGACGCCCTGGAGACCGACGACTGGACCTACGGTTTCGGCGTGGGGGCGCAGATCGACACGCCGCTCGGCGTCGCCAAGATCTCGTTCGCGCTGGGGGAGGGGGATACTTTCGAGACGGGAAAGGTCTTCATCGGGCTGGTCAATCAGTTCTGAGAACAGGGAGTTCGGGGGGATGTCACATTCCGGTCTCCTCCGGCATTGTTCCGGGAGAAACCGGTTCGACCGATGATGACGGGCGTTTCGCGGAGGAAGAATGGTGCGCACCTTCGGCGCTCAAGAAAAACCGTAAGGACGTCCGCGGCTACACATGGTTCGCCCCTTCGGGGCTATTGAAGCGGGAGATGGGGGCGTGATCGGCGGATAGTGAATCCTGCCGCATGAATGTCGGTCGTCGTATTGCTCCTGAAGAGAGCAGCGCACCGGTATGAAGCCCTGAAGGGGCGGCCCATTCTTCCTGGCTGCGGAGTCACCGCTGTCTCCCGAAGATGGCTCCCGAAGGGAGCACCAATTTGTAGCCACGGAACCTCCGGGGCGGCCAATGGGGAGCGGCAACAAACGTCATGAATGCAACTGCGCGGCGGCATCTTCATGCGAAGCGCGGGGTGCCCCGGAAGGGGGTGAATATCCCCCTGCGATCAATACGACATCATTCGACAGACCGATATATGAAACAGGAGAACGCGAAGAATCGCGGAACGAGAACCACGTCGTCGGAGAAGATCGCGCCGATCGAGTCGGAGGTGGAGGCGGCGCTCCGGCCGGCGGGGTTTACCGAGTTCGTCGGCCAGCAGAAGGTGGTCGACAACCTCGGGGTCTTTATCGCGGCGGCAAAAATGCGCGGGGAGGCGCTCGATCACGTCCTCTTCACCGGCCCTCCGGGGCTCGGCAAGACGACGTTGAGCCATATCATCGCCCGCGAGATGAGGGCCGACATCAAGACCACCTCCGGCCCCGTGCTGGAGAAACCGGGCGATCTGGCCGGTCTCCTCACCGGACTGAGCCACGGCGACGTCCTCTTCATCGATGAGATCCATCGCCTCAGTCCCGTGGTGGAGGAGTTCCTCTATTCGGCGATGGAGGATTATCGTATCGACATCATGATCGGCACAGGT
>CBINGZ010000067.1:0-17719 GCA_966250335.1 uncultured bacterium | reverse complement strand
GCAGCGCGGCAGCTACAGCGGAACCTTCACCGTCAGCGCCGTCTACTCCAACTAAGGCTGGGACGCCGCTACGCGGCGACAACGAAGAAGATTGACAGGTACAGGAGCCCACAAGCTGAGGCGCGACAGACGCGACTCACTACCCCCCGGATCCTCGCGGACAGACCCGCGAGGATTTTTTTTTGCACGACCCGGAAATTCCACATGAGGATATCTCACACCCGGACGATCGGCGCAATCTATTCCTCCCTCCATCTTATTTTTCGAACTGCGGTTCGATACCCGACCGAACCTCCGATCCCGTAACCCGAAGCGACTCTCATGACGAAAACCGATTTCGGCAAGGAGCTCAGGCATCTCTATCATCCCTCCGCCGGAGAGTTCAGTGTGGTGGATGTTCCCTCCATGAACTTCGTGATGGTCGACGGACACGGCGATCCCAACACGGCGGTGGCATATTCGCAGGCGGTCGAGGCGCTCTATGCCGTGTCGTACGGGATGAAGTTCATAAGCAAACGGGAGCTTGAACGCGATTACGTGATCCCTCCTCTGGAAGGACTCTGGTGGGCCGACGATCACAGAGTCTTCACCGACATGCGCGACAAGAGCAGATGGGACTGGACGATGATGATCATGGTCCCCGACCGGATCACCGTCGAGATCTACGAACGCGCGGTCAGGGAGGCTGCCGGAAAGAAGGATCTCCCCGCCCTCGCGTCCATGAGAATGGAACGTCTCGACGAGGGAAGGTCGGTCCAGATTCTCCATAGAGGATCGTATGACGATGAAGGTCCGGTCCTGGCCCGTCTCCACAACGAATGGATACCGGAGAACGGATACGTGGAGAATGGCAGGCACCACGAGATCTATCTGAGCGATCCCCGGCGCACGGCCCCCTCACGACTCAGGACGGTGCTGAGACAGCCGATCCGCAAAACCTGAGCAACCAGGATTTCACCTTTATCATAGACCGATGGAAACGACATCCCCTTATACCGTCCGACAGCTGCATCCCGAGGACGCTCCCCTTCTGGTGGAGCTGCGTCGCGAGGCATTGCATGCCGACCCTCTCTCGTTCGGCGCCACTCCGGAGGAGGATCGCGGTCTCTCTCTGGAGTTCGTGCAGACCGCTCTCGGCGACGTCGACCAGCAGGCGGTCTTCGGCTGTTTCGACGGAGAGGATCTTGTGGGGATGGTCGGCGTGGTTCGTACGGCCAGGATCAAGCAGCGCCACAAGGCGGTGATCTGGGGAATGTACGTGACGGAACGGGCGCGCGGCAGAGGCGCCGGGCGCGCGCTGCTCGACGGGGTGATCGGGTATGCCGGAAGATGGAGCGACGTCGAGGCTCTTCATCTGAGCGTCACGATGGTCGCCGAGGCGGCCACCAGACTCTACGAGCGTGCCGGATTTGTTCGGTGGGGATACGAGCCGCGCGCTCTCCAGCATGACGGCGTCTTCACCGACGAGGCTCACTATCTCCTGACGATCGATCATAAAGAGATATAGAGCATCCTATCGTACTATGCTCGATCCCGGAGTATCGTGACGTCATCGCGCTCCGCGCAACAGTCGTGAAGCCCCGGAAAACATCCGGGCCGGGTCGATTTCACCGCATGGTCATATCCATCATTCTGAAAAAACATTCCTTTTTTTCATACCCTCAGCGCAGTATCACTAGCGAAATATCGATCTAACGGCTTGAAAAGTCTACTCTGCCGAGGCCTCTACTTAAAGCGCAGCTTGAACTGAGAATATTGGATAACACGCCGGAATCCGGGATACTACCTATGGACATTGGAACACCAATGCCCTATTATTGACGCAGGGAGGAGGTACAGTGTATCGATCTACCGTATGAACGGGGTCAGCACATGTACCAGTTGCTACGTTACATATTCGTTGTTGTCTTCCTGGTCGGCATTGCCGCCGGGAACGTGTCTGCGCAGAGTGCGGTGTCGCTTTATGAGATAGATCCTTCAGCCTTCCCGATCATCCGGGCGAAGTTCAATGCGCTCGGCCCTGACGGAATCCAGATCACCGGCCTTTCTTCCAGCGATATCAATCTGACCGAGTCCGGCATATCCCGCAGCGTCAGCGGCGTCTCCGTCGCGAAGCGCTCGACGGGAGCCTCGCTCTCCGTGGGAGTGATGGTCGATGCCCGTCGACATGCGGATCTTGCCGCCGCGGCGGTTCAGGGAGCGATCGGTTCGCTCGGGATGCCTCGTAATGAGATCGGCATCACCTCCCATGACGACACACCATATATAGTACACGATCTTACGGGCGACCGCCGTTCCGCGCAGGAGGCCGTCGCACGCCTGAAGCCGGCCGAGGGAACGCTGATGCAGTCGATCTTCTTCGAGAAGAATGCGGGAGGCATCCCCTTTATCTCCGCCCGCTCGGGACGCAAGATTCTCATCCTCGTCACCGATCTCCACTCTCCTCTTACCGACCTCGACACCGCGCGCATCGTCCGCGAAGCCGTGGAAAGAAACATCGCGATATATCCGGTTCTGCTCCATGCCGGCGATCCCTACGGTCTCTTCGGCAGGATCGCCGAGCGCACAGGCGGGCGTGTTCATGAGAATATCGTCACGGCCGAGGGAGCCCGCGCCGTTCTGAGCCGTATCGTCATGGAAGAGCAGCAGGCGCCGAACGTCATCGAGTGGCGGAGCGATCTCTCCTGCGACGCCGTCCGGAACGTGATCGTGACGGTCCCTTCGCTCAACCTTACCGCCTCGGCACTCTATACGGCGCCGGAGATCTCCGTGCCGGGTCTGAAGATCGATCCTCCCGGCGTCAGCTTCGGCTACGTCGCCGCCGGAACCGAGAATGTGACGCTGACCGCTCTCAACCGTGCGATCGCGATCACCCGCATATCGGTCGACGATCCGCATTTCTCGTTCGAGCTCAACGGCCGCGAGAATGGTTTCACGATCAGGGAGGGAGAGAGCGTCACGATTCCTCTCAGCTACAAGGCCGCCGACTCCAGCTACAGGGTCGCCCGCTTCCAGATCGAAAGTGACGCCTGCGGCGAGAAGATCATCCAGGCCGCCGCCGGCTCGGTCGGGAACGGACTCGACGCCCGCTCGCTTCGGCTCCTCTACCCCAACGGGGGGGAGAGTCTGACGGCGGGATCGGAAGCCGATATAAAATGGGATGGAATTCTTGCCGCCGACTCCGTTCGTCTGGAGTACAGCATTGATCACGGAAGGACGTGGCGGCTCGTGACCGACAAGGCCTCCGGACTCCGGTATCACTGGACGGTGCCGGGAGTCGTCGGCACGGAATGCCTGGCCCGCGTTATCAGGATCGCCGAGAAGAACCCGCGCGCCGGCACGGTCACGACGCTGCCGGAGCATGGACACTGGGTGACGACGGCGGCGTTCAACCGCGACGGAAGCCGCGTGGCGACCGGATCGTACGGCGAGTCGCTGGTGCGGGTCTGGAACAGTGAGACCGGCGCGCTGGTGACGGCGGTTCAGGGCTTCAGCTGGATCAACACGATCGAGTACAGCCCCGACGGCAACAGGCTCATGGCGGCGGACGCGGGGGGGAACATCGGCGTCTGGGATATCAATACGGGCGCCCTCATCCATCGCTATCTCCCTGTCGGCAAGGGTGGAACCCCGACCGCGCGGTTCAGCCCCGACGGGAAGCGGATGGTCGTCTCCGGCGGTTACGATAACGTTGCCCGTATTTGGGATCTGGCCTCGGGGGCGATCCTCCTCACGCTCTCCGGGCATGCCGGCGCCGTCCAGGATGCCGTCTACAGCCCCGACGGAGACGTTGTCGTGACCGCCGCAGAGGACGGCGCCGTGCGATTCTGGAACCCCGTGACGGGGAAGGGGTTCCGAACCATCACGGCCCACCCGGGTGGAGCCGTGACCGTGGCGTTCAGCCGCGACGGCGGACACCTGATCACCGGCGGCGCCGACGGCATCGCGAAGGTGTGGGATGTGACGAGCGGCGATCTCCTCATGACCCTGAAGGGACACGAGGCGAAACTCTCCACGGTCTCCTTCACGACAGGGGGAACTCATGCGATCACGGCGAGCTGGGACCACACGGCGAAGATCTGGGATCTGACGACCGGGGCGATCGTCAGGACGCTGGAAGGACATGAGAAGGAGGTCCGCGCCGCCTACATCAGCCCGGACGGCCGCCGCGCGGTCACCGCGAGCGTCGATCGCACCGCGAAGCTCTGGGAGCTCGATCTGATTCCGGGAGAGACCGACCGCTCCGACTTCACCTGGTCGATCGTCGCCCCGCGCATCGCCGTTGCTCCCTCCTCCGTCGACATGGGAAAGGTCGCGATCGGAGCGATTCGTGATTCGCTGCTGAAGGGGAGCATCCGCAACGACGGCGTCGCCCCGGTCCGAATCTCGCGTATCGATATCGCCTCGGGAGATATGAAGGACTTTGCGCTGGTCGCCGGCGGTGAGCCGGGAACGCTCCAGCCGGGCGAGAGCCGCGACCTGCTGATCGCCTTCACGCCGACGACGGCCGGGCCCCGCAACGCAAGCCTCACGATGGTCTCGACCGCCGGAGAGCTTCGCGATGCGATGCGACTGACCGGAACCGGCGTGCAGCCGGCGATCGAGGTCGTTGCGACGACCGTGGACTTCGGCAGGACGGCGGTCGGCGGAACCCGCGACACGACGGTGCAGGTGCTGCTCCGCAACGTCGGCACGACGACCGTCACGGTGACCGGTATCACCCAGCTCGGACCCGACGTGACGAGCTTCATGCCGCTCGACAAGAACCTTCAGTTCACGATCGCTCCGGGAGGTTCGAAGAGCATGGCGCTCCGGTTCGCTCCGCGATTCGTCGGACGGACCAGCGGACGTATCGCCTTCAACTATACCGGCGCTCTCCGTCCCGCGACGACGACGCTCTTCGGTGAAGGGGTCGGCGCCGCCATGCAGCCGATCGGCCCGGCTGTCGATATCGCGGCCGGTCCCTGCGCCCCGGCCGAGCCGGGCGTGGTGGAGATCTACAACGGCGGCAACGGCGATCTTATCGTAACGCGAGCCGTGGTGTCGGGTCCGGACGCCGCGTCGTTCATCTCGCAGGAGCTTCTCTCTCCGCTCGTCATCGAGCCCCGTTCCATCGGAACGCTGACCGTTCATTTCGCGCCTGCCTCCGCCGGCGTGAAGTCCGCTTCGCTCGCTCTGGAGTCGAACTCTGTCGGCTCCGCGGGGGCGATCACCGTTCCGCTGAGCGGTCGTAAGGATTCGGTCGGATTCAGCCTCTCCTCCCCCGTCGTCTCGTTCGACGGCGTCCCCGCCGATCAGGTCTCGACGACCGTGCTGACGCTGACGAACACCGGCACGGCTCCGCTGGAGTGGAACGCGCCGATTGCGGGGCGGCAGTTCACGATCGAGAGCATCACACCGGCCAGGACAATGCCGGGTGAGACCTCCCGGATCGTCGTGCGATTCAACGGCGCGGCCGACGGCGCGGTGATCGAGGAGACGCTGGCGCTCAGCGAGAACGGTTGCGGCACCACGTCGCCGATCGCCTGCCGTGCAAGCGTGCGTGGCCCGGTCGCCGCCGCGATCAGCGCTCCGGAACTGCGCGCCGCTCCCGGCCAGATCGTTGAGGTGCCGGTGACGGTCGAGGGGGCGGATCTGCTGGCAGACGCCGGAGTCCGCGAGATTGCCACTCTTGTGCGGATCGACGCAAGCATCCTCTATCCGGTGGATGGAACACCGATCGGCACGGTTGAAGGATCGTATCGCGTGATACCTGTGTCGCTGCCGATCACAGGCAAATCGGCCGTGGCGGTGCTCCGGTTCCGCGCGGCGCTCGGGAGCGATTCCACGACGGCGATCATGTTCGAGAAGTCGACGGCGATCGGAGGACGGGCGGTACTGACGGAGACGCCGGGACGGTTCACGCTGGAGATCCCCTGCCTGGATCAGGATCCGAGATACTTCCTGACGGGAGGGGCGATCAGGCTGAAGCAGAATCATCCCAACCCCGTCTCCGGCTCCACTCAGATCGAGTTCGATCTGGTCGAGGCCGGCCGCACGCGCCTGACGGTGAACGACGCCTCCGGCCGGAATGTCGCGACGCTCCTCGAAGGGGAATATGGAGTGGGGAGCTACTCGATGACCTTCGACGCGACGCAGCTCACGCCGGGGACCTACTTCTACGTGCTGGAGACCCCGACCCAGGTGCGCAGCAGGAGCATGCAGATCGTCCGATAGGAGGATTTCCGCAGGAGAACGGTTCGACGATGGATATGTGAGAGTACGATGAATATGGGTGGGATGGAAGATCCCGTCGAAGGGGACGGCCGTATCGGTCGTCCCCTTCCTCCCCTTTCGCTCCGGCCTTCCCTCTATTTCACCACTAGCATTCGAGCGGCGGATGTCGTACTATAGGGCTCCGCGGGAGGTGCCCCCCGGTGGCATGAGAGTTGCACGCATGTGAACGCGCATTCGCGCGAAACCGATACCCGATGCACGTCATGGCGCTGCGATATGAATCATCCGTTACTCCGTTCCTCACGGTCCTCATCGACTCGCCCCATAGACAGGTCAGGTGCAGCACGGCTTCCGCTCCTGTTCGTCGTACTTCTTGCCGTACTGTTTTCTCTTCCTTCGCGGCTTATCGCCGGACCCGATGTCGATTCGATCGACGGGTCCCTTCGTCGCCGTGTTTCCAGAGCCCTTGACGAGCTCCCGATTCTCTTTCGGGAAAACCGGGGGCAGTGGGAGAAGCCGGTGCTCTTCCGTGGAAGCGCATCGGGGGCGCAGATAACATTTCTCCGCGATCGCATCAGCTTCGGCGTGGCGCGCCTCACCCGGGACGGTGGCGCGCCGCGCGACGCGGAGCCCGCTCCGAACGTCGCCGAGGTCGAGGCGGACTTCATGGTCTGGAACGTCCGTTTCGAGGGGGCGCGTCGGGATGTCGAGGTCATGGCCGAGGGAGAGATGCCGTCGAAGGCGCATTTCTTCGGCTCCGGGAACGCACGGGGAATCACCTCCTCCGATTATTCATCACTTCTCTATCGTGAACTCTACAAGGATATCGATCTTCGATATTATGGGGCCGCGCACTCCCTGAAGTACGACTATATCCTCCGACCCGGCGCCGAGATGAGCGATATCCGGATGGCGTGCGACGGGATCACGGGGCTGGGGATCAACGATCGGGGAGAGCTGGAGATCGGTACGGAGTGGGGGACGGTGATCGAGCGGACTCCCTACGCCTACCAGGAGATCGACGGGAAGAGGGAGGAGGTGGATGTCCGCTACATCCTGCTGAACGATTCCACGTACGGGTTCCGGGCCGGGGAGTACCGTCGCGATCTTCCGCTGGTCATCGATCCGGTGACGCTCGCCTGGTCCACATATATCGGAGGAAGCAGCAGCGAGTTCGACGGCCGCGGCTACGAAGGATACCTCCGCGATATAGCGGTGGACAGCCGGGGGTTCGTCTACGGCACGGGATGGTACACGATGCGTTTCCCCGTTACCCCCGGCACCTTCCGCAATCTGCCGGCGGGCGGGTTTGCCGACGCCGTCGTCTTCAAACTGAACGCCGACGGGTCGGGGCTCGTCTGGGCCACCTATATCGGCGGCGAGGGGAACGACGACGCGCGAAGCATCGACATCGCCCCGAGCGGAGGAGTCTTCGTAAGCGGATATACCTGGAGCTGGGATTTCCCGACGACTCTGACCGCGTTCGACCGAACCTACCACGGCTATACCGACGTCTTCGCGTTCCGCATGACCGACGACGGTTCCACGCTGGTCTACTCGACCTATATCGGCGGCGATGGGTACGACTACCCGGGGCAGGCGGCTCTGGGCGAAGGGGGGGTGCTTTACATCACGGGGTCCACCTCCTCCGACGACTTCCCCACGACCCCCGGCGTGATCGGCCCGCGCGTGGCCGGCGCGGAGGATATCTTCGTGGTGAACGTGACACCGGACGGCCAGTCGATCGGGTTCGGGACGCTGATCGGGGGACGGCACTACGATTTCGGTATCGACATCACGATCAACGGGTCGGGTGAATCGTTCGTGACGGGATATACTCTTTCCAACGACTTCCCCGTTACCCCCGGCGCCTATCAGGATATCATGCTGGGGGACTCCAATGCGGTGGTCTTCAAGCTCGGGTTCGACGGAAGCTATCTCGGCTATTCGACATATCTCGGCGGGACGCGGGGAGATATCGGACGGAGGATCATTCTGAACGCGGCCGGCGAGGCGATCATCGGCGGCTCCACCACATCGGCCAACTTCCCGGTGCGTGCCGGAGGGTACGATCTCAGCTACAACATCAGGCCGACGCTCGAGCCTGCGTTCGACGGGTTCGTGACCCGTCTCAGCTTCGACGGCAGCACGGTCCTCGCCTCCACCTATCTCGGCGGCGCTCTGGGTCACGATTATGTGGAGGGACTGGCGCTCGATCCACAGGAGAACATTTATATCGTGGGGAGCACATTGTCGCAGGATTTCCCCGTGACCTCCTGCGCGTTCGACAGATCGCACAACGGCGGATACGATCTCTTCGTGACGTCGCTCAGTCGGGACTTCGGCACCCTCAGGTTCTCCACGTTCATAGGGGGATACAATAACGACTACGGCGGCAACACTCCGTTCGACAACGCGCAGATCGCCGTGCTCGGGGACTCGTGCGCGGTGGAGGTGGTGGTCGGCGGCACGAGCCATTCCCCCAACTTCCCCACCACCCCCGGCGCGTTCCAGCCGGCCAAGGAGAACACGTTCAAACATGAGGAGGAAGATCAGCCGATCATCTTCCGGATGAAGCCGATGGTGCGCGTCGCCTTCACGTACGACACCACCGTCTGCGGAATCATATCGTTCAGGAACAGTTCCGAGGTCTGTGTCTGGGACGACGCGGCGGGGCCTTCCGGGGTGCGGTGGGAGTTCGGCGACGGGCATGTATCGGAGGAACAGAACCCCAGACATCAGTATGCGTCGCCGGGGACCTACAACGTCAAGCTGGTGACGGGATGTCCGCTCGATTCGATCATCAGAGAGGTCGTGGTGCCGGACCCGACCGGCGTGCCGGCGGATGCCGGGGACAGCGGCAGGGTCTGCATCGGCGGCAGCGTGCAGCTTCTGGCGAGAGGGGGAGTGAAGTTCTCCTGGGCTCCCGACATCGGGCTGAACTGCACCGATTGTTCCAACCCCTTCGCCTCCCCCACCGAGACGACGAAGTATTACGTCACCGTGACCGACATCAACGGCTGCACGGGGATCGATTCGGTCGTGGTGGTCGTGGTGGACCAGCCGGTCGCCGCCGTCAGTCCGGACAGCAGGATCTGCGAGGGGGATACCACGGTGCTCAGCGCGGGGGGCGGGATACGATATTCCTGGAGTCCCTCCACGGGGTTGAGCTGCACCGAGTGTCAGAACACCGTGGCGCGGCCGACGACGACCACGATATATCGTGTCATTGTCATGGGTGACGCAGGCTGCCGCGGGACCGACACGGCGTTCGTCACCGTCACGGTGGACCCCGCGCCGATCATCACTATCTCTCGTGATACGACTATCTGTCCGGGCGGCTCGGCACAACTGAGCGCATCGGGGGGGGACAGATACGAGTGGACGCCGATCGAGGGGCTCGACTGCTCCACCTGCGCCTCTCCGACGGCTACCCCATCGGCCACCACCACCTACACGGTGACCGTGACCGGGCCCACCGGATGCCGCGACAGCGCGAAGGTGACGGTGACGATAGCTCCCGGCGAGGCGGTCGACGCGGGACTTTCACAGAATCTCTGCGCGGGCGATACGATACAGTTGCGGGCGGAGGGCCCGGCTCCCTTCAGGTGGAGTCCCTCCATAGGACTCTCCTGCACCGACTGTCCCGACCCGAAGGCCTATCCATCCGTCACCACTCTCTACACGGTGACTTCCTCCGGGAGCTGCGGCAGCACCGACACGGTCACCGTCACGGTCCTTCCCAGGCCGCCGATATCGGCCGGGAGCGACACGATCATCTGCTTCGACGGCGTTGCGACGCTCCGCGCGTCGGGCGCCGCCGACTATGCGTGGAGTCCGGCGAAGGGGCTCGACTGTCCCTCCTGTCCCGAGACCCACGCGCGTCCCGATTCCACTACGACCTATGTTGTCCGGGGGACGAGCGTGGAGGGATGTGTTTCGTACGACACGGTGACGGTGGCGGTCAACCGTGTGCCGTCGATCGTGCGGGCGCATATCGAGCGGGGGTATCATATCGCATCGGGTGATTCCATGAAGATCCCGATCGTGCTGGACGACCCGCTGGGGGCCGTGCCGAACGGCGAGATAACGATCCGGGTACGATACAACGCCGGAATGCTCAGGGCCCGCTCGGTGAGTCTGGAGGGGACATTGCTGGAGGGATGGGCCGTCGATAACATCCTCAACGACATCCGCAAGGGGGAGTTCCTGGCCACGTTCCGTTCGACGCCGGGAGTCGTTCTCGATACGACCGGGCGGCTCGTCGATCTCTCCGTATTCGGGTTCCTGGGATCGATCGACACGTCGGCGCTCGAGCTGGAGGTGTCGGTCGAGGGACTCGGATGCGCGACCATCGTCTCGACCCCGGGCTCCATTCGGCTCGATACGATATGTGCCCTGAACCTGCGGCTGATCGAGATGAGCGACGTCGACTACACGCTCGACCAGAACAAGCCGAACCCCTTCAACCCGACCACGACCATCAATTTCTCGGTGGGCCTGGAGGGTCCGACCACGCTGATCATCTTCGACGCCGGCGGACGAAAGGTCGCCACGCTGATCGACCAGCAGCTCGGCGCCGGCCGCTACGAGCTGACATGGGATGCCTCCCCCTTCCCTTCCGGCCTCTATTACTACAGACTGACCTCCGGAGAGTGGAGCCGGACGAAGAGCATGATGCTGATGAAGTAGGGATGATCTCTCCGCACAACAATGATGTGATGCGGGGGCGGAAGCTTATGCCGATAAAAAGAGATGATGCCGGGCGTTGACGGTCATGCCGGTAAAGAGGTAAGGATGGGATCGAGCCTCGCCCATTCCGGCGAGTAACGGCAATGCCGGACATCGACCATATATCGGCTCCCGAAGGGAGCGCCCATTTGTAGCCCTGTGCGATATTCTAATCTTTAAGCGCCGAAGGTGCGTACCATTCTTCCTTCCACCATCGATAAGGAAGCAAATGGTACGCACCTTCGGCGCTTGAAGAATTGTAGAATGGCCCGGTGCTACAAAGGGCACGCCCTTTCAGGGCTTGAAGAGAGATAGTCCGACATGTCGTCGTCCTGCCGTCCGCCGATCATCCCGCCGCTTCCAGCCCCAGCAGGGCGGCTCCGATGATGCCGGCATCGTTCTGATAGCGGGCTGCGCGCAGTTCAACGTCGTGCGATACCGATTTCAGCAGGCGGCCCCGCAGGGCGCGGCGTGCGGGGTCGATCAGCCATCGTTCGGCGCCCGCCATCCCCCCTCCGACGATTACCAGGTGCAGATCGCACAGGTTCAGCGCCGAGGCAAGGCCTCCCCCCAGGATCTCCCCCATCTCTCTCAGAAAATCCTGCGAGAACCTGTCTCCCGATTCCGCCGCATGGTTGATCAGTCTGGGATCGAGCTCGGCGCCGTCGCGCATCATATCGTTCAGCAGCGATTCCGGAAACCGTACCAGGCGTTGCGCTGCATGGGCCGTAAGATATCGCTGACCGAGATATGCCTCGATGCACCCTCGCGACCCGCAGTTGCAGAGATGGCCGTTCAGGTCGATGGAGATATGCCCCACTTCTCCCGCGCCTCCGGTGGCGCCGCGCCAGATCTGTCCGTCGCTGATGATACATCCCCCCACTCCCGTCCCCAGGGTCACGAAGAGAAAATCCCGATCGGTGCAGCCCGGCGCGCGCGCCTCGGCGAATGCCGCGACGTTGGCGTCGTTCTCCACTGCGATCGGGACGTCGGCCTTCAGAAGCGGCCGCAGTCTGTCGGCCACGGGGACCACCTCCCACCCCGGGAAGTTCGGCGGATACGATATTTCTCCCCGAGGATTCGCCACCCCCGGCACGCCCAGGCCGACGGCCGTGACGCGATCCGGAAGAAGTTCGAGAAGGTGGTTGACTCCCTCGGCGATCCGCGCGAAGACTCTCTCCACTCCCTGCTCGGCATCGGTCGGGAGTGTAAGGCGTTCCACGACGACCGTATCGTCGTCGCGTACGGCGCCGAACTTGATGGAGGTTCCTCCGACATCCACGCCGACGGCAAGCCGTCCCTGGCTCATTCCTGGACCCTGTAGATGGTTTCACCCTTGCGCGCCATGCCGTAGCGTTCGCGGGCCAGGCGTTCGATGGCGGCCGTATCTTCCTGCATGGTACGGATCTCCAGTCGGAGCGAATCGCCGACGGCGCGCTGATGGTAGACCTCCTGCCGAAGCTCGTCCGCCTCCATTTCAAGCTGAAGGCGTCGCATCAGGCCGCGGCTGCTGAAGGTGAAAATCAGCGCCACCGGGAGCGCGACGGCCACGATCAGGGCCACCTTTCGGCGGGTCGTCAGCGGTCTGGGACGGAAGCGACGGCGGAAGACCTTCACAGCATTCCTTCCACGTCTTTCTCATTCCTGTCGGGGCCGTCGAAGTTGTCTTCATCGAACTCTCCCATACGGGACATCTCGTCGAACATCTCCTCGATCTCCTCCTCGGCCGGGTCTTCCTCCTGCGGAAGGTCCCAGATCGAGTGGACTCCGTCGGCATCGTCCACGGTCGGTTCCAGACGTCCGTCCTCGGCGACCATGGTGATGGTGTAACGGAGATCATCTCCGAACGTGACATAATAGTCCTTCCCCTGATCGAGGGCTGCCGCCAGTTCCGCGCTGGAGAGGCGTTCTTCCTCGTCGGTCACCAGGTGGGTGATCGTCCCCTGATCGTCCGTCAGGACGCGTATGATCTCAGGCATGGCCGTGTGCTCCTTGATATCAATATCGTAATATGGATTGCGAACATGGAGTTCGGATGGATCGGGGATGATCAAACATACGCTTCGGTAGTTCGTCCCTCCACTCGAAATTTCCTCTGGGCGACGGATTCGGAATCCGGAGATCGGACGTTCGGGTCCGGAGTCCTGATCGGGCGTTCGCGGCATGCACCGCGAAGATATGAATCCGTCAACGACCGGCGGACCGTATAATCCGGACCGCTCGGAACTTACTCAATCATTCAGGAGAATACTCATCGTGAAGAAGTTGTTGACCGGGGCGCTGTTCGCCCTTGCGCTGGTTCTCGGCGCCTGCTCCGACGAGAAGGCTGCCCCCGCAGGCGACACTGCCGGCGACGGAGCGGCGAAGGAGGCGACGGCACGGATAGAGAACACGAACGATCCGAACGTGATCAAGATCGCGGTGCCGACGATGCAGTGCGAATCGTGCGCCAAGACGATCAGCAAGGCTGTCGCCGCGGTTCCCGCCTACCAGAAGGTCGACGTCGATGTAGACAACAAGTCGGTATTCGTGAAAGTTTCGAACAATACGGCGGATGTGAAGAAGGAGCTGGAGACGGCGATCGCGCATGCCGGCTACAGCACCGAATCGGTGCAGCGTGATGCCGCCGCCTACGACGCGCTTCCCGACTGCTGCAAGGAAGGGGGACACTAGAACTAGAACACGGGGGGACGGATTCAAGGACGACCGGGGAGATTGTCCCTGAGTCCGTCGATCAGCGGGCGTCGTCGACCGGCCCATGGGCGGCCGGCGGCGCCCACCCGACCTCTTGGACATGCGCGCGGGACCGGAATACGTTAAAATCTGTGGCAACGTTGTACAAACGCCCCGATTCGACGTATCTTGCGGTCCCCCTAATGCGCGAAAGCGCAACTGACCGGCCGGAACCTGTCGCGACCCACGAGGTAGCGCTGCCGGCCGGTCCGTATTTGCTCCGGTCGACTAGCGGTTAGGTCGCCACCCTTTCACGGTGGTAGCACGGGTTCGAGTCCCGTCCGGAGTACAAAAGGCTGCAAAATCTACGAGATTTCGCAGCCTTTTTTGTTTTGTGCTACGTCTGGCAAAGACAGCTTTGAGAGATGTGGTTGTGTTATCCCATGCCGCCAATATCACTGCTGTTGCTGCTCGACGAGGTAAGCAAGCAGCAAGGCCTAGCAATGCGGGACTGTCAGGCAGGAAATCGCAGCCGGGAGCACAAGAAAATCAGAGCTTAGGCTCTGCTGGGACAGAGATACGATCCTGCAGGATCATCTCCGCGCATGCGGAGAACAGCCCCCAACGTCCGTAATGCGGCCTTGGTCGCTGGGATCATCTCCGCGCATGCGGAGAACAGCTACCACGTTTCATTGAGAGGGCAATTATGGCGGGATCATCTCCGCGCATGCGGAGAACAGATTGAGGTCGTAGAATTTCTCGTCGAACGGGTCGGATCATCTCCGCGCATGCGGAGAACAGCCGCGCGCCTGAGCCTCCGTGATGCCGAGACTCGGATCATCTCCGCGCATGCGGAGAACAGGAATAGACCGCATCCTCGTCACAGTCCCAGGAAGGATCATCTCCGCGCATGCGGAGAACAGGTCGGGACGACCTCGGGACGGGGGATCGGTCGCGGATCATCTCCGCGCATGCGGAGAACAGCGTTCCAAGCCGCCGGCCTCGTCTGGCGCGGACGGATCATCTCCGCGCATGCGGAGAACAGGAAATCCCGCTGTCCCTTCGTGGCCTCGATCTCGGATCATCTCCGCGCATGCGGAGAACAGTGTTCCACCTCTTCCTCTCATGGCATTCTCCTGGGATCATCTCCGCGCATGCGGAGAACAGTACATCGCGAGCTACGAAGGCGGGGTTGTCGCAGGATCATCTCCGCGCATGCGGAGAACAGGTCTGTTAATTTCGGGTAAATAATAAGCCTACCGGATCATCTCCGCGCATGCGGAGAACAGGATTGCGGCGTAACTGCGGCCAATATCTTGGACGGATCATCTCCGCGCATGCGGAGAACAGCTGAAGAGGTACGGTACGATATTCTCGGCCTTGGGATCATCTCCGCGCATGCGGAGAACAGTCGACGAGATCCGGATCGATTCGCCAGATCGTCGGATCATCTCCGCGCATGCGGAGAACAGGTCGTGGGGACCGAAGGGTGTGAGGCTGATCGAGGATCATCTCCGCGCATGCGGAGAACAGTGGTACTCGCGCCGGTAATACTGATACACCCACGGATCATCTCCGCGCATGCGGAGAACAGATCGGTCGGAGGTCGTAGCTCACCAGGCGCGGGGGATCATCTCCGCGCATGCGGAGAACAGTCACGAATCCACGCGATGACCATGCGGTTGGCCGGATCATCTCCGCGCATGCGGAGAACAGGATCCCGGCCCACAGGGTCCAGTTGTCGAGGTAGGATCATCTCCGCGCATGCGGAGAACAGCGGTTCGTCAATCCCTGCTCGTCGCGCGAGCAGGGATCATCTCCGCGCATGCGGAGAACAGTGCGCGCTCCGCGTCACATCGCTCATGCTTCTCGGATCATCTCCGCGCATGCGGAGAACAGGACGGCGTGACATCTCCGGCAACCGCCCGCCACGGATCATCTCCGCGCATGCGGAGAACAGTGACCCGCATGCCGAACGCCCCGAACCGGGGCGGGATCATCTCCGCGCATGCGGAGAACAGATGATCCGCAAGGGGAAGGGCGTACGGAAGGAAGGATCATCTCCGCGCATGCGGAGAACAGCTCCAGCATCACGTACACATTCGATAAGATGTAGGATCATCTCCGCGCATGCGGAGAACAGCGCATCCGCAGACGCCACGTTCACGTAATGCCCGGATCATCTCCGCGCATGCGGAGAACAGTCGACGGTGGTGGCCGATCCGTCCAACGCCGTAGGATCATCTCCGCGCATGCGGAGAACAGGGCGGCGGCGGCACCAACATCCTCCCCATCTCCGGATCATCTCCGCGCATGCGGAGAACAGTTGTAGAGCAGGAAGAGCTTCGAGTTCACGTCGGGATCATCTCCGCGCATGCGGAGAACAGCTCCGCTGTCGTGGTGCTCATGTTGAGTAGGGGGGATCATCTCCGCGCATGCGGAGAACAGCAGGTTCATCTCGCCCGGCCTGTTCAGATACAGGGATCATCTCCGCGCATGCGGAGAACAGTCGTGCTCGAACCGGAGCTGCTGATATCGGCGCGGATCATCTCCGCGCATGCGGAGAACAGTTCTCCTAGAATGGGTTACCTGAATACCATTGAGGATCATCTCCGCGCATGCGGAGAACAGGATCTCGCGGGCGCTTCGGAGCCATTCGAGAGCGGATCATCTCCGCGCATGCGGAGAACAGCTGAAAAAGCCCGACGGCAGTAAGGCCGTGGCGGGATCATCTCCGCGCATGCGGAGAACAGATCCATGAACATCTAAATCGGGAATCGATATGCGGATCATCTCCGCGCATGCGGAGAACAGTCGGGAGGTAAGCACAACTACACCGGGAAGGCGGGATCATCTCCGCGCATGCGGAGAACAGGCCACAAGGGAGATAATCCCCCGGTATGGATGCGGATCATCTCCGCGCATGCGGAGAACAGCGGGGGCGTCGACGAGGATCGTTACGGGGCTGCGGATCATCTCCGCGCATGCGGAGAACAGTCTTCGCTGGACTCAGTGGCGAACACCTTCGCGGGATCATCTCCGCGCATGCGGAGAACAGGTGATGATCGGGAGGAGCGCCTGCGCCTCGACCGGATCATCTCCGCGCATGCGGAGAACAGTGCTCTTCGTTTTTTCCCTCTTTGATAAGTTCCGGATCATCTCCGCGCATGCGGAGAACAGCTTGCCCTCCCCCGGAATGATCACTTCATATCGGGATCATCTCCGCGCATGCGGAGAACAGAACGACCTCGGCCGTTTCAATCTGGCCGTCCTGGGATCATCTCCGCGCATGCGGAGAACAGCATCCGGCTGTCAGGCTGCACGGTTCGGTATGCGGATCATCTCCGCGCATGCGGAGAACAGGCCCTCCGATTTTGTGGCAGTATCCCCAGAACAGGATCATCTCCGCGCATGCGGAGAACAGGGGGCGACTTTAACCGAGATAACCATAAACCCGGGATCATCTCCGCGCATGCGGAGAACAGTTTACGGACACCATCTGCGGGAAGGCGCTTCACGGATCATCTCCGCGCATGCGGAGAACAGCCGCCTATTGCGGCAAGCCGGATCTGCTGGTTAGGATCATCTCCGCGCATGCGGAGAACAGTTATTTGCAGGGGGTACGTTATATCCCGCGTCCGGATCATCTCCGCGCATGCGGAGAACAGTAATATACAGCGGATTGGACGGGACCCAAGATAGGATCATCTCCGCGCATGCGGAGAACAGAATTTCACCCCCTCCTTGTTGACCAACTCTATTGGATCATCTCCGCGCATGCGGAGAACAGAACCGCTCTTCAACTGATGCGGATAGCAATTCAGGATCATCTCCGCGCATGCGGAGAACAGGCCGCCCGTATTTTTTAACGACGCCTTTGAGTCGGATCATCTCCGCGCATGCGGAGAACAGCGTATATCATGGGGCATATCTCGAAATGACATAGGATCATCTCCGCGCATGCGGAGAACAGTGCAATTTCCAGAGCTTTTAACACGGACATCGGGGATCATCTCCGCGCATGCGGAGAACAGCACGGCCTTGTATACCCGGAAGTAAGAGGTTTGCGAAAATGGAGGAGGGATAGGTACGTCATAGG
>CBINGZ010000066.1:0-17925 GCA_966250335.1 uncultured bacterium | reverse complement strand
GAGTTGTCCGCCAGCTCCGAATTACCGACCGCATCCGGGCCGATATCGGTGGAGACGATCGTCTCGTTCTCGATCTGGGTGGATGTGATCGAGTTGTCCACGATCGTCGTGCCGGTGATCACCCCCACGCCGATGTCGGCGCTGGTGATCGTCCCGTCCTGAATATCGGCACTCGTCAGGCTGTTGTCGACTACCTCGGGTGACGATACGGAGTTGTCCCCCATGTGGCGCAGCTCAATCGCATCATCGCCGATGTCCACCGCCGCGATCGTGTTGTTCTGAATGTCGACCGAGGTCACCGAATTATCGACGATCGTCGTCCCCCCCACGACTCCCGGCGCAAGATCCGCTTCGTCGATGCTTCCATCGGCAATGTCGGCGCCGGTCAGGCTGTTGTCGACCACTTCGGCCGATGACACCGAGTTGTCGGCCATGTGGCGCAGCTCGATCGCATCGTCGCCGATATCCGCGCTCATGATCGTGTTGTTCTGGATATCGATGCTGGTGATCGAGTTATCCTCGATATCACCGCTGACGATCGTGTTCTCCATGATATCCACCGACGTGATCGAGTTATCCACAATCGTCGTCCCGCCGAAACCACCCCCTGCAAGATCGCTTGCCGAGATGGTGCCGTCGGCGATATCGGCGCCGGTGAGGCTGTTGTCGACGACTTCCGCCGACGACACCGAATTATCGGCCATGTGGCGAAGCTCGATCGCATCATCACCGATATCCGCTGCCATGATCGTGTTGTTCTGGATATCGACCGACGTCACCGAGTTGTCCACAATCGTCGTCCCGCCGATGACTCCCGGCGCAAGATCGGTCTCGGTGATGCTCCCGTCGGCGATGTCGGCGCCCGTCAGGCTGTTGTCGATCACCTCCGGCGAACCGACCGAGTTGTCCGCCAGCTCCGAATTACCGACCGCATCCGGGCCGATATCGGTGGAGACGATCGTCTCGTTCTCGATCTGGGTGGATGTGATCGAGTTGTCCACGATCGTCGTGCCGGTGATCACCCCTACGCCGATGTCGGCGCTGGTGATCGTCCCGTCGGCGATATCCGCGCCCGTGATCGTTCCGTCCTGAATGTCGGCGCTCGTCAGGCTGTTGTCGACTACCTCGGGCGACGATACGGAGTTGTCCCCCATGTGACGAAGCTCGATCGCGTTGTCGGCGATGTCGGCCGCCATGATCGTATTGTTCTGGATGTCGATGCTGGTGATCGAGTTGTCCTCGATATCGCCGCTGACGATCGTGTTCTCCATGATGTCGACCGAGGTGATCGAGTTATCCACAATCGTCGTCCCGCCGAAGCCGCCGCCGGCAAGATCGCTTGCCGAGATGGTGCCGTCGGCGATGTCGGCGCCGGTGAGGCTGTTGTCGATCACTTCCGCCGAGCCGACAGCATTATCCCCCATATGACGGTTCTCGATCGCGTTGTCGGCGATGTCGGCCGCCATGATGGTATTATTCTGGATGTCGATCGACGTGATCGAGTTGTCCTCGATATCGCCGCCGACGATCGTGTTCTCCATGATATCGACCGAGGTGATCGAGTTGTCGATGATCGTCGTGCCGTCGAAGCCGCCTCCCGAAAGATCGCTTGCCGAGATGCTTCCATCGGCGATATCCGCCCCTGTCAGGCTGTTGTCGATCACTTCCACGGAGCCGATCGCGTTATCCCCCATGTGACGGTTCTGGATCGCATTGTCCGCGATATCCGCCGCGGTGATCGTCCCGTCGGCGATATCGACGGTCGTCACGGAATTGTCCATGATGTCGACCGAGGTCACCGAATTATCGATGATCGTCGTACCGCCCACCACTCCCGGCGCCAGATCGGCCTCGGCGATGCTTCCATCCTGGATGTCGGCGCCGGTCAGGCTGTTGTCGATCACATGCGAGCTTCCGACCGAGTTCGGTCCCAGGTCGACCGACTGGATCGTGCCGTCGGCGATCTGCGTCGTCGTGATCGAGATGTTGGAGAGATCGGCGCTTGTGATCGTTCCGTCGGCGATATCGATGCCCAGGATGGAACCGTCGGCGATCTCCGGCGAGGCCACCGCGCTGTTCTTGATTCCCGGGTTGGGATAGGTGCCGGTGAGCGAGCCCCCGGCGTTGCCGGTCAGGACTCCGTATCCCCACACCACCCGTGTGCCGTCGAAGACAAGCGTGCTGCCGGTGGCGACCCCTGCCGTGTTGATCTTCGGCAGCGTTATGCTCCCGTCACGGAGCTTGTCCGAGGTCACGGCGCCGTTGGCAAGCTGGTCGGTGTTGACGGCTCCCACCGCGATCCTGCTGGTCGAGACGGCCTGCGGAGCGATCTTGCCGGTCGTTACAGCCTCGTCGGCCAGCATGGCGGTGGTGATGCCGCTGTTCATGACGGAGACCGTTGCCGTCGGCCCCCCTCCGTTCTGCACCATGATGCCGGCTCCCGCCTGCAGGAAGACGCGGCCGCCGCTTCCGATCGTATCGATTGTGATATTCTTCCAGACCAGGGTGTTGGTCGTGGCGTCGAAGACGAGCACCTGGCCGTCGCGCGCGCCGGTCAGATCGATCTTGTTGATCGTGATGGATCCGTTCAGGATCTTATCCCCCGTGATCGCTCCGTCGCGAACGTCGTCGGCGATACGCGCCGCCATGCTGTAGGGAACGGTGCTGAGCTGCACGCGCGGCGCCACGAGCGAATCTCCCACCTTGATCTCCAGCCAGTACTGCTCATCGAAGCGGAGATTGGAAAGACGGCTGGAGCCGGACTCGCCGAGCATGACGTCGAAGATGCCCCGCTTCACCTCCACGTTCCGTATGAATTCGGTCCAGACTTCCTTGCCGGAGGTCGAGTCATCCCACAGACTGAATTCCAGGTTCACCAGACCGTTGTATTCGCGGAACTGCATGTCGGTCAGATATCCCTGATACGACATTCTTTCCGGGATCTGCGCGGCGGCCGTCGCAACAAGCGCCAGCGCACAGATAATGATTCGTGTGGTAGTCTGTATTCCTCTCATGATCTTCTCCTGTTCAATTTCAACTGAGTTGCATTTGATGTGACATTGTGACCTGTGTGTATCGCATACCAGCCGTCGTCGCGGACCCGGTTCCACCGGCTCCGGGCGAAATCGGCCTGGATCATAGTTCATGATCATTGTCGCTGTACGATACGACCGGAAAAGGGGGCATCACCTGTATCGACATGCATCGAACATCGATATCATAGAGCGAGATATGTAATCGATGTCCCGACGTCCCGTCCGCGGCTATCTGGCATAGACCATAAGGCGCCGCGCCGTCACCCCCGTGCTTCCGTTGAGCGGAGCCGCCTCCAGGGTGTAGAGGTACGACCCCGAGGAGACCTGCTCCCCGGCCAGATCGACCGCGTCCCACGCCACGGAGTGTGTTCCCTTCTCCATCGTCTGATCGACCAGCACCCTGACGAGGCGCCCGGTCATGTCGAAGACCCGCACGGTAACGGCGGCGGGAGTCGCGAGGGTGTAGGTAATGGTCGTGCTCCCCTCGAACGGGTTGGGGTGGTTGTTCAGCACGCTCGCGTCGCCCGAGGCATCGGTGAGGACCGGGACCGCCGAGGTGAGCCGACGGGGCTGCCAGAAGCCGTGGTAGAGCGTATCCGAGAAGTTGCCGGAGATGCCGACGATCGGCTGCCCGGCGGTGCCGGAAAGGCGGCGCGACCCGCCCGTACTCTCCACGTGACCTCCGGCGCCGATCACATGTTTTCGAATCACCAGTTGTGCGTTCGCGCTCTGGCCCAGCAGAGAAAGCAGTGCAAAGGCAAGCGCGGTGATTATCATCAGGCGTCTGTAACTACGCTTCATTTCATCCTCCGTAGATATTCATTCATTATCAGTTCATGATGTAGCACGATCGGGACCGGACCCATGTATATCGCTGTGAGATCAGATTCGGCGAAAACGGCGGTCGTCTGCACACCTCTTTTAATCGCAATTTTTCAACACCGCTATCATTCCGTGATTCCATACCGTTAACCGCCTAGAGGACCTGTTCGAGCAACCCGTTACCAGGATCAAGACCGGTCGACACTCTCCCATGATTCTGCTTTCCGTGAGCGACGTCCCATCCGCTCGCAACACCATTCAAGATAGAGGCCCCCGGTATGAACGGCGCGGCAGGGTGGTATGAGCGGAGGGCGCGGTCGGTATAATCTCATCCTCCCCCTGGTATGAATGCGGATTTGTGGGCGGAATCGCCGATTATATCGGAGTGCGGAACTATTCCCCGGCAACGAAAAGTTTGGCAGTTGCAGACTGTCGAAATGTGAAGCGAGGATTGATGGAGCTCGGATAGGTGGACAGTCGGTCCAACTGAGGGTATGATGTATGCGAGCACTTGCCGATTTCATGAACCATGGGACTCTTCCGTTCGTTGGACGCCAGTCTGAAATGGAACGACTCATCTCCTTCTGGCAGGCCACACCACAAGGCCACGGATTGCGCGGCGGGCTGGTCGTGGGGGAAGGAGGGATAGGGAAGAGCAGACTGGTGAGCGAGGTGGTTCCGCTGATTCTCCGGGGCGGCGGGGTCGTCGTTCATGTAAAACTTTACCGAGGGGCCGTTGCCTCGCTGGTATCGCTTGTCAGACAGTCGCTCTGTTCACTCGTCACCACTACCCATCTGCTCCAGGATGAGCCGGAAGAGACTGTCACGTCGATCGTCGAGGCGCTTCACCGCCTTTCCCATCTGCGCCCCACGCTGATCATTATAGAAGATGTCGACAAGCTGAGCCCCGACTCGGTGCGCGAGCTCGGCACATTGATCGAGGCGCTGGGGGATGAGACCCTCTCGATCCTCTGTGTCTCCCGTCCCGCCGTGGTCCCGATCCGCGCGGTGATGGAGCGCTATCTGGTGGAGGAGATCGAGCTTTCCGGCCTCTCCCCCGGGGAAACCGAGGAATTGTGGGGACAACTCTTCCACACCGCTATGGAACCGGAGATGCTGGCAGCCCTTCAGGAGAGCACCCTCGGCAGCCCGCTCGCCATCCGCTCCGCGCTGCGCGGGGCGCTCAAATCGGAAGCGATCGCCTACGACCACGCAAACAGGATCTGGCGGGTCACGCTCGACCTCCCCTCCTTTTCCAACACCCTGGACAGGAACGTGCAGCTCCTCTCCGAAGGGATGGCGGCGCACCTGACCGCCGACGAACGGCGCGCTGCGGAACAGCTTGCGCTGCTGGGGGAGGCGTTCGCCGTGGAAACCGCGCGGGCGACGATACCGGATGCCGACAAGGCGGTGGAATCGCTGATGTTCAAGGGAATTCTGGCGGTAGCGGGGAACACCCTGACCCCGCTGCCGCGATCGGCGAGCCGGTTCCCGCTCCTGACGTTCACCCATACCATCGTCCACAACTGCCTGACGCAATCGGCCAGGATCGACACGGGAAGACTGCTGGGGGTCATCGGCAACGGGCTCCCTCTCTACTCCACGCTCCCGTTCGAGACGGTGGCACGGAACGCCACGGAGACGATCGGAGATCTGGGGCTGGTGCGGCGCGTGATCGAGCGATCGCTCGATGTCACCCTGTCGCTCGACAACGGACCCTCCCGGCGGCTCGGCAACCAGGCATGGCGGACCGGAACGGTGCTCTACGAAGCTCACCGGGAACAGCTTCAGGATGGCGGGCTTCTCTGCGCCAGACTCCTCTACGCGCGGCTCCGCCTGCTTCGCGGGACGACGGCCGGCGACGCCGTGTCGACCATCATCGACGATCTGCTGAACGTGACGGCCGACCCGTCCGGAGCGGAGATCATGGGATACCGCCTTCTTGCCCTGGCCTGGCCGAACCGGATGGACGAGTCCCGCGATTACTCCCTTCTGCGAAACGCCTGGAAGGAGTCGAGAGAAGGGGTGGAGAAATACCCCGCACTGCGATACAACAACACCTACATGGTCTTCCTCCGGCTGACCGCCGACACCGCGACCGCGATCGGCGACCGTCCGCTGCTGCGGGCGATCGAGAGGGAGTACGAGGCCGTTACATCGCTCCAGGATCTTCCATCCAGAGCGCGCGAAGCCGTGCAGACATGCGTGGCTCCCTACTTCCTTCCGCTGTTCGATTCGGCCGACGAACTGCGGCGGCGGATCGACTCCATCCCCGAACTGGAGACGGCGACATACGACAGGGAAGGGAATCTCGCGTTGACAAAAATATCGCTCTTCGAGTCGATAGGATCGACGCAGGAAGGTGTGAGCGCATGCGACGAGATCCTCCCCCATCTGAAGGGAGGGCTCTCGAAACGGAACTACGTCAGATGCGCCATCTATCGCATCACGCTACTTCTGGGAGCGGGGCACACTCCTTCAAGAGCCGCCGCCGAGGCGCGCGCGCTGATTAAGGATGAGGAAGCGGGGCTGGGATATCGTTATATGATAGAGATCGCCTCCCGGCTGGCGCGTGCGCTGATCCTCTCCGGCGCTCCGGAGGAGGCACGGCTGATCGTGGAGGAACTTCTGGGAGAGAATACGTTGCTTCCGGCGGAGACCCGCACACTGCTGGGATCGACCGACCGATCTCTTCGACGGCGCCCGCATGCGACGGGCATCGCGGCGGAGACCCCGGAAGGGATCGATGAAGCGAGGGATTGCCCCGAGGGGATCCCCGGGAAAATCCTCTCGCTTCATGATATTCTGAGAATTCATGCGGCCCTTGCCGCGGCGGACACCGAACCGGCCGGAACGACAGGGGAGGAACTGGGAAGAGCAGTGGAGCAGGGGCTGGAGTGGCTGCGGGAGAAGGGATTGATCGCCTTCATGGGCCCGCTGATGAAACGGGGAGAAGAGAGACTCGGCGAACGCGAACGGGAAACCTGGCGCGAACGGCTCTCCGGCATGAAGGGGGCGCGCACAGTAGCCGGCGCCGACGACGCGGCACGCATCCGGATCTCCATGATGGGAACAATCACCGTGATGAAGCCGGAAGGGGAGGTCGTGATCCGAGGGCTGCGGCAGCGGACCCTGCTGGCGCTCCTGGTCGCCGACCGGATGCTGGAGACCCCGCTCTCCCACTCCGAGTTCAGCAGGATCGCGGGGACCGGCGTGGATGACGCGGAGTATGCGCGCAAGATGATGAACGGGACGATCTGGAGGCTCCGCGAGCTGCTGGGGGCCGACGCCATCATCACCGAGATCGACACCCCCCGGCTCAACACGAACCGGGTGCAGGTCGATCTTCTGGAGGCCCGCGACGCGCTCCACGACGTGCGCGAATCGCTCAGAAGAGGGACCCTGATGCGGGTCGGGCCGGCGCTCACGACGGCTCTCGACATATCGTGCGGCAATACTCCCTTCCCCGGACTCTACGACACCTTCTTCGAGGCGGCCCGCGAGGATTTCGAGTTCGAACTCCACAGCACCACCCTCGATTCGGCGCGGCGGCTGATGCGCGAGGGGGATCTGGCGAACGCGGAGGAGATCCTGCGCCGCGGCTTCGAGTCGATGCCGGACGACGAGGAGACGGTCGACCTGCTCTGCGAAACTCTCGCACTGCGAGGGAAGCGGATGGAGGCCGAACGGGTCAGAATGAGGAACGCCGAGGCGGTCGCGCTCTGACGGAATCTCATCCCTGCTTCACCGCATCGAACGCCCGTACCAGACGAAGCTCGTCGAACGATACATGTTCGGAGCCGAGGAACTCCATCACGGAGGTAAGCTGCGCCGTGCCGAACCGACCGAACGCCTCGCGGATCTCGGCGATCTTGTCGGGGGGAATCGCCCCTTCGATATCCTCCAGCTCCCCGGCGGCGGCAAGCGCGATCAGGTGGCTGAAGATCGTCCCGATGACGAGCCCGCGACGCTCGGCGATCTCCTCGGCCGTCAGCCCCGCCCTGTAGAGATCTCCCGTCGCCTCCGCACTCGGCGTCTTCCGCTCCGACGGCGCGGGGGGAGGTGGGACATCGGCCACGGCGGCGCCGGGCGATTCCCGCAGAAACCTGTTGATCTCATCGACGAACTCCCTGCCGTACCGCGCGGCCTTCACCTCTCCCACACCATGCACGCCGAGCAGTTCCCCCATCGTCGACGGGAGCCGCGACGCCATCTGGTGCAGCGTCTTGTCGTCGAAGATGATGTAGGCGGGGACCTCGTGCTGATCGGCGATCCGCCGCCGCAGGGCCCGGAGCCGCTCGAAGAGATCACGATTCGATGTCGGCAGATCGGCCGCCGCCCGCGACGGTTTCGGCTTCGCCTCGCGGCTTTCACGACTCTCGCGACGCGGACGACTGAGGGTCACCTCCCCCTTGTTCCTGAGCACATCCCACCCTCTGGCGGTCAGCTTCAGCGCGTTGTAGGTCTCGATGCTCTGTGTCAGGTAGCCGTTGCTGATAAGGGCGTGCCCCAGCCAGCGCCATTCATCCTTGGAGAGATCGCGGCCGATGTTGTAGGTCGGCAGAAGATGATGGCGGTTGCTGAGAATCTTCCTGTTGTTGGAGCCCCGGAGGATGTCGATCACATAGGCCGCGCCGAAGCTCTCCTTCAGGCGGACGATGCAGGAGAGGAACATGAGGGTGGGCCGGGTGGCGTCGAACGTCTCGAGCGCCTCCGGGTTGGTGCAGATGTCGCAGTTGCCGCAGTTCTCATGCGGGTACTCTTCACCGAAGTAGGCGAGAAGGGTCTTCCTGCGACATATCGTGCTCTCCGCATATCCCACCATCTCCTCCAGCTGCGCTATCGCGACTCTTCGGTCGGCCGGGTCGGGCTTCTCGTCGATGAAGCGCATGAACCGCACCTTGTCGGCGTAGCTGAAGAAGAGGATGCATTCGGAGGGAAGCCCGTCGCGTCCCCCCCGCCCCGTCTCCTGGTAGTAGCCCATGAGGTTCTTGGGGAGATCGACGTGGACCACGTAGCGGACGTTCGGCTTGTCGATCCCCATGCCGAACGCGATGGTGGCGCAGACGATATCGACGTCGTCGCGATCGAACTGTTCCTGGGTGGCGGCCCGCGTCTCACGTTCGAGCCCCGCATGGTACGGGAGCGCCCGGTATCCGTGCGCGCGGAGGGTGGAGGCGACCTCCTCGGTTCTGTCGCGACTCTGGCAGTAGATGATCCCCGTCTCCCCCCTGTGCGCCGCCACGATCTCCAGCAGATCGTCGTAGCCGCTCTTCTTCGCCTTGACACCGTAGTAGAGGTTCTCGCGGTCGAAGCTGGCGCGGTAGCTCAGGAAGTCCTCCCTGAGCTTCAACTGGGTGATGATGTCGTTCCGCACCCGATCGGTGGCCGTGGCGGTCATGGCGATGATCGGAACATCGGGGAAGCGGTCGCGGAGGAGCGAGAGCTGGCGGTATTCGACCCGGAAATCGTGTCCCCATTCGGAGATGCAGTGGGCCTCATCCACCGCCAGCAGCGAAAGCTCGATCCGGCCGAGAAGGGCGAGGAAGTCGGGAAGGACCAGCCGCTCGGGGGCCGCGTAGAGAAGCTTCACGGAGCCGTCCAGGATCGCCTGGCGGCGAACGGCGATCTCGCCGGCGCTCAATGTGCTGTTGATGTAGGTGGCGGCGATCCCCGCCTCGCGCAGTCCATCCACCTGATCCTTCATCAGCGCGATCAACGGACTGACCACAACGGTGAGCCCCGGCAGCAGAAGCGCGGGGAGCTGATAGCAGAGGGATTTGCCGCCGCCGGTCGGCATCAGCACGAATGTGTCCCGCCCCCCCAGGACGCCGGAGATGATCTCCTCCTGCAGAGGACGAAACGCTGAATAGCCGAAATGCTTCTGAAGAGTGTCGGTGAGCACGCTCATACGTCGATTCGCAACGGATGGATGATCCACGGATGCCTGTGGAGCAGTGATGCGCCGAATATAACAACAAGGTTCGCGGGTGATCCCTTCCCCGGGCTCCCTTCTCCGGAAATCCTCACCCTGCGACCGCTCCTGATCGGGTCGAACGCAACGTTGTCGGTGGTGCCGGCGTGTGCGGGAACAAGGACGTACGGGAAGGGGGGAGAGTTGTAGAAGACCTTACGGAGCGCCGGGAAAGGTGAAGCGGGTGCGGGGCATCTCGCTCCCGTCGACGGCGATGCTGAACCAGTACTCGCGAGCTTCGGGGAGCGCGGTCAGAGGGGATACCAGACCGAGGTCGGTCCTGAATATCCCCTTCGTGATCGTGACGGTCTGCGTTTCGCTCCAGAGGAGCGTCCCCTTTTTGGCGCTGTCGTAGAGTCTGAAGGTCATCTCCCGGCTTCCGTCGATCGGCGCTCCGCGGTGCTGGAGCATTCCCTCGTACGGGAGGGTCGCGGGACGGACCGTGTCGACGACCGGGGCCGACGGCTGAAGCTCGGCGGCGGCGTGGACGGAACGGAGTTTCTCCCTGTTGAACAACTGCGTCCGGGGAAGCTCCATCCCCTCGTACATCAGGGTGAACCAGTAGTCCCCGGCCGCCGATACCGGCGTCAGCGGGTTGACCGCTCCCAGCACCGCCTTGAAGCTCCCCCCGACCACCGACACCTCCTGCGTCTCCGTCCAGAGGAGCGTTCCCCCCTCGACCGCGTCGTACACCTTGAAGGTAAGCGAGACGACCCCGTTCACAGGCCCCGCGTCGGTGCTCAGCGTCCCGGAGTAGTTGACCCGGTCGGGGTTCTGCGCGGCGGCGCCGCCGAGGATCGCAAGAAAGAGGGGGAGGATCAGAATGTCGCGTCGTGTCGTCACGTTACTTCACCATATCGAAGAAGTCAGAAGCGGAGATCGATCGTCAGAGAAGTGATAGACAGATGCCGGACGCTGAAATTGCACCGGACCGGAAACGCCGGAACGCAAGACCCCCTTCGACGGGACGTCGGATAGTTCGGCCCGGTCAGGGTCGGGAGCGGACCGACAAGGTTCTTCACAGAGGCCTCGAACGCCGAAAACGAAGATACGGAACTATGGCGCCGCGGTACTATCTTCCCCGCGACCGGCCGTACGACATGCGAACACGCTGATTCCCACTTCATGCCTCAGCTTCTCTACAACACCGAGAAACCTGAATTCTCCTCGCTCGATTTCAATGAGATCGTCCTGACGGCCGCCCGCTCCGGCGAGCTGCCGGAACATCTCTTCATCGTCCCGACCTTCAGAAAACTGAGGGAGCTGGAACGGGAGATCACGACCGAACATGTGAAGAAGACGGGTCGACCGATCGGCCGCATCCCGATCCATACGCTCGACTCCTTCGCCCGCGAGTTCCACGACCGCCTGGCCCCGGCCCGCCGCGACGTCGCCCCGGAGATCACGATCGCCCTGATGGAACAGGCGATGAAGGAGGTCGATCTGGGATACTACGGCCGGAACGGCGACCCCTCGCTCGGCGTGGTGGAGCAGATCACCAGGGTCATCAACGGTGTCCGCGCCGACGGGATTCTCCCCTCCCATTTCGCCAGGGATATCGAAGTCGCCTCGGAGGAACCGGGCTCCGGCTACGACATCGCCAAGCTTCGCGATCTCTACAACATCTACTCCCGCTACCTGAAGCTTCTGCGGCCCCACTGGATCGACTATCCCGGCAAGCTCTTCCATGTGAACAACGCGCTCCACTACGACAGGAACCGGGCGTTCAGGAAAGCCTTCCCGAACGTCAGGTCGATCCTGGTCTACGGGTTCAGCGAGTTCACCTTCCCGGAGACATCGATCCTGCTGCAGCTCGGTCTGGTGGATGAGCTACGGGCGATGATCTATTTCGATTACGAGCGGGAGAACGGACCGCTCTACGGCAACTTCGGCGAGGTGATCGACAAGCTGATCGCCGGGAGCTACCGCTCGCTCGATCTCGACCCGCTCGAACTCGACATCCCGGAGGAGACCCGATCCCCCTTCCGCCATCACATGCGGCGGAACCTCTTCCGCACCGACGAACGGATAGAGAACCGGGAGTTCGACAAGGTGATCAACGTCTACGGCTTCTTCAACCGGGAGGAGGAAGTGCAGGGGATCGCCGCGCTGATCAAGTCGCTGGTGATCGACGACGGATATCTGCCGGAACGGATCTGTGTCACCTCCCTGGATATGAGCAGGTACGGCGAACTCTTCCGGGAGCATCTGGCGTCGCATGGTGTTCCGGCGAACATCGCCGTGAGCTTCCCGCTGGAGCGGAACGCGCTCGTCACCGCCCTCTTCTCCGCGCTCAACATCCTGGCCCGCGACTACGATCGCCGCGACGTGCTCCGCGCGGTCACATCCCCCTACCTGAGCTTTGGAGAGGTGATCGACCCGGCGGCACTGACCGACACGGCGATCAAGCTGCGGATCGTCCGGGGGAGATTCTTCTGGAGCAGAAGGATCGAGCGCCGGATCGAGTTCCTCCGCGGCCGGCTCCTCAGGATGGTCGACGCCGAGGACAGGCGGAGCATCGAGCTGGAGCTGGAGACCCTCTACCGCGCCGACCGGAGCATCGTGGCGATGCAGTCGATGCTGGGGGAGTTCGACAGACGGATGACCCCTTCCGGGTTCCACGCGGCCTTCATGAAGCTGATCGCCAAGCTCAAGGTTCCGGAGAATATCCTGAGCCTGCGGCGTCACCTGGAGGCGCGCGCCCGAACACCTCAGGACTGGCAGAGAGTCCACGACGAAATCGAACGGGACACACGGGCGCTGGCTCGCTTCACCAGACTGCTGGATGAGCTGACCGAGTTCTTCCAGCACCGTGAGGAGCAGACGGCCGCGGAAACCGCTGAGGAATCGAAGGAACGTGCCGAGGGGAGTTCGGATGAAGTCCGGAACGAGGGAGCGGAGGGTCGACGTCCGGAGCCGACCCACCCGCTGGAGTTCTACCTTGAGCAGCTGCGGACCGCTTCCACCCTCGCCTATTACCAGATACGCGAGAAGCACGACTACGGCGTCTTCGTGGCGCCGATCACCCAGATGCGCGATCTCGACTTCGATACGGTGATCGTCTGCGGACTGGTTGATGGAGAATTCCCCAGCACCTACGTCCCGGAAACGTTCCTGGGGAAGCCGCTGAAGGGAGCCGAGGATCGGCATCTGAAGCGGGAACGGGTCGATTTCTACAACGCGATCACCCGGTTCACGGAGCGTCTGGTGATCACCTACCCACGGTATGCGGGGGAGCAGGGCCTCGTCCGATCACCCTTTCTCGATGCGTTTCTGAGGATCACCACGGTCGAGGAGTCGGGACGGCTGCGGCTTCTGGACGAGCTTCGGGTGGTCCGGGACCGGATCAGACGGGGAGAAACGCCGGAGCCGCACACGGAGTTTCTCTCCCACATCACCACGTACGAGTCTCTGGCCGAGGAGGCGGGGGCCGCTCTCTGGAGCGGGAGAAGCGTCCCGAGGATCGACGCGGCCGAGGAGATGCTGGAGAATCTGCGGCACACGGCGGAGATCGAACTGGAACGCCAGAAGGCGAGGATCGGGTCCGACGAAGCGGCGGCGCTCGAGTATCGGGGGATCATCAGCGACGCTCTTGCACCGGAGGAGAAGGAGAAACTCGGTCTCCGCAGGCATTACGAGTATTCCGCCTCCCAGCTCGAGCTCTACGCGAAATGTCCCTTCCGTTTCTTCGCGCAGCGGCTCCTCGCCGTCGGCGCCCCGGCGACGTTCGACGTCACCCTGACCCCGCTGGAACGGGGAGCGCTTCTACACACCATTCTCTTCAAGCTCTACACCGAGCTGCGCGAAGGGGGTGCGCTGCCGATCACCACTGAAACGAAGGAGGAGGCGGTGGAGCGGGCGCGTGAGATCGCGAAGGAGGAGATCGAGGGGATCGTCTTCGACCACCCCTACTGGCGCATCGACCAGGAGAGGGTGCTGGGAGGAGATCTCTTCGGAGGACTTCTGGAGGAGTGGATCGACGCCGACGTGGAGCTTCGCGACGAGAAAACGTCGCTGGAGCCCGCCTACTTCGAGGTCAGCTTCGGCCAGAAGATCACGACCGGCGGCGACGTGGATAGAACGCTGGGGGCGCAGGAGGGGATCGAACTGCACGACGTGAAGCTGCGGGGGAAGGTCGACCGGGTGGAGATCTTCCGGCACGGGGAGGATCTCTACTTCTCCGTGGCCGATTACAAGACCGGAACGCCCCCTTCCAAGCGGGAGGTGAGGGAGGGAACGAGTCTTCAGCTGATGATCTACCTGGAGGTGATCCGCCACCTGCTGGCCGAGCGGTTCGAGCTGCCGCTGGAGAACGTGAAGCCCGCCGGCGGGATCTACTACCAGCTCAAGGCGCGCGGGATCGATGTGAGCTCCCGCTATCTCTTCGTCCCCAACGAGCTCAAGGAGGATATCATCCGAATGCGCCGGAGCGCCCAGGACCCGAACACGGTGGAGGAGCTGGAGGAGATCATCCGCAACGTCTTCGAGAACGCCCGGAGCTACGTCGAAGGAATCGCCGAGGGGCGCTTCGACATCACCTCACGCGACGTGAACGTGATCTGCCGGCACTGCGATTATCAGTCGGCGTGTCGGGTGGTGGAGATGCGCGGGGGTTGATGGAGGGGTTCAACCCTCCCTTGAGGACCCTTAAGGAAAAGAAAACGGCTTTTCTTTTCCTTAGCGGACTCATAAGGAAAAGGAAAGGGCTTTTCTTTTCCTTAGCAACCGTACCTAAAGGAAGAGCCTCCACTTCACCTTAGGAACAACTTGAAGGTTGTTCCTTCTCTTCCAGCCCCGAAGGGGCGAACCATTTGTAGCTGCGGACGTCCCCCATGAAATCTCATAGCCGTTACGGCGCCCGTGAAGTCACGATTGACGTAAAGAGCGGTGCCGGTCGTCGGATCCCAGGTCCGGATCGAGCCATCCTCGGCGGCTGTGGCAATGTAGCGACCGTCGAGTGTGAATGTGATGGCGGTGATAGAGCTCGTATGACCGATTAGCCGTTGCACGATCTTCCCGGCCGATACATCCCATATCTGAACGTTGTTTCCCACGGAGGAAGCCAGGTATCGACCGTCGGGCGACAAGCGAACCTCTGTGATATCCCCCGCCTCAAGCTTGATCGTATTGCCGGACTCCAAATCGACAACAAGCGCATACCTATCGACGAATACCGACGTCGAACCGTCGGCGGAAATCTCGAACAGGTTATAGGCTTGATCGACCAGCCCCGGGTACTGACGTACGGAATCTCCCGAGGGGATGGAATGGACGGCAAGTGCGCCCACGACCGGATACACCGTCGCGCCGATCAGCATCCCTCCCTTCCTGGAAAGAGTGAACGGCCGTCGGATCTTGATGGAGTCGGAGGATATGAGATCTCCTGCCTCGACGCCCCATCTGTTGAGTATCGAATGGGTGGGTAAATCGTCATGGGGCCGCTCTTTGGTCTCAACGCAACTGAAGAGGCTTCCTGCATCGAAGAACGATATGGCAGATCGCTTCGTGTAAGCGTCAGGGCCGCGAACGGCATATGCAGGCATACCGGGAAGCGTCCTTAGCGTCGTCCCCATCTTCGCATCCAGTATCGTGATGAGGGTATCGAACCTGCCGACGACAGCGATCCGACTTCCGTCGGGGGAGACCGACATCTCTTCAATCGGTTGGATGATCGGCTACTGAATCCAGAGCATGTCACTGGTCTGGGCGAGAAGAGATGGCGCCAGAACAATCCACAGAAGAAGTACTGGTAATGCACGCATGATTACACTCGATTTACTGTATGGGTGATAGATTCTCCCCCTAAACCCCGCCGCCCAAACTTTGTTACATTTTCCCAAATCCACCCGCACCCTCCCTTCGTATAAACGACACGGCCGGGAGTACGGTAACGCCCGGCCGATCCATCTACTTACCACGGAGAACAGGATCATGCCGACATCAGAAACGAATCGCGCACTCTGGCGGAGCGTGCCGGAGAAAATCTTCAACGAGCGGAACTATGATCTGGTCGATGAGGTTTTCGGAGAGGATTACATCGAGCATGCCCCGATCCCGCCGGGCTACCCCTCCGGACGCGAGAGCGTCAAGCATCATTTCAAGGCCGTGATCGCAGCGTTCCCGGATGCAGAGATGACCGTGAATCTCGCCCTTGCCGACGACGACGAGTTCGTGGCGGGCTATATCACGGTACGAGGCACACACCTGGGAACATTCATGGGAATCCCCGCGACCGGGCGGACGATCACCTGGACCGAATCGCATTTCGGAAGGATCGCGGAGGGGCAGGTACGGGAGCACTGGGCCGATATCGACAGGCTCGGCATGATGATGGGGCTCGGCGTCATCCCGCAGGACGAACCTCAGCCTACGCAGCAGTAACGATCGGACAGCCGTCCTCCTCCGGCTGGTTCCGACCGAACGCCTTGCCACGGCATCGACGACCGATGCCGTCACCGAACAGGAACTCCCATCCTCCTTACATCGGAGCATAGAATATGTCCATAGCAGCCAACAGAGCACTCTGGCGAAAACTGCCGGAGCAGGTCCTGAACGAACGGAACTTCGATTACGTCGACGAGGTGGTTGCCGACAACTACGTTGAGCACACACCGCTCCCCCCGGGCTACGGGAACGACCGTGAATCGGTGAAGCGGTTCTTCCGTGACGAGGTCACCGTGGCGTTCCCCGATCTCCGGATCAACGTCCAGTTCACACTGGCCGATGAGGATGGACTGGTGGCGGGACGGATGACCCTCACCGGTACCCACCTGGGAACGTTCGCGGGAATCCCGGCCACCGGAAAGAGCGCCACCTGGACCGAATCGCATTTCGGAAGGATCGTCGACGGCAAGGTCACCGAACACTGGGCCGATATCGATCTGTTCGGCATGCTGGCGCAGCTCGGCGTGATCCCCAAACCCCAGCCCGCCGAGGTGCCCCAGGGTTGATTGGAAGGTAGACTGAAGTTATCTGTTGAGAGAGCCTGAGAGGCGCAGGGGGATGCGATATGTATCGCATCCCCCTGTCGCGTCAATACATCCGATGAGATATGAGCGGCGCCCGCTTTCCCCGGCTCTACTCCTCCCCTTCCCCGGCCCCGGTCGAGGCTTCGCAGCAGTCGCAGTTGCCGCACGCCTCCTCCCCCGGGAATCCGAAGTAATCCGATATGAAGACCCGGCGGCAGTCGGCGGTGCGGAAGTACTGCACCATCGAGAGAAGTTTCCTGTTGTCGCGCGTCAGCTTCCCGGTCAGGCGCTCCTCGTCCTGCAGGATGTCGGGCAGTTCGTCGATGACCCGGAGATTCCGCTCCTCCAGGCTCCCCTCCACCACGCCGTACCTGTCCAGCAGACCGAGCGCGGTCTCCAGACGGAAGTCCCGCCGGTTGCGGAAGTTGAGCTGCTCGCGGAGGTAGTCGGCCCCCAGGACGTTCACATCCTCCCCCGTCCCCTGCAGGATGCCGTAGAGGCGGGCGTAGAAGCTCGCGTTCGGATTCGACCACTTCACGAAATCCATCTGGATGGCGAGATCCTCCTGATCGTAGAGGAGCAGACAGAGGGAATCGAGACCGTCGCGGCCGGCGCGGCCGATCTCCTGATAATACGACTCGACCGAAGCGGGGACCTCCGCATGGATGATGAACCTGATATCGGGCTTGTCGATCCCCATGCCGAAGGCGTTGGTCGCCAGGATCAGGCCGGCGCTCCCCTCCATGAAGCGCCGCTGCATCCCCTTTCTCCCCTGCGGAGTCAGCCTGCCGTGGTAGACCCCGTGTCTGTACTTTCTGTCGTTCAGCATCTGGGAGAATTTCTCCAGCGTCTGAATCAGGGAGAAGTAGATGATCCCGGAGCCCTTGAACGATTCTATCGTACTGATGATATGTTCCAGCTTCTCGCGATCGGAGTCGACCTCGCGCGCCTCAAGGCGGAGATTGGGACGATCGATCCCCTGATGGACCGTCATGACCCGGTCGGGGGTCAGCCCCAGCTTCCGGATGATATCCTCCTGCACCTCGTGCGTGGCGGTGGCGGTCAGAGCTATGGTGCGGGGTTCGCCGAGCAGGGTCCGGGTCGCGCGGTCGTACTCCTGGATCTC
>CBINGZ010000065.1:0-19427 GCA_966250335.1 uncultured bacterium | reverse complement strand
GACGCCGAGCGCGGTGAAGATCGCGCGGATCTCCTCGTTCTCCAGCACCTTGTTGAGCCGCGCCTTCTGGACGTTGAGAACCTTTCCGCGGAGCGGAAGGATCGCCTGGGTCCGTCTGTCGCGCGCGCTCTTGGCCGAGCCGCCGGCGGAATCACCCTCCACCAGGAATATCTCGCAATGCTCCGGGTCCTCGATCGAGCAGTCGGCCAGTTTCCCCGGCAGGGTCATGATCTCCAGCGCGCTCTTCCTGCGGACGAGCTCACGCGACTTGCGGGCCGCCTCGCGCGCCTCGGCCGCCGTGTAGACCTTGTCGATAATCGCGCGCCCCACCTTCGGGTTCTCCTCCAGGTACTGCGCCAGCTGATCGCCGAAGATCGAGCGGACCACACCTTCCACGTCCGAGTTGCCGAGCTTCGTCTTCGTCTGCCCCTCGAACTGCGGTTCCTGCACCTTGATCGAGATCACCGCCGTCAGTCCTTCGCGGAAATCCTCGCCGGTCAGGGAGATCTTGTCGTTCTTGAGAAGCTTGTTCTTCTGGGCGTAGGCGTTGAGCGTGCGGGTCAGCGCCGAGCGGAATCCGGAGACGTGCGTTCCCCCCTCGTGGGTGTTGATGTCGTTGACATAGCTGAACACGTTCTCCGAATAGCCGGAGTTGTACTGGAAGCAGACCTCCACCGGCGTGTTGTCCTTCTCTCCGGTGATCATCACCGGTTTGATGATCGCCGTCCGCTGCTCATCGATATACTGCACGAACCCGATCAGGCCGTTCTCGTAATGGAAGACCTCGTGGATCCCCTCCTCCCGCTCGTCACGCATGGTGATCGTGATCGTCGGGTTCAGGAACGCGAGCTCGCGCATGCGGCCGGCGAGGGTATCCCAGCGATATTCGACGTTCTTGAAGATGGAGCCGTCCGGCATGAACCACTGGGTGGTGCCGGTATCCTTCTTCCTGGGGGTGGCCCCCACCTCCTGCACCGGACCCTGCGGAATACCGAAGCGATATTCCTGCCGGTAGATCTTCCCGTCGCGGCGGATGGTGGTGATCATATGCTCGGAGAGGGCGTTGACGACCGAGACGCCGACGCCGTGCAGGCCGCCGGAGACCTTGTAGGCGTCCTTGTCGAACTTGCCGCCGGCATGGAGGATGGTCATGACGACCTCAAGGGTGGAGATCCCCTTGACGGCATGGATGCCGACCGGGATGCCCGAACCGTTGTCGCTGACCGTAATGGAATTGTCCTTGTGGATGGTGATGTCGATCTGATCGCAGCGCCCGGCCAGGGCTTCGTCGATCGAGTTGTCGACGACTTCATACACCAGGTGGTGAAGGCCGCGGATGCCGACATCGCCGATATACATAGCGGGGCGCTTGCGCACGGCCTCGAGCCCTTCCAGCACCTTGATGCTCGACTCGGTATATCCTGCCGCCGCGCCGTTCTTCCCCTTGAGTTCTACTTCTGGCATTGTTGTGGGTATCCTTGTATGCTGTTGGAATCGTTAAACTCACGTGACGTTATGAAGACGATCCGGCGCCCCGTTTCATCTAGCCGAAGGGAGGGTCCGACGATAAAAAATCGTCGATTTCAGCGTAGAATGACCTCCTGAACCACTTCCGCGCCGAACCGTTCGTTGATCTTTCGCTTGATCTCGTCGCGACGGAGCATGAGCTCGTTCCGCCACACGGCGCTGGAGACGCGGATGTACATTCTCCCCTTGTCGATCCGCTCCACCTCGGCATGTCTGGCCACCGCCTCCCCCACGATTTCAGTCCAGTAGTTCGGGACCGACTGCTCCTTGAGCTTGTCGCTGAGGCCGCTCTGCTGCAGCCACTGCCGGATGATGGCGCCGATATTTTCCGCCATTGGTTCGTTCTCCGGGGTTTAGATGGGGGAACCGTTCGTGACCTCTCCGGTCGGCTCCGGGTCGGTTCGCTCCTCTCCGGCATCCCCCCCTTCCTGCGAGGCGATGCTGCCGTGCTCCACCGTGATATGCGCCTCTCCCTCGGTCAGCGACCGTTCGCGAAGAAACGGGAGAAGATCGAAGGAGACGACCGTGAGGAAGACCTGGGCCAGCTCGCGGGTAAGTTCGTAGACACGCTCGGCGCGCCGGGCGTCGAGTTCGCCGAAGATGTCGTCCAGCAGGATGATCGGCGTTTCGGCGCACTGCCGGGAGAGATAGTGGAATTCGGCGATCTTCAGGCCGATCAGAAGCGTCTTGTGCTGCCCCTGGCTGGCGGAGACGCGGACGTCGCCGCCGTTGATCTCCATCCGGACGTCGTCGCGATGCGCTCCGAAGAGGGTCGTGCCGCGGCGCACTTCCTCGTTCCACACCTGCTTGCTCCGCAGCCAGAGGGCGTCGCGGTAGTCGCTGACGCTCGGGAGCGGCCCCTGGACCGCGTCGGGAGCATACCGTATCTCGATCTCGTCGGCGCCGGTGGCGACCTGCCCCGTCGTCTCCTTCAGAATCGGCTCGAACTCCCTGACGAAGATCGTCCGCTCATGCATCAGATGGGCGGCGCGCTCGATCAATCCTTCATCCCACGGCTCGATCAGCGCATGATCGATCGTCCGTTTCTGCTGCCGCGCGTTGGAGAGGAGCGTGTTTCTCTGCTTGAGGATCCGGCGGTATTGAATCAGGTCCTCCAGATATCTCCGCTTCGCCTGGGAGATGACGATATCCAGGAAGCGCCTCCGTTCGGCCGGGGCCCCGTTGGTGATCGCCTTCATGTCGGGAGCGAGGATCACCGTGGGGGCGGCGCCGATCACCTGCGCGGCGTTGGCCGCCGGCGAGCTGTCGACGCTGATCATCTTCCCCAGCCCCGGCTCGTAGCGGACCTCGAACCGGCGCGGCACGCCGTAGTCGCTGATCCCCTCCACCCGCGCCTCGAACGTCCTTGCCCCCCTCCTGAGGAGGTAGGCATCCTGTGTTCCCACGAACGACCGGGTCATGGTGCAGAGGGAGATCGCCTCCAGAATGGAGGTCTTCCCCTGCCCGTTCAACCCGGTGATGATGTTGACCCCCCCGGCCGCCTCCAGATTCGTTGTCGAATGGTTGCGGACGTTACGGAAGAAAAGCCGGCGGACACGCATCAGTTGTTCAGGCGGATCGGCATAAGGAGCATGAGAACATCCTGCCCGTTCGACTTGCCGTACGGGGAGATCAGCGAGGGACGGAGCGGGGTCGAGAAGTCCATCGAGACCTCATCCGCCTCGATCCTGTCGAGCGCCTCGCGCATATACATCGAGTTGAACCCTATCTCCAGCTCGTCGTTGGAGTAGTCGCAATTGACGTTTTCGTACGCCTCCCCTCCCGTCTCCACATCCTCGGCGGCGACCCGCAGGGCGTTATCCCCCATGCGGAGCCGTACCTGGCGGGTCTGGGTGCTGGAGTAGAGGCTGACCCGCTTGACGGTGTTCAGCAGCTCCTCGCGACGGATGATCATCCGCTTGTCGTTGGCCTGCGGGATCACGCTCTCGTAGTTCGGATAGTTCTCGTCGATCAGCCGCGCCGTGATGGTCGTGATGCCGTCGCTGAAGCGGACGTGGGTCGCGTTCGCCTCCAGGGTCAGGTCGGCGGCGATCGTCGCCTTGGCGACCAGACCGAGCGCCTTCGGCGGGATGATCACATCGATCGACTCCGCAACGCCCGGCACCATCTCCCGATCGATCACCCGGACCAGCCGGAACCCGTCGGTGGCAACCGCGCGGATCTCGTCGGTACGGAACTGGAAGAGGACCCCGGTCATCGCCGGACGGAACTCGTCGGCGGAGCAGGCGAAGCTGGTCCGCTCCACCATGCCGGCGAACTTTCCGAGGGGAAGCGTGAGCGAGATCTTCGGCTCGAACTTCGGCATCTGCGGGAAGTCGGCGGCATCCAGTCCTGAAAGGCGGTATTCCCCCGTTACCGTGACAAGGATGATCCTTTTTGTCGTGTCGTCGGCGTCCAGGGTCAGCTCACCGTGCTCCAGCGCGCGGACCGTGTCGGTCAGACGGCGGGCCGGGATCAGCATGGCGCCGTTACGCTCCCCCCTGACCTCCAGACGGGTCGTGATCGTGATATCCATATCCGTGGCCGTCATGCGGAGATCGGAACCTTCAAGTTGGAGAAGGATGTTTTCCAGTACAGGCATCGGCGACCGCTGCGGCGTGGCGCTCGAGATCCTTCCAAGGGCCTGTGCGAAGTCTTTGACGGCGACAGTGAATTTCATGGCGGGTTCTATCAAGATTGAAGGATTGTACGATCCCCGGATCGACCTATCCGAGCCTTCTCCGCCCCCTCCCGACCGCATCCGCGGTCTCTCTTCAGGGGGTCGAATAACGGGGCATCGGAATCCGTGAAAATACTAAATCGACGGGGCTCGGCCAAGATGAACTTGGGACGGGAAGGGGGATGAGAAGGGAGGCTACACATTCGAACGACCGGAGATCTTCCCCGCCGGGAGATCGCCCGCCCGACGCGAATCCGTAAGGATACGACGCCGGGGAGAGGCCGGGCGGACCCGGCGGGAAGTATATCATCCGCCCTGGTTCCTCCCACCCCCGTATCGTATCTTCGCACCCTATGCCCCACGAACCGCATTATCATCCCGACCACGACGCATCCAGTGAGGAATATATCGTCACCGATGTGCGTCAGCGCCGCAGCCGCGCCCAGCCGAGAGCGATCTATCTGAACGGCGACCTCGCCTTCCATCTGAGCGAGGATATCTGCATGAAGCACGGCCTCTACAGAGGAGCCCGGCTGGACGAGGAGGCGATCCGCCGGATCAGAAGCGAGGAGGATATCTTCCAGGCGAAACAGACCGCGCTCAGGATGGCGACACGACGCCTCAGAAGCGTGAAGGAGCTCCGGAGAAAACTGGCCGACAAGGGGTTCGACCAGCCGACGATCGATGTGGCGATCGACTTCCTCAATCATTACGAGATTCTGGACGACACCCGGTTCGCCAGGGCGTTCGTGGAGGATCAGCTCATCCGCCGTCCCCTGGGGAAAAACAGGCTGGAGCTGGAGCTGCGCCGCAAGGGGGTCGACAAGGAGACGATCGGGGCGACCCTCTCCCGCATCGGGGATGAGAAGGAATACGATCTGGCGATGGCGGCGGCGGAGAAGAAATTCTCGCGAATGCGTGCGACCGATCCGCAGAAACGGGAACGGTCGATGGCGAACTTTCTGGCGGGAAGAGGGTTCGGGTGGGAAGTGATCTCACGGGTGATGCGCGAACTGCGCGCGAAGGAACGGGAGGAACCCGATGAGCCGGAGGAGTGATCCCTACCGTCCCAGCTCCTGCACGATCCTCTCGGTCTTCGGGTCGTCGATCGTCTCCAGATACCGCTGGTACGCCCGGAGCGCGAGCTCTCTCTCCTTCCTGAATCTGAACGCGACGCCGAGCTTGTGGTAGAGCTCCGGCGCCTCCACCGTCGTCCGCTGCAATCCCCCGACGCAGACCCGCACCGCCCCCTCCAGCCACCCGTTGAGGAGACAGAAGCCGGCCATGTCGATCTCCTGCCGGGGGAAATACTGCCGGCCGAAGAATCCGCCGACGAACCCGTCGTAATCGCGCCGTTCAAGGACCTCCTCGATCTCGCGATCCGATACGTTCGGAAGCGTCGCCAGGAACCGCTCCTGGTCGAGCGCCGGGACCTGCTCGGCATAGCCGTTCCGGAGGTAGACGGCGGCGGCGCCGTCGACGAAGACGAGACGCCAGTCTCCCCTCTTCATGAAATACTCCTGCCATTTCCCCGCCGTGGCGTAGGGGAAGATGACGATGTCGGGAGTGTAGGTTCTGAGGATCTCGCTCCGCCCCGCGTCGGTGAACATCTTCCGGTAGACGTTGAAGAACTCCTCCCCCATCACTTCGTTCCGCGCGTCGATGAACACCCGCTGCGATGTTCTGTACATCAGGATGCCGCCGTAGTTGAAGTGGTTGAGGATGCGGCCGCGGAGCCTGTGCTTCAGAAGGAAGTCGGCCGCGTCCATCGGAACACGATACGGCGCGTAGCTGTAGCCCGTCGATTCCTGTCCCCGGTATCCGATATAGTATGCGTCGGTGGCGACCCGCAGAAGGGCGGCGACCACCAGGGCGGACCATGCGACGCTGGCGATCAGCGACATGCGGCGGGAAGATCCTTTCCGTTCCCGATCTCCTCTTCCCTCCGTGAGCCGGAGGGAAAGCCTGTCGATCCCGTAGATCGTCATCGGCAGGAGCGCGAAGACGAAGTATCCGATATTCTTGAACGCCGAGAAAAGCACGGCCGCGAAGAAGAGGAAGAGGAGAATGTCGGCAAGCCGCCGCCCGCGATCGGCGACGATCTTCCCGACGAATCCGACGACCGAAAGAAGGACGAACAGATGGAAGAAGAAGGTCGGCTGCAGGAGCACGAACCGACCGTTGATGATATATCTGTCGAACGAATAGGCGGCGAACGGAGAGGCGTATTCCGCGATCAGCTCCTTGAACGGATTCCCCGCCTGCAGAAAGCCGAGCTGCTGGAACGGAAGCCATATCCCCTTCAACCCGTACGGATTGACCAGGCAGATCACGACCGCCGCCGCCGCATACGCCAGCAGCCGCCTGTCGATCCCCCGCCGTTCGACGATCGACCCGACGACGTGGCAGCCGAGAACTCCCCAGCCGAGGACGAAGAGAGTGTGGGAGTTGACCCAGAGAAGCATCAGAACCGGCAGCGGCCAGAGCGCGCCCCCCCTCCCCTCCCGATAGTTCTCCAGGGTCAGGAGCATCAGGTTGAGATAGAGCCAGGAGAAAACATGGGGACGGATCGTGAAGTGATACGCCGTCGCCAGGATCGCCGCCAGCAGCACGCCGCCGGAGAGAATCGACCCGGAGGCTCCGTAGGTCGCATGCCGCCTGACGACCAGGTAGACGTTCACCATGACCAGGAGCGCGTTGACGGCGACCAGGAGGAACTCGCCGCCGATCGCATCGATCGCCGCAAGGATCACCTGGTAGAGCCAGTAAAGATCGATGTAGTCGCTGGTGACGGTGTAGGTGAAGACGTCGGCGCCGGGGAAGCGCATCCTGTCGATGATCCACTCCCCGGCCCTCAGATGAAATCCTATATCGAGATCGCGGATCTGCTGGAACGCCAGAAGACCGGCAAGCGCCGTGAGGAGCCCCACAAGGACCCCTCCATACGCCCCGAACCGGACGCCGGCCCCGTGACCGGCGCGGCGCTCCTCGGCTTCATCCCGCTCGACGGGACGCTCGTCGGTTATTCCCTCGGATTCCAGTCTCACGTTATTTTCCGCCGGACTTCCGTTTCTCCAGAATCTTCGTCAGCTTCGCTACCAGGGTCTCCAGTTTCGGGTTCTCGTTGGCTTCCAGATAGCGCTCGTAGCAGTACTTCGCCCGCTCGTAATCCCCCATGTGAATGAATCCCTGCCCGATATTGTAGTAGAGCTCCGGCGTATCGACCGTCCCCTTCCTCAATCCCTCCAGACCTACCTGCACGGCGCTGCTGTACCACTTGTTGTTGATACAGAAGCTGCTCAGATCGAGCTCGATGTTCGGGTAGTACTGCGTCGTCGTCAGCGACGACATGAAGCCGGGATCTCTCCGCAGCTCCAGGACGCCGTCGATCGCGGCGGGGGCCGTTATCGGGATGTTCTGCTGCGCCAGGAAGCTCACCGAATCGATCGCCGGGACCCCGCGGGCGTAGCTGTTCTTCAGATAGACGGTGGAGATATCGTCGGCGAAGACGAGCCGCCAGTCGGGGCTGGTCCTGAAGTATTCCAGCCAGTCGAGCTCCACGCGATGGGGGAACGCAATAATCTCGGGACGATACTTGTTCAGCAGCCCCGGGCGCTGCCTGGCGTTGTCCATCCGGCGATATTCCCTGAAGAACTTCTCGCCGATGATCTCGTTCCGCGCGTCGATGAAGACCGGCTGCGGAAGGTAGTATTCGTAGATGCCGCCGAAGTTGATATGGTTCAGGATCCGCGCGTCGAGCCCGTTGTCCCGCAGGAAAAGCGCGGACCTGATCGGCATGTTGTTCGTGCTCATCTCGTAACCCGAGACGTCCCGCGAGCGCCAGCCGGTGTAGTACGCGTTGGTGAAGACCCGCAGCGTACAGATGATCGTGACCACGGCAAGCCCGGCGTTCACCCAGATGAAGGTCTGCTCGGCGGCGGGACGGAGCACTGTCTTCTCCTTGATCCGCGAGTAGCGCTGGTTCTTCGGTTTATCCCATCCGGAGAAGATGTACCCCATCCCCCGGATCACATACGGCGTGAGCGCGATGACGAAGTAGCCGATGTTCTTGAACGCCGTCGCCATGATGAAGCTGAAGAGAACGAAGAGGAGCACCTCATGGACCCGCCTGTCCCTGACCATCACGAACTTGACCACGGCGGCGGCGAGCGTCATCAGCAGGAAGAGATGGAAGAAGAAGGTCGGATGGAAGAGCGTGAACGACCCGCCGGCGGTATAGGTGGCGAACATGCTCCCGGCGAACGGCGACTTGTACTCGCTGATGAGGGCGTTGTAGACGTTCCCCGACTGAAGGAACCCGAACTGCTGGATCGGGAGCAGAACCCCCTCGAAGAAGTAGGGGTTGATGAAACAGACCCCGACGCCGATCGCGGCATACTTGAGCAGATTCCTGTCCATCTTCTTCCCTTCCCACGAGATCCCCACGAAATAGCAGAAGAAGAGAACCCAGCCGAGAATGAAGAGAGTATGGCTGTTGGCCCAGACCAGCATGATGACCGGAAGGGGCCAGAGCCTGGTGCGGCGGTCGGCATAGTAGCTCTCCAGCGTCAGGAAGAGGAGACTCATGAAGGTCCATGAGAAGATGTGCGGGCGTATCGTAAAATGATACGATGCCGCGTAGACCGCCGCGAACATCACGATCCCGTACGAGAGGACCCTGATCGCGCCGAGCTGCTGCGTGCGGCGGATGATCAGGTAGAAGTTGACCACCACCAGCCCGGCGTGCAGCAGGACGATCCCGAGCGATCCCCCCATCGAGTTCGCGATCGAGAGGACCACCTGGTAGAACCAGTAGAGATCGATGTAGTCGGTGTCGTTGATCGTGTAGGTGAAGACATCCTTCCCCGGGAACTTCATGTTCTCCAGGATCCAGTCCCCCGCCTTCAGATGGAAGCCGACGTCCAGATCGCGGATCTCATGAAACGCGAGCGCGAACGCCATGACCAGGAGAAGCGCCGAGAGAACCCAGAAGTTGACGCGGGAGAGCATGCTCTGCTCGCCTGCGGGTTCGGGTGCCGGCGCGACCGCCTGCTTCGACCCCTTGGTTGTCGGTTTCTGTACCGTATGTTCCACTGATTTCGCCGATGAACTGATTGAACGATCCGATTGTTGCCCTGTTGAGCTCTTCGGATGCCGTGATGCGCCGAACGACGCGGTTTGATGTGAGGATCTCCCCCGGAAGACCGGGAGGAGACGATCGGGAAGCGGCAAGATACTGCCTGCGCGCCATACAACTGCGAGCAGTTGTACAAACCTGGAACCGACCAACACCGAATCCCCATGAGCCCTGACCCCTGGGACGACGACTTCGATCCGATCGACGATGAGGACGGCGTCTATCTTCCCGAAAACGGCGAGCCTGTCGACATCCCCTTTCTCTGCGCCGCCTGCGGCGAGGAAAATATCGTGACCTTCGACCCCGAGGGGGGCCCGCGACAGATCTACACCGAGGATTGCGCCGTCTGCTGCCGCCCGAACCTCCTTACCCTGACCGTCGACCCGAACAGCCGCCTGGTGACCGTGTCGAACGAACTGGAGTACGACTGATCGGGACCGACCCGCTCCATCATTGCAGCAGATACGCCGTCACCAGCCGCGTGACTCCATCGAGGACCGCGTGGTTGACAAGGTTCGGCAGATCGCGCGAGGTGTGATAGCCGGGGTTTCTCGGCTGCCCCGGCGTGTTCCGCCAGGGAGCGCAGCTCTCCATGAAGAGGATCGAGGGAAACCCGTATCTGTCGAACGCCTCGTTGTCGCTTCTCGAGCAGGGCTCGAACCGTGAGGGGAGCTCCAGGCGGAGCCTGAGAGTGACCGCCAGATCGCGCAGCTCCCGCGCGAGCCGGGTCGATCGTCCCGTCGCGAAGAGCCCGACCCCCGGCCTCGTCGGGTTGAACCCCACCATGTCGAGCGCGATGACCCCCTTCACCTCTCTCCCCTCCTCCCGCAGCCGCCCGGCGACATGTCTACTTCCGATATGATGCCCCAGCTCCCCGGAAAGCCCCCGGTAGTCCGGGTTCCGCTCCTCGGCGTTGCAGGCGACGAAGAGGATCGAGTATCGCGGGGGATGTGCGGCATGGCGCACCAGGGTCAGGATCTCCAGCAGCGCCGCCACACCGGTCGCGTTGTCGACGGCGCCGGGCGCCTGCGCCGTGCTCCAGGAGCGGCTCCAGCCGGGATCACGGCTTGCCGAGGCGTCCAGATGGGCGCAGACCACGATGAGGGAATCGGAGCTTCCCGGCACGAACGCGACGACGTTGGCGAGCTCTCCGGCGGCGCGGGTGCTGCGACGGGGAACGGTGAAGGTGTCGAGCCGGGCGTCGGGGACGTCGCGACGCATCCGGCGGAGGATGTAGTCCACGGCCGACTCGTTCCCCGCCGTGAAGACGACCCGGCTTCGATGGCCGCCGGCGCTCACGAGCGAATCGATATGGGAACGGAGACGGGCGGCAAGGTTCGCGACGGGCGGATCGCCCCCCTCCGCCGCCGTCGCTATCGAGAGGGCGGCGACGACGACCGCGCCGAGCGCGGGAAGGAGGAAGCGGCCGGCCGGCCGACGGTTCATCGCTATAAGATATTCAGTACGGGAAGCGTCACGACGTGATCGGTCCCGATCGCGTCACGCATTTCACAACCGCATCTTTCGCCGTCGAATTCCCCGATCTCCACATCGACGATCCGGTTCGGCAGCCCCGCCAGAGCCGGGTGCGCGACACGGACGTAGTTGTCGGTATATCCCAGCACGATCCCTTCCCCCCCCTGCTCCTGCTCGAAGAGGACCGGCCGCACCCTCCCCTTCTGCGAGGCGGCGAAGGCGGCGCGCTTCTTCTCCGAAAGCACCCTCAGCATCCGTGTCCGCTCCCGGCGGACCGGAACGGGGACGGGCGCGCCGAGCCCGGCGGCCGGCGTGTTCTCCCGCTCCGAATAGGTGAAGACATGGAGATAGGCGATCGGAAGCTCGTTCAGGAAGGTGTAGGTCTCCCTGAACTCCTCCTCCGTCTCCCCCGGAAACCCGACGATCACGTCGACGCCGACGGCGCAGTCGGGGATGAGCGCATGGATGTACTCGATCCTGTCGCGATACTGTTCGCATCTGTAGCGGCGGCGCATCGCTCCAAGAACACGGTTGGAGCCGCTCTGCAGCGGGATATGGAAATGCGGCAGCATTCTGTCCGACCCCGCCGCCAGGTCGACGATCTGGTCGGTCAGGAGGTTCGGTTCGATGGAGGAGATCTTGAGCCGACGCAGGCCGGGGACGTCGTGGAGCCGCCGGAGCAGATCGATCAGCCCGGTCTCGGTCCCCTTTCCGTAATCCCCCACGTTCACGCCGGTGATGACGATCTCCGGGTATCCCGATTCCACAAGGGCGCACGCCTGCTTGTAGGTCGCCTCGATCCCCTGGCTCCTGCTCCCCCCCCGCGCCAGCGGTATGGTACAGAAGGAGCAGTTGTAGTCGCAGCCGTCCTGCACCTTCAGGAAGGCGCGGGTGCGCGAGTCGCCGGCGTTGTTGAAGGCGGGACCGAAGGCGTCGGCCGATTCGATATCTCCCACAACGATACGTGGAACGTCACTCTTCGTGAAGTCGTGCTCGACCTCGAAGATCCTGAACTTCTCGGCGGAGCCGAGGACGAGATCGACGCCGTCGATCGAGGCGATCTCCTCCGGCTGGAGCTGCGCGTAGCAGCCGGTGACCACCACGAACGCGTCGGGGTTGGCCCGCAGGGCGCGGCGCACGAGCTGCCGGCATTCACGGTCGGCGTTCTCGGTGACCGTGCAGGAGTTGATGACGATCACATCGCTCGGCGATCCGAACTCCACGACGTCGAAGCCCTCCCGACGGAAGCCGCCGGCGATCGTGCTCGTCTCGGCGTAGTTGAGCTTGCAGCCGAGCGTATGGAGCGAGACCCGTTTCACGAAACCTTGTACCTCATGAAGTGACAAAGAAGAGAACGCGACGCATGTCGACCCGATCGACCGCCCTCGGAATTATCGGCGCCCGATCCGCTGTTGAACAGAGAGAGGGGTACGCCGTCGCCGATACGTTCGATCGTCATGACAGGCATTGCGATTGATATCGTCGAACGCTATACTCTCCGCGTGGTCCACGCCGGCATCGCGCCGCGCGGGACACACCGGTTCCGTATCACGGTCAAGGAGGTAATCGTATGTCTTCCCTCAATATTCAGATGTTTCTCAACACGCCCCGGGATTACGAGGCGGGCAGATTCCGCATCATGAACGGGCTGAAGGAGATCCGCACAGATTTCACCCATAACCGCATCTATCCGCGTCTGGCGGAACTTATCGACCTCTACACGACGCTCCGGACGATCACACGGCGTTCCAGCGATCTGCGCGACCATCTGCCGAAGAGGATCGCCCGGCTCGACCTGGAATCACGCAAGGTCGTCTACGAACCGCTCGATTTCGACCATACCGATCTTCAGGCGGTCGAGGAGCTGATCCACTGGGCGCTCCCGCATCTGCAGCGGACCATCGAGGAGGGGCAGACGATCTTCAATTTCGTCGACGACCATCTCCGCGTGGAGGAGGTCGGCCTGCTCCCCTCCTACGTCGAGGAGGGTTACCTGCTGGTGCCGGAGCTGAAGAACGGGACGATCCACGTCATCAAGTACGAGGTGTCGATCTTCACCGGCGACGAGCAGCGCTACAGGAATCTGAAGACCACGGCGGTCAAGGCGATTCCGTTCACCTCGGTGAGCGCATCCCCCAACTCGATCAAGCTCGATCTGATCACCGAGCACAGGGATCTGCCGAATCCCGCCACCTATTTCTTCGAGACCGATCTCGATTTTCCGTTTGCGGAGACGATCCTGCCGGTCGCAAAGCGTAAGCTCCTGCGGCGGCTTTACTCGTAGCGCGACCCTTTCCCCCTGAACGCTCATCGCACAGCCCCTGAACGGAGCTGTGCGATGTCATGTTCGACCGAAACGATCGAGCCCCCCTTACTTGTCCGCCTCCCCCATCACCGGATCGAGCGATCCGATGATCGCGACGACGTCGGAGATCATCGATCCCTCGCAGAGCGGGGCCAGGGCCTGGAGGTTGCAGAAGGACGGGGAGCGGATCTTCATCCGCCACGCATGTCCGCTTCCATCCGATACGATATAAAAGCCGAGCTCCCCCTTCGGAGCCTCGATCGCCGAGTAGATCTCCCCCGGCTCCGGCTGCACGCCGAAGTTGATGAGCATGAAATCCTGGATCAGCTCCTCCATCTTCGTGTAGATCTCCTGCTTCCTGGGGAGCACATGCCGCGCGTCGTCGGCGATGTACGGCCCTTCCGGGATCTTCGCCAGGAGCTGGCGGACGATCTTGGTCGACTCCTTCATTTCGTCGCCGCGGACCATATATCGCGCCAGGCAATCCCCCTCGGTGTAGGTGATCACGTCGAAATCGAGCTCGTCGTAGAGCAGGTAGGGTTCGTCGCGGCGCAGATCCTGCGGCACGCCGGAGCCGCGCAGGCAGGCGCCGGTCAGTCCCATCGAGATCGCGTCGGCGGCGGAGATATATCCCACCCCCTGGGCCCGTTCTATAAAGATCCTGTTACGATTCACCAGTCCCTCGAACTCCTTCAGGTTCTTCGGGAACTCGTCGATGAAGGTACGGATCATCGGCAGGATATCGGGGGTGAAGTCGTTGGCGACGCCGCCGATCCTGGTATAGCTGGTGGTGAAGCGCGCGCCGCAGATCTTCTCGAAGATGTCGTAGAGCTTCTCGCGCTCGCGGAACGTCCAGAGGAGCATCGTCACCGAGCCGACGTCCATCGCCATCGCTCCCATCGCCATCAGATGCGAGGAGATGCGGGCCAGCTCGCAGATCAGCGTTCTGATCCACATCGCTCTGAGAGGAATCTCGATCCCCGCGGCCTTCTCCACGGCCAGGGCGAACGCCACGTTGTTGGAGAGCGGGGAGAGATAGTCGAGCCGGTCGGTATGCGGAAGAAACTCGTGGTACGTGATATTCTCCCCCAGCTTCTCGTAACCGCGATGCAGATAGCCGAGCTCCGGGACGCATTTTTCCACCGTCTCGCCGTCCAGACGGAGGAGCACGCGGAGGACGCCGTGGGTGGCCGGGTGCTGCGGGCCCATGTTGAGGATCATCGTGTTCTCCAGCGGATCACGCCCTTCCAGGGAGATCGTGGTGTTCTTGTCGATGATCCTGCTGAGGATTTTCCGCTGGCGCAGATCGTCGATCCGTTCCAGCGTCGCCGTCGAGTTTGTATTCATTGATGTAGTCTGTTCGTTCTCGGTTCGTGACTCTCGGCTTCTCAGTTCCGTTCCGGCAGCGGGAGCGCTCCGGGGATCCCCATCATCGGGAAATCCTTGCGGAGCGGGTAGAGCGGCTCGCCGCTGTTCGGGTCCACGAAATCCTCCGGCATATACATCCTGCGCAGGTCGGGATGACCGTCGAAGATGATGCCGTGCATATCGTACGTCTCACGCTCGTACCAGTTGGCCGAGGCGAAAAGATCGCAGACCGAGTCGACGTGCGGGCTCTTCTCCTCGGTGAAGCACTTGACGCGAAGGCGGTAGGAGTTATCGATCGAGTAGAGATTGTAGACGAGCTCGAACCGCTCCTTCCTTCTGTACCAGTCGACCGCGCAGACGTCGCGGAGCTGATTGAAACGGAGCGACGGCTCGTCGCGCAGGAAACGGAGGACCTCCGTCAGCCGCTCGCGCGGGATCGTGACGGAGAGCTCGCCGCGATGCTCCGTGGTCCGGAAGAGGTCGGCGCCGAAATGGGCCGTGAGGACCGGGAGCACCGCCCCCTTCAACCGCTCCAGCCGTTCGGCCAGTCTGTTCGCTTGCATGTTGATCCGATATATCGCCGCCGTGCGGCGCTTTGATATGGAGTAGGAAAATTCGCCTGTTTAGAGCTTGCTCGAGTAGTCGCGCAGGAACCTCTGTTCCTCCTCCGAGAGCGCGCCGTACCCTTTTTCGTTGATCGTGTCCAGAATGATGTTCAGCCGCTCCTCGTCGCTCACCTCCCGCGGGACTCCCCTGAACCCTCCCTTCGCTTTCGGCGCCGCCGCCCCCACCACCTTTCGCGCTGCAACCGGCGTCCGCGCTCCGGCCGGGGTCGAGACCCGTTCGGCCGCGCGCTCCAGACTCCGGATCGGACGGAGGAGGAACGGATATTTCTGGTAGCGGGCATGGAAGTACGCTCCCCCCACCAGCAGCCCGAACCCGCCGTAGCTGAAGAAGAGGAGCGGAGAGGCCCCCTGCGTCATCAGGACGATCGAGTAGCTCAGGACCACCGCTCCGGCGACCGTCAGGACCAGCCAGCTCCTGATGCTGAAGAAGAGGATCCGGACCTCGCTCTGCGGAAAGAGATAGACGTAGCCGACCAGCACGAAGAGCGCGATGTTTTCAAATCCGTGGAGAACCGTGTTCGGCTCCAGAAAGATCGCGAAGTGCATGATCCCTCCCAGCAGCACCATCCCCAGCAGCAGGGCGCCGAAGTGGCGCGTCCCGAACATCGTCTCCAGCTCCTCGCCGGGGGAGGAGAAGGCGATCGACCCCAGGATCATCCCGATCAGACCGGCGCTGATCGGATAGGAGACGAGCCTCCACAACTGCATCCCCGGATAGATCGCCTGCGGAACCAGCGCCGTGTAGCGGAGCATGGTCTCCATCACCATCGGGAGAAGCCATCCCACGATGACGATGATCCATATCCCGATCAGGATTTTTCTGGAGAGTGAAGTGGCCGCCATGATCGCAAGGGAATGTGTCTCAGCGTTGGGAATCCATACCACCAAGTGGCAAACTATACAACACCCGCCCGTTATGCAATGATTCCAAAACCGCCGCGGTCCTAAGAATCGTACCGAAGTGCAAAGAGCATCGTCCACCCTGCGAAGCCGCGCGGCATCGGCCTCTCGCGGCGCCGGATCAGTTCGAAGGTGATCCCCCCGACCGTCGTTTCACGGAGCGTCGTGTCGGCCTCGAACGCGTCGGCGACGTCGTAAAGGATGCTCTTCCGCAGGTAGGGACGGTAGTTGACGGCGGCGTTGGCGATCCAGAAGTCGGGACGGTAGCGACGGATGAAGGCGGTCATGTCGGCGCTCTCCAGATAGGGAGCGACCTTCCCGTCGGTGATCCCGTCCAGGCTCAGCAGCCCAACGTCGGGGCGAAGGAAATAGCGGTCCTGCACCTCGTAGGAGAGGAGGGTATCGCCCGGTTTCGCGACCCCGTTGACGATCTCGGCCGCCTCCTGCTCCATGATCTCATGGAAGGTGTAGCCGCGCGTCCGCTGCTCGGTCGCCTCCCCTATCGTCGAGAGCACCGGTCGGACCAGGAACATGGCGAGGACGGCTCCGATCGCGAACCACCATTTCGATCCGTTCCCGGTCCACTCGACCTCCCACCGCGACAGGGTCCTCCCGACCGCGATCACCATCAGCGGGGCGACCGGCAGGAAATATCGGGGAAGATCGTTCGTGACGGGGGAGATGAAGATGAGCATGATCGGATAGAGGATCAGCATCCCCATCCCCACCGCGGCCAGCCAGCTCCTGCCGGCGCGCCGCAGCATGTCGAACCCGATACAGGCGGGAAGAATCGCAAAGAGAATGGCGCCGACATATCCGAGCGCGGCCTTCGAATAGTAGATCGGCCCGATCTGCTGCGCCCCCTCCTTCAGCGCGAATCCTCTGCACTGGCTGGAAACCGAGACCGCCCCGACCTTCACGAGCGAATAGCCGAAATAGGCGGCCGAGGGGATCGCCGCCGCAAGCGCAAGGAGGATCAGACGGACCAGGGTCCCCGCCGATCGATCGGAGGAGAATCCCCAGATCGCGAGGATCTGGAGCGGGACCAGCACCACGGCATCGGGCCGCGACAACGGGAGCATCCCCCATACGATCGCGAGCAGGATCGTATCGCGTCCGAACCGGATCGTCCCCGATTCGGCCGCGGCCCGCGCGACCTTGTCGCAGAGAATAAGGCTCGCCGAGACCAGCGCGACGATCAGCGACGACTCGTACATCAGCACCCCGTAGAGGGTCATCATCTCCACCAGGTAGAGCGCCGCCAGGTTCCCCCCCGTCGTCTCGCCGTTGATCCTGCGGACGGCCATCAGGGTCAGCCCGAACGCCCCGAGCGTGCAGAGGATCGAGAAGATCTTCGCCCCGGCGACACCGGTCTCCAGCAGATAGGGCAACGCCAGAAGAAGAGCCCAGAGGGGCGAGGTGCTGCCGGAGGAGAACTCCCCCGGATTGTAGCTGAAGAAATCTCCGTGAGCGATATTCCTGGCATACGGCAGGTAGATCGAGGGATCGCCCCAGAACGTATCGAACAGGAAGAGGCCGGCAAGGAGGATGACGCAGGCGCCGATCCAGGCGACGATTCGGGGGGGGCCCCCGCTCCACGGTCGAATGTGCTGCTCCATTATCCCAGCCCCAGAATGTCGCGGAGGTGCCCGATCACTTCCGGCACGACGATCAGCGTGGCGACGATACCGCCGAGCGCCCCGGCAAGATGCGCCTCATGTCCGATGTTGTCGTTCAGCCTGCGCATCGCGTACACCGAAAAGCCGACGTAGAGGAGCGCGAAGAGCCAGGCGGGCATCGGAATGAAGAAGACGCTGAGCGTCGAGGTGGGATAGAACATGGAGAAGGAGAAGAGGATGCCGGAGATCGCCCCCGACGCTCCTATCGCGATATAATTGACCTGCCGTTTGTATTTGACGTAGGGATAGAGATTCCCGATCACCAGACTGATCATGTAGATCAGGAAGAACGACTCGGGTCCGATCAGCTCCTCCAGATGCGGCCCGAACGAGAGGAGCACATACATGTTCAGGAAGAGGTGGATGAAATCGCCGTGGATGAATCCGGCCGTGACGATCGGATGATACTGTCGCGTCGTCCACATGTGATGCGGTTCCAGCGCCAGATAGCGCCAGACGTTCTCCATGGCGAACGCCAGAAGACTCACGCCGACCGTGATGATCAGGAGGCTGAGAGTAGCGGGTGCGGAACCGGGTAATTGCTCCATTGCGGCAATATAACGAAGATTTCCACCGGGGCCGCCCGGAGGGATTCCCGGCACTGCGGCAGGATATATCGCATTCGCCCGCAGTTTCACGGAGCCGTGAACGCGCGATCGACGGAGACCGCCGTCAACGACCCGCCCGCCGGAGCCGGAGCGACGCACGGAGACTCCTCACGACGCGAAAAGAGCCCCCATCTCCCACAAATACACTCAGTTTCGAAGAAACCCCTTGGAACCGGCGGCCCCGCGGTTGTATGTTTGTCATCTGTCCGCCGTCACCCCGACCACCGGGGAACGCAACCCGAAGCCAGCATGCGGACGGAAACAGAGGGTCAGGTAGCTCAGTTGGTAGAGCAATGGACTGAAAATCCATGTGTCGGGGGTTCAACTCCCTCCCTGACCACCGCGGGTCCGACCAGGACTTCGATCGGCGTGTAGCGCAGCCCGGTAGCGCACTTCGTTCGGGACGAAGGGGTCGCAGGTTCGAATCCTGCCACGCCGACAGACTTGAGAGCTCCGGTTCATCACCGGGGCTCTTTCTTTTTCCGCCCCCTCGTTCTTCACATCGCTCCTCCCTCTCGCCATGAAAACGACCATGACGGGCACGCTCTCGACGACCGATCCGATCCGCCCCCCCAGGTTGAAACGGGGCGACGTCATCGGCCTGGTGGCCCCCGCCTCCCCGCAGCGCGACGACGAACGGCTTCATGCCGCGATACGATACTTCGAGTCGCTCGGCTACCGCGTCAGGATCGGAGAGCATCTCTGGAAACGCTACGGCTATCTGGCGGGGAGCGACGAGGAGCGGATCGAGGATCTGAACGGGATGATCCGCGATCCGCAGGTCGGAATGATCATTGCCGGTCGGGGAGGCTACGGGATGGGAAGAATCCTCGGTCGGGTCGATTATGCGGGACTGCGGCGCGCCCCGAAGATCGTGGTCGGGTTCAGCGATCTTACCGTGCTGAACTGGGCGCTCCTGAGGAAATCGAAGCTGGTGAGCTTCTCCGGCGCTCTCGCCGGGGTCGATTTCTGGCGCGGGGGGGAGAACGACGAGTTCGCGATGGAGAGCTTCTGGCGCGCCGTGACCTCGCCGAAACCGGTCGGAAGAATCACGCAGCCCGAAGGGAACGAGATCCGGGGGCTCTACCAGCAGAAGAAGATCCGCCCCACGACCGCGCGCT
>CBINGZ010000064.1:0-19645 GCA_966250335.1 uncultured bacterium | reverse complement strand
GCAGGTTCGTGGTCAGTCGCAACGCGAGCTGTTTCACCATGTCCGCCGAAAGCCCCGGCGACGGCTCCAGGATCGCCCACACGAAGCCGGTCTTCGCCCTCCGCTCGTCGACGCCGCTGAAGGCCGCGGAGCTGGTGGACGGGAACCTGCGCGTCTGGCGCGGCGGCGTCCCCGGCGACACCACGACGGCGAACCTCGTCATGGATATCACCGTCTCCCGCAAGAAGAGCGACGGCGGATCGTACATCTTCGCCTATCCCGACGGAATGCCGTGGCTGGCGCTGAACGGCGATCTGATCGAGATGCCGGTCAACCGGCCGGGAGGGATGGAACGGATTCTGAGGGATGCCGTTCCGGGAGAGAAATTCCTCTGGCAGTTCACCCTCCGTCACGGCGCCATGATCCGCGACGACGGCCGCTTCTGCGTCCGGACCCTTTCCCCCTCCCCTCTCTTCTCCTTCGTCTACGGGGACACATGTCTCAGTGCGATCAATCAGGCGCCGGCCGACGGAGAGGTCGTCGGCGATGCGTCGGGCGAGCTGCTCGTCAGACTCTCGAAGAAGATCCGGATCGCCAACACCTTCAGGCGGGAGTGGTTCCTCTACGAACTGAAGAAGGGGGAGAACGCGAAGACCGCCGATCTCAACAACGGCCGCACGCGGTTCACCGTGGAGCTGGCCACCGACGACGTCTTCGATCCCGGCACCACGACCGCCCTTACGGGGATGAAGATCTCGAAGCTCGTGGAGGAGCTGGCGAAGAAGGGAGAGTCGCTGAAGATGGGAACGCGATACGCCTGGAAGTTCCGGCTGACCTACGCCGGCAAGGAGATCTTCGAGGAGGGCGGGTCGTGCGGTGGGGAGAATGCGGTGGTCGAGAGCGCGCCGACGTCGTTCGTCTACGGCGGCTGCCTCACCCTGAAGCATCTGACCCCGGCCGAGGAGGAGCTGATCAACGACGCGACGGGTGACTTCATGGCCGAGGCGTCGAAGCCGATCCGCATCGCCAACACCTCCAGGCGTGAGTGGGTCATCTATGAATTGAAGAAGGGGGAAGACCCGAAGGGAGCCGATCCGGACGACGGCCGCAAGAAGCATACGCTGGATATCACGACCGACGACGTCTACGACCCGGACTACATGGTGCCCAAGTTCGCGGTAAGCATGGCGAGGGTCGCCAAGGAGCTGGCAAAGAAGGGAGAGGCGCTGAAGGTCGGACAGCGATACGGCTGGAAGTTCCGGCTGAGCTACAGCGGCAAGGGGATCTTCGAGGAGGGCGGATCGTGCGGCGATGAAAACGCCGTGATCGAGAGCACGCCGACGGCGTTCATCTACGGCGGCTGCCTTACCCTGAAACATCTGACCCCGGCCGACGGGCAGACGATCAACAACGCGTCGGGCGACTTCATGGCGGAGACGTCGAAGCCGATCCGGATCGCCAACACCTCCAAACGCGAATGGTTCTTCTACGAGCTGAAGAAGGATGAGGATCTGAAGAAGATCGATCTGGAGGATGGCCGCAAGAAGCTCACGGTGGATGTCACGACCGACGACGTCTTCGATCCCGACTACACGGTTCCGAAGTTCGCGGTAAGCATGTCGAGGGTCGCCAAGGAGCTGGCAAAGAAGGGAGAGGCGCTGAAGATCGGGCAGCGATATGCCTGGAAATTCCGTATGAGCTACAGCGGCAAGGGGATTTTCGCTGACGGGAGCTCCTGCGGCGGCGATAACGCCATGACCGAAAGCCAGCCGACGACCTTCGTCTACGGCGGCGAGTGCGTCAACGCAACGAACGTCGCTCCCGCCGAAGGGGATACGCTGGTCGACGCAACCGGTGACTTCCGGGTGAAGCTCTCGGTCAGGGTCAGGACGATGACGTTCGGCGATCGCGAGATCGAGCTGTGCGAACTGAAGAAGGGAGAAGATCCCGCGAAGGTCGATTTCAGCGACGGTCGCGAGCGGATCGTCGTGAAGTTCGAACGGCACTTCGACCCGAAGACCGATCCCGAAGCTGCATCTATGTTCGCCATCTATCTCTCCAAACTCCTGGAAAAGCTGCCGGCCGGCGCCACGCTGAAGCCGGGGACGCGCTACGCCTGGAAGATGAGAGCGTTCTATCGTGAGAAGATTATTCTGGAGGATGGCGCGACCTGCGGCCGGGATACGAACGTGCTGGAGAGTGCTCCCACCTCGTTTGTCTACGGCGGCTGCCGTTTCCTGAAAGGGACCTCCCCGGCGGAACGGGCGAACCTGACGACCCTCCCGGAGTTCGCCTTCAAGGTGCAGCCGGGGGTGCAGGAGAATCAGTTCGGCGTCGTGATCCTCAAGATCTGGAAGAAGAGCCCCGGCATGAGCGCGGAGGATGCGGCCAAGGGAGATCCGCTCTTCGACAAGATGTTCAACATGAAGGCGAACCTGGGGACCCGGACGCCGGCGGAGGATGTGACGGTGGTCATGGGGGATGAGTTCGTCGCCGCCCCGCGCGCCGTCGTCAACAGGATCGTCGTCGACTGGGATCTGCTCCAGAACGCCGACTCCAGCCGCTTCAAGCCGGAGGAAGGGGGCGAATACGTCTGGCAGGCGAAGGCCGACGTGATGTTCGAGACGGAGAAGGACAAGTGCACGGGGGATTTCCTCACCCCCTTCCACACCTTCTCCTACAGAAAGGCCGGGGTCGACACGAGCTGTCTGCGGATCATCGCCGGATGGCCGGACGACGGATCGCTCTACGACAGACCGGAGGACCCGCAGTTCTCCGTCATCGTCAAGCCGGGGGTGAAGGCCGCGGGAATCAGGGGAGGACGTCTCCAGATCTGGAAGAAGCTTCCGACCGAAACCCTCGACTCCGCCGTGGCCGGCAAGCCGGTCTTCGATCAGAAGTTCGAAGGCTCCGGCGAGGCGAATCTGGAGATCGAAATCGACAAACCGGAAGCGACGGCGCTCAAGCTCAAGTTCGTGAACTATCCGAACGCGAAGCATACGTTCAAGCCGGAGTTCGGCGCGACCTATGCCTGGCGCTTCACGATGGCGATCGACGGCGCCACGATCATGTCCGACGGAACTGAATGCTCGCAGAGCGAGATAAAGAGCGCGGTTGCCTCCTTCGACTACATGGGGGGAGGACGCAACGACTGCGGCAACGGCGAGGGATGCGAGGCTCCGGAGATCTCCGACAAGACCCCCTCCCCCGGCTCGAACTTCTCGGGCCAGGATATCAAGGCGGGATTCTTCAAGGTGCGGGTCACCGAGTCGACCGGAAGCGGCGCCGGCCTCTCCGGCAAGGGGACGATCACGCTTCCCGATATGAAGGCCCCGGTCAAGGTTGTCTTCTCGAACATCAAGGTCAACAGGAGCAATGTGATGTACGAGGGGACGATCAAGGGAGAGGTGGAGGAGGCGCAGGGGATCATCTCCAAGGTCGCCGCGAAGGCGGGCCGGCAGCTGGAGCTGAACGCCTCCGACGCCGAGGCGATCGACAACCTCCTGCAGCAGGGGAAGCGCCTGGTCTCCGCGATGGTCTCCTCCAAGCCGATCGGTCTGCCGATCGGGATCGACGCGGTGATCAGCAGCAGAACCTACACCCTCGGCATCCTCGATATCTCGCTGACGCCGAAGAAGGCGACCTTCGCCGCCGGCCTCAGGATCGAGACCCCCGATCTGGCATCGGGCCAGTCGACCTCGTTCATCAACTTCGGCGCCCGCGACGTCTGCATCACGCCGACCTCCATCGGCTCCAACGGAACCGCCAAGCTCTACGTGGCCGGCGACTTCACGACGAACCTGGGAGGGGGGATGCAGTTGAAGATCGTCGCCCCGAAGGGGAACGAACTCGACGACGACTCCAAGGGGACGTACGTGCGGATCAAGTGCGGCAAGTTCGACGGGCTCCGGATCGAGGCCGCGGCGGTCTTCCCGCGTGAGTGGCTGGTGCCGGCCAACAAGGACGGCTCGCCGAACACCGACGCGACCAAGAAGGTCGAGGCGCGATTCGTTGCCCAGGTCAAGGACTGGAACAACTGGCTGGCGAAGGCCGAGCTCGACAAGTGCCTGATCGCCGGCGACAACGGGCTGGGGCTGGAGGTGAAGGAGATGGTCTACGACCACAGCGACGTCGCCAACCCCGACGGCATCACCTTCCCTCAGGGATACGGCAAGGGGACCGACAACACCTGGCGCGGCTTCTTCATCAGGCGGGCCGCCATCGCCCTTCCCGCCTCCCTCTCGGCCTACACCGCCGACGGCGGAGGGAAGCTCCCGGTGACCTTCGCCGCCGACAATCTCATCGTCGACAAGACGGGACTGAGCGCCAACTTCAAGGTGCAGAATATCGTCAGCACCGGCGTGATCGCGGGGTGGGGCTTCTCGCTCGATGAGATCGGCGTGGAGGTGGTGAGCAGCTCGCTCCGCAAGGGCTACATGAACGGCGCCATCAAGCTGCCGATCAGCGAGGACAAGCTCGGCTACGAATGCATGATCCGCGACGGCCGCGCCGCCGGCGGAAGCGCCGGGCTCGAGTGGCAGTTCCAGATCAAGCCGAAGAACGGCGACTACAACGCGAAGTTCTGGTACGCCAAGCTCCGCCTGGACGCTACCTCCAACATCACGATCGGCAATATCCCCAGGGACCCGAAGACCGGCCGCAGGGTCAACGCCCGCGCCGAGCTGACGGGGGATCTCTCGGTCGATTACGATCAGACCAAGCTGAAGCTCCCGCAGCTCAAGTTCGAGCAGTTCCTGCTTCAGTCGACGCCGCCGCAGGGGGAGAAGAGAATCTCCTGCAAGAAATGGAGCTTCACCTCCCCGGCGAAGTCGATGGGGGGCTTCCCCCTGATGATCGAGGGGATCGAACCGGCGGTGACCGAGGAGAACGACGTCACGAAGGTCGGCCTGAAGTTCACGATCAAGCTGGCGCTGGCCGGGGAGCAGACCTCGATCGCCGGATCGGCCGGGCTGATGATCAAGGCGAAGCTCAACATGGAGGCGGAGGAGCTCGGGGAGAAGCTCGAGTTCGACGGTGTCGATCTGACGAAGATCGCCGTCAACGCCGACATGGGGGCGGTCAAGATCAAGGGACAGATCGATTTCTACAAGCAGGACCCGACCTTCGGCGACGGGTTCCGGGGGCTTGTGGAGGCGTGGTTCCTGAAGACGATCTACGTCAACATCACCGTGCAGTTCGGCTCCAAGCCGAGCGTGAAGAACCCCGGCGAGAACTTCCGGTACTGGTACGTCGATGCGCTGGCGCGATTCAATCCGGGGATCGTGCTGGGGCCGGCGATCGGCATCTACGGGTTCGGCGGCGGCGCCTGGTACCACATGGCGCCGAAGAACCAGCTCAACCCGGCGCTCCTGATGCAGCAGCCGGAGAACTCCGACGCGGCGAAGGATGCGCAGAAGGCGGCCGCGGTCAGCAGCAAGATCGGCGCGACCCTCTCGGGTGAGGAGTATGTTCCCAGCGAGGAGACCCTCTTCGGCTTCAAGGCGTCGGTGACGCTCGGCACGGTTCCCGATCCCAAGCCTCTCAACGCCGACGTGCAGCTGATGATCAGCTTCACCTCCAGCGGCGGCCTGGAGCGGATCAGGTTCGACGGGTCGGTCTACATGGCGTGCGACATCATCGAGCGGAAGGACCCGGCGCTGAAGGCGTCGGCCTCGATCCTCTACGACAACGTCAACAGCATCTTCCACGCCGAATTCCAGGTCAACCTGAACTTCAAGGTGGTCAAGGCCTACATCCCGGCGGTGGTCCATGTGGAGCCGAAGTGGTGGCAGCTGAAGCTCGGTGAGCCGAAGAACAGGATGACGCTGGAGCTCGATCTGGCGATCATCAAGCTGAAGTTCAAATCGTACATGATGGCGGGGGATTCGCTCCCCGCTATCCCCGATCCTCCCGACGAGGTCATGAGCAAGCTCACGGCGGAGCAGCGGGCGAAGATCGAGAAGCGGGCGATGATCAAGAACGCGGGGGCCTCCGGCTTCATGTTCGGGACGATTCTGCAGATCGGCCCGGTGGAGGGTTCGTTCCTGATCTTCTACGGAAAACTCGATCTCGGCGTCGGGTTCGACGTGGAGGTGAAGAAATACGAGAACCTCCTCTGCGGCAACTCCGAGGGATCGGGACAGGTCGGCTTCAACGGCGGCTGGTACGTCCAGGGGAACGCCTACGCCTGGATCGACGCGGAGATCGGATTGAAGATCACCCTCTTCGGATCGGAACGCCGCTTCAAGATCCTTGCCCTCTCCGGCGCGGCGCTGATGCGGATGGGCTTCCCGAACCCGACCTGGTTCGAGGGATATCTCGCGGCGAAATACAGTATTCTTGGGGGGCTCATCAGCGGCAACTGCAACTACGAGTTCTCGATCGGCGAGCCGTGCCGACCAAGGCGCGGCAGTCCGTTCGAGGACCAGGTGGCGATGATCGAGGATATCACGCCGAAGGATGGATCGAAGGATATCCCGGTGCTGGCGACGCCGGAGATCAGCTACAACTTCGAGATCGGCAAGCAGTTCGAGCTGCAGGATCTGAACGACGAGAAGAAGGTCCACACCTATCGCGTCATGGCCGAGCGTCCGCTGATGTACGATGTGAACAACATCCTCTTCCCGAGCAACTGGAGCGACGCCTACATGTCCAAGACGTCGCAGATCTATCCGATTCAGATGCTCGGCGGATACCAGAAGTATCGTATTGATGCCGCCGCCTACGCCGAGGAGTATCTCAACGGCAGATGGGCCGGAGCGACATATCCGAATGCGAGCAACCCGAGCCAGCTCGATCCGATCCGTCAGACCAAGACCGGGTCGTTCACGACAGGTCCGCAGCCCGATTACATTCCGTGGGAGAACGTCACCTACAGCAGCCCCGGAGTGCGGCAGCGATACTATCTGATCGATCATCCCGGAACGTATACGGAGAAGGAGGGAACGATCGTGCTGATGCGCGACCAGGGATATCTGCTGACGCCGAAGGAGGATCAGTACGTCACCCAGAAGCTCCGCATCCGCATGGTCGCCGCGGGGGGGGCGGATACGGTGGAGGAGGATCTGAAGTACTACCCGGCGTACGATCGCTTCCCCGCGGCGCTCCAGTTCGACGTGCAGCGGCTGCAACAATCGACACTCTATCATCTCGACATCTTCCGCGAAACCAAGTACAAGCCGGGAGTGACCGGCTCTCCGGCGAGCGGCCTCTTCGAGAAGGAGGAGGTGAAGGAGTTCAGCCAGACCGTCGAGGAGACGAACATCGGTTCCGGCGGGGAGACCCGCACGGTCACCGGCACCTACGAGAAGAAGCTCCAGAAGCTCGGTCAGACGCGGGTCAACCCGCTGACCAAGGCGCAGGAGAAACTTCTCTGGGCGAACGACTTCGCCACGAGCGCCTATCGGAGTCTCTACACGAAGATGATGGGGCTGACCTTCAAGCGGGTCGATCGCAAGACGGATGGACGGCTGATCATCCATTACGACGCCTACGAGCCGTTCGACGCCCACGACCTGGCGACCTTCACGACGGAAGGGGCGGCCCCCTACTCATGGGCTTCAAGCTTCTACTATCCGCAGATCAGCAACCGGATCTTCTCCAACATCCGGGCCTACACCGGCGAGTCTCCCTACGGGATCGTCTACTACTGGAGCGACGGCCGCGCGGTCGACCAGAACCTGACCCGTCAGCTGGGCCAGACCTACTCGTACAGCGACCTGCGACCGTACGCCTATCTGGTTCCGCACCAGCAGGCGTACCTCGATCGCGGCTGCGGGGTGGACCTGATCCGTGACGACGAGATCGCCAGCGGCGTCATCAACCGCTACCCGCGCAACCGCTGGTCGTACGGCAGCGGCGACGGCATCTACTATGCCGAGCCGCACGACGGACCTCCGGGGAACGTCTGGTTCCAGTATACGGTCGAGCGGGACGCCTGGAACGTCGCGAACTGGCTTCAGGGGCGCGCTCTGGAGGCGTACACGCGAGGGGCCGACGGCGAGTGGGCGCAGTACACCTACAAGGGACAGCCGACCTGGCTGCGGTGGCAGACCTACTTCTGGTACATGGACTGGTCGATGAACAACGATCGCACGGTGCTGAGCCGGTTCCAGGCTCTTCCGGGAGGATGGTACGAGCTGAAGCTCTCGGAGAAGCGAGGGGACAACTTCGAGGCGCCGAACCCACGCTATTCGATCTGGTTCCCCTACACCTACCAGCCGAGGGCAATCCGCCGCGGGGCGGGGTACTTCTAAGCCGGTTGTTCACAGCTCCCCACGTCGTCTCCGGCGTGGGGAGCCGTGCTGTTTCTACCCGGAATTGAAAGCTCCGGAGGGAAGTGAATAAGGGTAGCACGATCCCCCGAAGCGGGGTGATATCATCATCGCAACGACATGAATTTTTTTCATCGTCCCTGACCTTGGCATGGTTCGGCGCCGATCTTGGTCGGCCGGGAATACATTGATGACGGTGCGGATCGGGCCCCTCTGCCCGGTTCATCAACATCTCACGGTGGATTCCCATGAAGCTCAATCTTCTTGTCATCCTGCTCCTCTGCTGCTCCGTTTCGCCGCTGCTGGCGCAGCCCAGGCCGCCGCAGATCCCGCAGAAGCCGGGCGGTCCGGTCGTCAACGACAAGATCGTCCCCCTCCCCCCCGGCATCGATACCGTGTTGCGGCACGCGGAGATGATCATGCGCGACAGCCTCGATCCCCGCGCCGCCGCCATCGTTCTGGCGATAAAGTCCTCGGCCGATTCGATCGTTCTCCGCTGGGGTATCTCCAAGCCGGGAGGATGGCTCACCGCCAACGGCCACGGCTACATCATCGAACGGGCGGAGAGCGACGACCAGTGGAACATCGACACGGTCAAGGGATACATCCGGCTGACCGAGAAGCCGATCATGCCGTGGACGCTCGATGAGTGGGCCGCGCACGGCGCCGAGAACAGGATCATGCTGGGGGTGGCGGCGCAGGCGCTCTACGGGGAACGGTTCGTTCCGCAGGGGGGGAGCGCCGTGATGAACTCCCTCCGCAACCGCGCCGACGAGCTGAGCAACAGATGGAGCTTCTCCCACCTTGCCGCCGACGTCGATCCCGTTGCCGCCGAGGGGCTCGGACTCCGGTTCGTCGATCGCACCGTCAAACGGGATGGGCATTACATCTACAGGGTGGTGATGGCGATGCTCGACACGGCCTATATCATCCGTTCCGGATACATGACGGCCGTGGCGCAGAAGATGCCCCCGGTTCCCCCCCCCGCCGGTTTTCAATGGAAGGATGTCGACGGTCGCGTGCTTCTCGGATGGGACAAGATCTCCAGGGATGGAGCCACCTACTCCGGGTTCGTGATCGAACGTGCCCTTCCGGGGGGAGAGTTCACGCGGCTGAACGAGGAGCCGCTCGTCGCCTTCGATAACCAGGATACCGCCGGGGTTCCGCAGGAGTTCATCGGCAGGGCGATGTTCAGCGACAGCATCGGGCTCTATCAGTCGTGTCGCTACCGCGTGCGCGGGATGACCCCCTTCGGCGAACTGACCGACCCGTCGGACGAAGTGAAGGTCATGCTCCGCGATATGGTCCCTCCCCCTCCGCCGGTGCTGCTGGCGGCGCAGGAGAGCGGAAGGAATCAGATCACGGTCAACTGGAAGATGGAGGAGTTCCCGGACGACTTCAAGGGGTTCATCATCACCAGAAGCTCCAGCTACGAAGGGGTCTACGAGCCGATTCACAAGGGGACGCTGACGCGCGAGGTCAACGCCTTCATCGACAACGACCCGCTGCAGGACACGACCAACTATTATATCGTACAGGCAACCGACACCTCGGGCAACGTCTCCAGCTCGATGGCCGGTTATGCGTTCATGGTCGATTCGATCCCGCCGGGGAAGCCGATCGGAATGAAGGGGACGATCGACACCAACGGCATCGTCAGACTGACATGGACGCGGGGGAAGGAGCGGGATCTGCTCGGCTATCGCGTCTACCGCACGAACTCTACCGAGAAGGGGTACGAGTATATCCAGATCACGAGCACGCCGGTGTCGACCGTATCGTTTGTCGATACGATCGTCGTCCGGACCCTGACGCGCGAGGTGTTCTACAAGATCGTCGCGGTGGATCGCAACTTCAACAATTCCGAGTTCTCGGAGGGGCTTCGTCTGGAACGTCCCGATCTCCTTCCCCCGGTTCCTCCCCTCCTCTCCAGCGTGATCGTCACCGATACGACCGTTTATCTCCGGTGGGTGCCGAGCTCCAGCCGGGACGTCAGATCGCATATCGTCTACCGCAGGATGAACGGTGAGACCTCCTGGAAGCAGATCGGGGGAATCCTCGGCCGCACCGCCGACTCGTTCGCCGACAGGGATGTCAGAAAGAAGGAGACCTACGAATACAGTGTTGCCGCTCTCGATTCGACAGGGCACCGCTCCGACTATTCCTTCTCGGCGCTGGCACGCCCCTACGACAACGGCGTCCGCCCCGGCGTGATGAACCTGCGGGCGACCGTCGACCAGTCGACCCGCGTCGTGAAACTGACCTGGAGCTATACGAAGACGACCGGAACTCCGCGATTTATCCTCTACCGATCGACCGACTCCGGGGGACTCTCCCAGTTCACGGCGATCTCCGGAGAGAGGCGCGAGTTCGAGGACAAGGCTACCGGCGATGACGGCACATATCAGTATGCGATCAGGGTGGTCCACGACGCCGACGGCGGCGAATCGGAACTGAGTCCCGTGGCGACGGCGGATGTGGGGATGGTAAGAATGAGATAGTGACTCCGGCTACCTCTGTGTTGGGGAGACGCCCTGTTCCGATGCCTCCGAGAAGGTCGGGACAGGGCGTTGTATTGTTCCGGCGGCGGAGCGTTATCCCGCCGTCTCGATCATCGTTCGCAGGCGGATTCCCTCGGCTTCAGCGCGGCGGTCGGCGGCGACGAGGGCGTTTCGCAGCAGCTCGCCGATCTCCTCATCCTCCGGCAGCCACTCGTAGCCCCGCTCCAGCACCTCCTCGGCTCCCGATGTATCCCCCTCACGCAGCAGCGCCCGCCCCACATCCACCACCGCGTTCCGCAGCCGTGTCTCGAAGTCCTCACGCGCCGCCTCGAAGTACGTGTCGTACAGCGATGGGAATGCCACCTCTCCGGCTGCAAGATCGAGAGCGGTCACGACCGCCGAGCGTGCGCGGGCGAAGGAGCGTTCGCGGAGAGCGGCGAGAGCCTCGGCGACGGCGGCGGAGGCGTCGAGGAGATCGACCGAGAGGAGATCGAGATCGAGGGAGATGGTATCGTCGTGCCGAAGGATGAGATCGACGGGGAGAAGTTTCCGGATGGCGGCGATCGCCATGTTGACGGTCTTGCGGGCGAGGTCGAGATCCTTCGACTCGTCGCCTGCGGCAAGGAGGTAGAACTCCTGTTTTGAGAGGGGTTTGCGGGCGAGTCGATCGGCGACGAGGAGGCCGAGGATCGCCTTCATCCGGAGGCCGCGCACCAGGATCGGATCGGCATCGGGGATGATGAACTCGACCTTGCCGAGCATCGTCAGCCGGCAGCGTCGGGTCCCGGCCGTCCCCTGCTCCTCATGCGCGATCCGGAACGCCTCCGCCAGCTCTTCGGCCCGCTCCTTCCACCGGGCCCGCTCCGACCGGTCGAGATAGTCTCCGTGATCGTCGAGCAGAGCGCGCATCAGGGGGAAGAGACGGCGATCGGCGAGCCATGCCAGCGCCCTCTTCAGCGCCGCCGAGATCGCATCATCGATCCTGCCCGATCCCTCGATCTCCCCCGGAGAGATCCTGGTCTGAAGCAGGCGAATCGCGGCGCGATATCCTATGACGATCTCATGCCGGAGCATCGGATACGCCAGCACCTGCAGCGCTCCCTCCACGGCGCGGGCCGGATCTTCCGCGAGCGCCTCGGTCAGGAACTCGTGGCAGTAGTCGGCACTGGCTCCCTCGAGTCCGTTGCGTGCGATCCATTCCACCGTGTGTCCCTCGTGCAGCAGGTGGAGGATCCTCATCTCCGCGGTGAAGCTTCCCCACCCGATATCGTATCGTCCCGCGATCTGTGAAGAGACCTCGAAATTCCCGAACATCATCGCGGTCGCCGCGTGTCTGTACGACGTGAAGGGGTCGACGACGGGAAACATCGAGGGAGGAAGCGTCGCGTAATGCTCGGCGATCTTCCGTTCGAGCGAGTCGAGAGTCTCCTCCCCCATGAACGTCCGGGCCTGGAGACGGGATATCGTAAAATGATGTACTGCGTGAACGACCCCCTGTTCCCGAAACATCCGGATCATCTCCTCGGCATGCGGGATCGCCCGGGCGGGATCGAACGTTCCGAGAAGAATCTCCCCCTGTTGAATCAGTACACGATGTTTCAGGCGCGGGTCGTTCCCGAAGTCCCGCTCCAGTTCCTCGATCTGCCGCAGGCGGCGCTGGAGTTCCTCCTCGGTGTCGAACAGGTTCAGGAGGTGCGGCAGGATCGTCCGCCGCGCCAGATCCTTCAGCGCGCGGGGAACCTCATCGTTGAAGAGGAGCTGCTCCATGCTCTGCTCGGCCCTCCGCAGCATAAGGTCGTCGCCGTTGTTGGCGGCGGTCGCCGCCTCGGTGGCGAGAAAATGGACGTAGGAATCGGTCAGCCGCAGCGCGGGCCATCTCTTCAGTGTCTCCATGGTCATTTCCGTCACATCGTGGAGCTCCTCGTAGGAGCGCCGGGCCTTGTGGCGGTAGAGATGGATCAGCGCCGGCAGCCGCCGGTGAGCCAGCGATTCCGGAACGTTCTCCGTCGCCCGCAGAAGCGTATCGCAGAGCGCTCCATATTCGTCGGTATGATCGATCCGACGCATCGAGCTCAGCCGTCCTTCCATGACGACCAGGCGCAGGTTGAGCCCCTCTTCGTACGGGAGTTCCTCCAGCGGCAGCTCCATCAGCCGATCGATCGTCTGCCAGACCGTCTGCCCCATCTGCCAGTCGGGGGACTCCTCCCTTCTCAGAGCCGTGTCGCGCATCCGGAGCACCGCGTCGGCGATATCGCCCACCGGGGCCTTCAATTCTTCCGACTCCCGGATCACCTTGTACGGCAGGATCGAGTAGAGAGGATATCCGGCGGCGACGATCTTCAACAGGCGTTCCGGAGCGAGCTTCTGCTGTTCGACGAGATGATGATGGAGCAGCGAATGCGTGAACGAGAGGACGGGCCAGGCGCTCCCCTTCTCCGTGAAGGGGGCCACGGTTGCCGTCGACTCCACGATGATCCCCTTGAAGGTGAGGCTGTCGATCATCCGATCGGCTTCGGTCGCCAGCAGGCTCCGCGCGGCCTCGCGGGAGAAGACCTCCCCCAGGGTCGCCAGTTCGCTGGCGGCGAGGCGTTCCTCCTGGCGGAGATGGGCGGCCATCCCCTCTGCCAGCAGTCTGACGTTCCGGTCCAGCGAGCCGATGAACCCGGTACGATCGAATCGGAGACGGACCTGTCGGGCAGGCTCGATCGCCTCCTCGGTCTTCACTGCCGAGCGCAATGCGGATCGCAGTGCGAGGGGATTTCCCATCGTCTTGCTGCAGAGCCTCTCGAAGAGCTCCTTCTCCTCGATGCCGCCGAAGAGCCGTTTCCACAAGCCGTCGACCGCCTCCGGGGTCAGGCCGTGGAGTTCCAGTTCGAGCGTCAGATGCGGCTCCAGCACTCCACGGGCGGTAAGCTCCATCGGCCGGGCGGAGCAGAGGAGCATCAGCGGTTCATCCGAGAGCGCCGTGATCATCCGCGCGAACTCTCCCACCGAATCCCCCACCAGCAGATGGATATCCTCGATCACCAGCATCACGCGGCGCAATCGCGCCAGCCGCTGGATGGCGCCGATCACCGAGGCGGGGGTCTCCTCCGGTTCCTTCCGGAGAAGCTGGCGGATCTCCTGCAACGTCCAGAGGGAGCGGGCGATCAGGGGGATGAGTGATGTGGTGGAGTTCGGATGGAGCTTCGCCCGGATCACGACGATCCTCAGCCGCTCGCATCGTGGGAGCGCCTCCTCGAAGAGTCGCGACTTGCCGATCCCCGCCTCACCGACGACGATCGCCGCGCGGAGACGCTGGAGATCGAACGATGCCTCGCAGAAGGAGAAGATACGCTCGACGTCGCGATCGCGCCCGACGAAGGGGAGGATACCGTGGTTGGCGAAATCGAATAAAGCCTGCATTGCCGTTCCGGACGCTGTTCAGAGGCGCAATTAGGCGAATTCCATCTGGTTGCGCAAACGTATCCGTTCGGCCTCGGCGCGGCGGTCGGCGGCGACGAGGGCGTTTCGCAGCAGCTCGCCGATCTCCTCGTCCTCCGGCAGCCACTCGTAGCCCCGCTCCAGCACCTCCTCGGCTCCCGATGTATCCCCCTCACGCAGCAGCGCCCGCCCCACATCCACCACCGCGTTCCGCAGCCGTGTCTCGAAGTCCTCACGCGCCGCCTCGAAGTACGTGTCGTACAGCGATGGGAATGCCACCTCTCCGGCTGCAAGATCGAGAGCGGTCACGACCGCCGAGCGTGCGCGGGCGAAGGAGCGTTCGCGGAGAGCGGCGAGAGCCTCGGCGACGGCGGCGGAGGCGTCGAGGAGATCGACCGAGAGGAGATCGAGATCGAGGGAGATGGTATCGTCGTGCCGAAGGATGAGATCGACGGGGAGAAGTTTCCGGATGGCGGCGATCGCCATGTTGACGGTCTTGCGGGCGAGGTCGAGATCCTTCGACTCGTCGCCTGCGGCAAGGAGGTAGAACTCCTGTTTTGAGAGGGGTTTGCGGGCGAGTCGATCGGCGACGAGGAGGCCGAGGATCGCCTTCATCCGGAGACCGCGCAGGGGGATCACCTGTCGGTCGGGAAGGCGGAACTCGACCCTGCCGAGCATCGTGAGACGAATCCGGGTGTCGACCGCCGGGGTCGATCCGCTGATCCGCCGGGCACGGTCGGCCGCCAGTTCGCGGGCTCTGGCCCTCCATACTTCCGGTTCCCCGGCGGGGAGCAGATCCCCGAAATCGTTCAGCAGCGGGAGGATGCAGGGGAATGCCCCACGGTCGGCGTACCAGGTCAGGGCCCGGGTCACGGCCGCCGTGATCGCTCCCTCCAGCCTTCCGCGCAGTTCCTTCGAACGGATACGGGGGAGCATCGGGAGGAGGATCCTGCCGGTGATGCCGTAGTTCAGCGCATCGGTGAAGCGGAGCATCGGTCCCGCAAGAAGTCCCATCGCCTGCTCGACCGCCTCCTCCTGTCGATCGTCGAGAACCTTCGCCCCCAGTTGCGCCTGTGGGACGTCGCTCGCCGCCATCTCTTCATACATCTCTTTCAGATATTCGTCAGCATCCGGAGCAAGGGTGGCGAGCGCCAGCCGGTAATCGATCCGATCGCTTCCGGCGCGTTCGCCGAAGAGGGTGAAGATCCCGGCGGCCAGATCGGGGCGACCGCAGAGGATCAGCACCAGGGGGAGGGCATCGACCACGATCGAATCCCGGATATGCTCCGGGAACGCGTTGTACTCATCGGTCAGGAAGGCCATGGCGCGGTCGGGGTCGGCGCCGAGCATGATGAGGGAGCGATGCTTGATGAGATAGCACTGGTAGAGCCCGCTCAGGATGGTGCGGTCACGCATCAGCAGGGCCAGATCGTCGCAGAGCGCGGCGACCTCATCGAACCGGCCGATCGTCTCCAGCAGAAGGATCTTCAGGATCGGAGATGTCAGGTTCAATCTCACGCCGACCGTCTCGATCCGCTTCAGGATCTCCAGTCTGTCCTGGAGCTCCTCCTCGGTGTCGAAGACCATGATGAAGAAGGGATAGACGTTCCGCAGCGCATGGTCTCGGTAGGCCGTCGTCGTGGTCGGCTTCGCCATGATCTCGTCCAGGGTCCGCTTGATCGCGCGCATCCCCTCCAGGTCCTCCCTGTTGAGGAGCAGATGGACGTAGGTGCTGAGATATCGGAGGTACGATTCCTGTTCCATCAGCTCGGGATATTCCTTCAGCAGTCGTTCAGCCTCCCTCCCGGCGATGCACTCTTCGGGAGGATGGTTGCGATAGCTCTCGAGCTGATGCTGGAAGTCGAGACCCGTCAGCCGCCACTTCGCCATCTCCAGACCGGGGGCGTCGGTGATCCGCATGAACTCGCCGACCAGCGGCTCCCACTCGGGGGAGGTGAAGTTGCGGCGCAGCGTCCGGATACGGCAGAGGAGGAAGCGGAGTCTCGATTCGTCCAGCTCCTTCCGGGTCCACTCTATGCCGCTTCGTTCCATCAGCGCCGTCATCGCCTCGGCGACGATCGGCGCCAGGTGCCAGTCGGCCGTATAGTCGAGTTCCAGGTGGATGTATTGCAGTCCGATAAATGCAGCCGCGGCCGTCTCGCTTGAAACCGTGACCGCCCCCGCATGCTTCGCCAGCAGTTCGAAGAGGAGAACCGAGTAGAGGGGAAGATGATCCGTTACGATACGCATCCCTCTGTTCGCGTCGAACTCCCCCCGTTCCGAGAGATGCTTATGGAGAAGGGAATGGGTGAACGCCAGCAGCGGGTGGGCGCTCGGCTCCCGCGTCAGACGCTTGGCCGTGGTATGGGAGACGGTGATGACCCCCTTGAACATCAACTGCGTGATCAATGCCGCGTCGCCGTCGAGGAGGGGGAGCGCCGCCTCGTGCGAGAAGACTTCCCCCAGGGTCGCCAGCGCCTCGGCCCCTTTCCGTTCGGCGGGGTTCAGGTGCGCGGCCATCCCCTCGGAGAGGAGGCGGATGTTCCGTTCCAGCGAGCCGACGAACCGGGTCCTGTCGAACCGCAGCCGTACATGTCCGCCGCCGCCGGGCGGTTCGTCGGTCCGTACGGCCGAGCGGAGCGCCGAACGGAGCGCCAGGGGGTTGCCGGTGGTGGTATGTCGCAGGCGGCGCAGCAGCTCCTTCTCGTCGATCGGGCCGAAGAGCTTCTCCCAGAGTGTTCCCAGGGCCTCGTCGTCGAGTCCTCCCAGGATGATCTCGGCCGCCAGATACGGTTCAAGGATTCCCCGCGCCGGAATCTCCAGCGGGCGGGCCGAGCAGAGGAGGGCGATCGGCTCGTCGGCGAGCGCCGCGACAAGCGATGCGAACTCACCGACCGAGTCGCCGAGCAGCAGATGGATATCCTCGACGACGAGGAGGGTCGGGCGGAGTCGCGAGATACGCTGGAGCGCCGTGAGGACCGCCGTCGCCGATTCATTCTCCAGCTCTCTTCTCAGCAGGCCCCGCGCCGGCGTGCTCAGACGGAGCGCATAGGCGATCAGGGGGAGCAGGGAGGTTGCCGAGCCGGGGTGGAGTTTTGCTCTTAAAACGATACATCCGCGATTCTCGCACTGGGGGAGAACCTCATCGAACAGCCTGCTCTTCCCCACCCCCGCCTCACCGATGACGATCGCCGAGCGGAGCGAATGGGCGTCGGGGGAGGCGGCGCAGAAGGAGATGAGGCGCTCGGCCTCCCGCGTTCGTCCGACGAAGGGGAGGATGCCGTGATTGGCGAAATCGAGAAGGCTCTGCATCGATCTGCGGATCTGGTTGTCGAAAATTTCGGCTCCCCGGCAATCTTGGTCCGAATCACCCCGATTCTTGGCCGTGCCGGAATACATTGATCACCATGCAGCCGATCGTATCGCATCCGACATGGAGACCTTCCCGCATCCGGCCCGTGGCCGGTCGCGGCGCGGGTCGTTCGATACGGATCGGGGATATCACGGCGTGCGGGCGCTTCCCGATACGGTCGTTCGCGCAGCAGATCAACGACGACTCTCCACGAGAAACCCCATGAAACCCCAAGCGACAGCGACGAGGAAGAGCGCATCGACCACGGATGATCCTCCGGGGGAGTCCGATCCGGTCATGGTCATGGCGCGCAGATGCCCCGGATGCGGCACGCTCGCCAGGCCCTCGGAAAAATTCTGCCCCTGCTGCGGCGATCCGCTACGACCCCTCTGCCCCCACTGCGGCGTCGAAGTCAGGCATGCGATCGCCTTCTACTGCTCGAACTGCGGCGGCCCGCTTGCCGGGAACATGGGGCATGACGGGGCCTGAGTCGCATCAATATACAGGCAAAGAGGCGGAAGAAGATCGGAAGCCGTACGGGGCGGGACCCCGACCGGCCCTCAACCAGGCAGCAACGTACCAGTATCCTCTATAAACCGGAAATGAAGATCATGAATCATTCGCGTCTCATCATCGCCGCATCAATGGTCGCGATGTGGCTTGCCCCCCGTCCCGGGTTGGCGCAGATCCCGGCGCAGATGAGCTACCAGGGACTGCTCACCAACGGCGGGTCGTCGCCGGTCCCCGACGGACCGGTGCAGATGACGTTCACCATCTACGATACGCCGAGCGGCGGATCGCCGCTCTGGACCGAACAGCGGACGGTCCAGGTCGTCTCGGGGATCTTCAACGTCGTGCTCGGTCAGGGAACACCCCTCTCGTCGCTGGCCTTCGACAAGCCGTACTGGCTCGGGATCGGGGTCGGCGGGTCCGACGCCTCGTCGCGGACTCCCCTTCTCTCGGCGCCCTATGCCCTGAGCGCGGCGACCGTGCCGAAAGGCTCCATCACCACCGATAAGATCGCGGACGGAGCTATTACGCTCCCCAAGCTCTCCGGTCAGATCACGGCGAACCTGATCCCCGATCGCTCGATCGATATCGGGAAGCTGAGCGGCGCCGGATCGAAGGAGGGGGATATCCTTGTCTCCACCGGAAGCGGGGCGGCCTGGATGAAGGTTCCCGCGGGAGATATCTCCTCGGTAACGGCCGGGGCCGGACTGACGGGGGGAGGAACGAGCGGCGATGTGACCCTCTCGATCGCGCAGGGGGGCGTCGTCTCCTCGATGATCGCGGCCGGGGCGGTCGATTCGAGCAAGCTTGCGAACGCCGGTGTTGCTCCCGGCTCGTACGGCCGTTCCAACAAGGGGGTGCGTATCACTATCGACGCCAAGGGACGGGTGATAGAGGCCGAGGAGATCGATCTCACGGCCGCGGCTCCGACCGGTCCGGCTGCCGGCGATCTGGGAGGATTCTATCCGGCTCCGACGGTGGCGCGTCTTCGCGGGGTGACCCTCTCGACGAACGCTCCGGCGGCGGGGCAGGTGCTCCGTTATAATGATAAGACAGGCCAGTGGGAGCCGTCGGTCGACGGATCGGCGCTCATCAATCTGAACGCTTCCAGCCTCACCGGATCGCTCCCTTCCGTCGACGGCTCGGGGGTGACCAATATCAACGCGTCGAATATCACGGGGGGAACGATCGCCGATGCCCGGCTGTCGTCGAACGTGACCCTGCAGGGGAATACCTTCAACGGGTCGAACCAGCTGGTGAAGCTGGATGGAACGACGCGCCTTCCCGCCGTCAGCGGCGAACAGGTGACGAATCTGAATGCGAGTAATCTCGCGACAGGGACGCTGGCCGATGCGCGTCTGGCCAGCACCGGCGTGACCGCCGGCAGCTACGGCAGCGCAACGCAGATCGGCACCTTCACCGTCGATGCGAAGGGACGCATGACGGCCGCCGGGAACGTGACGATCAGCGGTGTGACCCCGGGCGGATCAGCCGGTGGCGATTTGAACGGAACATATCCGAATCCGAGTGTTGCCCGCATCCAGGGAACGAGCGTCTCACCGACCTCTCCGACGGCGAGCGGACAGATGCTCCGCTACAACGCGACG
>CBINGZ010000063.1:0-19938 GCA_966250335.1 uncultured bacterium | reverse complement strand
ATGATGAAGGAGGTCTGCGCGCAGTGCCTCCAGCGGCACGTGGACCCGGTCACCGGAGAGGAGAAGGGATTCATCTTCAGTTGCTTCAACCAGGACCAGCATCTGGACGAGGTCGACTTCCATTTTCTGAACGCGCGTCTGAAATCGAACAACCTTTCGGAGAAGCTCGGCGGCATGTGGCTCGATCATCTTCTCCGGATCGAACCTCTTCCCATGGTGTAGTCCCCGGCACGGCGCGGGCCGGTCACGAGACATGCATCAACTTCACAAGCAGATATATCACGTATGAACTCAACAGTAGATCGTATCCGACCCTTTATCGGCGTCATCGGGCTGATGCTGGCCGTCAGCGCCTGCGGAGACGCGCAGGTGCAGGAAGGGAAGGAAGCGAACGATTCGGCGAAGAAGGCGGGGAGCACCGCCGAGGCCGTCACTCCCGCCCCGAAGACCGCCACGTTCGACTCCTCGACATGGACCCCGGTCGACACCGTCAAGCCCTCCTTCCACTTCCCCGCCCCGGAGGCGGGAATGGAGAAGGATACCATGCTCTTCAGAACGCCCGACGGAAAACCGGCACGCTACGCCGTCAAATCGGGGCGCCTCGTTTTCCGATATGACGGCGACCTCCGCGGCGAGCGTATCGTCCTGTTCGACGACTACGGGTTGAAGGAGAGGATCTACGACAAGTTCGTCCCCCATCCCCCGAACAGACCGGGACCGATCCGGCAGCTGATCGGCATCTCCACCGAGGAGTTCCGCGCGCAGCTCGATCCGGGCCCGCGGGCGGCCCTGCGCGACGAGAACCTGGCGGTGAAGCAGTACCTGGCGTCCGACTCCTCCAAGACGATGTCGATGCCGGAGTACATCTTCGCGCGGATGAAGGCGACCCGCCTTGCCGATACGGTGATCGAGGGGTACCAGACGCGCGTCATCACGGCGCAGTCGCAGGGGGGGCCCACCACCTGGTGGATCTGGCGCGGGATCACCCTGCGCGAACGGGGCGAGTTCACCCAGATGAACAAGCATCACTTCCTGGTCCTTCAGGAGATGCAGCTCAACATCGATGTTCCCGACTCGGTCTTCACCATCCCGAAGGGCTACAAGGTCGAGAAGCCGCAGATGATGGCTCCCTCCGGAGGCCCTCTCGCTCCGACCAGAGGCGGCATGCCTCCGGGCGGCGGACAGCCCCGCCCGCCGGGACTTCCGCCGGGGATTGCCCCCCCGAAGCCGTAACCCGGACGACGATATACGCGAAGAGGCGGGCATCGGCCCGCCTCTTCGCGTTTTCACAGGAATCTCCCGGCAGGATATTCGCCCGACTCGTTATCGCATCGCGATAATCCCCCACAGGTAGAGATAGATCAGCGGCGAGACGAAGATGATGCTGTCGAACCTGTCGAAGACGCCGCCGTGTCCGGGGATCAGGTGGGAGGAATCCTTGACGCCGGCGTCCCGCTTCAGATGCGATTCGGCCAGATCGCCGAGCTGCCCGAAGACCCCGACGATCACGCCGAGGACGATCGCATCCCCCACCGTGAGATAGCGGAGCAGCCACGCCTGCATGCCGACCATCGTCAGCACCGCGGCGAGCGCCCCCGCTATCGCCCCCTCCCACGTCTTTTTCGGCGAGACCCGTTCGAAGAGCTTGTGGCGCCCGAAGGCGCGTCCTGCGTAGTAGGCGGCGGAATCACAGATCCAGATCGAGGCGAGGATCGCCGTCACCGTGTAGGCGCCGAACGATCCGGCCCCCTCCCCGATCGACGTATCGAACCGGGATATATAGGCGACGAACGCCGGGTCCTCCCCGAAAAGCTCCCTGATTCCTATCAGCGTCGCCATGAAGAGTCCGATATAGGTGACCCCCGCGAAGGTCGCCATGTTGTTCAGGATGGGGTTCCCCCCCTTTCTGAACATCTGATCGATCATGACCGCCACGGCGAAGAGGAGGAGCGTCCCGAGCACCATGCCGAAGCGGATCATCGGATAGAGATATGTCTCCGGGAGATCCCCTCCTCCCATGCCGAGGGCGCCGATCACAAACCGATCCGATATACCGTGAAGGAAGGCGAAGCCGAGAAGGAGTCCGGCGACGACACCGAGGACTCTGTTCGGGGCGGCCCCCCGTTTCTCCGTGATCCAGTAGAACTCCAGGAGCGCGCCGGTCATCGCGGCGGCGATCAGCAGGTAGAAGGCCCACCCGCCGTACCAGACGGCGGAAAGGATCACGGGAATTCCCACGATCGCCGTGACCACGCGTGTGAGGGCGTTCCCCCGTTTCAGTTCGAATCGTGTGGGGCCGTGCGGCCACGGGAGTGAAGAGGGCTGCGGGGAAGGCTGGGGACGGGATTGAGTCTGGGTCATGAAGCGACGTCTCCGGAGTAAGCTGTAGATCGTGCCGCGATTCGTTCTATCTGCGGCGGTCGCGTGTGTCGGGCTCGGCAACGGGGGGGTCGGGCTTCGGATCGTCGTCCGGCGCCCACTCCCCGGCGATCTCGTCCGGAGGAGCGGAGAGAATCTGCTCCGCCTCCTCCCGCAGGGTCTTGGGAACGAAGACCTTCGCCACGGCGAGCCCGCCGACCGTGAAATTCCGGGTGGTATCGACCTGCGAGAGGACGAACGCCGGCACCCCCTCGGCCCGGAGCCGCCCGGCGATCAGCCGCGCCTCGATCTCCGTCGTGACGGTGCGGACGATCACCCACTCGATCTTCTCGTCGATCTCCGAGGCCTCGTCGGGCTCCGCCTCCGCCCCGCAGAAGGGGCAGGCGTCGCGGCTCGACGGGGCGATGTTCAGGCAGACTGGGCAGATCCTCATGGGTCGGGAAGATATCGGATTCGGCCGTGCGGAAGGGTTGCGCGACGAATCACCACCCCCGTAAACGATGGGCGGCGACGTCGCCGTCTACAACATACGAACGAACGTCCCCATGCCCGCTCACTCCGTCGTTCCGCTCCTTCCGTCGCACGATCGCACCCTATCTTCATCAAGCCGGTAGAGCCTCGTTGCAGGCCCCCGTTCGAAGTGCTATTTTCCTCCCTTGCATGAACCAGAAGAACGTCTCCAATCTCGCCAGCCCGGCCGGGCGTCAGGTTTACCAGGAGTTCTGGCACGACCTTGTCCTGGAACGACGGAACGCAGTGGTTCCGTCGCTCTGGCGATTATGGCGTACGGCCGCCTTCGGCTCCGAAATCCGCATCACCTCCACCGACACGGTCTACAAGATCGGCCATCCGCTCGGTCCGCGCAACGCGATCCGTGTCTTCATGGAGGAGATCATCGTCCGCCACTATTTCAACAACGTCCAGGCGCTCGTCTACTTCGGCGCGGTGATACTGTTGATGTTCCTCGGATTGCGATTTGCCGGCCTTCTCTCGGAGGAGATCGCGCTGATCGGCATCGGCATCGAGGCGCTGATGTGTCTGGTCCTCTTCGCCGTCCTCTTCTACTCGCCGGAGGATGACCATCACGCCTTCGTGCAGACGGCGGTCGCCGACGAGGAACAGGAGGAGGGAGAGGATGAGAAGACGATCATCCGCGAGGTGCTGGAGGAGATCGAGGAGATCGGAAGCTCCTACGCCTCGCTCGGGCTGCGGCTGGAGCATCTGGCGAAGGCGCAGGAGGAGAGCGTCCGTGAGCTGGGACAGAGGGTCGCCGCCATCAAGGGGCTCGACCTTCTGGAGTCGCACGCCGAACGGCTCGACACGACCAACAGGCTTCTGGCCCAGCTCGCCTCGACGATCGAGGGGATGAACAGCCGGATCGACATGCTCTTCGGCAAGGAGCTCGAATATCACGTCCGGCAGGAGCTTGAACGGATCCTCTCCCGCGATATGAACGGGCGCGCGATCCCGCAGCCGTCGGCCCGGGAGGGGAAGGGAGAGTGAACGCTCCCACGCCCCCCCGACATCCGGCGCCACGCCGTCGGAAACTTTCGGTCGAACTCTACTTCGTCCTCTATCTCTCCGCGATCGTTCTTCTGCTCGGGACCACTCCCCTGGCGAAGAAGGGAGGAGACGACGAACTGGAGGAGGCGATCGTCGCCCTCTCCGTTCCCGACTTCGACGTCCGCGCCCGCCGCGCCGCCCTCGTCTACACGTTCGTGCCGGCGAGCCTGAGGCTCGACAGCTCGAAGGTGAACCCCGAGGATATCAGCAGGCTGCAGCGCGACAGCGTGAACCAGATCATCGCGTACGGATCGTTCGCCGATGTACGGTTCGATATCGTCGCCATCCACGACTCCACGACGGGACGGCAGCTCCCGATGGAGTTCGCGAGCCTCGTCCAGAACGGCAGAAGCTGCGACTTCCTCTGGAGACCGGAGGCGCAGAAGGAGGATGGCGTCTATATCGTCACGGTCCGCGCCACGGCGACCCCCCTTCCCAGAGGAGCCGCCATGAGGCCGGAGATCCGCGAGCGGGTGGCGAGGGTTCTGCGGGAACATGGGCCGATCAGCGACTCGGTGACCTTCTCGGTCAACGTCAAGGCGCTCACCTCCGAGGCGATGATCGCAATGGAGGTGGAACGGGAGAGGCAGAGGCCGATCGGGTCGACTATGGGAATCGACACGATGATGCAGGGGATGACCCCGGATATCCCCTTTACCCCGCAGAACCTTACCGGAGCCTTCAGCATGCAGGCGCAGGAGCAGATGATCCGCGTGGCGCCCGGCGAGGAATGGAACACGAAGGTCTACATCTTCGGCGTGCCGAACACGATGGATGAGTCGGTACGGCTGGAGATCCCCGGCGGGAGCGCCCGGATCGCCGAGCGTTATCCGAGTCATGTCGTGGTACGGGGGATCGCGCCGGCGGGCGGGGCCAGAACGATCACGGTCCAGGGGATCCGTCCCGGCGCCGCGTCGGAACCGGCATCGGTCTCCTTCACGGTCAACACGGCCGATCTCGAAGACCCGCGCGGCCTGCCGCAGTTCTTCCTGGCGGGACAGAGCTACAACCTCGACTTCCGCGTGGCCGACGTGGCCGCGTCGCAGATACGGGTGGAGGTACGGGAGAACGACAAGATCAAGGTGGCAAGGGATAGCGGGAAGGCGGGGTTCAACTACCTCCCGGAAACGACCGGCCGTGTGAGATTCGTACGATATATCGGCGACAGACCCGCCGGAGACTTCACGGTCGATATCCGGCCGACCCCCGCGCCGGTGGTGCAGCAGCCGAAGAAGAACGGCGATGAAGAGGCGCTGATCACGACCGTGTCGTACGGATCGTTCAAGGGGCGGAAGAACCTTGTGGAACTGAAGATCGAAAGCGGCAACGCGACCGATCCCGAAGAGCTGCGCGAGCGGGCGAACTACGATGAGAGCACCCAGAAGCATACGCAGGTCTGGAGGGTGAGGAAGGCGACTCGAGGCCAGCCGTTCGAGTTTTCCGCCTACGCGATCGACGCGCGCGGAAGCAGGCTGGGGAAATCCAAATCGGTGACCTTCAACGGCGAAAGTGCCAGATAGACGTTTCCATACGGCGCTCCTTGCGGTCTTCCTCCTTGCCTCGGCCTCTGCCGCCGCACAGGAGGTCTTCCAGGCGTCCTGGACGGTCCAGGACAAGCGGCACGACCTGCAGCAGTGGCTGGCCCGCTCCGTCATCGCGCGCGCCAACGACTGGCTCACGCGCGAGGACAACACGGCCCCCACCGCCCGGCTGGACGATCCCCTGCGGGTCACCGTCATCGTCCATCTCGACCCCACCACGGGACGCCGCACCCCGACCCTGGCACGACTTGTGCTGGGAACCATCGTGATCGACTCCGATTTTTCCCAGTTCCTCGGGAAAGGGACGATCGATTCGCTGGTGCACCGGAACTATTACTGGCGCGACGAAACGCTCACGGTCGTCAACGAGGAGCTCTGGCCCTACGCCGCCCCGAACTACCAGGAGGAGGTGACGGAGCTCGATCTCTACAACATCGCCTTCGACGCGGCCGACTTCGTCCCCCCCCGCCAGCTCGACCTTTACAGAAGCACCCTCCCCCTCACGCGCGAGCTGCGGTTGTGGGCGGGGTTCGGGTTCGAGGAGATCGGACTGCCGGGGCTGACCTCGGGCACGATCCGGGTCGGCGGAGCGTTCCGCCGGTTACGCGCGTGGATGGAGCTTCCGAACTCCTTCATCCCCCGGCTCGATCCGACGATCACCGGCAACCTCGACGGGGCGCTCGGGGCCGGGGTCTCGTTCGAGAACGATCCGTTCGGAGGGGCGCTCACCTTCTCCGATCCCTCCAAGATCTTTGGAGACAGAGCGAACCAGGGGGATACGGGCTACGTGATGAGCCGCTCCGCGCTCTTCTACTTCATGATCCCCATCGGCCGTTCTCCGGTCGACGACGGCTTCCTCCGGCTGAAGCTGGGACCGCTCTATCAGCAGACGGTCCGGAAGATCTATCGCGACGCAACGGAGAGCACCGACAGGGACGAGGACAATTACAGGCTGATGGCCCGGCTGGAGTACGCGATAGCGACCGAGGAGGGCGCCCTGCGACGGACGGCGGCGGCCGAACTCCTGGCCGGTCTCGACGACCTGAAACGGAGCAGCCTGGTGCTCTCCCTGAACGAACAGTTCTCGGAGCGGTGGGGAATGCGCCTGTCGCTGGCGGCGCACGGGGTGCTCGGCGAGCGTCCTCCGTATCTTCCCTCCGTTTCGATCATGCTCTCTCCGACATTCACGTTCTGAATGCCCCCCATGCCGACGTATCGTGAGAATAGAGCACTATCCGTCCGTTCCGTCCGGAGCAGCATCGCGATCCTGCTTGCGCTGCCGGCGCTCCTCCTCTGCCTGTCGGCGGGGAGCGCGCGCGGCGCCGTGAGCGAGTGGAATCTTGTGGACGCCGTGCTGGTCCAGCGGACCACCCTGGCGCTCACCCGCTACTACACCGACCTGAAGCCGAAGAATACCTGGGTACGATACATCAATCAGAACGTCGGACGGATACGCTACCGCCTGCGCGGGAGCCGTACGCAGACCGACACGCTCGGCCAGCTCGTCTCGATCTCGCTCGGCCAGTTCAGGATCTTCACGGTCTCCGAAATACGTATCGCACTGGGTGATGATCTCTACACCTCGCTTCTCATGTCGCGAAGCGATCTCCGGTCGGAGCAGGAGCAGGTCTACACCGGAGACGAGTTCAGCCACGACGACTGGAACGGCCGCCATAGCGGCATCGTGTCGTTCGACCGCGCCGATTATCATTTCGAGCCGGGGCTCGGGGTCTTCGTCGGGCTCGGCGCGCCGGAATCGAACCTCTCCTGGTGGAACGACGGCACCCTCAGGGTCGGGCTGAACTCCCCGCAGTGGGAGTGCGCGCTGCTGGCGCCGTTCCGTTCCGGCGCCCTCTCGGTCGGCCCGCTCCGCCAGCGACTGATGGCGCCGGGGTTCGGGGCCGCCGCCATGGTCCGTATCGACGGCTTTACCGGACGGGTGCGGTTCACCACGGTGAGCGAGGGGGCGCTGGACGCCCTCCGGAGCGCGCCGGCCGCCTACGTCCACACCAGCTCGATCCAGACCCTTTACGGCCTGGAGTTCGAGACGATCAGGGGGAGCTTCAGGCTCGATATCGGAGCCGGGTTCGAGGAGTATATGGAGGTGTGGCGCGGCCCGGAGGGAACCCCCACGCACGGCGAACGGACACGACGCCTCTCCCCCGTCGGCGATCTCTTCTGGACCCTCCCCGGCGAGAACGTCAGGCTCGGGCTCGGTGTGGCCGATCTCGGTCTGCGCGGCAGCGCCACGGTCCGCCTGACCGACAATCTCTGGTTCGAGCTCCGGGCTGTGAGCAACGCGATCTTTCACACCCCCCAGCCGTTCGAGCATCCCTTCCTTCTCTTCCTCACCCCTCGCATCAAGTTCTGACGTGAACCCTCGACCGGGGTACGTTGTTGGGATGATCTCCCGCCGTCGGAGTCCGCAGGCCGACGAGATCCGCATCGCGCGCCGCTCCGGCGTCGGGCCGGAGAGCGGCGGGCCAACTTCAACGTATATCCGGAGAACAGAGCCATGGCCTCATCACACGATCATAGACCGACCCTTGTTCTGATACATGCCTTCCCCCTCCACAGCGGCATGTGGCGGGAGCAGCAGCGCGCGCTGGCGGATATCGCCGACGTCGTCACCCCCGATCTCCCCGGCTTCCACCATGCCCCCGGCCTCGACGAGGAGAGCTTCACCCTGGAACGGATAGCGCGGCATCTGCGGCACGAACTGGAGGCGAAGGGGATCGACCGCTGCATCATCGGCGGGCTCTCGATGGGAGGATATATCGCATTTGAATTCTTCAGACAGTTCCCCGAGAAGGTCTGCGGGCTTCTCCTGGCCGACACGAAGGCGGCGGCCGACACCGATGAGGCGCGGAAGGGACGCTACGCCTCGGTGGAAAAGATCGGACACGGAGACTTCGATGCCTTTGCCGAGGGGATGATGGAGAAGCTTCTTGCGGAGAAGACCCGCCGGGAGAACCCCGAGCTGGTCGAGCAGGTGCGAAGGATGATGTACGACTCCCCCCCCGAGAGCGCCGTGGCCGCGCTGCTCGGCATGTCGATACGTCGCGATTCGACAGAGCTGCTCCCGACGATCAATGTGCCGACCGCTCTGATCTTCGGCGAGCACGATGCCGTGACCACGGTCGACGAGGGGAAGATGATGGCGGAGGCGATTCCGGACGCGCGCCTGCATATCGTGAAGAACGCCGGGCATCTCTCCAACCTGGAGAACCCCGCCGAGTTCAACGCAGCGGTGACGGAACTGCTGGAGAGGGTCGACGCCTCGGTGATGACCTGAGAGAATGCGCCCGCGGGGGCGGAGCTATTCGGCTTCCGCCCTCCGCCTGCGATATTCCTGCACGGCGCGGAGATGTTCGCGGTCGTTGCGGGTGAAGGTATGGGCGCCGCTTCCGTCCGCCTTGGCGACCATGTAGATGTAGTCGTGGCGCTCCGCGTTCAGGACCGCCAGGATCGACGCCCGGCTGGGGTTGTTGATCGGCGCCGGGGGGAGCCCGACGTTCTGGTAGGTGTTGTACGGGCTCTCGATCTTGAGATCGCGGAAGAGAAGACGCCGAGGTCCGTCCGGAAGGATATACTGGACGGTCGGGTCCGCCTCCAGCTTCATCCCGCGGCGGAGCCGGTTCAGGTAGAGCCCGGCGATGCGGGGACGCTCCGATCCCACCCTCGCCTCTCCCTCGACGATCGAAGCAAGGATGATCACCTGATACGGGGTCAGGTTCTGCGCGGCAGCCTGTTTCTTGAGGGGGTCGGTATAGAAGTTCCGGAAGAGGGTCGCCATCTTCCGCAGGATCACCGCCGGTTTTTCTCCCCAGAAGACGAAGTAGGTATCGGGCATCAGATAGCCTTCGGCGGTGCCGGCGTTGATGCCGATCGTCTGCAGGAACGCCCGGTCGTTGGCGAGTCTGATGAACTCGGCGGAGTCGCTCTCGGCGATGCGGCCGACGATCGAGGCCATGCGCCGGAGCGTGATTCCCTCGGGGAAGGTCACCTTCACCTTCACGGTGGAGCGTCCCTCGACGAGCGCGTCGAGCAGTTCGGCGTTCGGGAGCCCCCGGGTGAACTTGTAGGTTCCGGGCCTGATGCGCGCGTCGTTCCCGGTGGCGGCGGCAAGGAGTTTGAAGGAGGTCCGGCTGGCGATCAACCCTTCATCCTCCAGCGAATCGAGGATTTCGTCGAAACCGGCGCCTTCCGGGATCCTGACGATCACCTCGTTGGAACCGGGCGTGCCGAGCCAGATCTGCCAGGCGAAATAGCCTGCGACCGCCAGAAGGAGGAGGACCACGACCGTAAATACCTTTCGCATCATTGAGTCACTTGCAGAGTGGGGATCGCCGTAGTAGATTTTCGGCGATTTCCTATGGTCAGAATTCTCATTCCCATCCTCGCGGCGATCGTTCTGGCGATCCTCCCTCGCGCTCTTCCGGCCCGGCCGACCCCGGTCATGGGGGCGTCGTATCACGCGCGGACGCTCCATCCGGGCGATTCCGTGGGGCGCCGTCGCGACTCCGTGCGGCTCGCCCACGATTCGATCATCGCCGCTGCGGAGAGGGTCATCACGACCGAGCCGTCACAGATCGGCGAATATCAGAAGATTATTGCAATCTATAAGGCGGAGAAGGAGCTGGAGAAGGAGCTGGAGGTCGCCGAGAGGATGATCGCTGAAAATCCCGCCTCCTCGATGGCGAGTTTCGTCTATGCCGACGTCCAGCTCGACAACAGTGATCCCGAACTGGCGATCGCCTGGCTGAAGAAGGCGATCCGGATCGAACCGAGCTTCGTGAGGGCGCGCACCGTGCTGGCCGACGCCTACAGGATGCTGAGCATCCACGACTCCGCGCTGGCGCATCTGGATACGGCGCTGGCGCTCAATCCCCGCTACGCCCAGGCGCACTCGCAGCGCGCCAAGCTCCTTACCATGATGGGACGCGAGCACGAGGCCGTGGAGAACTATCGCATGCTGAGCGAATTGAAGCCCGAGGAGCCGAAGATGTGGATTCAGCTCGGCACGACTCTTTCCAGAATCGGCGAATACGAGGAGGCGCTCGACGCCTTCCGCATCGCCCTGACCCTCGACCCCACCTCCGCCGACGCCCTCTACGCCCAGGCCGAGACCTTCGTGAGCGCCGGCCGATCGGAGGAGGGACTGCGCGCCTACGAGAAGTTCATGCGGACGTTTCCCACCGACCACCGCGCGTTGCAGGCCGAACGGATAGCCCGGTCGATGGGGGGCGGCCGGCCCTGAGCGGGTCGGAAGCCGAACTCTCGCCCGCCCCATCCCCGACAAAAAAGCCCGGCACGCACCAGCGTCCGGGCTCTCATTATCGAGACATCATCTTCACATGCTTCTGCGGAGCGTCCGGGGATCGGCTCATCCGGACCGACGCCCCGGGCCGCTGGACCCGAATTACTTCACGGGACGATCGAAGTCCACTACCAGCGTGAAGCGAAGCGTGTTCGCCAGCGGATGGGTCTCCTCGATCGTGTTGATATAGCTGAAGTCGAAGCCGTAGATCTCGTACCGGAGTCCGGCGCCGAAGGTCAGGAACTCGCGGTTGCCGCCGTTGACCGACTCGGTGAAGTATCCGGCGCGAAGCGCCACAAGATCCTCGTACCAGTATTCCAGACCTGTCGAGAGCTCGACCCCCTTGCCGTTGGACCACGACGTCAGGATCGACTTCGGCACCGGATCGACCTCGTTCTTGCTGGGACGGTTGACCAGCAGCTTGGTCATGTCGATGGCGAACGTCAGGTTGTTGTACTCATCCTCCACCAGATGAAGGCCGGCGCCGATGCGGAAGGTGGTGGGGAGAGGATCGGCCTGGGCGATATCGATATAGTGGATCTTGGGACCGATATTGGTGAAGGTTGCGCCGAGACTGAGGAAGTCCTTCGGCATCCCCCAGTCGGTCTCGGGGGTCCAGAGGCCGCCGATATCGAAACCGACGCTGCGACCGATGCCGCTCCCCTGCTCGTTGCTGACCGAGACGGTGGAGAGGTTCGACTGGATATACCGTCCCTGGATTCCCACGCCGATATCGTCGGCGAACTTGGTCGAATACCCGACGCCGAGCGCGAACTCGAGCGAGCGGAACTTGCTTCCCGGCTGGCCGTTCTCGAACGTCTGCTGGAACTCACCCAGATCGAGGAAGACCATGTGCGCGCTGAGAGCACCGTCGAGTTCCTGGGAGTAGGTCGAGCCGCTGAGGTAGCTGTAGTGGAGATCGGCGTTGAACTGCGGAAGCCACTTGGAGTAGGTGAGCCCGAGCTGCGTGTTCTTCTGGAAGGCAAGGCCGCCGATGTTCCAGAAGCTCGCGTTGATGTCGTTTGCTATGCCGGTTCCGGCCTCACCCATGCCGCTTGCGCGCGCGTTCGGTGAAATCAGCAGGAATGGAACCGCCGAGCCTCCGCCGGTCGTCTGTGCCTGGGTCATCGCCGGGGCCAGAAGAAGGAGCGGGACGGCCAGCGGCAGACGGCGGAAGACTGATGTCCACATCGTGGGAATCCTCATAGAGTTTAGTACGCGTTCAAATCAAGCTTCGGTATCGAACGAGCGATCGCTCAGCGCATCGTCGCTCATCGATAATGACGAGGTACGGCACCTGCACGATTGGAGCTTCGTAGTGCATGTCGTCTTGAAATGATCGATAGCAGCCTCTGTGAGATAAATGGACGTCAGCCAATATAGGCGGATGCGTTTAACGTAGGCAAGGACTTTCTAATGATAGAGGAGAACACCGCCCCCCACCCCTTGGTTACATCCGAAGGCCCCGCGAGACGATTTGCAATAGGGGAAGATGCCGCTGAATTTCGACGAATCACTTGATCCAGCCATGTTCCCGATACCAGGCGATCGTCTCCGCCACCCCCTGTTCGAACGGCACGAGCTGGCGGTAGCCGAAATGCTCCTGCGCCTTCCGAACACTACAGATCCAGTAGGGGGTGGTAATGTCACGCCCCTTGTCGATATCGAAGATCGTCGGCTTCTTCTGGAAGAGCCCGAAGAACCCGCTCACCCCCGCCGCCGCGTAGACAACGGCATGAGGGACGCGAAGATTCACGACTCTCGATCTGCCGAAGACCTTCGCCGTCACCGCCCCCACATGCTCCCAGGTGTAGAACTCCTCGGAGCTGATGAAGTAGGCCTCCCCTTCCGCTCTGCCGCTTTCCCCCGCTTCGATCGTCCCCCGCGCCAGGTCGGTCACATGGACCAGACTCACCAGCTTCTCGCCGAACCCGATCAGCGGGGCCACTCCCCGCGCCGCCACCACGAAGAAGGTGAAGGCTCCCGTCCCCGAGTCGCGCGGACCATAGACCACCGGAGGACGGACGATGGTGGCGGGAAGGAGGTTCATTCTGTCGAACACCTCCTGCTCCGCGGCCGCCTTGCTCTGCCCGTAGGCGGTTATCGGATGGAAGGGGGTCGACTCGTCGACCGGCCTGTCGGCCCCGAACGAGGGCCCCACCGCGGCCAGGCTAGATACATGAACGAAGCGGGTGAGGTTCGGATTGTATTGAAGGGCCGCTTCCAGAAGATTCCTTGTCGCAAACTGGTTTCCCTGGAAGAACCCGCTCCTCCCCTTCGCCGATGTTGCCCCCGCCACATGATAGATATAATCGACACCGAGCACGGCATCACGAAGCGCCTCCGGGCTCCCGAAATCGCCGTTGACGTATTCAAGAGGAAGGTGCTTGATGAGCTTCGGATTGGAGCTTTTCCTGGTCAGTACCCTGACGTCGTATCCCTTCGCATGAAGATGATCGGCGATATGACTGCCGACGAACCCGGTAGCCCCGGTGATAAGTGCTTTTGCCATCCCCCAAAATGCGACGATACCGCGGGACGGGCAAGCAACGGAATGTGCGATGGAGGGAAGATTATTCTATCGGGATGAGCGTTTCGCGGCTTGAAGGCCGGACATCGACACGGCAATCGCCGGCGTTCCCGGTCAGGCAGAGGAAGGTCACGAAGATCTCCGAGTACGCTTCCGAAACATCGTATGCTTCGTTGAAGATCTCCACGGCGGAACCGTTCTCCACCCGCTCGACGACAACATGGTGCGAACCGCGAACGAGCGTCATCTCCTTCATCAGCCTGCCGCCGACATGGCCCCCCACAAGCGAATCGGAGAGTATCCGTTCGCCGTCGATATAAACATTGATGTAGGGAGGCGTGAGAGCGTAGTGAACGTTCAGGAAGCGAACCTCGAGGCGGGTGTATCTCCCCGGCAGAAGAAGGGCGCACGACCCGAGGGCAACGGCCGAGCCGAGCAGCACAACACCCGCGATGAGCCGATATACGATATTCATACTTCTTGTTCGCTGAACGACTGATACCGGCAGGACATGTATTCGAATCGACAACCGAACGAACCGACTGACAGCGATGTTGAGACGGGAGGGAGCCATCAACGACGTCCACCGGTCCATCATGAACCGAGTTCCGGGAAATAACTGCTGCGCAATCTACATCCGACTACGTAAAGTGCCGTCGATGCCGTAAGTTCCGTCCCGGTTGCCGGGCTGTGCACGACAGCAGCAATCTACCGGTGCAATGCCGCTCTCCTTCCCTCGCCCCTTCGGGTATAACCGGCTACGGTTCGTCTCGACGTTTCTCCTGAAACGATCCTTCATCGATCAGTACACGGAGTGATCCGCCATGAAGCAATCCGCGCACCTTCCCATCTTCCTGTTCCTTGCAACCGTAGCCGTCGCCGCATCCCTTATGCTCGGCGGCTGCGATCAGAACCCCACCGACGGAAGTGAACCGACGATCGTCACAGGATCGAACGTCGAAGTCGCAACGCGAAGTCTTCCGTCGTCCGGCGGCATCATCACGATCGCCACGGTCGGCAGCCCGATCAACGGAATGGAGATCGATGTTCCCGCCGGAGCGTATTCCGATGCGCGCACCTTCCACATCTCCCAGGCGCCGATCACCGGCCATGAGTTCGGCCCCGACTTCAACCCGCTGACGCCCCTCATCACGATCGAGAACGGCGGCGGATACTCCGACGACCCGATAACGGTGACGATCCCGGTCAAGGTCCCCGCCGGACATTTCGCCATGCCGTTCATGTACGATCAGGGGACCGGCAGGCTGGAGGCGCTTCCTCTGGTCTATGCCGATTCCACACAGGTCAGCTTCATCACCCGCAATTTCCAGCATTCGACGACGGCGGCGTTCGGCAAGGGAACAGCCGGCGGCCCGCGATCCTCCATTCTGATCTCCAGCACCGACGCCGCCACGCTCGACGGAACGTTCGACTCCGGCTTCGAGATGGGGATCGACAACTGCCAGTTCGTCAACTGGGGATCATATGTCGAGCCGGATGGACATTGCGGCGGCCAGAGCATCGCGACGATGTGGTATTACTCCACGCGGAAGAAGAACGGCAGCCCCGGGCTCTACGGGCTGTTCGACAACGACGGGGTCGAGCGCACACCCGCCATCTGGTACGACGACGTGCATCTCTATCGCTTCTGCTCGATCGTTCAGACCAGACAGAACTGGAACAGCCTCAACATCAAATACTTTGAAGATAAGAGCTGGGAGCGTGATCTCGCCACCTATCGCTCCATAGCGTTTGCGATCCGTGAAACAGGCGACCCGCAATGCATCTACCTCTCCGACGACGGGCCCGTCGGGCATGCGATCATCGCCTACCGCACGTCGAACGGAAAAATCATGGTCTGCGATCCAAATTATCCCGAGCAGGAAAAGCGGGAGATCGTCTTCGACAGGCGGCTGGGGGATTTCGAGCCGTACAACTCCGGGTCCACCGCGGGCTCGGTCGGAACCAAGTACTTCAACATCCATTGCGCCGCGAACTCCGCGCTGATCGACTGGAACGAGCTGGAGGAGTTGTGGAAAAAGGTACTCAACGGCACGATCGGCGACGACGTTTTTCCGGCAGTCCGGATCAAGGTTCGCGACATGAACAACGACTACGTCCCGCTGACCGACGGAATGAAGGTCCCCACGCACATGACGATCGACGTCTCGGCAGATGCCTTTGAGCCGCAGTTCCGCGTCTTCGACTTTGCCACGCAGGGGATCATCACCGACAACGACCGTGATTTCAAGCTCCCCCCCGGGAAGCAGAGGATCGGGATCTACTACAAGGGACCCGGGGATTTCTGGAACAGCAACTACATCGGGTTCAAGTGGTTCAACGTCGACGTACAGCAGGAAACGGAGGAGCAATGCCCCGTCACGGTAATCCTGGACAACGTTCCGGTCACCAACATCAGATCGGCCGAGTGGCTCTATTATTCGCTCACCGGCACGCTACAGGCCTCGATATTCTGGCCGAACCCCAAGTCCCCCACCAGCAACGGAGTGAACGTCATCACCCGCAGGGAGGATTCCCCCGGAGGTGTCTTCCCCGGCAAGGGGACATACACGCTCGACAACCAGACGATCGTGCTGCTGGAGGATGAGGGATACTCATGCGATGCAGGGACACTGACGATAACCCGCTATGATCTGCGGATCGAGGGAGAGTTCAATCTGACGGCAACATCGAGGTCGGGGATTCCGAAGACGATTTCGGTAAGGGGGACGTTGAGTTGTGATAAGCAGTAGAGGGGATTTGCAAGCATCGTGATCCCCTCATTGACTCTTCATACGATGAGCTCACCTTATTCAATAAACCACTATGCACTGAAAGTGCATAGGTTTGCGAAGGAATGGAATTCCGCGATGATCACTCAAGGATGATCGTGCTATCGTCGTCCAATCTGTTCGTCCGATGATGTTCCAGGTACTGCTGGACGACCTCTTCGGTGATATTGCCGGTGCTCCAGACTCCATAGCCAATGGCCCAGAAGTGCCTCCCCCAATACCGTTTGTGCAAATGCGGGTACTCCTGTTGCAGTATCCGCGATGTCCGCCCCTTCAACCGCTTCACCAGGTCGCTGATCGACTTCGATTCGACTTCGATGGCGGGTACTCGATATGCATATGCACGTGATCTTTGCTGACAACTCCTTTGACGATCCGAACGTCCTCGCTGTCGCAGATCTGCACGATCAGTGCTCGACACCGTTGCTTGATCTCTCCATCGAGTACGTGATACCGATACTTCGTCACCCACACGATGTGGGCGGTCAGGCGGGAGATCGTATGACCATGATGTCGTTCAGGGTTTGACATCCTGCCAACCTACGGCACAGACCTCCAAACTGAAAGTCCTGCGCTGAAAGCGCATAGTTTTGACTAACGGCTGGGACAATAAACGAGGATCCCAAATACAGAACGACAATACTACTCAACGTTACGATCAACCGACCGGCACGATACTATCGAACGACATGAACGGGACAGACGGAGACCTGTCCATCCTTCTGCGCATAACAGTAGTAGATGCCGGGTTGAAGATCATCGACCTTCAGCGGCAGGCGATGGAGGCCGGCTTCAACCGTCTTATCAACCAGTACCGAGACCGTCCTGCCAATCGCATCGACCAGCGAAATACGGATGACTGAAGGTGACGACACCCGATAGTCGATGATAAGATCCGACGACGCGGGATTGGGTGTGCATGATATCGCCACGCCATGGCCGATGTTGCCGGCAACAGGGACATCGGATATGGATGGCAGATTCCAGATATATGCCGTATCACCATCTCCTCTAGTGAACGCGACCTGTTTCCCGTTCGGACTAAAAGTAATTTTTTCCACTTGCGACAATGTTTTATACGTCAGGATCGGCCTCGTTGATGTTTTATGCCAAATATCCAGCTGAAACGGAATATCCTGAGAATTGAAGACATAGCTACCACCACTGACGGCAATCAAGTCTGTAGAACTGACACTAGCAGTTCCCGCATACACTTCCGGAAAATTATACTCCGCAATGACTTCTCCCGTGTTCACGTTCATTATTCTTGATGGAGCGATTCTGCCGGCGAAGGGCCCTGTTTTTTCAAACAAACACACAACAAGATCATGATTACTATTGGCCCAGCTAACGCCGGTAACGACAGAATCGAATGTGAATTCCTTGATGGAATCACCGGTTGCTAGATCAACAATCCGTATAGCATACTTCAGCTTTGACAACTCGTCGCTCCAGTAATCTCTTATCGCAGCAATACGTTTTCCATCCGGACTGAGCGCATAGCCACGCGTAAATCCTGGAATAATAACCATGTCCGTCTGCTGGCCGGTTTCAGCATCCCATATACGGAGCGATATATCATCTTCTGCAGCAGACGATATGATTTTCTTACCATCGTCAAAATAATATGCAATCCTGCTCCCATACTCATGACCTTCCATACTGTATATCCGAGCACCAGTAGTGACATCGAAAATCTGAACCGGATAACCGGGTTGCTCTCCCTCATATCCTGTTACTACGATTTTCGAACCATCAGGGCTGAACTCTGCGGAGGTGAAGCCATTGTAGGAGACCGAATCCAGCGTTCTTATCAGCTCACCCGTAACGGCATCCCATATCTTTATGCGAAGATGACCCGTCGTTACTATTCTGCTTCCATCCTTACTGTAGGCAATCCATCGGAAGATTTCAAAATGCTCTCCAATCAACGGAATGATTGTTCCATTATCCTGAGCCCGCAACACTCCCGTTACCCCCGCAATCAGCATTATCATACCGACAAGCAGATGCCGCCACCAGGTATTCACTCTCATTGTCTTCTTCCGTTTGACGTGATTGGTTCCCGCTCCTCACTTCCTCACCCGCACATCCTGGACCCTGTATCTCGCATACGCCTCCCTCGGTTTCCCCGAGGCGTCCAGGAACTGTTCCAGAATCTGATATTCCCCCGATAAAGTAGAGAACAAGTTACGAGTCAGGGGTCCTGTTCAGCTCGAAGTCGCGTGGGCTCAGATAGCCGAGGGTCGAATGGCGACGCCGAGTGTTGTAGAAGCCCTCGATGTAGCTGAAGATGCTCTGCCGTGCTTCCTCATGCGTCGCATACCGCTGTCGGTTCACGCACTCGGTCTTCAGTCTGCCATGCCAGCTCTCGATCACCGCGTTATCGTAACAATCGCCGCGACGGCTCATCGAGATCTGCATCCGCCAATCGCGCGCCAATCGCGCGTCAACTGCTGATAGCTCTGATCGACATAGGTACTGCCTCGATCGCTGTGCAGAAGCAAGCCCGGCGGCGGCTGACGTGCTGTCGTCGCCATCACAAGCGCCGCGCGCGCCATCGATCGAGCAACTCATCGACCAGCCGACGATCCGACGACGGTACAGATCCAGCACCGTCGCCAGATACAACTACCCCTCAGCTGTGCGGATGTAGGTAAGGTCGGAGACCCACTTCCGGTTCGGTCGATCGGCATCGAACGCCCGATCCAGGATGTTCTCGGCCACAGCCTGGCCGTGGCGCGAGTCTGTCGTCGCGATGCGTCGGCGTCTCGGCATCGCGCCGCGCAGACCGTCGGAGCGCATCAGACGCTCGATACGCTTGCGTGAGACCTTCTGGCCGTCTGCCCGAAGTTCTGCATGGATGCGCGGTGCGCCATAGACACCGTGGCTGTCGCGATGCGATTGACGGATCTTCTCAAGCACGAGCTGATCCTGCCGTACCCGTGCCGACAGACCGCGACGACGCCAGGCATAGTAACCGCTGACGGAGACCTCCAGAGTGCGACAGAGATCTGCCAGAGGATCGGCGGCGCGGTGATTGTCAATGAACCGATACTTCGCCCCTACGGTTGTGAGACGATCGCGACTACTTTTTTTACATATCTCGCTCCCGCTTCAGACGCTCGTTCTCCCGTTCGAGATCCCGGAGACGCTGCTCGATCTCGGTTCTGCGACCATGACCACGGAACGACCATAACCACGGAAGGCCTCGGTCGGCTCGGCCGCGAGTTCTTTCCGCCATCGATTGAGGGTGTTGCGCGGGATATCGAACTCCGCTGCGACCTGCGTCACGCTCTTGTTGCTCTCTTCCACCTGAGGCACGGCTTCACGCTTGAACTCTGCGGTGTGCTTCCGTCGTTGTTGCTTTGCCATCGTGCTTCCTTCTCTATGAAGATAGGTTCTTATCTACCTCTCTACATTATCGGGGAATGCTCAAACAGCTTGCGCATCGATTCGTTCGTCTGCGGAGGATCTGGGCAGATGGCAGGTATGCCGGTCACCTTATCGAGTGGGTCCGGACTCTCCGACAACGGAATCGACTCACGCTTGAGATTGTTACACGCAGCGACGATGCCAAGGGCTTCCCCCTCTTGCCCCGTCGATGGGTAGTTGAGCGAACCTTCGCATGGCTGAGCTTTCATCGTCGACTGAGCAAAGACTACGAAGTATTGCCTGAAACCAGTCAATCGATCATCTATATCGCCATGATCCGATTAATGCTCGCTCGAATCCTCTGATCTCTTTTAAAACGCCCTCTAAGCTCGACTTTGTCCAACAGAAGGGGGAGTTGCAAAAGGCGGACAGGTACCA
>CBINGZ010000062.1:0-20155 GCA_966250335.1 uncultured bacterium | reverse complement strand
CGCCGCGGGTGGCGAGTCCGAGCGAGCGAAGGATCTCCTTTCCCACCTCGACCTCCTTCTCGGGCTCGTCGGTGAGGGAGACGCGGATCGTGTCGCCGATCCCCTCCGCCAGCAGCGTGCCGATCCCGACCGCCGACTTGATCGTCCCGACGCGGGTCGTTCCCGCCTCGGTCACCCCAAGGTGGAGCGGGTAGTCGGTCCGTTCGGCGATCAGTCGGTACGCCTCGATCATCAGCCGCACGTCGGTCGACTTGACCGAAATGATCACATCATTGAACCCGAAGTCGTCGCAGATCTTCGCGTGGCGCATCGCACTTTCGAAGAGCGCCTCGGCGGTGGGATAGCCGTACTTCTCAAGGATATCCTCCTCCAGCGAGCCGGAGTTGACGCCGATCCGGATCGGGATCTTCTTATCCTTCGCCGCCCCGAGCACCTGGTGGATGCGGTCGATCGATCCGATATTTCCCGGGTTGATCCGGACCTTCGCCACTCCCCCCTCGATCGCCTTCAGCGCGAAGACATGGTTGAAGTGGATATCGCTCACGATCGGCACCTTCACCTGCCGCACGATCTCCCCGATCGCCTCGGCCGCCTCCCAGTCGTTCACCGTCACGCGGACGATGTCGACGCCGGCTTCCTCGCACCGTTTGATCTGGGCCACCGTGGCCTCCACATCGCCGGTCTTCGTCTTGGTCATCGTCTGCACGGAGATCGGCGATCCGCCGCCGACCGGGACGGAGCCGAGCATCACCCGGCGGGTGCGGCGCCGACGGAACGGGGCGGTGGCGATCGGCTGCTCGTCGGTCGCGCCGTTGCCGTTCTGGCCGATTATCGGAAGCTCGAAAGCGTTGTTGTTCATGATATCGAATTCGGGTTGCTGACTGTTCCATCCGGCTCGTCCGTCCCGTCGGGGCCCTCCTTTCGGAAGACCGTACGGTCCGGCGTCCCCGATCAGGGGAGTGCATAATACCGCCTCGACGCTCCATCGCCACCATCCCCGCGTGCTGTCAATCGGACACCCGGGTGCGCGGCCGCTGCTACATCCGCCGGCTGGCGTTCATCAGCACGGCCTTCTCCTCGTCGGTCAGACTCTGATAGCCCTGACGGGAGATCTTGTCCAGGATCGCGTCGATTCGTGCCTGGTCGTCGCCGAAATTCATCCGGGGAGCGGCGTGACGGGGCGCCTCGCGGAAGTTCACGTCGATCACGTTGCCGCGCGAATATACGGGCTCCTGCGGTCGCGGCGCCGTTCGGAACGCCTCCATGCCGGGCTGCTCCTGCTGCTTCATCCTCTTGAACGGGCCCCCCATCAGATAGAGTCCGCCGGTCTTCAGCAGAAGGAAGCCGATCAGCGCTCCCCCCAGGTGGGCGAAGTGGGCAATGTCCGAACCTCCGAGCACACCCCTCACCAGATCGATGCCGATGAAGAGCATCATCGCCAGCCGTGCCGGGAGCGGGAAGAAGAAGAAGGCGTAGACCATCCTGTTCGGGAACATCATGGCAAACGCCACGCTCACCCCCATGATCGCTCCCGACGCGCCGACGGTGGGAGCGCCCGGTCCCATGAAGAGGGTGACGAGGGAATGGATGATCCCCGCGCCGAGCCCGCAGGCGAGGTAGAACATGAGAAACTTCTTCGACCCCCAGGTCTGCTCCAGCTCGATGCCGAACATCCAGAGAACGAGCATGTTCAGGAAGAGATGCGAGAAGCCCCCGTGCTCGAACATGTAGGTGAAGTACTGCCAGACGCCGAAATACTCCGTGTCGATCGGCCAGAGCGCGAGGTAGACATGAGTGATGGGGAATCTGTTGGGACCGATCGTTCCCCCCGCCAGGCCCGGCAGGATCAGGGCCTCAACGATGAAGATCGCGACGTTGGCCACGATCAGCCACCTGATCACGGGGGGGAACATTGAAAAACGCTGATATCCGTTGCCGTAGGTTGCCATTGCTCACTTCGTTTGTAATCCGGTCCCGTGAGGAGACGCCGTCGGGATATGCTTCTTGTAATCCCAACAGCCCTGTTCGCCCCCCGGTGCCCGGTCCGCGCCGATCCGGGGGACCGGAAAGAGGGGTGAGCGGGATGACCCGGCCGGGACGCGACCGATCTCATGAGGAACGGCTACGACCGATTCCGGCGAATGTTTGCGCCGATTCGTAAGAGCGGCTCAACCGAGCGCCGTCACTCCCGGAAGCTCCTTCCCTTCCAGAAACTCCAGCGAGGCGCCTCCCCCCGTCGAGACGTGCGAGACCTGATCCTCCAGCCCGAACCCGGCGATCGCCGCCGCAGAATCGCCGCCGCCGACGATGGTGATCGCTCCCCCCTTCGTGGCTTCGACCATCGCCTGCGCCACCCGGCGGGTTCCCTCGGCGAACGGTTCCATCTCGAAGACTCCCATCGGTCCGTTCCAGACAACGGTCTTGGCGGAGACGATCTCCCCGGTGAAGATCCGTCGGGTCTCGGGGCCGATATCGAGCCCCATCCATCCGGAGGGGATGGCATCGGTGGAGGAGATCTTCGTCTCCGCATCCTCGGCGAACCTGTCGGCGATCACCGCGTCCACGGGGAGCAGCAGCCTGACGTTCCGGGCGGCGGCCTCCTCAAGGATACCCGCGGCAACGGAGATCTTCTCCTCCTCGACCAGCGATGAACCGATCTCCTTCCCCTGCGCCTTGAAGAAGGTGAACATCATTCCACCTCCCACAAGTATCGCATCGCATTTCCCCAGGAGCGCGTCGATCACGTCGATCTTGCCGGAGATCTTGGAGCCGCCGAGAATGGCGACGAAGGGACGCTCCGGCTGCGCGACGGCATCCCCCAGAAATTTCAACTCCTTCAGCAGCAGATACCCGGCCGCCCTGACCGGCACGAACCGGGTCACCGCCTCGGTGGAGGCATGTGCCCTGTGCGCGGTACCGAAAGCGTCGTTCACGTAGACGTCGGCAGGCGCGGCGAGCTTTCGGGCGAACTCCTCGTCGTTCGCCTCCTCCTCCTTGTGGAACCGGAGGTTCTCCAGCAGCAGCACCTCTCCATCCTTCAGCCCCCTGACCATCTCCCCGGTTTCCGATCCGATACAGTCGGGGGCCAGTCGGACTTCCTGTTCCAGAAGTTCGGAGAGCCGTTCGGCGACCGGGCGGAGCGAATACTTCTCCTTCCGTTCCCCCTTGGGGCGTCCCAGATGCGACATCAGGACGACCCGTCCCCCCCCCTCGATCAGCTTCCTGATGGTCGGCAGCGACTCCGTGATCCGTTTGTCGTCGGTGATCCCGCCGTTCTCGTCCAGCGGCACGTTGAAGTCGACCCGGACAAGGACACGCCTGCCGGAAACGTCAAGGGTATCGATCGATTGAGGCATCGGAGAGGGGAATGAGGGTTGAGGTTGTGACGTGATGAGGGGCGGGATAACCGGGTCGCGCCGCAATCCATATCGCGGCGCGACCATTCGGCGAATTTAGAGAGCGGCGATCCGCTGAACCATGTCGACGATGCGGCGCGAGTATCCGAACTCGTTGTCGTACCAGCCCATGATCTTCACGAGGTCTCCCGTGACCATCGTGGAGAGGGAGTCGAAGATGCAGGAGTGGGGATTCCCGACGATGTCGCTGCTGACGAGCGGTTCGTCGCTGTACTCCAGAAAGCCGGCCAGCGGTCCGCTCGCGGCGGCCGCCTTGAACGCCGCGTTGATCTCTTCCTTCGTGGCGCTCTTCTCCAGGCTCGCCGTGAAGTCGGTCACCGAGCCGTCCGGGGTCGGGACGCGGAACGCCATGCCGTCCAGCTTCCCCTTCACCTCCGGGATCACCAGGCTGAGCGCCTTGGCGGCTCCGGTCGAGGTCGGGATGATATTGACGGCGGCGGCGCGGGCGCGGCGGAGATCCTTGTGCGGCAGGTCGAGGATGTTCTGGTCGTTGGTGTAGGAATGGACCGTGGTCATGAACCCGCTCCTGATCCCGAAGTTGTCGAGCAGAACCTTCACCATCGGAGCCAGGCAGTTGGTGGTGCAGCTCGCGTTGGAGAGGATCTTCATATCGGGGGTGAGGATGTCGTCGTTGACGCCGAGGACGATCGTGGCGTCCATCTCATCCTTGGCCGGGGCGGTCAGCACCACCCGCTTGGCGCCGTTGTTCAGATGGCGCTGCAGGCTGGCGCGGTCGGTGAAGACGCCGGTCGATTCGATCGCCACGTCGATCTCTCCCCACTTCAGATCCTCGATCTTCCGCTCGGCGCTGATCGTGATCTTGTCGCCGTCGACGATCAGGTCGTTCCCCTCCACTTCGATCGTGCCGGGATATTTGCCGTGAACCGAATCGTATTTCAACAGGTGAGCGAGCGTCCTGGCATCGGTCAGATCGTTGATGCCGACGAAATCGAAATCGCCCTTGCGAGCCATTGCATGCCGAAAGACAAGACGGCCGATCCGGCCGAAACCGTTGATTGCGATTCGTGTTGCCATTGTGTTCTGCTCTGCTCCTGTGATGTTCCCGGGCGGGATCTGAATGGAATACGAAGAGTAAGTAGTGAGCTTACAGGGCGAACTTACAAAGAATGCGCCGTTTGCAGACGTGATAAACCGTTTCCCGACGGGGATCGTAGAGCCGCGCCGGGTATATTGCGGACTGCCGCGATATCTCTCTCCGCGCCCTCCGGCGCCGTCGCGGCGCTCATCCTATTCGGCTTGATCGGTATGCGTATCGGGAACTACGAAGTCGAGATCGTCGAGACCTGCCGCTTCGCTCTGGACGGCGGCGCCATGTTCGGCGTGGTGCCGAAGAACCTCTGGTCCAGAGCCTACCCGCATGTCGACGACCAGAACCGGATCGCCATGGCCGCCCGCGCGCTCCTGATCCGGGGGGAGGGGAGGATCATCGTGGTCGACGCCGGGTGCGGCAGGAAGATGGGGGAGAAGCTGGAGTCGATCTACGCGCTCGATCACTCTCTCTACGATCTTGAGCCCGAGCTTGCACGCCGGGGGATCGGCCGGGAGGATGTGACCCATTTCATCTACACGCATCTCCATTTCGATCACGCCGGCGGCTCCACCCTGCTCGACGATGCCGGGGCCCCTCTGCCGACCTTCCCGAACGCGCGGCATTACGTCCAGTCGGCCCAGCTTGCCTGGGCGCGGAACCCGACCGACAAGGACCGCGCCAGCTTCATGCCGGAGAACTGGGAGCCGGTGGCGGAACGGGGACTGCTGGAGGAGCTGGAGGGGGAGGGAGAGATCGTGCCGGGGATCGAGGTCAGGATCGTGAACGGACATACGCAGGGGATGCAGCTCGTGGTCGTCAGAAACGACGACGCGGCCGACGGCGCCCCGGGCGGCCTGATCTACTGCGCCGACCTGATGCCGACGACCGCTCACATCTCCTACCCGTATATCATGGGTTACGATAATTTTCCCCTCACGACTCTGGAGGAGAAGAAGAGGATCATCCCGGAGGCGTACGAGCGCGGCTGGCTCCTCGCCTTCGAGCACGATGCGTTCACCCAGGCGGTCAGAATCGCCCCCTCGAAGCGGGGATTCGAGGTCGCCGAATCGATGGAGCTGTAAGCTTTGATATCGGAATCCGATGGAGAATTCATCCGCGTCTGCTCCCTTTCGGAGCTCCCCTCGGTCGGGGGGAAGCGGATCGTGCTGGAGGATGATCAGGAGGTGGCGATCTTCAAGGTCGACGGAGAACTCTTCGCCGTCGGCAATATCTGCCCGCATCAGCACGCGCCGGTGATCTACGACGGCTATGTGGAGGATTGCACGGTCGCCTGTCCCCTCCACGGCTGGACCTACGACCTGCGGACCGGCGCCCCGATCATCGGCGGCGCGCGGCTCCGCACCTTCACGGTCCGCGCCGAGGGGAACGACGTGATGCTGGAGAAGCCGGCGCCGACACGCCCCGCGTGGATGCGGTGAGCGGAGCGGCGTCCCGGCCCCGACACGGCAGCGATACGATATCCGTTCCCACATGACCGGTACGACACACGACATCGATCCCTCGCGCGGCGAGCCGGAGATCTCCCGCAGAACCGCGTCGGTCCGCCGGTTCCTTCTTGAGGAGCTCGGGTTCGACCTCGTCGGCTTCGCCCGCGCGGAGCCGATGGAGCGGGAGGGAGCGCTGCTGGAGGAATGGCTCGGAGCCGGAAGCCACGGCTCGATGGAATGGCTTTCGAGAAATATCGCGAAGCGTATAGACGTTCGAGAGATACTCCCTTCGGCCCGCTCCGTGATCGTGGTGGCCCGGAACTACTACACCCCGCATCTCCATGCCGACGATCCCGGGCACGCCCGCATCAGCCGCTACGCCTGGGGACGCGACTACCACAACATCCTTCCGAAGAAACTGAAGAAGCTGGCGGCGCATATCGCCGGGCTCGTGCCGGAGGCCGAGGCGCGCTGGTACGTCGACACCGGCCCCGTCCTGGAGAAGCAGTGGGCGGTCCGCGCCGGGCTGGGATGGATGGGGAAGCATACCAACGTGATCACCCGCGAGCTGGGGAGCTGGGTCTTTCTGGGGGTCGTGATCTCCTCGGTCGAGTTCGAGTACGACGGGCCGATCCCCGATTTCTGCGGCGACTGCACCCGCTGCATCGACGCCTGCCCCACCGACGCCATCGTCGCCCCCTACAGGCTCGACGCGGTGCGATGCATCAGCTACATCACCATCGAACAGAAGCCGAAGGAGGAGCTGCCGGCCGATCTGGCGGGGAAGTTCGAGAACTGGGCGTTCGGCTGCGACATCTGCCAGGAGGTCTGCCCCTGGAACCGTTTCCAGCAGCCGACCGACGAGCCCGACTTCCAGCCCCGCCCCGGCCTCCTCGATATCACGATCGACGACCTGCGCCTGATCTCCGACGAGGAGTTCGAACGCCGTTTCCAGGGGAGCCCGGTCCGCCGCGCCACCGCCGAGGGGATACGGAGAAACGCGCGGGGATTGAAGGGCTCAGGTGAGAACCCGGAGGGCGCCGGGCCGGAGTAACCAAACTTCACCATGCCCCCCGAGAGGGGATGTGTAATTTTGCGGCGGATCGCCTCCCCGGGGGAACGGACGATCCGGCGCTCATCCTCACACATACCGAGGCCAGGAACATGCTGACTCTGCGCGGCGCACCCGCCTTATCTCCTTTCCGCATCGCCAAGCTTCTCGACACGCTTACACCAGACCACCCGGACCTCTCCGACATCACGACCGAATACGTTCACTTCGTGGAACTCCGCGAGCCGCTCGACGAGCGCGAGACGGAGGTTCTCGACAGGCTGCTCCGGTACGGGCCCCACCTGGAGGCGCGCGAGACCGAAGGGGAACTGCTGCTGGTGGTCCCGCGCCCCGGCACCATCTCTCCCTGGTCCTCCAAGGCGACCGACATCGCCCGTAACTGCGGGCTGGAGAAGGTCGTGCGGATGGAACGGGGGATCGCCTACTATATCACAAGGGAAGAAAAGGAGCGGGAAGATCTTCTTGCGATAGGACGTCGACTCCACGACAGAATGACCCAGGCGGTGCTGGAGAAGCTGGAGGATGCGAAGATTCTCTTCCATCACGCCCGGCCGAGCCCGATGACCTCGATCGATCTGCTGGGACGCGGCCGCGCGGCGCTGGAGGAGGCGGACCGCGAGCTGGGGCTGGCTCTGGCCGACGACGAGATCGACTACCTGGTGCGATCCTTCACCGAGCTGGGGCGCAACCCGAACGACATCGAGCTGATGATGTTCGCGCAGGCGAACTCCGAGCATTGCCGCCACAAGATCTTCAACGCCGAATGGACGATCGACGGCCTGAAGCAGGAGCGTTCCCTCTTCGCCATGATCCGGAACACCTATCAGGCGAACAGCGAGGGAGTCCTCTCGGCGTATCGCGATAATTCTGCGGTGATCACCGGATCGCGGGGGGGGCGCTTCTTCCCGACGCCGGGGAGCGAGGAGTACGCCTATCATGTGGAACCGGCGCATATCCTGATGAAGGTCGAGACCCATAATCATCCGACCGCGATATCTCCCTATCCGGGCGCCTCCACCGGCTCCGGCGGCGAGATACGGGATGAGGGGGCCACCGGACGGGGCGCCAAGCCGAAGGCGGGGCTGACCGGGTTCACCGTCTCCAACCTCCGGGTTCCGGGGTTCGGGCAGCCGTGGGAGATCGACTACGGGAAACCGGGACGGATCGTATCGGCGCTCGATATCATGATCGAGGGACCGATCGGCGGGGCGGCGTTCAACAACGAGTTCGGACGGCCGAACCTCTGCGGCTACTTCAGGACGTTCGAGCAGGTCGTGCCGGGGACGGAAGGGGTGCGCGGCTACCACAAGCCGATCATGATCGCCGGCGGGATGGGGAACATCCGCGAGGAACATGTCGAGAAACGACAGTTCGCTCCCGGCGCCAGGATCGTGGTGCTCGGCGGGCCCGCGATGCTGATCGGCCTCGGTGGTGGAGCCGCCTCATCGATGGCGGCCGGCTCCTCCGACGAGGATCTCGACTTCGCCTCCGTGCAGCGCGACAACGCCGAGATGGAGCGGCGCTGCCAGGAGGTGATCGACCGCTGCTGGGCGCTCGGGGAGGAGAATCCGATCGAATCGATCCACGATGTAGGCGCCGGCGGTCTCTCCAACGCGCTGCCGGAGCTGATCAACGACGCGGGACGGGGAGGGCGGTTCGAGCTGCGCCGGGTCCCGAACGACGAACTCGAGATGTCTCCGATGGAGATATGGTGCAACGAGTCGCAGGAACGGTACGTGCTGGCGATCAGGGCCGACGCCTACGAGACGTTCGAACGGATCTGCGAGCGCGAGCGGGCGCCCTACGCGCTGGTGGGGGAGGCGACCGCGGAGACCGATCTGGTCCTCACCGATTCCTGGTTCGGGAACACCCCCGTCGACATGCCGCTCGGCGTTCTGCTCGGCAAGCCGCCGCGCATGCACCGGGAGGCCGAGTCGCGCGCCGTGGAACTGCCGTCGTTCCCGACCGACGGGATCGACCTTGCCGATGCGGCGGAGCGGGTGCTGAAACTTCCGTCGGTTTCCGATAAGTCGTTCCTCATTACCATCGGCGACCGTACCGTGGGGGGAATGAGCGTGCGGGATCAGATGGTGGGACCGTGGCAGATCCCCGTCGCCGATGCCGCCGTGACCGTCACCGCGCACGACGTCCACACGGGAGAGGCGATGGCGATGGGGGAGAGGACGCCGCTGGCGCTGATAGATGCTCCCGCTTCCGGAAGGATCGCGATAGGAGAGGCGATCACGAATATCGCGTCGGCCCGTATCTCGAAACTCTCCGACATCAGACTCTCCGCCAACTGGATGGCCGCCGCCGGTTCCCCGGGAGAGGACGCCTCGCTCTACGAGACGGTGAAGGCCGTGGGAATGGAGCTCTGCCCCGCGCTCGGGATCACGATCCCCGTCGGGAAGGACTCGATGTCGATGCGGACGGTATGGGAGGATCGCGGGGAACGGAGGAGCGTCGTCGCTCCCCTCTCGGTCATCATCTCGGCGTTCGCGCCGGTCGTCGACGTCCGTATGTCGCTTACCCCGCAGGTACGAACCGATCTCGGCGAAACGGATCTGATCGCGATTGATCTCGGCGCCGGAAGGAACAGGCTCGGCGGCTCCGCGCTGGCGCAGGTCTACGGCGCTCTGGGGAACGACGCCCCGGATGTGGACGACCCGAAGATGCTGATCGGCTTCTTCGATGCCGTGCAGAGCCTGAACGAGTCGGGATATATCGTTGCGTACCATGATCGTTCGGACGGCGGTCTCTTCGTCACCCTGGCCGAGATGGCGTTCGCCGGCAACGCCGGCATCGATGTCGGCATCGACCGCCTGGGGGCCGACGCGACTGCCGCATTGTTCAGCGAGGAGCTGGGATGCGTGATCCAGGTCCGCTCGGGCGACACGGCGGCGGTCATGGAGATGCTGGAGCGGCACGGACTGGCCGCGTGCTCGCACATGATCGGCACGGTGACCGATGAGGATCGTATCGTGATCCGTTATGAAGGAGCGCCGCTGCTGGAGACCACGAGAACGAAGTGCAGGGCGTTCTGGTCCGAGACGACATATCGTCTGCAGGAGCTTCGCGACAACCCCGAATGCGCCCGCGAGGAGTTCGATCTGAAGCTCGACGCCGCCAACCCCGGCCTCGGCTCGCACCTGACCTACGACGTCGACGAGGATGTCGCGGCCCCCTACCTCAACCTCGGCGCCCGCCCGCGCGTGGCGATTCTCCGGGAGCAGGGGGTCAACGGCCAGATCGAGATGGCCGCGGCGTTCCACGGCGCGGGCTTCACCTCGGTCGACGTTCACATGACCGATATTCTGACCGGCAGGGTCGGGCTGGAAGGGTTCACGGGACTGGTCGCCTGCGGCGGATTCTCGTATGGCGATGTTCTTGGAGCAGGAGGCGGCTGGGCGAAGTCGATCCTTTTCAACGGCGCGGCGCGGGAGGAGTTCGAACGGTTCTTCAATCGTCACGACACCTTCTCGCTCGGCGTCTGCAACGGCTGCCAGATGTTCTCGAACCTGAAGGAGCTGATCCCCGGCGCCGATCTCTGGCCCCGCTTCGTGCGGAACAGGTCGGAACAGTTCGAGGCGCGTGTGGCGATGGTGAAGGTCGAGTCCTCCCCATCGCTCTTCTTCAAGGGGATGGAGGGTTCGCGGATGCCGATCGCGGTGGCGCACGGAGAGGGGCTCGCCGAGTTCTCGGAGGCCACCGGTCCCGAGGAACTGAACGGGAGCGGTCTTGTCGCGCTGCGATTCGTCGACAACTACGGAAATATCGCGACGCGCTATCCTTCCAACCCCAACGGCTCACCTGCCGGCATCACCGGTATCGCCAGCGCCGACGGGCGGGTGACGATCCTCATGCCGCATCCGGAGCGGGTCTTCCGCGCCGTCGCGAACTCCTGGCGCTCCGACGACTGGGGAGAGTACGGACCGTGGATGCGGATGTTCAGGAACGCGAGGGTCTGGGTCGGATAGATCGCATAGAGATCGAGACGGCCGGCGGCGACGGAGGCTGCCGGCCTTCCCTTCTCTACTGCCGTGTGATCTCCACCCCCCCCTGCCTCAGCTCCTCCCGGATCTGCTTGGTGGCGGTCGTGCGGACCGCCTCGGCGTTCTTCAGCTTCGCGTAGGCGCGGACGGCAAGGGTGATTCCCGGCGACTCGTCCTCCACCACCTGCACCTCCGGGTGCGGGATCTCCAGGACCAGATCGTTCGTCACCAGAATCCGGTGGATGAGCTGCTGCGCTCGCGATATATCGGAGCTCGGCTCAAGCGTCACCTTCATCTCCACCCGGATATATTCGTTGACGCTCTTGTTCTTGATGACCCCGTTGAAGATGGTGCTGTTCGGGACGAACGCCCGGGTGTTGTCCGCCAGATCGACGATCGTGGTGAAGATCCCCAGTTCGATCACCGTCCCGGCGACGCCGGCCACTTCCACTTCATCCCCCGCCTTGAACGGCCTGAACATCAGGAGCATGAACCCGGCGGCGAAGTTGGAGAGGGTCCCCTGCAGCGCCAGACCGATCGCCAGACCGGCCGCTCCCAGCACCGCGACGAACGAGGTCGTCTGAATGCCGAAGACGCTGAGAATGACGATGATAAGGATCGCCCAGAGAAGTATGCGTGATGTGCTGAGGGCGTACCTGCGGACGGTGTGGTCGGAGACGGTCCGTTTGAGCGTGCTTGAGAGAATCGAGATGATCAGCCGTATCAGCGCCAGGCCGATCAGCAGGACGACGATGGCGCCGAGCAGACGGAGACCGTAGTTGGCGACAGTCGTCTGAAGTCCGCCGCTTGTCAGCAGCCATTTATAGTCTACAAGCGATGAGTCCATACAGGAATCGATTGATGGAGTTGAGCCGACGATTCGAAGATACGTCGGAGTCGACGATCTCGATATCATCCCTTCCTTTGCGCCGTTGGCGGTTCCTCTTATCTTCCATGGCTCCATGCGCGCTCCGGGTCGTGCGCGGTCGACAACCCGAACCATGCGATGTCCGCTCTAAACATATACAAGTATGATGGATCTCCAGCACGCCGTGCCTCGTGAGCGCACGGACGACATCCGTTCCCTGAAGCTCTTCATCGACGGCGCGTTCGTCGACGCAGTGAGCGGACGAACGTTCTCCGATATAACGCCGATCGACGGCCGTGTGATAGCCGAGGTCGCCGAGGCAGGCGCCGAGGATGTCGACCGGGCGGTGCAGGCCGCCCGCCGGGCGCTTCGTGGTCCGTGGGGGACGATGGGAGTCAACGCCCGCCTCGATCTTCTGACCAGGGTCGCCGACAGGGTCATGGAGCGGTTCGATGAGTTCCTGGCGGCCGAGATCGCCGACACCGGCAAGCCGTACGGCTGGGCGTGCAGCATCGATATCCCGAGAGGGGCGGCGAACTTCAAGATCTTCGCCAGCCTGGTCCGGAGCCTCTCCACCGAGTCGTTCCAGACCGACACCGACGACGGCCGCGGCGCGCTCAACTACGCGCTCAGACAGCCGGTCGGGGTCGTCGGGGTCATCTGCCCCTGGAACCTGCCGCTTCTGCTGATGACCTGGAAGGTCGCTCCGGCCCTCGCCTGCGGCAACACCGTCGTCGTAAAGCCGTCGGAGGAGACCCCGGCGACCGCCACGCTTCTGGCCGAGGTGATGAACGAGGTGGGGATTCCGAAGGGAGTCTACAACGTCGTCCACGGCTTCGGACCCGATTCGGCGGGGGAGGCGATCACAACGCATCCCGATATTTCAGCTGTTACCTTTACCGGCGAGAGCCGCACCGGACAGGCGATCATGCGCGCCGCCGCTCCCCATGTCAAGCATCTCTCGTTCGAGCTCGGCGGCAAGAACCCGGCGATCATCTTCGCCGACGCCGACATCGAGGCGGCGATCAGGGGGACTGCCCGTTCCACCTTCGCGAACTGCGGCCAGGTCTGCCTCTGCTCCGAACGTGTCTACGTCGAACGGAAGATCTTCGATCGTTTCGTCGAAGGACTCAAACGCGAGGCGGAGAGTCTGAAGTTCGGCGATCCGACCGACCCGACCACGACGATGGGCCCGCTCATCTCGCGGGGACACAGGGAGAAAGTCCTCTCGTACTACGATCTTGCCCGCAGCGAGGGGGCGACGGTCGTGACCGGCGGCGGGATCCCCGATCTCGGTTCCGGATTCGAGGGGGGAGCGTGGATCGAGCCGACGATCTGGACGGGACTTCCGGAGAGCGCCAGGGTGATCCGCGAGGAGATCTTCGGTCCCTGCTGCCATATCCAGCCGTTCGACGAGGATGACGAGGTCCTTGCGATGGCGAACGATTCGATCTACGGTCTCTGCGCCGCCGTCTGGACCCAGAACCTCAGCCGCGCCCACCTGATGGCGAAAGGGCTGGAGGCGGGGATGGTCTGGATCAACACCTGGTTCCTGCGCGACCTGCGCACCCCCTTCGGCGGCGTGAAGATGAGCGGTCTGGGACGTGAGGGGGGAGTCCACTCCGTCGCCTTCTACAGTGAACTGAAGAATGTCTGCGTGAAGCTATGAACGGTCAACCCGAACGCCCTCTCTTCGCCGGTGAAATCCTCTCGTATTACGATCGGGACAACGAGGCCGGGCGTCTCTTCCGGGGAACCGGACGGCTCGAGTTCGCCAGGACGCTGGAACTCCTTCTCCGATTCCTTCCGCCGGCCCCCGCCGTGATCTACGACGTGGGGGGCGGCGCGGGTCCGTACGCCTGCCGGCTGGCCGGGCTCGGATACGAGGTCCATCTGCTCGATCCGGTTCCGCTCCATATCGAGCGGGCGCGGCGAGCATCGGAGGATCAGCCGGAATATCCTGTCACGAGCTTCACGGTCGGCGACGCGCGGGCGCTGCCGTGGCCCGACGGGAGCGCTGATGCCGTGCTCCTGCTGGGTCCGCTCTATCATCTCACGGAGCGGGAGGATCGTCTGACGGCATTGCGGGAGGCCGCCCGCGTGCTGAAGCCGGGAGGTGTACTGTTCGCCGCCGCCATCACCCGGTTCGGCTCCCTGCTGGACGGGCTCCGGCACGGATTTCTTGCCGATCCCACCTTCTCCCTCCTCGTCGATCGCGATCTGATCGACGGGCAGCACCGCAACCCCACGGGGGAACCGGGTTATTTCACCACCTCCTTCTTCCATCATCCCGACGAACTGCGCGGCGAGATCGTCGACGCAGGCTATAGCGGGACCGAGGTGTTTGCAATCGAAGGTATCGGATGGCTCCTGTCCGATTTCGACGAGCGGTGGGAGAAGGATCGTGAAATGATCCTTCGTGCCGTCCGCAGCGTGGAGAAGGAGCCGTCGCTGATCGGCGCAAGCGCCCATCTGCTCGGAGTGGCCCGGAACGAGGCCGGCCCCTGAACCTCAAAGAATAATGCGATATGATCAACGAATCTCACGACGCGATTGAAGAGACGCTGGACCCGGACGACTGGGAGGCGATGCGGGCGCTGGGGCACAGGATGGTCGACGACATGATGACCTACCTTGCCGGTGTGCGCGAGAGGCCGGTCTGGCAGCCGGTTCCGGAGGAGGTCAGACAGAGATTCGATCGCCCGCTTCCGGTCGAGCCCGAGGCTCCTGATCGTGTCTACGAGGAGTTCCTCCGTGACGTGCTTCCATATCCGATGGGGAACATCCATCCGCGGTTCTGGGGCTGGGTCATCGGCACCGGGACGCCGTTCGCCATGCTCTCCGAGATGCTGGCGGCGGGGATGAACCCGAACGTCGGCGGGGGGGATCATATCGCGGGATATGTGGAACGTCAGGTCGTCGACTGGTGCGGCCGGATGCTCGGGTTTCCGGAGAGCTCGAGCGGCCTGCTCGTCAGCGGCGGATCGATGGCGAACCTGGTCGGCCTCACGGTCGCCCGGCATGCCGGAGCCGGCTTCGATGTGCGGACCGAGGGGGTGCGCGGCGGCCCCGGACTGACCGCGTACGGGTCGGTGGAGATGCACAGCTCCGTTCAGAAGGCGATGGAGATGCTCGGCCTCGGAAACAACGCGCTCCGACGCATCCCGGTCGACGCCGAGTTCAGAATCGATCTTGAGGCGTTGCGGAACACGATCGCCGCCGACAGGGAGGCGGGCCTTCGTCCCTTCTGCGTGATCGGAAACGCCGGCGCCGTCGCCACCGGCGCGATCGATGATCTGACCGCGCTCGCCGATCTGTGCGATGCCGAGAACCTCTGGTTCCATGTCGACGGCGCGTTCGGCGCGCTGGCCGCCGTCGCGCCGGAGCTGCGGCCCCTGATGGCGGGGATGGAGCGCGCCGACTCGCTGGCGTTCGATCTCCACAAATGGTTGTACATCCCCTTCGAGGCCGGCTGCATCCTTGTGCGCGATCCCGCTCTCCACCGCCGCGCCTTCGCCCTGAGCCCCGACTATCTGGCTCACAGCGATCGCGGGATCTCCGCCGGCGGAAACGATCTCTGGTTCAGCGACTTCGGGATTCAGCTCTCGCGCGGGTTCCGCGCCCTCAAGGTCTGGATGTCCCTGAAGGAACACGGCACGGCGCGATATGGTCGCCTGATCGCGCAGAACGCGGATCAGGCCCGTTATCTGGCCGGGCTGGTGCAGGGGGCCTCCGATCTCGAGCTGCTGGCCCCCGTTCCCCTCAACATTGTCTGCTTCCGATATAAGGTCGACGGGCTCGATCAGGCCCGGCTGAACGAACTGAACACGGAGCTTCTCATCCGTCTGCAGGAGAGCGGCCTTGCGGTGCCGACGAGCGCGACGGTGCGGGGGAACTATGCGATCCGGGTCGCCATCGTCAACCATAGAAGCAGGCGGGAGGATTTCGATCTGCTGGTCGAAGGGACAAGAAGGATCGGGGCGGAGCTGGCCGATGAGTTCGCATCGCATCGGGATCGATAGATCTCACCCCGCTCCTGTATATATTGGGGGACAATTCCCGTCCGTTGTCCGAATCGACCGGCGCCCCCCTCCCCGTCCGCCCAGGAACACGGCCGTTCCCTCCCATGCCGGGTATTCCGGAGGAGTTTTCTCGTGACGATCATCCGCCGAGGCGCGTTCATCGCAGCCGCTCTTCTTCTTGTCGTTATATCGTATTCAGCCACAGCGCAGACCTTCTCCGAGGGGCCGTACGGCGTCCGCCCGTATAACATCGCCGCGCCGTTCGTTCTCCCCACGCTGGAGGGGGAGTGGGATTTCCGCGCGAACTGGAACGACAAGGACTCCTATGTCTTCATCAACTACGCGCAGAACGATCAGAACGATTACGGCGAGCTTCTCTGGATGTCATCTCCCGGCGCGCTGCTCCGCTCCTCTCCGACCAACGTCCACTATTTCTTCCTGACCTACACGGCCGACGAGACGCAGGCGCAGAACGAGATCACGGCGATGAAGGGGCGGGTCGACGAGGCGCTGGGATCGCTTGCCCCGGCGCTCAGGGCGCAGTGGAACGGGCGTCTCCATTTCGTCCCGAAGCCGGCCGGATCGCTCGACGGATGGGTCGGCGACGTGGTGCGGCGGACCGGGTACTATATCTTTTCGATCGATCGGTTCCAGCGTCTTCGTCCCGCCGGCCTGCTCGGATATATCGGTCAGCCGGTCGCGCCGGAGATGGTCTTCGCCGCCAACGAGGTCACCTACTTCAACCACGAATGGGATCTGCAGAAGCGACTCGACGCCGAGCAGGCGCTGGTGATCCCGATCATCCGGAACGACTCGACGGCGGGAACCCGCTATTCGGGCGCCGTCACCCTCCCCGACGCGGCGACCATGGCGACGTTCGACCACATGGAGATCGAGCTGAGCCTCGGCTGCCTGAACCACGGCGACCGTCCCTGCTTCGAGTGGGACTACCTGGTGAACTTCTATCTCTGCGACGACGCCGACAGCGCCAACTGCTCGAACGAGATGGGACGATGGGTGACCGCCTACGGTCGCGAGGGACGATGGGTCACCGACATCAGCGAGTTCCTCCCCTGGCTGCTCGACGGCGGCGAGAAGCGGTTCCGGCTGGCGGCGGGCGATCCCTGGATCGCCAACGTCAACCTGCGCCTTTCACGGCGCGGAAAGGGGAAGGCTCCCTTTGCGATTATTCCGCTCTGGCAGGGGGGTGATTTCAACGCATCGTACAACGACAAGAAACAGCCGATCAGCTTCTCGGTTCCGGAAGGGACGACGGCGGCGAGCGTGGTCGCGCTCATCACCGGACACGGCTGGGGGGCGGAGGCGGCGAACTGCGCGGAGTTCTGCAACCATGAGCATTATTTCCAGGTGAACAGCAAAGAGTACATCAAGAGCTTTCCGATGGCCGGAACGATGAACGGCTGCCGCGACCAGATCGGCGACGGGGTGGTCCCGAACCAGTACGGCACCTGGTATCTCGGGCGCGGGGGATGGTGCCCCGGGCAGGATGTCGATCTCTTCGTCGCCGACGTAACGGAGGCGCTGACGCCGGGAACGAACGAGATCGTCTACGGGGCGTTCGTCAACGGCGAGGTCTATCATCCGGTGCCGAGCGGGTCGGGCCAGGGCTTCGGCGCGCGGATCGACATGAACTCCTATCTGGTCTTCTGGAAGAATCTCACCTCCGCCGTCGATGATCCTTCCACCGAAACCGGATCGCTCCTCTCGCTGACCCCGGTGGTTCCGAACCCCGCCGGAAGCACGGCGCTGATCGGCTACCGGAACCCCCGTTCGGGTCGGGTGACGATCCGGGTCGCCGACGCGCTGGGACGGCAGGTGATGACGCTGGTCGACGAGCCCCTCACCGCCGGTCCGGGTTCCGTCGAGCTCAACACGAGCGATCTTCCGGATGGAGTCTATTATATCCAGATCGACGCCGCCGGCCGGACCGACGTCGCCAGGGTCGTGGTCGAGCATTGAACCGGGGCGATCAGTTTAATCCTGTTGTGATATGTACGGATTCTTTTCGCATCGCGATTATCTTTTCCAGTATATCGAGAAGTCGGCGGGAGGGGAGCTTGGGGGGGATATTCATTTCCCGGCCGTCATGATCGCGGTGGCGGCCGTCCTCGTCTTCTCCTGGGTGAGCCAGAAACTCTACGCCATCCGTCCCGACTACCGCAGATACGATCCATCGGAATACGAAGAGAAATGGCGCGGGTTCAAACGGATGCTGATTCCGTTCCTCGTGCTTGTGGCGCTCGAGCCGCTGCGTGTTCTGCTGGCGATGGCGAACGATTATCCCTACTATCTCGCCGATACCTGGCGCGCCGTGGCACAGGAGGGGGGGAAGGGATACGATTTGTGGTTCCCCTCGTTTCTGACCCTCAGCATCATCTTTCCCTCCGTTCAATTTCTGTTTGCGATACTTCTTGCGCTGCTCGCCTGGCGGCGGAAGCGCGCGTTCCGCCTTCTCGCCGTCCTCTATCTGGCGCTTGCTCCCCTGAGCTACATGGTCTACGACGTGATACTGAGCCGGATCTTCGGCCGCAACGACATGATCCTGACGGAAAATCTCGCCGTGATGTTCACCTGGATCAAGGTCGCGGTGCTCGGGATCCCGTTCATTCTGATCTCCCGGCGGATCAACGCGACGTTCCAGTATTGACGGCCTGTCCGGGGCTGTCCGCTGCTCCCTTCATCGTTACGGACCGGACGTTGTCCGCTTCCACGGTTGCGATGCGGTTCAGGGGGTCATCGACCGTGCCCGGCGTCGGCGGATTCGCGTTTCCCGGGCTTGTTCCAGATTTCCTGCCACGCATCGAACTGCGACGGTCTGACCCGGTAGCGTGCGAAGTTGCCCTCATGCAATCCTGTCACTTCGTCCTCCGCCACCTGCCTGAATTGTTCCTGTTCATCGGACGCGATATTCTCTTTTGCCCAGGCGGCGATGCGGGCAGAGGCCGCTTTCCTGTTGAGCCGCTCAAGAATAATGGTCTGTACGAGTTCGCGAAAGGCGGCGCGGTGTTTGAGCCGGAAAGGGTCGGGTTCGCCAAGCGATTGCCGGACTGCGGCGTAGTGAGAGGCGGAACGTTCGTAAGCCCAGATGAAAACGTCTTTGAGCAGATCGGTCCTGTTCAGTTCGTACACGCCGAGAAGCGCATCCGTGTATATCCTGGTCGGAACGTCGACGAAGGATAGCGGCGTCAGGTTCGTTCGTATCAACGGTATGTTCGCGGCAAGGCGCGAGACGCGTTTGTTTGCATCGTCGAACGGTTGCAGATACGGGAGGTGCACCATGACGAAGAACGCCTGTTCGAACGGATCTGCGATCTCATCGGCAGCTGCGAGAAACTGATCGAAGCATTCTGCGATCAGTTGAGGCACTTCAAGCGGATGAAACGCTGATCGTTCTATGCCAACGGCAATTCGGCGCAGGCGGCCTACGGCTTGCGGGTCAGCCAGGAGGTTGTTTGCCAGAGCCGCGTGCAGATTGAGAATTGTATGGCGGTTGAACCCGATCTCTTCGGCCCCCTCCACAAGGAACTCGATTGCGTCCTTGTGGTTAAGGATCATCTGTGCGTCGAGCTTTTTCTTGCCTTCCGTCTCTTCACCGAAGTCTATGAGCCGCTTCGTATCGAGCAGGGAGTAGGTGTTCCCCTCCAGACGGCTGGAGTTCCAGGAAAGATCGATGAGAAGCCGGTTCAGAATCTGTTTCGCATAGGTCCCGGCGGGCTGCTCTCCGGATGAGGATGTTCCGATGTTTCGCAGATGAGCGCGCTCCTGCTCCGAAAGATAGGCCGTTTCATTCGGTCGATAAGCATCGAGAAACGCGCGGTTATATCCTACCGGCGTTCGGAGTTGAATGGGCTGCCGCACATATTCCCTGATCTCTGCTGCCGGCCCGGAGACCGGAAGTTCGAACGACGGTTCCTCCCCGGATGCCGGCGGCGTTTTGTTGCTGGGAGCGCCTGCTCTATCGGAGAGTCGATATTTGACTCCCCGCTTCCTCCCCTCCATAACGAGACGACCTTGATCCACAAGACGCTTCAGGCGATACTGAAGAGTGCTGCGGGGCATCTTCTCTTCCAGTGATTCCTCGATACCTTGGATGCCTATACCCTTCGGGTAGGCAGCTACGATAGTTTCAATCGCCTGTAATGTCTGTTTCAGTGCTATCATATCGTTCTATCCCTGCGTATGGATGGTATGCACAAAGATAGTTGGGCAAAGTTGGGCAAAGTTGGGCAAAGTTGGGCAAAGTTGGGCAAAGTTGGGCAAAGTTG
>CBINGZ010000061.1:0-20226 GCA_966250335.1 uncultured bacterium | reverse complement strand
AGGATCTGGACGCCGGGGTGATCATGGGGACGCAGAGCTTCGGCAAGGGGCTGGTACAGTCGATGCGTCAGCTTCCGTACGACAACATGCTGAAGCTGACCACGGCGCGCTATTATATCCCGTCGGGACGCTGCATTCAGAAGATCGACTACGCCCGCGACCGTTTCGGCAGGAAATCCTCCGGCGAATCGGAGGCGCGGATCCCCTTCTACACACGGGTCGGCCGCGTCGTCTTCGAGCACGGCGGAATTCTTCCCGACACGCTGGTGGCGGAGCGCGACACGAACTCGATCGTGGAGCGACTGAACCGTTCGCTGGCGTTCTTCAGATTCGCCACGACCTACACCGCCGACATGCGGGAGCTGCCGGCAGGCTTCACCGTCGGCGATTCGCTGATATCGGCGTTCGAGGAGTTCGCCATCGCCGCCCTGACCGGTGACGGCGACGCCGGCTCCATGCTGGCGCGGATCAACGATCTGAAGGAGACGGCCGTCAGAGAAGGGTACGGCGGCGAGGTGACGGCCCAGATCGACCGTCTGGCGCGCGACGTCGGCTCCGAATATCGGAGCAGGATCAGAGCCGACCGGGCGCAGATCCGGAGCGAGCTTCAGGCGCAGATCCGGGGACGGTTCCAGAAGCAGCAGGAACGGATCGCCGCCTCGCTCGAATCCGACGCGCAGCTTCGGACGGCGCTCTCCATGCTTCATCCCGGCAACGAGCACTATCGGCGTCTGCTGGCCCTGCACGAGTAAGCGGGGCACGCGGCTCTCCCCCGCCGGACACCTCGACATTCTTCATCGAGGTTCGTATCTTGCGCCCCGATACGAATCGACACCTCGCGCCGTCGCCGGCCGATAAACCTTCCTCCGCTCCTCGTGTCCAGGTGGATGCGGCGGGCGCCCGAAGAGGCGCCGTATCGCGGTTCCGACTGAATTCCTTTCCTCTCAACATACTTTCCAGTCCACTCTATGAGGTCATATCGACAGATCGCGATCGTTCTCTTTCTTGCCGTGTCCGCCGTCCTGCCGGCGTTCGCGCAGGAGGACGATGATGAACCGGCGGCGAACTCCGTTGGAGCATCGGCCGACACGCTCGGAACGGCCCTGCTCTTCGAGTTCGAGAAGGATTACGACGTCGTCTTCAAGGCGGTGAAGGAAGCTCTCAGCTCGATCGGGTACGAGGTAAGCTATTCCAGCAAGAAGCGGAATCTTATCGAAACAGGATACAAGGGGATCGCCAACGCCGACAACTTCTTCGATGTCATGGAGGAGTACGGCGAGGTTCCCTACATCCGCTCGCCGGGATGGCGTAACGGGCGCACGAAGGTCTCCGTCTTCTTCGAGCAGCTGGAGGGGAACAAGGTCGCCGTCAAGGTTCTGGCGATCCTGAGCGGCTTCGAGGGGCGCTTTACCAACCAGTGGCACTACTGGAAGTCGAACGGGAAGCTGGAGGAAGAGGCGATGAACTCGATCGTGACGGCGGTGGAGGAGGCGAAGGAGCTGTAATCTCCCACGCCCGTAAGAACAATAACGAAGCGATGGAGCCGGACGGCTTCATCGCTTCGTTCGTTTCGGGGCCGGTCGTGCCCGAAGACGAGGCGCCGCCGCAGCACGTCCGGGACATCTCAAACCGAACCATATCTGAATCTGATCGAGATTTAAATCGTCAGTTCGCCCTCATCGGCCAGCTCATCCTGCTCCTCGATAGTATGGAACTGATTGATAGTAACGTTTCCGTCCGGGAACATCGCCTGGATAACCAGCGAACCGCCCATTGCCTCAACATATCGTCGTAGCGTAGAGATGTATATGTCAACCCGATGCTCCAGCTTGGAGATCGAGGCCTGCTTCACATTCATCGCCTCAGCAAGTTGCTCCTGGCTCATCTTGCGGGCATGACGCAGTTCATACAACGGCATCATCTTCAGAATTGCCTCCGTCTTGGCATGGTTCCGCTGTCGGCGCTCGGGAGCCATCTCCTCCCGAAGTTTATTGAACGACCTTGCCATCATCGACCTCCGTCCTGTTCCTCTTGCAGTAAGTCCTTCCACCACTCGCCGAACTCATCCGTGAACTCTACTTCCCATGTCATATGCGATAGTACGCATCCTCATTATTCCACGCAAGGAATATTCCCTGTGTGGAATAACGATAACACTTGTATGACGTTCATTACCCGACAAGCGGGTTCCACCACGGGAACTTTCCGTATTTTAGTCGTCCCCGGAACCGAAGCTCCGGGCGTTCCGACGTCTCAACCCAGCTCCCTCCAACAGCCTGACCGGTGTTCATGAAATCGATTGCCACGCTCCTTCTTTCCCTGATTGCGTGGGTTACCGCAGCAACAGCGCAGACCGCCCTGCCCGAAACGGGTCCGGAGAGCGCGCCGCCGACCTCTGCCTCGGTCGGGCCCGATATCGACGTTCAGGCCGCGTTCGTCTACGGTGTCATCCTCTGCGATTCGGTCCGCGTCGACTCGATCCGGGTCCGCAACTCGGGGGATGCCCCCCTTACCGTCACGCCGACCATTACCGGTGCAAATCTCTCCCTCTTCACCCTCGTGAGACCCGCCTCCGGCGTCCAGATCTCGATTCCCGCCAAGGGAGAGGTCTGGATGGTGATCGAGTTCCGGCCGGGATCGATCGGGCCGAAGAGCGCCGTTCTCACGCTGGCGACGAACGCCCCCAGCGGGACCCGGCAGGTCCCCCTCTCGGGCGAACTGAAGGAGTATACGGCGTCGCTGGAGGGGACGGAGATCGATTTCGGCCAGATATGCGTCGGCGACCGGGTACAGAAGAGCCTGAAGATCTTCTACGAGGGAGGGATCGACAACCGGATCGCCAGACCGGTGATCTCCAACGACCCGACCCGCGTCTTCGTCGCGATCAAGCCGGACGAGACCGACGAGTCGGCGGTGGTCAAATCGCCGTTCGATACGTCGGAGGTCATCATCGAGTTCAGACCGAACTCGGTCGGGACCTACAGCGCCAAGGTCGAGGTCCCGGTGGGGCAGTGCAATCTGCTCCTCCCCCTGACGGTGAAAGGCTCGGCGGTCTTCATCAGAGATTCGCTGGAAAGCGCCAAGGAGATCGATTTCAACCAGGTCGCCGTCGGCGGCTCCCGCAACAGTCAGCTCCGGATCAGGAACTACGGCAGCTCGCCGAGCACCCTCAAGGAGATCTACGTGGAGCCCCCCTCGCTCGCCACGGAGTACCAGCTCCCGGTAGCGCTGATCGGGAACGTCGTGCCGAGCACCGACATCATCAGGCCGACGATCACCTTCAAGCCGACGAAGTTCGGACGGGACAGCGGGATGATCTGCTTCGTGATGGGAGCGGGAAACTGCCTCGACACGATGTGCGTGAAGGTGAAGGGAGAAGGGGTGGCGCCGGTGCTGATGCTCTCGCGCCAGTCGCTGAACTTCACGGTCGACTCCTGCTCGGAGCCGGCGATCGTGATCTACGACACGGTCTATCTCTACAACCGCGGCACCTATCCCTCGCTCATCAAGACCGCCGGCTCGAACAACCCGAAGGTGCAGGTCACGACCTTCCCCCAGCTCAACTATCTCCTGCAGCCGGGAGACTCGCTGAGGCTGGTCGTCGCCGTCTCCCCCGGCCAGCCGGGCCCCCCCACCGGACAGATCATCATCACGACCGATGACCCGGACCCGACCCGGCAGCAGATGTTCCTCGACATCTTCATGAAGCTGGAGAGCACCGTCATCAAGCTCCTCCTCGGGGATGGATCGTCGGCGCCGGCCGGCATCGACTTCGGCCGCGTCTTCGGCTGCGGCCCGAAACGGGATACCTTCAACCTGCGGAACGCCGGAACGCTCGACGCGATCGTCAACGGGGGACTCTCCTCCGGAACGGCGTTCACGATCACCCCGGCCCCCCCCTACGACCTGAAGGGGAACGCGACCACGCAGGTGGTGATCGAGTTCAACCCCGCGACGCCGGGAGAGTTCCGCGACACCCTCACCGTGCAGAACGGCACCTGCGGCGATCAGGTCATCCGGCTTGCGATGGCGGGACGGCGCTACGAGCTGCTGAACGAGACCGAGGGGATCGACTTCGGCGCCTCCAACCTCGGTCAGGAGCGTGTCGGCGTCTCCAGCATCGCGAACACGAGCTTTACCCCGTCGGATATCAGACTGAGGGTGAGCGAGGTCTATATCACTCCGCCGGGGGGACCCTTCACGATCATCGAACCGCTCCCGGCCGACCTCCCCGCGGAGCTTGCGCCGAACGAGGCGCTGACGGTCGATGTCCTCTTCAAGCCGACAGCCGCATCGCAGTACGATGCGCAGATCTGCTACGTCACCGACAGCCCCTGTCCCGACACCGTCTGCGTCCCCCTGAGCGGGAGCGGCGTGACGGCCGATCTGCTGGTGCGCCAGAGCACGCTCCACTTCGGCACGCGATATATCTGCCAGGGAGACACGACCCTGACCCTCTCGATCCTCAATCTGGGGAGCGACGATCTCGATGTCGAGGAGCTGAATATCGTGCCGGGTCCCGGAGCCGGGGCGTTCACGCAGATCACGCCGGTGGACCTTCCCCGGACGATCGCCGGCAGGGATTCGATCCTGGTGGCCTACAGCTTCTCCCCCGACGCCGCCCCCTCCGACGGCCAGGTCTCCGCCACGCTCGAGGTCGTCTCGAACGACCCGCGGCTCCCGAAGGTCGATGTCAGGCTCGTCGCGCGCCGCCGGAGTATCTCGCTGACGGCGCCCTCGAACGTGAACTTCGGCGCGATCCTGGTCAATCTGACGCAGACCGGATCGGCCGTGATCGTCAACAACTCCCCCGACACCGTCCGGATCGAACGGTACGACCTCGCTCCTCCCTTCTCGGTGAGCGGGACCCCTCCGACGGAGATCCTGCCGTTCGATTCGATCGTGGTCGATCTCGAATTCTCGCCGAAGGATACGCTCGTCTACAACGACACGCTCCGTATCCTCTACGGCGACCTCTGCCTCGACACCCTTTCGATAGCGCTCCTCGGCCAGGGACGTCCTCCGGTCACCGGGTTCGCGGAGATCACGATCCCGACGACGCTGACCGGAGAGCCGGGGAAGCGGATCGAGATCCCGATCGTCCTGGTGCAGTCGCAGCGGATGGAGGAGGTGGGGGCGACGACCTTCCGGGCCCGGCTCCGCTTCAACGGAACGCTGCTCGACCCGCTGGGGGTCAGAGTCAAGGGTGAATCGTTCCCGAAGGGATCGGCGGAATCGACCGGAAGGATCATCGACACCGTCATGAACGGCTCGGAGATGGTGATGAACGTGGAGTTCATGAACTCCCCCTTCCCCACCGGAGCCGACACGCTCGGCTTCATCGACGCCCTGGTCATGCTCGGGGATGCGATCACGACCCCGATCGAGATCGACACGGTGGTCTGGACCGACGCGAACGTCAGGACGACGGAGAACGACGGGACCTTCGCGCTGCAGGGCTACTGCGATGCCGGCGGGAACCGTCTGCTGAAGGTCTCCGGCTCCTTCGGGATCAAGACCGTGGCGCCGAACCCGTTCAATCCCACGACCGAGATACTCTTCGAAACCGCTGAAGCGGGGGAGACAACGCTGACAATCCACGATCTTTACGGTCGGCAGGTGGCCGTTCTGATCGACGGCGAACGCCTTCCCGTCCAGGCGCACGTCGCAACATGGGACGCGTCGGCCTATCCCTCGGGGATCTACCATGCCGTCCTTGTCACGCCGACCCAGCGAAGCGTCTACAGACTGTTTCTTATGAAGTGAGAATGTGAGGGGGTACGGTCCGCTTCCCGCCGAACCGTGGCACATCGTTTGATGAATGTATGACGCGTCCTCCCTCCCGGTTCGACCGGGCGGAGGGGGCGCGCCAACTATTCCTTCCGGCACGAATGAGCATTTCTTCGACACTACGAGCCGTTTCGATCCTTGCACTCCTTCTCCTCGCGGGGGGGACGCTCCTCCGGGCCCAGGAGGTTCCGGGCACGGACCGAACCATGCCCGACGGGACCTTCTCCCTTCAGGCCGCGGGACCGGAGCTGCGGGTCGCAAACCTCTACGTCTTCGGCAGCCTGATCTGTGCGACGGAGAACATCGACACGATCAAGGTCTACAACGACGGGAACGCCAACCTCACGGTCACGGCCTCCAGGTTCGGGACCAACCAGGCCGATTTCACGATCATCTCCCCGACCGGGCAGTTCACGATCAGGCCGCGCGACAGCGCCAACCTCATCGTCCGCTTCGCTCCGGGGAGCTACGGCTCCAAGACCGCGACGATCCGGCTCGTCACCAACGACACCCGCCCCGGCATGAGCTCGTTCGAGGTCAAGCTCACGGCGGAATGGCTCAGGTCGGAGGCGACGATCAGCGCCACCGTGCTCGATTTCGGTGAGATCTGCGCGAACTCGACCAGGAGCCTCTCCCTGACGGTGAACTACACCGGGGATATCGACGACAAGCTCAACGGCGTCCCGAAATTCCTGGGGGCGAACGGCGCGCAGTTCACGGTGCTTCAGCCCACCTCCGAGGAGCTCGGCCTCCGCAGACCTTCCGACAGGAAGGTGATCGTCGTCCAGTTCAACCCGAAGACGGCGGGGACATTCATCGATTCCGCCCGAATCAGCGTGGGACAATGCCTGATCCCCTTCACGTTCGTGGTGCGCGGCTCGGCGGTCGATATGCGTCCGCAGCTCTACCAGACGCCCGACTCGATCAATTTCGGGCAGCGCGCGGTGGGAGCGCCGGGAGGGAACTCGATCATCAAGGTGCAGAACTTCGGCACCTCCACCATCAGCGTCCAGTCGATCTTCATCGAGCCGCCGTCGGCGGCCGCCCAGTTCGTGACCCCGAACAGCATGATCGGCAGGCCGATAAGCCCGGCGGGGATCGAGACCGGAACGATCACCTTCAAACCGACCTCGATCGGGGTGATCGACGCGCGGCTCGGGATCGTCCTTGCAAAGGGGGGGTGCATCGATACCCTCTTCGTGAAGCTCCACGGCGAGGGAGTCGCCCCTGTCCTCTCCCTCACCCGCACGCAGCTCGACTTCACGGCAGACTCCTGCTCGGAGATCGCCACGGTCATCTACGACACGGTCTATCTCCACAACCGGGGGACGCTCCCGGCGAACGTTCATGCCGTCTTCTCGGACAACTCCCCCCGCGTGAACGCGCGGCTCTATCCCGCCCTGATGACGAGGCTGGTGCAGGGGGATTCGGTGGGGATCATCGTGGAGATCCGCCCCGGACAGCCGGGCGCCCCCACGGCCCGGGTGCTGGTGGCGACCGACGATCCCGATCCGGACCGGGACACGCTGGTGATCGACGTCACCATGAAACTTGAAAGCACCGTCATCAAGCTCCTGCTCGGGGATGGATCGGCGGTGCCGGCGGCGATCGACTTCGGCACCACGTTCGGCTGCCTGCCGAAACGGGACACCTTCATGCTCCGGAACGCCGGAACGCTGAACGCCGTGGTGAGGGGAGGCTTCGTCCAGGGGACGGCGTTCTCGCTGAGTCCCGCCCCGCCGTACGCGCTGATGGGGAATCTCGACACCGCGCTCCTGGTGGTCTTCGATCCCCCCGCCGCCGGAGAATATCGCGATACACTGACCCTTCAGAACGGAACGTGCAGCGACCAGGTGATCCGGGTCGCCGTCGCGGGACGGCGCTACGACCTGACGTTCGACGTCGCCGGAATCGACTTCGGGCAGTCCAACATCGGGGTGGCGCGGACCGGATCGGCGGCATTCACGAACACCAGCGCGACGCCGGCCGACGTGAAGGTGCGGGTGATCGACGCCTTCATCACCCCCTCCGACCCGAGCTACACGCTCGTCAGGGAGGAGTTCCCGATCGATCTGGCGCCGGGTGAGACGATCAACTCCACGCTCTTCTTCCAGCCGTCGCTGGAGATCGACTACGACGCGGAGATCTGCTACGTGACCGAGGTCCCCTGCATCGACACGATCTGCGTGCCGATCGGCGGACGGGGGATCCGCTCCGACATCTTCGTCACGCGGAGCTCGATGAATTTCGGGTCGAGATACACCTGCGACGGCGACACGACCCTGACCCTGACCGTCCGAAATATCGGAACGAAGCCGCTGGAGATCAGCGGGATGACCATTCTTCCGGGCCCCGACGCCGGCGCGTTCACTCGTGTGACGACCCTCACACTGCCGGCAACGGTGGCCCCGGTTGATTCGATCCAGATCGTCTACTCCTTCGATCCCCGGCTGGCGACCGCCAACGGTCCCCTCTCGGCGACGCTCGAGATCGTCTCGGACGATCTGAATCAGGATACGATCCTTCTTCCGATCTCCGCGCGGCGCAGAAGCTACTCCGTCCAGACTCCGGCCCAGGTCGCGTTCGGACGGGTACTTATATCGCAGAGCGGCACGCAGACCTTCACACTGATCAACCGCTCGGCCGACACGATCCGCCTGGGGGAGATCGATATCACGGCCCCCTACTCGATCGACGGCGACATGAAGAAGGAGATCGCCCCGCTCGACTCGGTCGTCTTCACGGTGACCTTCAGCCCGACCGACACGCTCCTGCATGACGCCATGCTCCGGCTCACCTACGGCAACGGCTGCTTCGACACCGCGGCGATCGCCCTGAGCGGCGAGGGACGCCCGCCGCTGAGAGGCTTCGCGGAGATCCTGGTGCCGGGGACGCTGAAGGGGGGTCCGGGAGATCATGTCGCGATCCCGTTGATCCTGCAGCGATCCAATCTGATCGAGTCGGTCGGCGCCACCACGTTCCGCGCGGTGGTCAGGTTCAACGGCACGCTGCTGGAACCGACCGGAGCGCGCGGGAAGAACGATCCGTTCGGCAAGGGAACATCGGGGACGAATATCACAACGGGACGTATCGTCCAGACCGTTCCGGAGGGGAAGGATCTGCTGGTTACCGTGGAGATCGCCAACTCGCCGATGCCGGCCGCGCCCGACACGATCGGGTACGTGGACGCCCGGGTTCTTCTGGGGAACGCGATCAGCACGCCGATCACCGTCGACTCGATCGCCTGGCTGGATGGGCTGATGAACAGCGAGACGGTCCCCGGCACCTTCAACCTGACCGGCTTCTGCGATATCGGCGGGAACCGCATCCTCCGGGTCTCCGGGGATTTCGGGATCAAGTCGGTGGCGCCGAACCCGTTCAATCCCGCCACCGAGATCATCTTCGAGACGGCGGAGGCGGGGCCGACCTCCCTCTACATCCATGACGCGACCGGACGCAGGGTCGCGGTCCTGATCGACGGCGAATCGCTGCCGGTACAGGCGCACAGCCGCGTGTGGGACGCCTCGGCATATCCTTCCGGGATCTATTATCTGGAACTCGTCACTCCGACGCAGCGCTCGCTTCAGACCCTCTGGCTCGTGAAGTAGCGCCGCGCCCGGCGATCAGATCGATGCACGTGAACGACACGAAACGATAGAACGGCATTCCTCAATGATTCGAACGACAACGGAACAGCGGTTCCTTACCATTCTCCTCTGCCTGCTGGGGCCCGCCGCGGTCCATGCGCAGGAAGAGGAGCCCACCTCGCTGGAGCAGGTCTTCGGCCAGGAGGACTCGCCGGACGAGAAGCTGCTGGAGCAGCGGATGCGCCCCCGGCTCGGCCTCTTCGGAAACCTGGGGCTGAACCTCCATACCGGCGAGTTCTTCGGCATGCCGGAGGCTCCGACCTGCATGGAGATGGACGGCGCGGGATTCACCGGCGCAAGCGGGCTCGGCATGGGGTTCGGCGGACTCTTCGAACTCCCGATGCAGGGGTGGTTCCTCTCCGCCAGACTCGGCCTCTACTCCCTTGGCGGCGAACAGACCGCCCGGGCCGATCTGGGACCGATCCGGCTGGCCGACGGCAGCGTCGAGCCGGCGACCACCGAGTACCACTTCACCTCGACCCTCAGTCTCCTCGGGCTCGGTCTGACCGGCGGCTTCCGTCCGTTCGACCCTCCCGTCACCTTCCGGGTGGGACCTGAGGTCGGGTTCTTCCTCGGCAAGGATTACCGGCAGAAGGAGCAGATCCTTGCCCCCTCCGGCGCCGCCTTCATCGGTGAGGATGGGCTGGAGACGCGGACGAGGAACGACGTGGGGGGGACGATGGAGAATGTCGGAGTACGAGTCGCCCTTGAAGTCGGTGTCGATTACGAGCTTCCGCTGAACAAGACCGAGACCCTCCTGCTGGTGCCGGAACTCGGCTTCTCCTACGCGTTCACGAAGATCAGAAGCGACATCGACTGGAACGTCCACCAGCTCCGCGCGGGGGCCTCGGTGAAGTATTCCATTCCGGTGCCGGTTCCGCCGCCGCCGCCACCTCCGCCGCCGCCCCCACCACCACCTCCGCCGCCGCCGCCACCTCCGCCGGAGCCGATCCTGACGGCCCTGCTGTCGGTGAACGCCGTCGATTCGCAGGGGGTCGAGGGGATGCTCGACAAGCTGCGGATCGAGGAGTTCGTGAACACGCAGACGCACTCGATGCTGACCTATATCTTCTTCGATGAGAACTCGTCGGAGATCCCGAAGCGGTTCATCCTCTTCGGACCGGACGCGCCGCAGCGGTTCAAGGAGGATTCGCTCAGGAACCGCGGCACGCTCGCCGTCTACTACCAGTCGCTGAACGTCCTCGGCAAGCGGCTTCAGAGCGATCCGAAGCTGAAGATCACCCTGACCGGCACCAACGCCAACCATGGGACCGAGGCCGGCAACCGCGCGCTCTCCAAGGCGCGCGCCGAAAGCGTCAAGAGCTATCTGACCGGAAGCTGGGGCATAGATCCCGGCAGGATACGTACGGAGGGACGCAATCTTCCCGAGACCGCGTCGAACTCCGCCGAGGCGGACGGCATGGCGGAGAACCGGAGAGTGGAGATCGAATCGGACGACAGATCGCTTCTGGAGCCGCTGACGACCCACGACACCCTCCGCACGGTCGATCCCCCCATCCTCAGGCTGAAGCCGGAGTACCAGGCCGAGTCGGGGGTCGCCGAATGGCACCTGAGCCTGCGGCAGGGCCCCCGCGTCCTGAAGGAGTTCAGCGGCACCGGCAACGTGCCGGAGACGATCGACTGGAACGCGCTCGAGACCTTCCGCGATATTCCTCTCCACAACTCCCCGATCATGGGTGTTCTGGATGTCGTCGACACCCGCGGGAAGTCCGCCCGCTCCACGAAGGTGATCCCGACCGATCAGCTTTCGATCCTGGAGAAGCGTGAGGAGGGAGTGGGGGATATTATCTTCGAACGATTCAATCTTATCACGTTCGAATATGATCAGGCGACACTCTCGGCCCCCAGCAAGAAGATCGCGGCGATGATCAAGCAGAGAATCCAGCCCAACTCGACGGTCGATATCATCGGATATACCGACCGACTGGGGGACGCCGAGCACAACCTGAAGCTCTCCGAGGCGCGCGCCCGCCGCACCGCCAAGGCGCTGAACGTCGATGAGAAGCGTGCGCAGGGGGGTGGCGAGAACACCGAACTCTTCAACAACGATCTCCCCGAGGGACGCTTCTTCAGCCGTACCGTCGACGTCACGATCAAGACGCCGGTGGGAAGCGGCGAAGCCCCGCGCTGACCGGAATCACGCGGCTTCAGAGCCCGGAAACGACCATGCATCAGGCTCCGCGCGCCTCGCCGACGGAGCCTGTTTTTTTATGGTCCCCCTGCGCTGCTGACTTTTTTTGCGGGGCCCCGTTTCTTTTTGCATTATGGCGATTGAACGCTAAACTCGATCGTTATGTTGTGCGACTCAGATGAGTCTTCGTTGGGGAGCGGTGCGGCCGGAGAAGAAGATATCGCCCCACCCCTCCGATATATCTCCGGACCGGCATCCCCGCATGTCAGGATCGATTCACCCGGTGAATCATAGTTGATGTTCCCCGACCGGTAGCAGTTTTAGCAGTTCGCCCCCTTCCCCGCTCCGGACCTTACGTCCACGCGGAAGGGCTTCCGCAACGATTCGATGGTGGGCTCGATGAAATTCCTTACGACGCTTTTTCCGGCACTGCTCGCGCTGACGCTCACGGCCTCCGCAGCGCCGTACATGATCCCCGATATCGGCACGCCGGGGATGAACACATACGTTGAAATCGTCGGCGATACCCCCGGCATGTTCGGACCCGACGGCATCTATGAGAACAGGTCGGGTGACGCGCTGATCGTGGAGGGCTCGACGGCGGCCGACAGGGCCAGACTGGTGGTCGGCCCGCTGGTGGTGAGCTGGAACGGACGCCTGATCTCCACGCAGATCTTCGTCAGACCGAGCGCCTCGATCGCCGCCGGCGCGGTCAAGGTGACCAACGGCGCATCGAACTGGAGCTTTCCGTTCGACGTGGTGACCCCGCAGACGCTCGGTGTGGGAGGAACTCTCTCCACGGCCGGAGCGCTCGGGAGCGGCGGCCAGTACGGCACCCGGTCGAAGCGGGGCGCCATGATCGTGAACAGTCTGGTGCTCCAGGGGAGCGGGACATACACGGTCAGCGCGACCGATATCGACCCGAGCGCCCAGGGATGGGAGGGATATCTCCCCTTCATCCTTCTGGTCAAGGGGAGCATCACGATCGCATCCCCCCTCTCGGTGAACGCAAACGGCATCGACGGCGGACCGGGTGGCGGCGGCGGCGGCGGCCAGGTCTGCGACTACTCCCTGGGAGGATCGGGCGGAACCGACGGGGGGAAGGGATACACCGGAGGAGGAGGAGGAGGAGCCAACAACAGCTTCGGCGGCAACAGACCGAAGAACAACGGCGCATCCACCGGCACCGGAGGACGAAGCCTCAACAACGCCCGCGGCGGCGACGGATCAACCTCCGGCTGCACCGAGGATGGCGGCGGCGGCACGGGACATCCCTTCGGCGAAGGAGGAGCGATGACATGCGGCGCCGGCGGCTTCGGATACGGCTACTATGGAGGAGGAGGGGGAAGCGGTGACAACCAGACCGGCGGCGGCGGCGGCTATGCGATCGACGGCGGCAACGGCAGCGCCTCCAACAACACCTACGGCCGGGCACACGGCAACCAGCAGGGCGTTCCGGTGGCGGGAGGCTCCGGCGGCGCCAGCGGCAACCCGCAGGGTTTCAACAACTGCGGCGGGGCCGGCGGCGGAGGCGGAGGCGCGATCGTGATCCATGCCGTCGACCGGTTCCTCAACAACGGCTCGGTGACCGCCCGCGGCGCCAACGGAGCCGGCGGCACGGGAGGAGGACCTGCGGGGGGGAGCGGCTCGGGTGGACTTATCGCTCTGGGATCGAAAATCGCCAACAATTCCACCGGCGGAACCGGCGACGTCACCGGCGGAACCGGGGGCGGATTCGGAGGGAGCGGGCGCATCCGCTACGACGGATTCCTCACGAACGCCCTCACGACTCCCACCACGGGCGCCACCAGCTATACCGGCATCACGATCGACACGCTCACCTATCTGGAGTCGAGAACGTTCACGCTGCGCGGAACGTACAACGGGACCTCGACCCTCAGGATCTACATGCGGGGCGACGCGGCCGGAAGCAACTGGGCCACGCTCCCCAACGCCCCCACGACCACCGGCCGCGCCTGGTCGCTCGACGTGACGCTCCCCCCCGGATCGACCTCCGGCCTCTACTATTTCATGGCGGCCCAGAGCGTCCCCGGGGCGAACACCGGCCAGTACACGGCCGAGCCGCAGTGGGTGATGTCGCAGTCGGCCGCCAACATCGTGCAGATCGACCTGATCCCGAAGATTCTTGTTCCGGAAGCTCCGGTCCATCCGTTCGGCGAGGCCGCCTGTATCGGCGAGACCCTGACCGACACGATCCGGGTGATCAACACCGGAGATGAGCCGCTTATCGTCAACCCGTCGCTCACCGGAGCAAACCCGGGCGACTTCATCATCCTGCCGCCGTACAACGCGCAGTTCACGGTGAACCCGGGGGATACCGCCTATCTCGACGTCGAGTTCAGGCCGCAGGGCTCGGGGACCAAGACGGCGATCCTCCGTTTCCAGAACAACGATCCCCGTCCCGGCAAGAACCCGACCGACGTGACGCTGAACGGCAAGCTGAGAAAATCGGAAGCGACCCTCTCCCTCACCGAGCTCGACTTCGGCAAGGTCTGCCTCGATTCGCTCGGAGCCCCCCGGTCGGTGACGATCTCCTATGCGGGGGATATCGACGACAAGCTGAACGGCAGGCCGTTCGTGGTCGGCTCGCAGAACGCGAACGATTTCGTGATCGTCGCCCCGACCGCCTCCGATCTCGACCTGACGGCCCCGACCGACACGAAGACGATGACGATCCGGTTCAAACCGACGAAGGTCGGGATCATCGACGACACGATCGCCGTCAGCGTCGGCCAGTGCGACATCAGGCTGAAGGTCCATGTCAGGGGTGAAGGGATCGACGAGCGGGGAGCGGTCACTCCCTCCTCCATCAATCTGGGGAACGTCGTCATCAACACGCCGTCGAACACCGAACAGGTGATCGTGCGGAACATCGGCGCCTCCGCCGGCAGGGTCACGAAAGTCTATCTCGACCCGCCCCATCCCGATTTCAAAATCCCCACGAACCTGATCGGCTCCACGATCCAGCCGGGGAACACCGCGATGGGGGATCTGACCTTCACGCCGACGACGATGGCCCCGTACAACGGTTCGCTCTGCATCGAGTTCGGCGATCTCTGTCCCAAGACGATATGCATCCCGGTCAGGGCGGTGGTGGTCGATGTGAAGCTCGCGCTCTCGCGGACCTCCATGACGCTCGAATCCGATACATGCAGCGAGCCCCCCGCCCAGGTGGTCGGCACCTTCAGCCTCGACAACGTCGGCGGCGTCCCGGTCAACGTCCAGCGACCGACGACGAAGAACGGGCTCGTCACGGCGATCCCCTCCGGGCTCTCGACCCTGATGCCGGGGGAGAAGCTCACCTACACGGTGACCTGGCAGCCGGGCGCGAGCGGCGAGGATGAGATCATCATCACGACCAACGCCTCCGACCCGGCGCAGCGGACCTTCACGGTGAAGGTGACGCTGGTCCGCCGCTTCTCGCAGGTGAAGCTGATCGGCTCCGACGGCTCCGACCCGGCCGCACCGATCGACTTCGGCACCGTCAGCGGCTGCGAAACCCCGGCGACCCGGACCGTCATGCTGAGGAACCTCGGGACGGTCGATGAGATCGTACAGGGAGATTTTCTCCGGAAGACGCAGAACGGGAACGCCTTCACGCTCCAGCCCCCTCCCCCCTATCTCCTGAAGGCGGGGGGCGCCGACCTCCCGGTCAATATCGTCTTCGATCCGGCGAACACCGGATCGTTCCAGGATACGTTGCGGCTCGTCACCGATCTCTGCAGGCGCGAGCTTCGTCTGGCGGTCGAGGCCGAACGGGTCGACCCGCTCTACAACGCGACCGGGATCACCTACGCGGCCACCAACGTCGGCTTCCCGAGGACGGGGGTCGCCAGGCTCACCAACAACGGAGCCACGCCGATCAGAGTGGAGAACGCCTATATCTCCCCCGACGGCTCGCCCTTCGTCATCGCGCAGTCCAACCTGCCGGTCGATCTGGCGCCGGGGGATGAGACCACGGTCGACGTGACCTTCATCCCGACGGCCGAACAGACCTACAACGCCAGCCTCTGCTTCGTGCTGAGCGATCCCTGCGCCGACACCCTCTGCGTCGATCTCACCGGCTCCGGCATCCGCTCCAGCGTGCTGGTGGAGCCGAACCCGCTCGATTTCGGCAGGAAGGCGGTCTGCGAGGAGGAGGTGCTCACGCTGAGCGTACGGAACGTGGGGACAGGCCCGCTCAAGCTGCAGCAGATCAACATGGGGGGGGCCGATGTGGGGCTCTTCGAGCAGGTGACGCAGCTCACGCTTCCGGCCGATATCACGCCGGGCTCGGATATCAAGATCGAGTACAGGTTCGTCCCCGCGCGCGCCGCGGCCGACGGCCCGCGCAGCGCGACGGTCCTGCTGATCACCGACGACGCGCGCCAGCCCTCGATCACCGTGACGCTGACCGGGGAGAGGGTGCCGGCGCTGAAGATGGCTTCCGCCTCCTTCCCGCGTCTGATCGCCGGGAACTCGGAAACACGGACGATCACGATAGAAAACAACATCGGGAAGCCGGTGACGATCGACAGCATCGTGACGCGGGCGCCGTTCGAGGTGATCGGGCCGGTCCCGACGACCCTTGCGGCCGGCGAGCGTCGCGAGGTGCAGATCCGGTTTGCGCCGGCCGACTCCGGTTCCTTCTCGGAGCCGATTCTGGCCTACGTGAGCGGACCGTGCAGCGATACTATCGAATCGCGAGCCGATGGAAGCGCCAGGATTCTGCTGCTGGGAACAACGGAGATCGCCGTCCCCGACACGGTGATCGGCGAGCCGGGAGATCATATCGCAATACCGATCATTCTGCTCTCGGCCGCGAACCTTCCGGAGTCGGAGGCGAAGACGCTGGTCGGAACCGTGAGGTTCGACAAGATGATGCTCTATCCCACGGGAGTGCGAAGCATGAGCGAGACCGCCCCCAAGGCGGTCACCGGCGCGGCCGTACAGGCGGGCAGGATGACGAGCCGCGCGATCGACGGGAATGATCGTGTCGTGACATTCGAGATCGTCAACGATCCGATGCCCGGCACGGCGCCCGACACGCTCGGCTACCTGGACGCGACCGTGCTTCTGGGGAACGCGCTGATGACGCCGATCGTCTTCGATACGATATACTGGAGCGACGGCAACGCGGTGGCGACCGCACGGAACGGGATCTTCATGCTGGAGGGATACTGCGAGGTCGGCGGCGACCGTCTGCTGCGGGTGAGCGGCGCCTCGGGGATCAAGTCGGTGGCGCCGAACCCCTTCAACCCCTCCACGGAGATCACCTTCGAAACGATCGAGGAGGGCCCGACGACCCTGACGATCCACGACGCGCTCGGCAGGCTCGCTGCCGTGCTGATCGACGGCGAGCGGCTCCCGGTCCAGGCCCACATCCGCACATGGGACGGATCGGCGATGCCGAGCGGCGTCTACTACGCGGTGCTGACGACCCCGACGCAGCGGAGCACGGCCAGGCTCCTGCTGGTCAAGTAGATCGGAATGAATCTATGGCGGGCCGCATGCCGGCCCGCTTTCCTATGGCCCCCGTAAGTCGTATTATTGACGCTCGAACGAGCCAGGCCGCCAGGCCAGCGTACACAGTCCGGACATCATCCATGAGCGATCGTCTCACATTTCATCCCCTCCTCCTTTCCGCGGCGATAGTCTCGCTGGGCGCCCTTCAGGCGTCGGCGCAGGATATGACGCCGGAGGAGAGGCTCGCCGAACAGCGGCTGCGCCCACGGGTCGGCCTGTTCGGGGATCTGGCGCTGAACATCCATACCGGCGATTTCCTCGGAGTGCCGGAGGCCCCCACCTGCATGGAGCTGGACGAAGCGAGCTTCACCGGCGGGTCGGGGATGGGCTTCGCGATCGGGGCGCTCTTCGAGCTGCCGATCGATCCGAAACTCTACCTGATGGCCCGCGCCGGCTACTACTCGATCGGCGTCAAGCAGACGGTACAGGCGAACATCGGCCCGGTGGTCGTCGGTGAGGATACCGCGTCAGGTATATCGGAATACAGCCTAGACGCCCCCCTCACGATTGTGGGAGGAGAGATCACCGTCGGATACCGTCCGTTCGACCTCCCCCTCACCTTCCGCCTGGGTCCGGAGATCGGGGTGTACATGGGGAAGGAAGTATCGCAGCAGGAGCAGCTTGTCTCCCCCTCCACGGCGACCTTCATCGGGCCGAACGGGGAGAGCACCCGTATCCGCAATCCCTACACCGGCGATCTCTCCAACACCGGCCTGCGGATCGCGGCGCTCCTGGCGGCCGACTACGAGCTGCCGCTGAACGCAAAGGAGACGATGCTGCTGGTCCCGGAGATCGCCTTCTCCTACGCCTTCACGAACATCACGAGCGATCTGGAGTGGAAGGCGCATCAGCTGCGCGGCGGCGTCTCGTTGAAATATTCGTTCGCGGTGCCGGAGGCTCCCCCTCCGCCGCCCCCGCCGCCTCCTCCTCCCCCACCGCCCCCCCCCCCTCCCGAGCCGGCGCTGACCGCTTCGCTGGCGGCCTTCGGCGTGGGGACCGACAACGTGGAGAAGAGCAACGTGACGATCAGGATCGAGGAGTTCATCAACACGCAGACGAGCTCGCTGCTGAACTATGTCTTCTTCGAGGAGAACAGTTCGGAGATCCCGGCGCGATATACGCAGTATCCGAACGCTTCATCGCAGTTCGATAAGAAGCTCCTCCAGAACCAGGGGACGCTCGGCGTCTACTATCAGGTGCTGAACATCCTTGGGGAGCGGATGAAGAACAACCCGCAGGCGACGATCACCCTGACCGGAACGAACTCCAACCAGGGGACCGAGGCGGGGAACACGGCGCTCTCGAAGGCGAGGGCGGAGAGCATCAGGTCGTACCTCACGAGCCGCTGGGGGATCGACGAGAAGAGGATCGCCGTGGCGGCGCGCAATCTGCCGGAGCTCCCCTCCAGCCCGCAAGATCCCGACGGCATCGCCGAGAACAGACGTGTGGAGATCACCTCGCGGACCGCGGCGATTCTCGATCCGGTGATCGTCAACGACACGCTCCGCACCGCCGATCCGCCGATCGTCCGTCTGAAGCCGACGGCCGTGGCCGACGCCGGAGCGCGCGAGTGGCGTGTGGAGATCTCGCAGTCGGGGAAGCGTCTGAAGGAGTACAGCGGCTCGGGCGAACCTCCCTCCACCCTGGAGTGGAACGTCACCGATATCCCGAACACCATCCCGGTCAACCGGACGCCGGTGGTCAGCACCCTGACCCTGACCGACGACCGCGGCAAGACGGTGACCGCCTCCTCGCAGCTCCCGGTGGAGCAGATTACGATACAGAGGAAGCGGGAGGAGAAGATGGGGGATATGGTCTACGAACGCTTCAACCTGATCACGTTCGAGTTCGACAAGGCGACGCTGACCGAGACGAGCAGGAAGATTGCGCGGACCATCAAGGAGCGGATCACGCCGACGTCGCAGGTGGAGATCACCGGATATACCGACCGCCTGGGAGAAGAGGAGCACAACCTCCAGCTCTCCCGCGAGCGCGCCATCAACACGGCAAAAGCGCTCGGCGTCCCCGCGGAGAACGCACGGGGCGCGGGGGAGACCTCCGATCTCTTCAGCAACGATCTCCCGGAGGGACGCTTCTACAACCGCACGGTCGACGTGGTGGTGAAGACGCCGGTGGAGAATCAATAGCCGATCGCGATAGATTCGCGAATCACGCGCCGGAGCAAACGGGAACGGGCGGCAGGATCAACTCCTGCCGCCCGTTCATTTTTATCGAACCACGATTTACGCCTCTATATACTCCTCGATCGGCGGGCAGGCGCAGATCAGGTTTCTGTCGCCGACTGCATTGTTGACCCGGCCGACGGCGGGCCAGAACTTGTACTCGCGGGTCCAGGCGATCGGGAACGCCGCCTTGTCGCGCGTGTAGGGGCGGTCCCACACGTCGGCGGTGACCACCGAGGCGGTATGCGGCGCCTTCTTGAGGACGTTGTCGGCGCGGTCGGCCAGGCCGATCTCGATCTCCTGGATCTCGGTCCGGATGGAGATCATCGCGTCGCAGAATCTGTCCAGCTCCTCCTTCGCCTCGCTCTCGGTCGGCTCCACCATCAGCGTTCCCGCCACCGGGAAGCTGACCGTGGGGGCGTGGAAGCCGTAATCCATCAGTCGCTTCGCCACATCCTCCACCTCGACGCCGCTCGCCGTCTTCAGCGGGCGCAGGTCGAGAATGCACTCGTGCGCCACGGTTCCGTTCGTCCCCCTGTAGAGAACGGGGTAGTGATCCTCAAGTCGCTTGGCGATATAATTGGCGTTGAGGATCGCGACCTGCGTGGCGCGGGTCAGGCCGGGGCCTCCCATCAGGAAGATGTACATCCAGGAGATCGGAAGGATGCTGGCGCTTCCCCACGGGGCCGCCGAGACCGGGCCGATATGCTGCTTGCCGCCGGTGGCGATCACCGGATGCCCCGGCAGGAAGGGAGCCAGATGCTCCGCGACGCCGATCGGTCCCATGCCGGGACCGCCGCCGCCGTGCGGGATGCAGAAGGTCTTGTGCAGGTTCAGATGGCAGACGTCGGCGCCGAAATCGCCGGGACGGCAGAGGCCGACCTGGGCGTTCATGTTGGCGCCGTCCATGTAGACCTGGCCGCCGTGC
>CBINGZ010000060.1:0-22943 GCA_966250335.1 uncultured bacterium | reverse complement strand
CGAGAGCGACCGAACTATATCTTCTCGTCATGAACTCTGTTGGCTAACGTGTAATAATGATGGGGTATGATCCGACGACGATATTCTGAGAAGCAATGCGAACAAGGTAGTATCCGCCGGACAGCTCATCGAGGTCGAGGAGGCGAAGAAGCCCGCCGTCGGTCCCGACGGAGACATGCTGCTGATGCACGATGCTGCCGCCGACGGAGATAACATCGACCTGGTACTCACCCTCGGGGAGCGTGCTCGCCTGGACGCTGGCGGTGCGAGGCACAGGGTTGGGATAGATGCTGACGTGATAATCTGGCGCAATAACCGCCCCTGTCTCGACCGCAGCCATGCTCGCGACCGGCTGTAGCATCCCCGGCTGCTCCTCTGATTCCCTGCGAGCCCGCCCGTCCTCCAGCAGAATCTCCGCCAGCTCATAACTCTTTCTGCCGGAGAGATCGCGTCCCTTCGGTTCCACCAGTTTTTCCTGATTCCAGAGATCGAGAGCGAAGAACGGGTGGGCCTGGAACCCGGTGATGTGATCGATATGGATCACACGGACCTTGTCGAGATCCCTCTGACCGAAGATCACGACAGCACGCATCGTATCGCGAAGACTCGTGCTGCGACCATCGGCGCCACCATCATCCGTATCGCGATCGGTTACATCCTGACGGACGTCCGGCGTTCTATACTCTCCCCGGAGATAGAAGCAGATATCGTCGAGCCCGTCGTCGCGGTTGATGCGTTGAATCGCGGAGGAGCCGGTAAGGCCGATCCACGCCGGATAGCGGAACTCCGTGCGTTCCTTACGCTCCCCTCCCTTTTTCGATGAATCTCCCCACGCGATGAACGCCGGACGGATGTTCATGTGCGAGTCGAACCCGCCGAAGAGAGTGTCGGGACGGGAATCGTCGTTGAAATGTCCGACAGCGAGAATATGAGTGGCAGGCATGACGGTATCCGCCTTCACATCGGGTGCTGTCGTCCCTGTTCTGGAGGAGTCACCCGTCGCCCTGGCGGACCCGATCGAGCCGACCGCCAGCAGCATGAACACGAAAAACGCAACCGAACGGAACGACCCCGCCCTGCCCGACGGAAATCCGTCGAGGAAATACTTGCACATAAAAAAATGGAGGAAACGACTGTCGAACAATCGTTCGACCGACGCCGGTGATGAGAAGGGATGAACGGTAGGAACCCCGTCTCGAATTATCGACTACGGAATCTGCTGCCTGAATGCGATATAACCAGAATTCCGGAATCGTGCAAATCATGCGTTCATTATCGCTCAGCAATGGGTTGCGAATCTATCGCCTACGGCCTTTTGTATCCGTTTCCGAGAGGAGCACTCGGGCCTCCCGGCGGATATCAACGCCGAAGGCGCATACCGATCTTCGTCCAATGAAGTATTCGGTATGCGCCTTCAGCGCTCGGTAGATTCGGATCTACCATGAGATTATTTCTCGTACCCGAGGCGGGACTCGAACCCGCACGCCGCGTCTGCGGCTACAGATTTTAAGTCTGTTGCGTCTGCCATTTCGCCACTCGGGCCTGTGAGTCGCGCGGCGGTGTGGCCCCGCGCGACGCATCTACCTCTATCACGGTAAACGCGCTTCCGGATTGTCTCCGGAAGCGCGTTCATGTTCCTGGACGATACGCTGCCCGGCCTGATCGGATCAGGCGGGAGTCGTCTCGTCGGTCGATCCCGAAGCCTCTCCGCTCTCACCGGCGTCGCCGGCGGGAGCCTCACCGGCTTCGGCGGCCGGCTCGGTTGCAGGAGCCTCGGCGGATGCGGTCTCGTCGGCAGCCGGAGCCTCAGCAGCGGGTGCTTCGGTAGCCGGAGCCTCGGCAGCAGGTGCCTCAGCCGGCGCTGCCTCAGCGGCGGGCGCCTCAGCTGGTGCAGCCTCGGCGGCCGGTGCTTCCGGTGCGGCGGCGGCCTGCGGGGCCGGGGCGGGAGCAGCTTCGGGGCGGTTCCCCTTCTTCTTCTCCTCTCCCTCGTTCTCGTAGTTGAGCTTCTTCCTGAGGGCCTCGCCGATCATGTCGCCGATGGAGAAGCTGCCGACGTTGCCGGCGGTCTTGAGCTCGTTCTCGGGCTGGGTCGGCGGAGCCGTACGCTCGCGACGGTCGCCGCGTCCCCCCTCGCCGTGATCGCCACGCTCGCCGCGTCCTCTGCCGCCGCGCTCGTTCCGCTCGCCCCCCTCGTCGCCGTCCTGGGTCGAAAGACCGAAGATGACCGAGAGACCCTTGGGATCGACGTCGACCACATGGACGTTCAGCTTCTCTCCCATCTTCATTTCCGGCAGGCGCTTCGCCTCGCGTCCCATGCGGCCGCGCGGCAGGAAGCCCTCAATCTCGCCGACGGCGACCACGACCCCCTTGTTGGAGATCTCCCGGACCTCACCCTCCCAGCGGGTGCCGAGCGCGTACTTCTCGACCAGTGCCGGCCACGGATCATCCTGGGCCTGGCGGTAGCTGAGACTGAGGCGCTGCTTCCGGTTGGAGGCGTCGAGCACCTTCACGTCGATATCCACCCCCTTCTTCAGGACCTCCTTCGGGTGATGGACACGCTTGGTCCAGGAGAGTTCGCGGAGACGGACGAACCCGTCGACCCCCGGCTCCAGCTCGATGAAGGCGCCGGTCTTGCTGAGCCCGACCACCTTGCCGTGCTGCGTGGAGCCGATCGGATACTTCTCCTCGACATTGTCCCACGGCGACGGCAGAAGCTCCTTCATGCCGAGATAGATCCTCTTCTTGTCGCGATCGATCTCACGGATGATCACGTCGACCTCCTGTCCCTTCTGGACCTGCTCGCCCGGATGCTTGGCATGGGCGTGGCTGATCTCCGAGGCGTGGACGAGGCCGTCGATGCCGCCGAGGTCGACGAAGATGCCGAAATCGAGGATCGAGGTGACCTTCCCCTTCAATCTCTTGCCGACTTCGAGCGACTCCAGCAGTCCCTTCCGGAGGATGGCGCGGCGGGTCGCCGTCACGCGACGGGCGTCGGTTTCGAACTCCGTCATCTCCAGGACGTTCGCGGTGATCGCGTCGCCGGTCTTTGCGTCGGAAGCGACACCCTGGGTGTGCTTGTCGAGGCTCCAGTGGGACATCGGGATGAAGACTTCAAGCCCTTTGTACTGCGCCACCACGCCGCCGCGATTCTGCGAGATGATCTCGAGTTCGATCTCCTCGCTGGAGTCACGCTTCCCGGCCAGTTCGGTCCAGAGCTCACGCATCTGCTCCTCGGAGAGCTTCGGCGCGCGCCGTCCCCCCCGGCCGCCGCGGAATTCTCCGGAACCGTCGGTTGTTGCGTCGGTTGACTCGTCACCGGAAGCGGCATCGCCGCCCCCTTCGGTCCGAGTCTGCTCCCCCTCCCCTGCATCGGCCGACGCAGCGGGCTCTGCCGGAGCTTCCGCGGGAGCGGGCTCGGCGGCCGGCGCGGCCGGTTCAGCCGGGGCCGGTTCAGCCGGGGCCGGATCGGCAGGCTGTGCAGGTGCTGCGGGCTCCGAGGGAGCCGAAGCCGGCGACGGAGACTCCTGTGGGCTCTCTGTCTGCGGATCGGCCGTAGGGGTGTCGGGCGATCCTGCTGATTCCGCTGCAGAAGCGTCGGGTGCTGCCGTCGAAGCGGGAGCTTCCGCCCCACTCTGCGGCTCACCGCTCACGTCGCCGGCGTTTCCGCCGTTCTCGTTCGTGGCGGCCGACTCCTGTTCCTGAACGCCGAGAGCGTTAGGCTCCTGCTCGGAAGCGTTTCCAAAGTCCGTCATGGCAACTGGTCGATTAGTCCGGAGGTTCTGTTACTGGTAGTGCACGCGGAGATCGGGCTTTCAACGGCGCATGCATAGCCAAAGGCGCGCAATATACGCCTTTGTATACAATGTGCAACCCGTCCCCTTGCAGATCGTTACACATCTCCCTTTTCTCCCCCGGGAATGGGGAATTTGTATTTTAGACCGTATGCTTTCACGCATCAGCTATCTTCTCTGGTTTGCCGCCCTGGCGATCGTCGCATACCTCGTGATTCACTTCACACGGGGGGAAACGCGCGCCGCCCAGACCCTGACCGGGTCGGCTCAATGCCGATCGTGCCACGAGTCGGCCCGTTCCGGCGAACAGTTCGTGATCTGGAAGAACGGGCCCCACGCGCGAGCGTTCTCCGCCCTCGATTCCGATTCGGCGAAGGCGTTTCTGGCGAAAGGGACCATCCGCCGTGATTCCTGCCTCTCCTGCCATACGACCCTGGGACGCCCGGCCGCCAACGACGCGGAACTCGGTTTCGTCCACGAGGGGGTCGGCTGCGAGCGGTGCCACGGGCCGGGGTCGGCCTACTCGTCGTTCAACGTCATGCGGGACAGGGACGCGTTCCATGCGAACGGGGGGGTGTCGGGGTCGCTGCAGGATTGTCTGCAATGCCACAGCAGAAATATCGGATCGAAGGAGCCGCGCTGCCCCTTCCAGGTCGTCGATTTCAACCCGGACAGCGCGTGGGCGCTGATCCGGCATCCGGTTCCGGAAGAGAAGGAGGAGCCGGACACCACACTTCGCAGAGAAGATCATGAGTGACAGTTCGGCGCCGATCGGCCTCTTCGATTCGGGAATCGGAGGGCTGACCGTCGCACGCCAGGTCATGCGCCTGATGCCGCAGGAGAACCTCCTCTATTTCGGCGACTCGGCGCGCGTCCCCTACGGATCGAAATCGTCGCAGACGGTGATCGAATACTCGCTGCAGGCCGCCGCGTTCCTGGAGGCGCACGGGGTCAAGATGATCATCATCGCCTGCAACACGGCCTCGGCGGTGGCGCTGGAACAGGTCAGGTCGGCGACCTCCCTGCCGGTGATCGGCGTGATCGAGCCGGGAGCCCGCAGCGCCCTGGAACAGACGAGCGGAGGAAGGATCGGGGTGATCGGCACCGAGGGGACCGTCAGATCGGAATCGTATCGCAATGCAATAACGGCCGCCAATCCGTCGGCGGCCGTCTTCTCGATCGCCTGCCCCCTTTTCGTCGCGTTCGCCGAGGAGGGATATTCCCACCATCCGGCAACCCTCATGATCGCCCGCGAATATCTCGCCCCCCTCCTCAGACAGTCGATCGACACCCTCATCATGGGCTGCACCCACTACCCCCTGCTGGAACCGAGCATCGCCGAGATATGCGGACCGCGCGTAACCCTCGTCGACCCCGGCATCGCCACGGCGGGAGAGGCGAAGGAATGTCTCGAGAAGATGAACCTCGTCAACAGGTCGGCATCGGCGCCGCGCCACGAATACTACCTGAGCGACTTCCCCCACAAGTTCAAGGAGATCGGCCAGAGGTTCCTGGGACACAGGCTGGAATACGTGCAGCGGGTTCAGATCGAGGATCTTCCCAGAGTCTCGTGATCGCCCTGCACGACCATTCCTACAGATTGTACTTCTTCCTCTTCCGCCAGAGGGTCGCCGCGTCGATATCGAGCTTGCGGGCAGCCTCCTCGTAGCTCCGCGACTCCGCCAGCACCCGCGCGATATGATCCCGCTCGATCGCCTCCAGCGACTGCGGCTGCGGCTCGTTCGGCCGGGAGGCGCGGAACTCACCCAGCAGATCGGGAACCGTGATCTCCGACCCGCGCGCCAGGAAGACGGCGCGGCTGATCACGTTCTCCAGCTCCCGCACGTTCCCCTTCCAGGTGTGCCCCAGAAGCGCCCCCAGAGCCTCCTCCGAGAGCTTCAGCCCCTGCCGCTCCGGCGGCGCATACTTCTCGATGAAATGCTGCGCCAGCAGCGGGATATCCTCCTTCCGGTCGTTGAGGGGCGGGAGCGCCAGCTTCACGCCGTTCAGACGGTAGTAGAGATCCTCGCGGAAGTTTCCGGCGGCGACCTCGGCGGCAAGATCGCGGTTCGTGGCGGCGATCACCCGCACATCCACCTGTCGTGTGACGCTCTCGCCGACCCGCTCGAACTGACGGCTCTGCAGCACCCGCAGCAGCTTCGACTGCACGGCCAGCGGCAGCTCCCCTATCTCATCCAGAAAGATCGTCCCGCGATCGGCCATCTCGAACCTCCCGACACGATCCTTGTGCGCTCCGGTGAACGCCCCCTTCGCGTGACCGAACAGCTCCGACTCCAGCAGATTCTCCGGCAGCGCCGCGCAGTTGACCGGAATGTACGCCTCGCGCGAGCGTGAGCTCCCGTGATGGATGAGCCGCGCGAAGAGCTCCTTCCCCGTGCCGCTCTCCCCCTCGATGATCACGCTGATCGGGGTGTCGGCGATACGCTCGGCAAGCGAGATAAGGCCGAGCATGTCGGGACTGCGGGTGATGATCCCCCCTCTCCCCTCCTGCGCCTGCGCAAGCCGGGCCGGGAGAAGATCCTTCTCGGTCCTGAGCTGATGATAGTGGAGCACCTTGCCGATGAAGGCCCGGAGCTCCTCGAGATCGAACGGCTTCTGCAGATAATCGAACGCCCCTTTCTTGATCGCCTCCACCGCCGTGTCGATCGTTCCGTGGGCGGTGATGATCACGACGGTGGTGCGGGGGCTTGCCTCGTGGATACGGAGCATCAGTTCGATCCCGTCCATCGGGTACATCTTCAGGTCGAGGAAGGCGATGTCGAAGTCGCCGGCGGAATGAACCTTGTCGAGCGCCTCCACCGGGCTCATGCACGCTTCCACGGTCAGCCCCATGGCGGAGAGGCAGATCGTGAGGGTCTTGAGGACGTTCGGTTCGTCGTCGACGAGCAGTACCTTCATCGATTGATCAATCGTGGATATGATGTTCCGATTCTTCCGTCGGGATATCCGCCGGTCGGGCAAGGCGGTCGAACGGGATCTTCACGGTGAATGTCGACCCGTGATGAAGCTCGCTGACGACCGAGATCCGCCCGCCGTAGCTCTCCACCACCTCCCGCGTGATCGCCAGCCCCAGCCCCACGCTTCCGGGGGTCGAGATCGAGGAGCTGCCGACCTGATAGAACTTGTCGAAGATCATCCCGAGGCTGTCCATCGGGATGCCGTGCCCGTTGTCCGCCACGGAGATCGTCAGAAGCGGGACGCCCCCCGGGTCGCGCTCGGCGATGGTCCGCACCGTTATCGAACCGCCCGAGTCGGTATGCCTCAGGGCGTTGCTGACAAGGTTGTTGATGATCCACCTGAACTCTTCGGGATCGGCCCAGATCGGCGGAAGCGCAACGTCGGTCGCCATCGCGAGCAGGACCTTCTTCTCCGAGGCGATCACCAGATGAGGCTGAAGCACCGACTCGACGAGCCGGGGAACATCGATCTGAACACATATCGGTACGCGAGCGTTCGATTCCAGGCGGGAGAGCTCCAGAAGATCGGTGATCAGCTTGGAGAGCCGCCGGCAGTCCTCCTTCATCGGCGCCAGCAGATCGCGCTGCGCCTCGTTGACGGGACCGACGATCCCCTCCCGCAGAATATCGGTGCTCATCATGATCGAGGAGAGGGGCGTCCTGAACTCGTGCGAGACCTTGGCGATGAAGTCGGACTTGAGGCGATCGAGCTCCTTGAAGTGCGTGATATCGCTGAAGACGGCGACCGCTCCGCTGACGGTCGAGGTCGTCTCCAGCGGAAGCGCCTGCACCGCGAAGAAGCGGTCGGCCCCCTCCTCGGTCAGCACGAAGATGTCGGGGGAGCCGCCGGCGCCGTCGACGTCGTGGCGCACGGCGCGCTCCAGCGCCTTCAGCACGACCCTGTCGTCGATCAGTTCGGCGATCGGGCGCCCCTCGAAACGCTCGCTGATCGGCAGCCGGAAGATCGTGGCCGCCGCGTAGTTGAGCAGAAGGGTGTTCATCTCCGCGTTGACGACGATGATCGGCGTGGCGATCGACTGCACGATCGTCTCCACCTTCCGTTTCTCTATCAGAAGCTGCTCGATGTTGAGCGTATCGTAGTGATGAAGCCGTTCGATCATCCTGTTGAACTCGAACGTCAGATCCCCCAGCTCGTCGGCGCTGGTGATCACGATCCTGTCGCCGAGCCTTCCTCCGGAGAGGTTCTTGACCGCCAGGTTCAGACGGTTGATCGGCTTTACGGCCCAGCGCGAGTAGATGCCGCCGCCGATCACCCCCAGGATCGCCGTGACGACCGCCGAGACCGCCACCAGGAAGAGAGCGCTGCTCGATTCGCGGTCGATCGCGTTCTGCGACCTGTACATCTCATTGCGGGATGCCGTCAGAAGCTGGAGACAGTTGCGCCGCAATGCAGCCACGGCCGGCCGGAGCTCGCTGTTGAGGATCGGCTGCAGATCCCCCCGCGAGAGCCGCATGCTGTCCTGAAACGAGGCGATCGTCTGCTGCAGGGCAATCACGTTGCTCCGGATCTCCGGCATGATCCCCCGGTATGCCTCCAGCGAATCGTACTGGACCGAGTTGACCAGCCCCCGGATCTGCGAGAGCTTGTCGAACATCGGCGCGACGAGCTCTCCCCCGCGTGTGACCGCCATCTTCTCGATCAGGGAGAGCTCCTCGTCGGCGGCGGTCACGAGCCGGATCGCCGTGGTCGCCACCTGGAAGTTCGGGGTGATCGTCCGGTCGATCGATTCGCCGACGCCGCGGAACTGGTAGATCGACCAGAGACCGAACACGACGTTGATCGCGATGATCGCGGCGAACCCCGCATATATCTTCGATCGAAGTGTCGTGAACATGCCGGTATGGACGTTGATCTGTCGTTAGGAAGAGGAGTCGGCGTCGCGCGCCGCACGGACCGCCTCGAGCTGCTTCAGAAGATCGGGGATATGCTCGAAAAGCTCCGGGATCTCGTCGATGTTCGTCCGGATCGCCCCCAGGATGTTGTGCATCCTGGCGCGCCGCCCCAGCTCGCGATCGGCACGCCCCAGTTCATCCAGACGGATATAGGCCTCCCCGTAGTACGATTCAAGGCGCGGACGGAGTTCGGCCAGGGTCTTCATGAGATCGGGCGGAGAAGCGACGTGCGAGCCCTGGAGGAAGAGAAAGGTGTGATCGGTGAAAAGAAGGACCACGGCGCCGGGGACCGAGGCGAGCGGGAGGACCTCGGCGATCTCCCGTCCGGCGGTCCCGGAGAGGTCGGTGAGCATGCCGGGGAAGGATTGCGCGAAGGCGACCTTCTCACGATTTGCCTGCCACTTGTGTTCGTTGACGCTCATCTGAAACGGCTCCCGCGGTTACGGCATGCGAGGGGTCAATACTTGAACTGCGCGTGCGGCCAGTAGCGCCATATCATGAAGGCTGCGACCGCCAGGACGAGCACGACGACGAGAATATATCCCCCCACGATCAGACGGACCGTCTGCCGGGAGGCCCCGCTCCTCGGGAGCCAGCCGCGCCAGTTGCAGTGATGACACCTGTAGACGCGATAGACCGGAACCAGCCAGCTCACGAGGCGCTCCTTGAAGTTCCGCAGCTTCGATCTGTTCACCCGTCCGACGGTCCCGCAGCTCGGGCAACGATGCATGCTCCCCATAGGTCTCCGATTCTCTCTCCGAATAGTGCAGGGAATCCGGCGTCACGCCCCCGTGAAGCGCCGTTCGACACGTCCGGTAAGGCCGGCCGCCGAGGCCGCGGCCATCTCCAGCAGCACCGGATCGATCGCCGGGCGCGGGTCGTTCCAGTGCTCGCGGACGAAGTTCGTCGAGAAGTCGCCGGAGACGAAGGCGGGATGGTTCAGGACGAAACGGCAGAACGGGATCGTCGTGCAGATGCCGGCGATATGCGTCCGGTCGAGCGCCCCGAGCATGGTGGCGATCGCCTCGTCGCGCGTCTCCCCCCACGATATGATCTTGGCGACCATCGGGTCGTAGTAGAGGGTGACCGGCATGCCGTCGTAGAGCGCCGAATCGACCCGGACGTTCGCGCCGGAAGGCTCCAGAACCTCGCGAACCGATCCGATGCTCGGCATGAAGTTGCTGTAGACATCCTCGGCGCAGACCCGGCACTCGATCGAATGCCCGCGGCGCCTGATCGAGGAGGTCGAGACCCCGAGCGTTCCGCCGCGCGCCACCTCGATCTGAAGCTCCACCAGATCGAGCCCCGTCACCATCTCGGTGACCGGATGCTCCACCTGCAGACGGGTGTTCACCTCCAGGAAGTAGTAGTTGCCGGAGGCGTCGAGCAGGAACTCCAGCGTCCCGGCGTTGTAGTAACCGGCGCGGCTCACCAGCTTCTCGGCGCTCTCGAACATCCTGGCCCGCAGATCGTCGTCGACGGCGACCGAGGGGGATTCCTCGATCACCTTCTGATGACGCCGCTGGATCGAGCACTCCCGCTCCCCCAGCACCGCGACGTTCCCCTGCATGTCGCCGATCACCTGGATCTCGATATGGCGAGGCCCCACGATATACTTCTCGACGAAGACCTCCTCGCTGTTGAACGCCGTCAGCGATTCGCCGCGGGCCTGGCGGAGCGACTCCTGCAGCCTGTCGGGCGATTCGACGACGCGCATTCCCTTCCCACCCCCTCCCGCCGCCGCCTTCAGCAGCACCGGATATCCGATCTCGTCGGCGATCTGGCGCGCCTCCTCCAGCGAACTCACCCCCCGTGTCGTTCCGGGGAGAATCGGGACGCCGGCGTCGATCGCCAGGGCGCGCGCGTTCGTCTTGCTCCCCAGATGTTCGATCGAATCGGGAGAGGGGCCGATGAAGGTGAGCCCGCGACGCGAGCAGAGTTCGGCGAACGCCGCGTTCTCGCTCAGGAACCCGTAGCCGGGGTGGATCGCGTCGGCCCCCGTCCGTTCGGCGGCGCGGAGAACGGCGTCGATATCGAGATACGTTTCGCGCGGGGTAAGGCCGGGGAGACGAACGGCGCGGTCGGCCTCTCTGACATGGAGCGAGCCGGTGTCGGCATCCGAGTGGATCGCGACGGTCTCGATCCCCATTCTCCGGGCCGTCCGGATCACCCGGCGCGCTATCTCTCCCCTGTTTGCAACCAGCAGTCGTTTCACTCTGAACCTTGTGTGATCTGAACGCGTGTGCCTGAACCGGAAACCGTTTCCGAACCGGTCATGCCTTACTTGAACTCGACGATCGTTACTCCGGCGCCCCCTTCGGTAAGCGCTCCCAGCCGATAGTTGGCGACGTTGGGATGTCCCGCCAGGAAATCGTGGATGCTCCGCCGCAGCGCCCCGGTCCCCTTCCCGTGGATGATCTCGAGCTGCGAGAGATGCCCGTTGAGCGCGGCGGTGATCGCCTTCTCGACCCGGGTGATCGCCTCGTCCGAATACATCCCGCGCAGATCGACCTTCGTCTCCGCCTCGTCGGCGTTGACGATCGCCTGACGCCCCGCGGCCTCCTTCCGCAGCTCCTTTCTGGTGACCGTCTCCAGATCGTCGACATGCGACCGCATCCTGATGTTGCCGAACTGGACGATCACGTTGCCGCGCTCGTCCGGGTCGAACTCCAGCTCGCCGATCTGAACGCCGCCGCGGAGCCTGACGGTATCCCCCTTGCGGTAGCCCCCAGGTGTCGCCCCCTCCTCCTTCTTCGGGGACATCTCGCTCTTCGACGACTCGATCGACTTCCGCATCTCCTTGATCTGATCGTTCGACGCGCCGGAACGGATCTCCCTGAGCGTGTTCTCGATCATGCTGTTGGCGCGCGAAAGGGTCTCGCGCGCCTCCTGGCGGGCATCGGAGATGATCGTGTTCTTCCGTTCGTTCAGCTCCTTGAGCTCGGCCTGGAGCTTCGTGCGGAGCGCCTCCGCCTCGCTCGCCTTGCGGCGGTGCTCCTCGGTCAGCACGCGGCTGCGGCCCAGATCATCCTCGAGCTGCCGGATGATCTCGCTCATCCTGTTCCGATCCTCTCCCAGCTTCCCCTTGGCGTCGGCGAGGATCTTCTCCTCGAAGTGGAAGCGCTCCAGCAGCTCGAACGCATAGCTGTTCCCCGGCATCCCGGCAACGAACCGGTAGGTCGGGGTGATCGTCGCCGTGTCGAACTCCATGCCGGCGTTGACGACCCGGTCGGTGTCGTAGGCGAAGATCTTCAGGTAGCTGTGATGCGTCGTCGCCAGAATGAACGTCCGCCGCTGGAGCAGATACTCCAGAATCGACGCGGCGATCGCCCCCCCCTCGTCGGGGTCGGTTCCGGTGCCGATCTCGTCCAGCAGCACCAGATCTCCCATCATCACGTTCTGTGTGATCTCATGGATACGGGACATGTGGGCGCTGAAGGTCGAAAGATCGTTCTCCAGCGACTGCTGGTCGCCGATATCGGTGAAGACACCGCACGGGTGTACCGTGCATTCGGTGGCGGGAGGATGGATTCCGGCCAGCGCCATCATCGTCACCAGCCCGACCGTCTTCATGGCGACCGTCTTGCCGCCGGCGTTGGGACCGGAGACGACGATGCATCTGACCTCCGGGCTCAGTTCGATCGACATCGGAACCACGCTCGGAAGCCGCATCAGAAGGATCGGATGATATGCGTTGTTGAGCTTGATCACATCCTCGTCGGTGATCGTCGGCTCGACGCAGTCGTATCGTTCCGAGTAACGGGCGCGCGCTGTCACCGAGTCGAGAAGCTGAAGCTTCCAGAGGGAGAGCTGGAACGCGTCGGCCTCGACGCCGAGCTCCTCGGTGAGCGTGCGGAGAATCCGTTCGATCTCCCTCCGCTCGGCGAACGTCAGCTCGGCGATCTCGTTGTTCAGATCGAAGATCTCGGCCGGCTCCAGGAAGACGGTGCCGCCGCTGCTCGATTCGCCGTGGATGATGCCGGGGATCTTCCTCTTGTTCTCGGTCTTCACCGGGAGCACGAGACGTCCTTCTCGCAGTGTGATATATTCATCCGTCACCAGCTCATCCTCGGCCACGCGCCGCAGGATCTTCTGCAGCCGCTGCCGCAGACTGGCCGACTTGTCGACGATATCGCGGCGGATCTTCTGAAGCTCCCTGCTCGCGTTGTCGCGCACGTTGCCGGTGTCGTCGATCGCGTCCTGGATATGGCGCTCCAGCAGGCGGTTCGTGTGGATCTCCCCCGTCAGCTCGTGCAGCAGCGGCGACGCATCGGAGCGCGATACGAAGAACTCCCGCGCCTTCCGCAGACCCTGTATCGTGCTGTGGACATGCAGGAAATTCTCCCCGGCAAGGTAGCTCCCCCTGATCTTGGAGACCGAGAGCGCCTCGCGGATATCGTAGATCCCTTCAAGCGGTATCGTCTCCTGCCGCTGAAGGATCTGCCGCGCCTCCCCCACCATCCTGAGCTCGTTGCGGATATGATCCTCGTCGCTCATCGGGAAGAGCTCGCTGATATGCTCGACCCCGAGCGTGGAGGCGGCGAACCCCGCCACATGCTCCAGCACGCGATGGAATTCAAGCTGATCCAGACTCGATTGAAACAGATCCTCGCGTGTCATGCTCCCTTCTCCCCGGCCGCCTGAAGCTCCTCGCGGACGATCGCCTGGATGCGGTTGCCGTCGGCACGGTCGCGCATGGCGGCGGCGGCCTTCGGCATCACGCTCTTGAAATCGTTCATGCCGGCCGCACCGGTCTCGGCGACCACGCGGCGCACCTCCTCCCGGATCTCGTCGTCCGAGAGCTGGGTCGGCAGGTACTCCTCGATGATCCTGAGTTCGGCCGTCTCCTGTTCCACTCTGTCGGGACGATTTGCGGCGCCGAACTGTTCTATTGCATCTTTGCGGGCGCTCGCCTGCTTCTGCACGGCGCGAAGCTCGTCACTCGGGGTGACCTCCTTGCCGCTCTTCTGCAACTGTATAAGCGAAGCGCGAAGCATTCTCAGGGTCTCCAGTCTGACCTTCTCCCCGGAACGCATGGCGTTCTTCAAATCCTCTGTGATTCTGTCTGTAAGAGTCATGGCATGCTTCAGTTAATGTATCCCTCCTCCCTCGGCGCGCGGCCGCGAACGGCCGTCGTTTCGGTCGGACGGAGCTTTAAAGTTACGACATCTCCGACATGCAACGAGACATCTCGAACGAAGAGAGCATGAATATCGACACGACCGGGAGCGACGCCGGAGGGAGCGATCGTCCCCTCCGCCTCCTCTCCCTTCTCCCGAGCGCCACCGAGATCATCTACGCTCTCGGGGCGGAATCGAGTCTGGTGGGGCTGACGCACGAATGCGACTACCCTCCCGCCGCCGCCTCCAGGGATCGGGTCACCTCGTCGACGATCACCCCCGATATGCCGAGCGACCTCATCGACGATCTCGTCCGATCACAGCTCGCCGACAGCGGCACCCTCTACCGGCTCGACATGGACCTCGTGCGACGGCTGGCTCCGGAGATCGTCCTCACCCAGCAGCTCTGCACCGTCTGCGCCGTCGGCTTCGAGACGGTGCGGGGGGCGATGCTCTCGCTTCCGAACCCTCCGCGGGTCGTCAACCTTGAGCCGCATACCCTCTCGGAGGTCTTCGACACGGTGATGACGGTCGCCGGACTGCTGGGGATTCCCGAACGGGGAACCGAGGTTGTCGCGGCGCTGCGGGGAGAGCTTGCGGCGATCCCGCACGCCCCGGACGCCCCCGACGTTCTCTTTCTGGAATGGGTCGAACCGTTCTTTTCCGCCGGACACTGGGTCCCCGAGCTGGTGACCGCGGCAGGGGGACGCCCGGTGCTCGCGAACCCCGGGAGACCGTCGCGGCCGATCGCCGAATCGGACCTGGAGGAGGCCGGGTTCCAGGTCGTCGTCGTCTCCTGCTGCGGCTTCTCGCTGGAACGGGCGATGGTGGATGTCGATCGCAGCCCCTTCCTGAACCGTCTGGCGGCCGAGCGTCCCGACCTCCGCCTGATCGTCTTCGACGGGAACCATTACTTCAGCCGTCCCGGTCCCCGTCTTGTGGAGAGCGCCCGGCTGCTGAGCGCCGCGCTCCGGGGCCGCCCCTTCGATGAGGAATCACCGTCGATCGTTCCGCCGTACCGCGAGCTTCGCCGCTGAGCCTATCGAGTCATCGCCTGATCGGTTCATCGGCTGATTGATGTATCGGCACCAGGTTCTCCCTCTCCAGGCCCCGAAGGGGCGAACTGTTTGTAGCACCGACGTTCCACCATTATTTCCTTGGCGCCGAAGGTGCGCACCATCCCTCCTCCTCAACGGCGAGAGGAATGGGCCGCCCCTTCAGGGCTTCAGAAACATTATGAACGGCCGTTGTCTGCAAATGGGTGCTCCCTTCGGGAGCCGATGGTCATGACGATCCGCAGCCGTGACCGGGTAGGCTCGTCGTGATCGCTCGTCGTGCTGTCAATGAACCGACCTGGTGAAGGCTCGATAAGGGGCTACGCCTCGGCCGGAGCCCCGGCTCCGTCGGTCACGGCCGGCTCGTTCTGGCTGGAGCGCAGGAGCATCAGTGCCCCGATCAGCGCGAAGAACCCGGCGGCGAGCCCGTAGAGCGAGAGATGATTGTGCTCGATCAGGGCCCCGGCCAGGAGCGGCCCGAAGATCTGTGAAACGCTCGTCAGCGACTGACTGACGCCGAGTACGGCCCCCTGCTCATGCTTCCCCACGCTCCGGGTGACCAGGCTGGTGAGGCTCGGCCGCACGACGGCGGAACCGAACCCGGCCACCGCCACCGAGGTCAGGAGCAGAGGGATCGTATGGATCTCCCCGAGCACCGAATAGGCGGCCGCCATGCAGACGAACCCGATCAGCGCCAGCTTCGACTCCCCGAGCTTCGTCGCCAGGATTCCTATCAACCCTCCCTGAACGATCGTCCCGATCACGCCGGAAAACGCGAAGAGATATCCGGTCTCGGTCGCCGTGAACCTGAACTGCCGCTCCAGATAGAGCGCCATCCCGCTGATGAGGATCGAGAAGGAGAAGGCGAACGCGCCGAACTCCGTGAGCGCCTTGCGGGGCGCCTTCCGGACGAAGTACTGTGTGATCGCCGAGATCCGTCCCAGACTCCCTTCCGCCCCTGCATGTCGCGGCACTTCCGGCAGGAAGTACCAGGTACAGAGGATCGAGGTGAACGACAGCCCCGCCGCGACGTACGCGGGCCAGTGGTAGCCGAACTGCGCAAGGAAGCCGGAGAGGGCCGGTCCTATGAGAAAACCGATCCCGAACGCGATGCCGATCAGTCCGAACGCTTTCGTCCGCTCCTCCGGTTTCGTGACGTCGGTGATATATGCCTGAGCGATGCTCAGGTTACCGGCGGTCAGGCCGTCGATGATCCGCGAGATGAAGATCAGCCAGAGTGAATTCGCAAGCGCCAGCACGATGAACCCGGCGAACGTCCCGATCTGACTGAAGATCAATGTCGGTCTGCGACCCACCTGATCGGAGATCCGCCCCAGGATCGGCGAGGCGATGAACTGGCTGACCGCGAAGCTCGACAGCAGCAGGCCGACGGTGAGGGGGGAGGCCCCCAGATGCTCGGCATAGTACGGCAGAAACGGGAGCACCAGGGTCATCCCCAGCACGTCGACCGCGACGATCAGGAATATCGGAATCAGTGCTTTATTCTTCAGCATTCCGCTGTTCCTTCCCGGCCGCAGCCGGGCACAAAATGAAAACGGGGAACCCCCTGTCGGAGATCCCCCGTCGATAACGACTCGTACGCGATCACCCCTTTTTCAGTGCTTCCGCGCCCGATACGATTTCGAGGATCTCCGTCGTGATTGCACCCTGACGGGCCTTGTTGTAGATGAGCCTCAGGCTCTTGACCAGGTCCTTCGCGTTCCGCGTGGCGTTCTCCATCGCCGCCATCCGCGCCCCCTGTTCGGCGGCGTTCGACTCCAGCAGGACGTTCCACATCTGCGTGTTCAGATGCTTCGGAAGGAGCGAATCGAGAAGCTGGTCGCGCGTCGGCTCGAAGATGTAGTCGGTCGGAACCTTCTCGGCGGATTCCTCCAGTCTCGGGATCGGCAGGAACTGCTCGACCGCTATCGACTGGCGCCCCACCGACTTGAACTCGTTGTAGACCACATCCACACGGTCGTATCGCTTACCAAGAAAACCGGCAGAGAGTTCCGCGACAAGGGTCCGCGCGAACGAATAGTCCAGACCGGCGAAGATTCCCGGATAGGCCGCCACGACGTGGTACTGGCTTCTCTTGGCGAAATAATCGCTCGCCCGCTTCCCGACCGTGTAGAGATCGACATCCCCGCGATCCTGGTACTCGGCGTACTTCCCGCGGATCAGGTTCTGGGCGGCGCGGATCACATTGCTGTTGAACGCTCCGCAGAGACCGCGGTCGGCAGAGACCACGACGACCGCGACCCGCACCCTCTCCCGCTCGTCGAACAGCGGGCTGATCGCCGTCTCGGCGCTCGACGCCAGAAACTGCAGGACCTCCCTGAGCTTCTTCGCATACGGCCGGGCGGCGATGATGCTGTCCTGGGCACGACGAAGCTTTGCCGCGGCGACCATCTTCATGGCCTGCGTGATCTTCGCCGTGTTCTCGATTCCCTGGATTCGGCTGCGTATCTCGCGATACTTTGGCATTGACTGGCCCTGTCAACTGGGTTCAATGATGATAATCGACGCGATCCGCTGAACAGGGCGCGGGAAACCTCCGCCTCCCCCGCCCGCTCAGCTTTCTCAGGCGCTGACGCCGCTTGCGGAGAAGGTGCGGGTGAACTCCTCGACCGAGGATTTCAGCTCCGCCGTGATATCCTTCGAGAGCTCCTTCTCACGGGCGATCTTCGGTAGAAGATCGGGATGCCGCAGCTTCAGATAGTCGATATACTCCTTCTCGAACCGGCGGACATCCTCCACCGGGAAGGGATCGAGGTAGCCGCTGGTCCCCACGAAGATCACCGCCACCTGCTCCTCCACCGGCATCGGCTGGTACTGCCCCTGCTTCAGCAGCTCCACCAGACGGGCGCCGCGGCGCAGAAGCTGCTGCGTCGACTTGTCGAGATCCGATCCGAACTTGGCGAACGCCTCCAGCTCGCGATACTGCGCAAGATCGAGCTTCAATGTCCCCGACACCTTCTTCATCGCCTTGATCTGGGCGTTGCCGCCGACGCGCGAGACCGAGATACCGACGTTGATCGCCGGACGCACGCCGGCGTTGAAGAGGTTCGGCATCAGGTAGATCTGACCGTCCGTGATCGAGATCACGTTCGTCGGGATGTAGGCCGAAGGATCGCTCTCCTGCGTCTCGATCACCGGAAGGGCCGTCATCGATCCGCCGCCGTACTCCTTGTCCAGCTTCGCGGCCCGCTCAAGCAGACGCGAGTGGAGATAGAAGACGTCGCCCGGATACGCCTCGCGGCCGGGGGGACGACGGAGCAGGAGCGAAACCTGGCGGTACGCCGCGGCCTGCTTGGAAAGATCATCGTACACCACCAGCGAGTGGCGGCCGCTGTCGCGGAAATACTCGCCGATCGAGGCGCCGCAGTAGGGCGCGATGAACTGGAGCGGAGCCGGATCGGAGGCCGAGGCGATGACGACCGTCGTGTAATCCATCGCCCCCCTGTCCTTCAGGATCTGCACCACGTTGGCGACCGTGGAGGCCTTCTGGCCGATGCTGACGTACACACAGAAGACCGGCTCGATGCCGAGCGCCACTGCCTCCGGCGTGTGGGTATATTTCTGGTTGATGATCGCGTCGATCGCGATGGCGGTCTTTCCCGTCTGGCGGTCGCCGATAATCAGCTCTCGCTGGCCGCGGCCGATCGGGATCATGGCGTCGATCGCCTTGATGCCGGTCTGAAGCGGCTGGGTCACCGGATAGCGGGTCACGACGCCTGTCGCCTTCCGCTCGATCGGGGAGAAGTGCGAGGAGTTGATCGGCCCGCGTCCATCCATCGGACGGCCGAGCGGATTGACCACGCGGCCCAGAAGCTCCTCGCCGACAGGGACCGAGGCGACCTTGCCGGTCCGCTTCACGGTATCCCCTTCCTTGATGAGCTTGTCGTCGCCGAAGAGAACGACGCCCACGTTGTCCTCCTCGAGGTTGAGCGCCATGCCGGTCACGCCGTTCGGGAACTCGACGAGCTCCGAGGCAAGAACGTTGCTCAGGCCGTAGACGCGGGCAACGCCGTCGCCGACCTCCAGCACCGTGCCGACATCGTAGACATCGACCTCGCTGGTGAAGCCGGTCAGTTGCTGGCGTAGAATCGCGGTAACCTCATCGGGACGAACTTCAACCATATAGCTAACTGGTGTAAGGATTGAATTGTGCTGGGAGGGGGGCGCCGCGCGGTACGGCCCCGCCCTGGACTATGATCCGCCGCCCACGAACGATTCGTAGATACGATCGAGCTGATGCCGCACGGATGCGTCGATCATGGTGTCGCCGAACAGCGCCCGGAATCCGCCGATAAGCTCCGGATCGACCTTGTACTCGGCCCGGATATTCTTGCCGCTGATCGTCCGGAGCCGATCCTCGACCGCCGCGCGCTGCGGACCGGCCAGATCGACGGCCGTGGTGATCACGGCCGGCAGAACGTTCTGCTCCCGATCCAGAAGCTGGAAGAACGCCTCGACGATCGCCGGAAGATCCTCCCCTCTCCCCTTCTTGGTAAGAAGAGTCAGGAACCTCTCGGTCACCGGACCGAGCTTTCCGGCGAAGATCTCCCCCAGAACCGTCGCCTTCACGCGGTTGTCGATCACGGGGGTCACCAGGAAGTTCCGGAGGTCGCGCGACCCCTCGAGAGCCCCGCGAAGGGTCTTGAAATCCTCGGTGAGCGCCTCCAGAGCGTTCTCCTGCGTGGCGATATCCATGACCGCCCTGGCGTATCTCTGCGCTGCGCGCGTTTGAGTCATGATGAACGGGCCCTGCTGCTAGTTCTGGAGTGTCGCCGTCTGCTTCAGATAATTGTCGACCAGACGGTTCTGGCGATCGGTGTCGAGCGATTCGTTGAGGATCTTCTCGGCCGCCCCGACCGCCAGGGTGGCGACCTCCGTGCGAAGCTCGTTGAGCGCCTGCTGCTTGCTGAGGCCGATCTCCTGCTGGGCAAGCTCCACCATGCGGCGACTCTCCTCCATTGCCTTCTGGCTCGCCTCCGACTGGATGCGGGCCGCATACTCGCGGCTTTCGCGAAGGACACGCTGGGCCTCCTCATCCGCCTTCTGCAGCGTCTTCTGGTTTTCCGCGAGGACGCGATCGGCCTCCTGCTTGGCGGTCTCGGCACGGTTGAGAGCATCGTTGATCGATGTCTCACGCGCCTCCAGCGCCTTGAGAATCGGCTTCCACGCCACCGCGCGAAGCAGAGCCAGAAGAATCAGAAAGTTGAGGATTGTCCAAAGGATCGGACCGGTCTGAATGTCTGTCATGACAGTTCCGTGTACCCCTGCCGGGATTGCCCGAGCTGATTGAAGTGAGAATTCGGAGCGATACCTGACCGGATTACTTGCCGGCCAGGATGATGCAGATAACCTCGGCGAACAGAGCGACACCCTCGATAAGAGCGGCGGCGATGATCATCGTGGTCCGAACATCACCCGTTGCCTCCGGCTGACGACCGCTCGCTTCCAGTGCTGCTGCGGCAAGACGTCCGATACCCGTGGCTGCGCCGAACACCGTGATAGCTGCGCCGAACCCGGCTCCGAGATACGCAAAGACCTGTGCGTCCATTGAGGAAACTCCGATTTGTTAGATGTGTGTATGAGAGTGTGTTGACGGAAGAGACTTGCAAAACTACGCAAAGACCGCATACCTGTCAGCGCCCTTACGCATCGAAAAGCTTTTCAAGAGTTATCACCGGCGCCCCTTAGTGAGCCGCCGCGTGCGCCTCGTCCCCATGCCCGTGCTCATGGTCGTGATCGTGCGACGCCATGCCGATGCCGGTGAAGACCGCCGTCAGCATCGTGAAGATGTACGCCTGGATGAAGGCGACAAGAAGCTCCAGGATGTTGATGAAGAGCGAGAAGCCGATCGTCACCGGGATGTAGACCGAGCTGACGAAGATCAGCGCGATCAGCGAGAGAAGGATCACGTGCCCGGCCGTCATGTTCGCGAAGAGACGGACGCAGAGGGCGAACGGCTTCGTGAAGAGACCGAGGATTTCCACCGGAACCATGATGATCCAGAGCCACCAGGGAACCCCGCCGGTCAGATGCTTCAGCCACCCGCCGATCCCGACCTTCGAGATCGCTGCGAGCTGCACCACGAAGAAGGCGATGATCGCCAGACCCGCCGTCACGTTCAGGCTCCCGGTGGAGGCATGCCCCCCCGGAACCAGACCGACCAGGTTCATCGTCAGGATGAAGAAGAAGATCGTGAGGAAGATCGGAAGAAGCTTCTTTCCCTCCTCCCCGACGTTCGGCAGCACGATCTGGTCGCGCACGTAGAGGACCACCGATTCGATGGCGTTATGGAACCCGCGCATCGGGCGCACGCCGTTCTTCTTGTATTTGCGGGCCATCGGGATGAAGATCAGCGCCATCAGGACCATCGCGAACCACTGGAACGCGACAAGGCTGGTGATCGACATGTCGAGCGCCGGCGGCATATGGTTGTCGGTACGGACGATATGATGCGTCGCGTGATCGAGATGATACGCGCCGCCATCTTCCATCGCCTTGATGCTCGGGTAGAAGTGGAGGCCGCCGTCGATCAGGATCACCGGCAGATCGAACAGGTGCAGATGGCCGAACGTGATCTCATGGTGGTCCCCCAGCGTTCCGAGCAGCGTGGTGAACGGCGAGGCTTCCTGATGCTCCGGAGCGTGACCTGCCTCGTGGCCGGTTCCCGAAGTCGTATGGCCGGCAGCGGTATCATGCTGGTTCGGCGAGCCATGCTCTGTATTCGGTTCTGGCATTAGTGCTTCGCTTGTTCGGTAATGAGGGTACGTGAAACGATCGAATTACGGCCCGCCGCGCGCTTCGGCTGCAGCTTGACCTTGCGCCCGCCCAGGACTTTCATGACATAGACGATCTCAGCGATCATATAGACGATATAGAACCCCATCAGGGAGAGCGCGAGCACCACGCTGTCGTGGTCGTAGGAAAGGAGGACACCGAAGGCAGCCAGAATCAGCATCATCCTGATCCCCATCCCCCCGAAGACCGCGATCATGAACGGGGAATGGGGCTTCTCCATGAACAGCTCCAGCGTCACCATGCCGATGACGATGTTGCCGAACGCGATCAGCCCCGATGCGATCACCGTCCCCAGATGATCCGGGGTCAGCCATACCGATAACGGATAGTAGATGACCGCCGCCAGGAGAGCCGAGATGACGAGTATGCTGCGTAGAAAGCTGAATCTCATTAACCGGTATCGCGGTTGTTCCGTGCTATCGGTCGCCGGCATCCCGACCCGAACCGGGTGGAGCCGTTGAACCCTCTTCGTCCTTCTCTCTCGATGGGGAGCCCGATGACGCCGGGCCCGAACGTGCGCGCCCCTGTGCGGAGCTTCGAAGGGAGGTCCGTATCACGCTGATCATCCCCCCCGTCGCCCCCCTCAGAAGCCCCACGACCATCAGCCACGGATCGGTGCCGAATTTCCCGTCCAGCCATCGACCCAGGAACCCGAAGGCTACCATCGCGGCCGCAAGCTGAAACCCCAGCCCCATGTAGGGACCGAGCTGCTGCATCGTCGATTGACGGGAACCTCGGTTGTTCATGGAGCCCATTAGCCTCCAAAGTTAATGATTCGTCATTAAGTGGCCCAAGGACTTTGTTTTTTACCGTACACTTTGTATCCCCACCTTCGGTTCCGCGACAAACCCCGCGGAGGCGCGAACAGGGCGCCGATCCCCCCCCGATCGGGGCGGACCGTGTTATGAAATATTCATACAGCCATCCTCCCTCCCCACCCTAATTTGCGTCCGCCGGAGCCGCATACGCCCCTGAAAACGGCTGCCGTTACCGGGAGTTATCACGAACCTTACCCCTCTGACCGGATTCGATATGGCAAAGACGATTCTCGTGGTGGACGACGAAGAGGATATCGTTCAGCTTCTACGATATAATCTTGAGAAGGAAGGATATATCGTACGCACTGCCCTGAACGGACGTGACGCCCTGCGCGTGGGGGAGACCACCCCCCTCGATCTCGTTCTGCTGGATGTGATGATGCCGGAGGTGGACGGGTTCGAGGTATGCCGCCGCCTGCGGGCGACCCAGGCCCACGCCGCCACCCCGATC
>CBINGZ010000059.1:0-25968 GCA_966250335.1 uncultured bacterium | reverse complement strand
TCAACACCATGGTCGACCAGCTCAACTCCTTCGCATCGGAAGTGACCCGCGTCGCTCGAGAAGTCGGTACCGAAGGTAAACTGGGCGGTCAGGCGGAAGTGAAGGGGGTCGCAGGCACATGGAAGGATCTGACCGACAACGTGAACTTCATGGCCGCCAACCTGACCACCCAGGTGCGAGGCATCGCGCGAGTCGTTACGGCGGTCGCCAACGGCAACCTGAAACGGAAACTTGCGGTGGAGGCCAAGGGGGAGATCGCGGAGCTCTCCGACACGATCAACGGGATGATCGACACGCTCGCCACCTTCGCCGACCAGGTGACCACGGTGGCGCGCGAAGTAGGTATCGAAGGGAAGCTGGGCGGTCAGGCGAACGTGCCGGGCGCCAGCGGAACATGGCGCGATCTTACCGACAACGTGAACAGGCTGGCCGCCAACCTGACGACCCAGGTCCGCGCCATCGCCGAAGTCGCCACCGCCGTGACGACCGGCGATCTCTCGCAGTCGATCACGGTCGAAGCCGCAGGCGAAGTCGCCTACCTGAAGGATACGGTCAACGAGATGATCCGCAACCTGAAGGATACGACACGCAAGAACACCGAACAGGACTGGCTGAAGACCAATCTCGCCAAGTTCACCCGACTCCTCCAGGGACAGAAGGACCTTCTCACCGTCTCCCGCCTCATCCTCTCCGAACTGGCCCCGCTGGTCAGCGTGCAGCACGGCGTCTTCTACATTGCCGACGCGGTCGATGATGATCTCGACCTGAAGCTGCTGGCAAGCTACGCCTACCGTGAGCGGAAGAGCCTGGCGAACCGCTTCCGTCTGGGGGAGGGGCTTGTGGGACAGTGCGCACTGGAAAAGGAGCGTATCCTGATCGGCAACGTCCCCACCGACTATATCCGTATCAGTTCCGGTCTGGGAGACGCCCCGCCGCTGAACATCGTCGTCCTCCCCGTCCTCTTCGAAGGACAGGTGAAGGCGGTGATCGAGCTCGCCTCGTTCCATGAGTTCAACGACATCCACCTGGCGTTCCTCGATCAGCTCACCGAAAGTATCGGAATCGTGCTCAACACGATCGAGGCGAACATGAGGACGGAATCGCTCCTGGTCCAGTCGCAGTCGCTCACCCAGGAGCTGCAGATGCAGCAGCAGGAGCTGACCGAGACGAACCGCCGTCTGGAGCAGCAGGCGAAATCTCTCCAGGCATCGGAGGAACTCCTCAAGCAGCAGCAGGAGGAGCTGCAGCAGACCAACGAGGAACTGGAGGAGAAAGCCCGCCTCCTCTCCGAACAGAAGAACGAGGTGGAACAGAAGAATCTGGAGATCGAACTGGCCCGCAAGGCGATCGAGGACAAGGCGGAACAGCTCGCCCTCACCTCCCGCTACAAGTCCGAGTTCATGGCGAACATGTCGCACGAGCTCCGGACGCCGCTCAACAGCATGCTGATCCTCTCGAAACTTCTCTCGGAGAACAAGGAATCGACCCTCTCCTCCAAGCAGGTGGAGTTCGCGCAGACGATTCACTCCTCCGGCTCCGATCTGCTGGAGCTGATCAACGAGATCCTCGATCTCTCCAAGATCGAATCGGGGAACATGGTGGTGGAGATCTCCGATGTCTACTTCAAGACGCTCCGGGAGGATATGGACAGGATGTTCCGCCAGGTCGCCACGCAGAAGGGGCTCTCGTTGCAGGTTCAGCTCGATCCGGGGCTCTCGGAGTCGATGCGGACCGACTCCAAGCGCCTGCAGCAGGTGCTGAAGAATCTTCTCTCCAACGCCTTCAAGTTCACCGAGAAGGGGGGCGTCACGCTCCGCGTGGAACCGGCACTGCCCGGAGAACGGTTCAATAATGAGATCCTCAACCGCGCGGACCGGGTGATCGCCCTCTCGGTGATCGACACCGGCATCGGCATCCCGGCGGACAAGCACAAGGTGATCTTCGAGGCGTTCCAGCAGGCCGACGGCACTACCAGCCGGAAGTACGGCGGAACCGGCCTCGGCCTCTCGATCAGCCGTGAGATCGCACGCCTTCTGGGCGGCGAGATCCGCCTGGCGAGCGCGCCGGGCCAGGGGAGCAGCTTCACCCTCTATCTCCCCCAGGAGTATCTGCCGACCACCATCGGCAGCCCCGACGACGCGGTGGAGATGAACGGCCCGAACGGCCATGACAAAATGGGGAGCGGCGGTCGACGCGAGTCCCGATTTCACACCCCTGTGGTGAGCAGAAGCGCGTTCGGCGAGGGAGGCGGGATGGAACGGGTCGATCAGATCCTTACCGAACTGAGCCCGCCGACCTTGACGACGACCTCCACCAAGGGGCTCACCGACGACCGGGCGAGCATCGAGCAGGGGGATAGAGTTCTGCTGATCGTGGAGGATGATGTGAGCTTCGCCAATATCCTGCTGGATATGGCGCGCGAGAAGGGATTCAAGGCGGTGGTCGCCACCGACGGCAACGAGGGGCTGGAGATGGCGACGAGCTACAAGCCGGATGCGATCACGCTCGATATCCAGCTCCCCGGCATGCACGGACTCGCGCTCCTCGACCAGTTGAAGCACAACCCGGAGACGCGCCATATCCCGGTGCATATCGTCTCCATCGTCGAGGATCTTCCGCGACGCCGGAAGATGGGGGCGATCGCCCATATCACCAAGCCGGTGACGCAGGAGTCGATGGCGCAGTCGCTGAGCCAGATCAAGGGGTTCGTCGAACGCTCGATCAAGACCCTGCTGGTGGTGGAGGACGACGAGACGCAGCGGATGAGCATCATCGAGCTGGTCGGCGGCGCCGATGTCGAGGTGACGGCGGCGGCCACCGGGGGCGAGGCGCTCGGGTTCCTGAAGGAGCGTTCCTTCGACTGCGTGGTGCTCGATCTGGGGCTCCCCGATATGTCGGGATTCGAGCTTATTTCACGCATCAGGAGCGAGCTGGTGCTCCCCGATCTGCCGATCGTGGTCTACACGGCGCGCGACCTGACCCCGAAGGAGGCGGCCGAACTGAACAAGCTGGCCGAGGCGGTGATCGTGAAGGATGTGCAGTCGGTCGACAGGCTGCTCGATGAGACGGCTCTCTTCCTCCACAGAGTCGAGAAGAATCTGCCGGAGCACAAGCGGACCGCGCTGCGGCGGCTGCACCAGCCGGAGAGCACCCTGGCGAACAAGAAGATCCTGATCATCGACGACGACATCAGGAACATCTTCGCCGTCACCAGCCTGCTGGAGCGGCACCAGATGAAGGTTGTCTACGCCGAGAACGGTAACGACGGCATCGAGTTCCTGAAGAAGGCTGGAGATATCGACGCGGTGCTGATGGATGTGATGATGCCCGGCATGGACGGCTACGAGACGACACGGCAGATCCGCACGCTCTCGCAGTTCAAGTCCCTCCCGATCATCGCCGTCACCGCCAAGGCGATGAAGGGGGATCGTGAGAAATGTATCGAGGCGGGAGCATCCGATTACATCACGAAGCCTATCGACGTCGATCAGCTCCTGTCGCTGCTTCGCGTATGGCTGTACAAATGACGGAGCGGCATCTACACGCCTCATCGTCACGAACAACAGAGGTCGGCCAACGGCATTCGGCACTGAGCGTCCAACGGAAACATACCGGTCAGGGGGATGAAGCCCTTGAGAAACTGGAGATCAGGCTGCTGCTGGAAGGTGTCTTCCAGCAGTACGGCTTCGATTTCCGAGAGTACGCCCTGCATTCGCTGAAGCGGAGAATCTGGAAGGGGGTTCATACCGAACGGCTCGGCTCCATCTCCGGACTGCAGGAGCGTGTCCTCCATGACCCGGCGGCATGGGAACGGCTTCTGCTGGCGCTCAGCGTCAACGTCACGGCGATGTTCCGGAACCCGGAGTTCTTCCTCTCCTTCCGCCGGAACGTCGTCCCGACCCTGGCGGAACAGCCGTTCATCAGGGTGTGGCACGCCGGGTGCGCCACCGGAGAGGAGGTCTATTCGACGGCGATCGTCCTGGCCGAGGAGGGAGTGCTCCACAAGGCCAGGATCTACGCCACCGATATGAACGAAAGCGTGCTGGCGAAGGCGCGGGCGGGGATCTACCCGCTGGAACGGATCAGGGGATCGAACGAAGATTACGAAAGCGCCGGAGGGACCGGCCTCTTCTCCAGGCATTACACGGCCAAATACGACAATGCCATCTTTCGCTCCTCCCTCAAGCAGCATATCGTCTTCTCACGGCACAACCTTGCGACCGACCGTGATTTCAACAGGTTCGACGTTATCTTCTGCAGGAACGTCATGATCTATTTCAATGAATCACTGCAGGATAGAGTTCACAGGCTTCTCTATCGAAGCCTGACCGACCATGGAGTGCTGGGGCTCGGTCACAGGGAATCGATACGGTATACTCCGCACGAGGCGGACTACACCGCCATCGATCCCATGCAACGGCTGTACAGGAGAGTGAGGTAGAAATTCGGCATGGAACAACGACTTCCGGTGAACATACTGATCGTGGACGATCATCCGGAGAACCTCCTCTCGCTGGAGGCGATCCTGGAAAGCCTTGGGGAAAAACTGGTGCGCGCGACCTCCGGACGGGAGGCTCTCCGTTTCCTGCTCGACCATGAGTTCGCCGTGATCCTGCTCGACGTTCAGATGCCGGGGATGGACGGGTTCGAGACAGCCTCCCTTATCCGGCATCGCGAGAAATCGCAGCACACCCCCATCATCTTCCTCACCGCGATCGACAAGAGCGAATCGCATGTCTTCAAGGGCTACTCGGTCGGGGCGGTCGACTATATCTTCAAGCCGTTCGAGCCGGAGATCCTGAAGGCGAAGGTGGCGGTCTTCATCGATCTCTTCAGGAAAACACGCGAGCTGCAGCTCCAGTCGGAGCTTCTGAAGCGCACCAACCGGGAGCTGGGGAAGGCGAACAAGGCGATGGGGAGCATGAACGAGGAGATCCGCCAGCTCAACGAGATGCTGGAGGCGCGCGTGGCACAGCGGACCGAAGAACTGCGGCTGGCCAACGCCGAACTGGAGAACGAGGTGAAGGCGCGGAAAGAGGCCGAGGAGGAGGTACGGAAGCTGAACGCCGGCCTGGAGCAGCGGGTCCGTGAACGAACCGCCGAGCTGGAGGCGGCCAACCGCGAGCTGGAATCGTTCAGCTACTCGATCTCCCACGACCTCCGCACCCCGCTGCGAAGCATCGACGGATTCAGCAAGGCGCTGCTGGACGACTATTTCGACCTGCTCGACGATTCCGGCAAGGATTACCTGAAACGGGTCCGCGGAGCCAGCCAGCGGATGGGAGAGCTGATCGACGACATCCTCAATCTCTCCCGCGTCACCCGCAACGAGATGAGCCGTGACGAGGTCAACATGAGCCGGATCGCCACCAAGATCGCCGGCGACCTGAAAAGCGCCTCCCCCGATCGCCAGGTCGACATACGAATCCACGATGGGATGGTCGTACAGGGAGATCCCCGGCTCCTGCAGGTGGCGTTGCAGAACCTGTTCGACAACGCATGGAAGTTCACAGGGCGACGGGAGAACGCCTGTATCGAATTCGGCGTTACAGAAAACGAAGGAAAGCAGCTATATTTCGTCCGCGATAACGGGGCGGGATTCGACATGCGGTATGCCCAGAAGCTGTTCAGCCCGTTCCAGCGCCTGCACTCACCCGATGAGTTCCCGGGAACCGGCATCGGCCTGGCGACCGTTCAGCGGGTTATCAAACGCCACGGCGGCAACATCTGGACCGAAGCGGCGGTGGATCGAGGGGCAACGTTCTATTTCACCTTTTAACGTATACCTTCCGCCCTTTATGCCGTCATACCCTTCCGAAACGTTGGGCGGCTCCCTCCATGGCGGAGGTATCGCCAGCCCCCGGCACTCTGTTCCGTTATCTTACTCTTAATGCAGTTGATGACAACCATGGATGACAGAATCATTCTTCTTGTGGAGGACAACCCCGATGACGAGGCTCTCACGCTTCGGGCCTTCAAGAAGAGCAATATCCCGACCAAGGTCGTTGTAGCCCACGACGGTGTGGAAGCCCTCGACTACCTCTTCGCGACCGGTCCCTTCGTCGGCCGTGACGAGTCGGAGAACCCTTCCCTCGTGCTCCTCGATCTGAAGCTCCCGAAAGTGGACGGGCTTGAGGTTCTCAAGCGTATCCGCGAAGAGGAGAGCACCAGACTCCTCCCGGTGGTTGTCCTCACCTCCTCCAAGGAGGAACAGGATCTCCGGAAGGTCTACGGCCTGGGAGCCAACAGCTATATCCGCAAGCCGGTCGATTTCGACAAGTTCATGAGCGCCGTCCTGCAGCTCGGGCTGTACTGGCTTCTCCTGAACGAAACCCCAACGCAATAGGAGATTCACGCGAATGGGCGAGCCTCTGCGCGTGCTGATCATCGAAGATTCGCAGGACGACACCGAACTGCTGGTGCGCGAGCTGCGCAAGGCGGGGTACGAGCCTGTCTACCAGCGTGTCGACACCGCCGTCGATATGAGCAGGGCCCTGGACGAAGGGGGCTGGGATGTGATCGCATCGGACTACTCGATGCCCCAGTTCGACACGCTCGCCGCCCTTTCGCTGCTGCACGAACGCCAGTTCGATCTTCCCTTCATCATCGTCTCCGGCCGCATCGGTGAGGATGTCGCCGTCAAGGCGATGAAGGCGGGGGCGCATGATTATATCATGAAGGATAATCTTGCGCGACTGGTCCCCGCCATCCAGCGTGAACTGCGGGAGGCGGAACAGCGGAACGAACGGAGACGGGCAGAGGAGGATGTCCGCCGCTATCATGAACGGCTCAAGATCCTCCATGAGATAGACCAGGCGATCCTGACGGCGCAGTCTCCGGAGGAGATCGCCCAGGCCGCCCTCCGCCGTATCCGGAAGCTCGTCCCCTGCCGCGGCGCCACCATCCTCCTCTTCGATTTCGAGGCCGACGAGGCGACCGTCCTGGCCGACAGAACAAGCGGGCGGACACGTATGCAGGAGGGGATGCGGATTCCGCTCAACACCTTCGGAAAGGATGTGGAGATCCTCCGGGCCGGCGAGAGCCGGGTGACCGGAGACGTTCAGGAGATGGAGGAGAAGCCGAGGATCGTGCAGGTGCTTCAGGGAGAAGGGGTCCGCTCCTACGTGAGCGCGCCGCTGATGAGCCATGAGGCGCTGATCGGGACCCTGATGCTCTCCTCCGAAAGCCGCGACGCCTTCACCGTGGAGCATATCGAGATCGCGCGCGAGATCGCCGCGCCGCTGGCGATCGCCATCCAGCAGGTCCGTCTGCACGACCAGATCCGCCGCCATGCGGCCGAGCTGGAGCAGCGGGTGACCGAACGGACCGCCGAGCTGGAGCAGATGAACGCGGAGCTGGAATCGTTCTCCTATTCGATAGCGCACGACCTGCGGGCGCCCCTCCGCGCCATGCAGGGGTTCGCCGACGCGCTCATGGAGGATTACGCCGATCTGCTCCCGGACGAGGCGCAGGAGTATTCACGCCGTATCGGCGCGGCGGCGCAGCGGCTCGACACGCTGATCCAGGATCTTCTCGCCTACAGCCGCCTCAGCCGCGCCGACATGCCGGTCAGACCGGTCTCGCTGGGGGCGGTGGTGGCCGAGGCGCTGGCCCGTCTCGACCCGGAGCTGAAGGAGCACGGCGCCAGGGTCACGGTCGGCGAGCCGATGCCGGAGGTGATCGGACATCGTACGACGATGGTGCAGGTGGTCGGCAATCTGGTGATGAACGCGATCCGCTTCGTGGCCGGCGGGAACGCGCCGGAAGTGAAGCTCCACGCCGAACCGCGCGAGGGGCATATCCGCCTGTGGATCGAAGACAACGGCATCGGGATCAACCCCGAATATCACGAACGGATCTTCAGAGTTTTCGAGCGCCTTCACGGCACCGACGTCTACCCTGGAAACGGTATCGGCCTGGCGATTGTTCGAAAGGGTATGGAACGCATGAACGGCCATGTCGGTGTCGTATCGGATGAAGGAGACGGCAGCAAATTCTGGGTCGAGTGGCCTCGCGTGGAGAGCATATTATGAGCACAACCGGCTATACAATCCTGCTCGTCGAGGACGAGCCGAACGACGTCTTTCTGTTCGAACGAGCGTTCAAGAAGCTCAACCTTTCGGGCAACCTTCAGATCGTCTCCGACGGCGAGGCGGCTATCGCCTACCTGACGGGCGAAGGGAAATACGAGGATCGGGAGAAGTTCCCCATTCCCTCGCTGATCCTGCTCGATCTCAAGCTGCCGAGGATATCGGGGCTGGAGATATTATCGTGGCTTCGGCAGCAGCCGGGGTTGAAGCGGCTTCTGGTGGTGGTCCTCTCCTCCTCCAAGGAGACGATCGACATCAACCGGGCGTACGATCTGGGAGCGAACTCCTACCTGGTGAAGCCGGTGGCGTTCGGAACGCTCGTGAATATCGTGAAGACCCTCGATCTCTACTGGCTCGCATTCAACGAGCGTCCGGAGGTTCCGAGCTGAGGAAGCCCGGATCGTCCGACACAACTGCGATATAAAAATCAGAGGCGGCCCGGGTCTACCCGGGTCGCCTCCGTCATTCTCGTGAATCCGCCGTTGCTGTGGTGGTCCTTTCCATCAAACTCTAACTTGGAGCAGGCCGCCGAGTCATTCATGCATGACCGTCGTGTCCGCAGCCTGTTCGTGGATGCCATCCGGGGCGGAGAGGGCGATCCACGTGATACTCTTCTCTGCTCGGAGGCGTGCGCGCCGTACCTCTCGGGCCTCTGCGGTGCGCATCGCAATTCGATGAAGTCATTCTTCGATCCGCGGGGAGACTTCCGGATGATTCGTTCAGCGGCCGCCTCTCCCGGACGGGGCCACGCTTCGGGCAACCGAGGTTGCCGTGCCGACAAGTATGAGAACGGAAGGATTGAAATTTTCTTCTGGATCGATCAGGGGCGGGAAGCGGCCCGGACTCCGGGCGATGAATCAGGTTTCCACCGAGGAGAACCGGACTCTTCGTTTCTTCTGCTCCGGAGTCGCACGCCGCCGGCTTCGTTCCTCTCAGCGAAGCCGGCGAACCCTGCCCGTCGGAGCCCCGGCCTGCTTCGGCCGCCCCTTCTCGACGCGTCATGAACAACTTGGCTGTTCAGCGTAGTCGACAGCGCGCGGAATATCGCGCCGCGTATCTCCTACTGAAATATACCGGTGACCCTCTCGCGGGCCACATCGCCGCATTTCACCGCGACGTTCGCCATGGAGGCGATCGAAACACGCCGCGGGTTCAGATGATGGCTCATCGTCACATTCCCGGTTCCGTTGTCGACCCGCAGGCTCCCCACCGGAGAGCTGTAATTGAAGAGGGCGATCCTCCCCAGAACGACCTCGCGGGCCGCCTCGGCCGATCCCAGGTTGCCGACCACGCCGCTGACGGTCACGGTCTGCGGATCGATCTCGCGAACCGATACGATCTCCGCGCCGCTCGACTTGTCGCGAAGGTAGATCGCGCTCCCGGTCATCTCCACCTTGTAGGAGCTCTGACGCTTGAGCTGATCGTACAGGCTCCGGAGAACCGGACCGCCCGTCACCTGCGAGAACGCGGGGATCGCCACGAACAGCATGGCAAAGAACAGGGGGAACAGAAATTGCTTCTTCATGGGACTCGATGCTCCTGATGGGGACGTAGATGGATGTCGGGCCGAACGGCGCCGTGTATGGAGTATGAGTCGAATGATCAGCACTGTGCTCCGATTGATTCCGTAGTGCGGGAGCCCATCGTCCGAACCCCGCGTTTCTGTAAAAAAGTAGTACCAATCGCCGTGCCAACATGCGAAAAACCCCTGCCGGAAGCTCCGACAGGGGGTCTATCTCGACATGAACGTGATTCGGTGTCACAAGCCGTGAAACGTCGTCAAGCGACCGGCTCGTCGCGCGGCTCCTCATAAGGTTCTTCGCGCGCTTCTTCACGCGGCTCCTCGCGGATGGACGGCGCGGCGGGAGCGGCCGCCAGACGCTGACGCTGCGCCTCGAAGAAGACCACGCCGGCGGCGACCGACGCGTTCAGCGACCCGACCTTCCCCCTCATCGGGATCGCCAGCCGATGGTCGCACAGCTGCTTGATCCGGTGCCCCAGCCCCCTCCCCTCGCTTCCGACGATGATGAGGGTCGGTCGGGTGAAATCGTAATCGGTGTAGAGCATGTCGGCATCCTCATCGAGACCGACAACGACCAGGCCGGACTTCCGGAGCCGGAGGATCATATCCCCCACGTTCGAAACCCTGTCGATCGGGAGATGCCGGGCGGCTCCGGCGCTGGTCTTCATCACGACGTCGGTGATGGCGCTGGAATCGCGCTTGCCGAGCATGAGCCCGTCGATCCCGGAGCATTCGGCCGACCTGATGACGGCGCCGACGTTGTGGGGATCGGTGATCCCGTCGAGCGCGGCCACCAGCGGCATCCTGCCGCTCCAGTAGACGTTCTCCACCACCGCCTCGATATCCTCGTACTCGATCTCCCGCACCAGCGCGATCACCCCCTGCGAGCGGGTCCCCAGACCGGCGCTCCGCTCCAGATCGCCGAACCGTTTCCTGTCGACGATCGAGAAGGGAATACCGGCGCGCTTCGCCTCGATCCTGATACGATCGATCGGTTCACCCTCCATCCCGAACATCAGGAAGATCTTCTCCACCCCTTCTCCGGAGCGGATAGCCTCCATCACCGCGTTGCGGCCGTTGATGTACATGTTACTCCTCTTCTCCCCATGAGCGTTCGCCTGCCGACGTCAGCCGCCCAAGAAAGCTCTGCCTGTGGAACTCGGTGGGACCATGTTCGAGGATCGCGCGGCGATGCTCGCGGGTGCCGTACCCCTTGTGCCGGGCGAACCCGTACTGCGGCATCTCCGGGTCCTTGAGCCGGAGAATACGATCCCTCGTCACCTTGGCGACGACGCTGGCGGCGGCGATCGAGGAACAGAGCGCGTCGCCGCCGATCACCGCGCGGCTCGGGACTCCCAGATCGGGGGTGTCGCGGCCGTCGATAAGAAGGTACTGAGGGCGCAGCGGCATCTCCGCCACGGCGGCGCGCATCGCCGCGAAGGTCGCCTGAAGGATGTTGATCGTGTCGATCATCCCCTGATCGATAATCCCGACGCCCCAGCAGAGAGCCGTCCCGACCACGGCCGCGTAGACCTCCTCCCGCTCCTCCTCCGGGATCAGCTTGGAATCGCGCAGTCCGGGGATGGAGAAATCGGGGGGAAGGATCACCGCCGCGGCCACCACCGGCCCCGCCAGCGCCCCCCTGCCGACCTCGTCGACCCCGCCCACCAGCTCGAACTCGAGCTCGCGGATCTCCCGCTCGAAGGCATCGGTCGGAAGGATCTTTCTTCCCCTCGCCCGCGCTCCGTTCCCGGCCTGCGCGGAAGGTTCCTGCGGTGCGGCGGTACGCATCAGTGGAGCGTGCTCGTGATCAGGTTCATGAACTCGTTGCGCGATTCGACCTGGTTCTTGAAGACCCCGAGCATGGCGCTCGCCGTCGTCACGCTGTTCTGCTTCTGCACACCGCGCATCATCATGCACATGTGATGCGCCTCGGTGACCACCGCCACCCCCTGCGGCTGAAGGTACTTCTGGATCGTCTCGGCGATCTGCTGCGTCAGCCGTTCCTGCACCTGGAGCCGTCGCGAGAAGACGTCGACGATTCTGGGGAGCTTGGAGAGCCCGACGATCTTCCCGTTCGGGATGTAGGCGACGTGCGCCCTGCCGTAGAAGGGGAGCATGTGATGCTCGCAGAGGCTGAAGAAGTCGATATCCTTCACGATCACCATCTCGTCGTACCGCTCCTCGAAGACCGCGCCGTTGAGGACCGTGGCGATATCCATCGTGTAGCCGCCGGTCAGGAAGCGATACGCTTCCGCCACCCTGTGAGGGGTGCGGAGAAGTCCCTCGCGGGAGGGATCCTCGCCGACGATCTTCAGGGTGTCGAAGATGTTCTTCTCCAGACCGAGCAGATCGAAGGAGCGGCCGTCCGGGGTCGGCGTGTCGAGGCTGTCCTCGTCTCTATCGACGTCGGGACGGCGATACTCGCTGTTGTCGCGCTCTCCGTCGCTGGCTCTGCGGTCGTTGCGGACCTCGATCATCGGCGCGCCTCCTCAAGGAGCGTGTCGTGCCGGACGATCTCGACCGGCTCGCCGAAGTACTCCACGAAGTTGTTGTCCGACTCGTACAGCTTCACCGCATGAAGGGTCCCGGAATCGATCTTCGGCTCCAGGATCTGCCAGAAGAGGACGGCAATGTTCTCGGCCGTCGGGATCACGCCGCGCAGGAACTCGACATCGACGTTCAGATGCTTGTGGTCGACACGGCTGAGGATCTCCTCGTCGATCAGCCGGGCCAGCCGTTTCAGGTCGATCACGTAGCCGGTCTCCGGGTCGGGAATCCCCTTGACCGTCACTTCCACCGTATAGTTGTGCCCGTGTCCGTTGATGTTGTTGCACTTGTCGAACACGGTCTCGTTTCTCTCGTCGGAGAACGTCGGGTTGTAGAGCCGGTGCGCCGCCGAGAACTGGGCGCGTCTGGTTACGTAGATCATATCTCCTCGCCTGCCTGTATATGTGTAAGTCTGATATCGAATGAAGCGACCCGCCCGATGGGAAGGCCGCTACGATCGGGTCGGCGGTCCCCCGGGACGGGCCGGTGCAAGAGTCACGACGACCGACCCCGTTCCCTCCGAGAAGACCCGTGAATAATCGAACCGCGATTCGGTCCGCACGGGGAGCAGGAGACCGTCGATCGTTCTGCTGAACTCGATGGTCATCCGATATGTATAACTGCCCACCATGTAATCGGTTCCCTCGTCGCTGCGGAGTCTGACCGGGTCGAGCAGACGGCTGTCGACGGTGAACTCTCCTCTGCGGTCGCCGAGTCTGTAGCGGAAGAGACGGACCGACCCGCTATCCTTTCCCGGAAGGGCCTCGCATTCGGTCCCTTCGGTCCGCGCGAGAATCATCCGCAGAAGCCCCAGGAAATCGGTCCCGAAGTGAAGGCCGACCAGTTGCGACCGTGCCGCGGCGCGCGTGTTTCCCTTCGAGTCCTGGAAGGTGTACATATCCTTCAGGAGCGTGGTATCGCCGACCGCGACATGGCTGACGATCTCCGTCTGGTAGGTCCCGGCCTCTCCGCGAGACAGGAGGAAATGATCCTCGACGGAGACCTTCTCATCCTCCCCCTCGTCGATCAGGATGGTCATTTTTCCCTCGGCGTTCACCGGAAGGGTCGCGCTTTTGATGCTGTCGGCGATCGCGTGATCGAGAACCGTCCGGAGGAAGTCGCGATCGGCCGAGGAGAGCGGCATCATCGGCTCGGAAGCGGGATCGGGGCCGGAGCAGGAGGCCAGTAGAAGAACGGCCAGCAGCGGAAGCGCGGAACGTCCTCTCATGTCGTCACCTTCGCCCGGGCTCCCATCCCTCTGTTCTCCTCGATCGCCTGGATGATCGTCAGCGCGGCCATCGCGGCGCCGAACCCGTTGTCGATGTTCACGACGGTGATCCCGCCGGCGCAGCTCGTCAGCATGCCGAGGAGAGCGGCGAAGCCCCCCATGGCGGCGCCGTATCCGACGCTGGTCGGAACGGCGATGAGCGGCTGGCGGAAGAGTCCCCCCACCACGCTCGGCAGCGCCCCTTCCATGCCGGCCACCACGATCAGGATCCCCGCCTTCTCGATGGCGGGCGCCTGCGCCAGCAGCCTGTGGAGCCCGGCGACGCCGACGTCGTAGATCCTCGCGACCGGCGCTCCCAGAACGTCGAGGGTCATGCACGCCTCTTCCGCGACCGGTCGGTCGCTGGTGCCGGCGGCGATGACGGCCGTCTCGACGGTCGTCCGTCTCGGCAGCGCCGCTCCGACGGTGAGGGTGCGGGAGACGGGATCGTAGCGGCCGTGCCCCAGAATATCGAGGGCCCGCTCCGCCGTCTCTCGCGGGCAGCGCGTCCCGAACGCCAGGCCGTGCTGCCGGAAGAGTCCCTTCATCGACGCGGCGATCTCCTCCGCCGTCTTCGATTCGCAGTAGATCACCTCCGGAAAACCGCGCCGCCGCTGCCGGTCCGTGTCGAGCTTGATCGCCTGGCCTACGCTGAGATAGCCGGTGTCGCGCCCGCCGGAACGGGGATTCCCCTGCGGCGAGAAGGCGCCTGCGCGGACGGCTTCGATGATGAGGCGGATCTCCTCGGGTGTCATATCGCGGGAAGTTGAATCTGCGTCAGAACCTCGTTCAGCGCCCCCGACCTGAACCCTTTCAGGTCGAGCGCGACATATCTGTAGCCGGCGCCCCGCAGTTCGGCGTCGATCGACTCCGCCAGCTCCAGGGCACGGGGAAACTCGTTCCGGGGGATCTCGATCCGGGCCACGTCGCCGTGATGGCGCACGCGCAGCTCTCTGAAGCCGAGCCGCCGGAGCGCCCGTTCGGAGCTGTCGATCCGCTCCAGGATCTCTCCGGTGATCTCCGTCCCGTACGGAACGCGGGAGGAGAGGCAGGGGGCCGAGGGCTTGTCGTGGTTGGGAAGGCCGTAGTCGGCGGCAAGCAGGCGGACCGTCTCCTTGTCGATACCGAGATCGAGAAGCGGCGAGCGCACCCCCTGCTCGGCGGCGGCGCGGCGTCCCGGACGGTAGTCCCCCGCATCGTCGGCGTTGACGCCGTCGACGATCGTCTCGATCCCCCGTTCCCGCGCCACGGCGACCAGCCGCGTGTAGAGCGCATCCTTGCAGTAGTAGCAGCGGTCGACCGGGTTGGCCGCGTAGTTGGGGATCTCCAGCTCGTTGTAGCGGATCAGCTCATGGCGGATGCCGATCCTGCCGGCGACCTCGGCGGCAAGACGGCTGTCCTCATCGGTGATCGTCTCGGTCAGCGCCGTCACCGCCAGGGCGCGATCGCCGAGCGCGGCGAAGGTGGCCGCGGCGACCACCGACGAATCGACCCCCGCCGAAAAGCCGACGACAGCCGACCCGTAGCCGGCGATCGACTCCTCGAGCCGGGCCCGCAGGTCGTGAATGCTTCCGTTCATGGTCTCGATGCTCGTCCCCGTATGGATCGTTCGAATCCTCCCGCCGGATCACCCCGTCGACTCCCTGCGAATCGACCCCGGAGTTCCCGAGCCTGTTACGACGGGTCGATCCCTTCGTGATTGCCCGCTGATTCCGGGCGGATGATCCCGGGATCAGGGGGCCGCCCCCGAAAAGTGGGCGAACGACGAAGATAAGACATCCGGTCGATTCGTCCGGGCCCGCGAACGTAAGCGTCCGTTTTCTCCTTTTATCGTTTTCGGGGGCGCGCGGCGACGGCTTCTTCCGTATGTTTGGAACGCTCGAAGATCGAGGGATTCCCCCGGACCGGGCACGGGAGGGTCGTCCTGCACACGGCGCCGGCCCCCACGGAATCGTCGCCGTACGGCGCCCGGATCGCATATATCGCGACCGGACCACGGACGGCGGCATTGGAGTCATCGCGCCGACGTCGAACCAGAAGCATGTATCCGGTCATATTCGAATTCGGGCCGATCACCCTCCACAGCTTCGGGCTGATGATGGGGATCGCCTTCATCGTCGCCAACTACTTCTTCTCCCGCGAAATCCAGCGCCGTGGCATGCCGGAGGAGCTCTCCTCCACCGTGACCCTCATCGCGCTGATCGGGGGGGTCGTGGGGGCCAAGCTCTTCAGCCTGCTGGAGAACTGGAACACCTTCACGGAAGATCCGTTGAAGGAGATCTTCTCCACCTCCGGCCTGACCTTCTACGGCGGCCTCCTGGTGGCGATCGCCGCCATCTATATGTACCTCCGGCGCAAGAGGGTACGGTTCCTCCGCGTGGCCGATGCCGCCGCGGCATCGCTGATCATCGCGTACGGTATCGGTCGCCTGGGATGCCAGCTTGCCGGGGACGGCGACTACGGGATACCGAGCGATCTGCCGTGGGCGATGACCTATCCCGAGGGGACGGTGCCGACGCTCTCGGCAGGCCCGCGGGCGAACGAGTCGCTGGTCGCCAAGTTCGAGCAGATGTATCCGGGGAGGCAGGTGCCGGCGGATATCCCCGTCCATCCCGCCCCCGTCTATGAAGCTCTTGCCTCCCTCGCCATTTTCGGCTATCTCTGGTCGATCAGAAAGAAGCCGATGCCGACGGGAAAGCTCTTTGCGATCTATCTGGTGCTCGCGGGAATCGAGCGCCTTCTCGTGGAGTTCATCCGGCTGAACGATCTCTACCTGGGGTTGTCGCAGGCGCAATGGATATCGACGGGGATGATTATCGTGGGAGGATACATGATCCTCAGATCGAGATCGCAGCCTCCCGACCTGATTCCGGAACGTCCCGCCCCCCGGCGAAGCGCCGTCGGGTCGGTCCGCGCCGCCAGGTGACGGCCGGCTCCCGTTCGGAGGAAGCCGCCGTATCGTTCCGCCGTCGACGGTTATATCGCAACCGACGGTATCAACGGATTGCCTCATGTTCTCCCGTCTTTTCCGCCGAGGGCCCGATCTCTCCGGAGTCGAGGTCACCTTCATATCGAAGGAGGATTGTCATCTCTGCGACCAGGCGTTCGCCGTGGTCGAGGCGCTCCATCGGCGGCACGGTTTCCGACTCACCGTTCTCAAGATCGAGGAAGGGACCGATCTGTTCGACCGGTATCATGAAAAGATTCCGGTGGGATTGATCGACGGGCGCATGGCGTTCAAGTACCGGGTAGACCCGGACGACTTCCTTGCAAAGCTCCGCTCTCACTGATGACTCGATACGCGAAATTCATCCAGCTCCTCGGCATCGTCCTCACCGGCATCGGCCTGATCTACGGCATCATGGAGAACGACATGCGGATGGAGTTCATGTTTCTGGGGACCGGACTGGCGGTCTTCGGCGTCGGCTTCCTGATGGAACGCCGCTGACCGCATGCGTCACGGTCCGCGATATATCACGCTCGGCACGAGCACTTACACGACTTACATGTCCTCGTATATCTCGTTCAGATCGATCCTCCCACTCCTCCTTATCGCAATCATCTCCCTCGTCGGCTGCGGCGGCGATTCCGGCTCATCCGGCGAGAAGGCCGGGACCGACACCGCGCAGGTCCCCGTCATCGGTTACGTCCAGCTCGTGGCCGACGCGACTCTCGACGAAGCCAGGAACGGCTTCTATGCCGCGCTCGCCGAGGCCGGTTATTCGGACAGCGCCGGCACCGTGAAAATCATTTATAGAAATGCGCAGGGAGAGATCTCCACGCTTCCCCAGATCATCGACTACTTCATCGCCGAGAAGGTGACGGCGATCGCGACCAACCCGACGGTGGCGATGATCAACGCGGTCGGCAAGACCTCCACCATTCCGATCTTCATGATGGTCGCCCCGAAGCCCGACGCGGTCGGCATCAAGGGGAAGTCCGATTCCGCTGTGGGGACCGACACGGGGACGGCGCAGGGAAGCTCGGGGAACGATGGTGTTCCGCCGAACCTCTCAGGCGTCTACGAAACGCTCGAGTATATCGACACAAGTGTCGCGCTCATCAGCCAGATCCTTCCGACCGCGAAGCGGGTCGGCACCCTCTACAACAGCTCCGAGCCGAACTCGATGAACGCCCTGGAGCGCCTGCGGACGATGTGCGCCAAGCTCGGGCTCACGCTGGTGGAACGCCCCGTCACCTCCACGAACGAGACCCAGCAGGTGATGACCGCCCTGATCGGCGAGGGGATCGACGTCTTCTTTGCGCTGCCGGACAACGTCATCTTCGGAAGCTTCGAGACGGTGCACAAGGCGGCGATGGACAAGAAGATCCCGATCGTTACATCGGAGTCGGGTCTTGTCAAGCGGGGAGCGTTCATCGGCTACGGCGCCGACTTCTTCGCGTGGGGACACCAGGCGGGGGTACTTGCGGCGAAGTATCTGAAGACGCGCGATATGGCGGGCGTTCCCCTGGAGCTGGTGGTGGATCGCAGAAGGACATATAATCCGGCGACCGCGTCGGCGCTCGGGCTTCCCGCGCCGGCCGGGTTCGCTCCCCTGAACCCGTAATGCCCCGGTTCGCTTCCGGACTCTACCAACAAGGCTTAGCACGATGGAGGTTTGGCTCGGCGCGCTGGCGCTCGGGTTGGCATACGCCTTTCTCGGGATCGGGGTCTTCATCACGATGCGGATCTTCAATTTCCCGGACATCACCGCGGACGGTTCGCTGACCGCGGGGGCCGCCGTCACGGCCGCGCTCCTGAGCGCCGGCTGGAGTCCCCTTCCCGCCATCTGTATCGCAATGATGGCGGGATTCGCGGCGGGCGCCCTGACCGGCCTTCTGCACACCAAGCTCCGGATCAACGGACTCCTCGCCGGTATCCTCGTCATGACCGCCCTCTACTCCGTCAACCTCCGGACGATGGGGCGGTCCAACATCCCGCTGCTGACGGTCGACACCGTGCTGACGCCGCTGAAGAGCGCGACCGGCTGGAGCGACATGACGGTCGCCGCGGTTCTCTTCGGCCTTCTCTCCATCATCGTCATCCTCCTCCTCTCCTGGTTCTTCCGCACCGACTACGGCCTGGCGATGCGCGCCACAGGAGACAACGAGACGATGATCTCCGCCCAGGGGGTCTCGATCGACTGGATGAAGATCGTGGGGATCGGTATCTCCAACGCGCTGATCGCCCTGAGCGGAAGCCTTGTGGCGCAGTACCAGGCGTTCGCCGACATCGGGATGGGGATCGGCATCGTCGTCTTCGGGCTTGCGAGCGTGATCATCGGCGAGACCCTCTACGGCCTCTTCTCCCGGAAATTCTCGATCCTGCCGATGCTCGTCTGCGTGATCACCGGCACGATCGCCTTCCGCGCGCTGGTCGCCTTCGCTCTCTCGATAGGTCTCGATTCGATGGATCTGAAACTCGTGACCGCCTGTTTCGTGCTCCTGGCGATCGTCCTCCCCAGACTGCGGCCGCGGCGTCGCGCCAAACCTTCACACTCCCGGTGACGCATTGATCGAAATCCGACATCTTACTGCGAGCTTCGAGCAGGGAGGGGCCCGGCCGGTCCGGGCGCTTGACGATATATCGCTCGATATCGCGGATGGGGAGTTCGTGGTGATCATCGGCTCCAACGGTTCCGGCAAGTCGACCCTGCTGAACGCCCTGGCGGGGAACGTCGCCGTCGATTCAGGTCGGATCGCGATCAACGGCACCGAGGTGACCGGCATGGAGGCATATCGTCGCGCGAAATTCATAGGCCGTGTCTTCCAGAACCCCTTTTCCGGCACGGCTCCGACGATGACCGTGGCCGAGAACCTGCGGCTGGCTTCATTGCGCGGGCGGCGGAAGGGACTCCGCCTCGGGCTCGGGCGGGCCGAGACGATCCGGCTTGCCGAACGTTGCGCCGAGCTGGGGATGGGACTGGAGGATCGGCTCCAGACTCCGATCGGTCTTCTCTCCGGCGGTCAGCGTCAGGCGCTGACGCTGCTGATGGCGACGCTGAGGGAACCGGAGATCCTGCTGCTGGACGAACACACGGCGGCGCTCGACCCCGGATCGGCCGAACAGGTGATGACGATCACCGACACGATCGTGAGATCGAAGCGGCTGACGACGCTGATGGTGACGCACGACATGGAGCAGGCGGCGCATTTCGGCAGCAGGCTCCTGATGATGCGGAAGGGTGGGATCTCGCTCGATATCTCGGGAAAGGATAAGGATCTGACGGACGCCCAGACCCTCGCCGCCAGATTCACGGCGATTCAGAAGGAGGGATGAAAATCCGATCCCGATACGAATCGGCAGGGTAAAGACATCGAAGGCCGGGAAGCAATGCTTCCCGGCCTTCTCGTGTTGAATGCGTTTGGATAACGACGTCTGTCGCTTACACTCCGTTGGTGCCGAACGTATCGAGCAGGGATCCGAGCTGGGCGCTGACCCGATTGAGCTCCTGACGATGAGCCGTGGCAAGCTGATCGATGAGCTGCGTTCCCTTCGGCGTGAGCGAGATATACTTCTGACGCTTATCGACATCACCGCGGACGCGCTCGACGAGTCCCTGAATAATCAGACGGTCGACAAGACCGACGGCGCTGTGATGACGGATCTGAAGACGCTCGGCAAGGTCGCCGATAAGGATCGGACGCTTCTCGGCGAAGCCCCTGATCGCGAGAAGAGCCTGGTGCTGCTGCGGCGTGAGACCGACCGAAGCTGCTGCTTCTTCTCCCATACGTTCGAACTGACGGAGAGCGTAGCGGAATGAGGCCAATGCCTGATAATCCGCGTTCGACATTTTCTTTGCCATGACGTGTTTGTCCTCCTGAGTTTGGTTATACCTGGTAATGCAAATATACCATGTTTAATGAATACATCACAACATGTCGATGAATCGAGTCAGGATATTTGAGAAAAAAAACCACCACGATACTTTCCGTCACATGATTTATCCGTGCTCCTACCTACCCTGTTCTCCGTACCACTGCTGAAGCGAACGGACCCGGAGTTCCTTTTCCCGAAGTGATGCCACACCGCTGAGCGCGGCGGCGGCGGCGGAAGCCGTCGTGATGAACGGGATCTTGTATTCCATCGAGACGGCGCCCATCGTCTTCTCATCCTCGCGCGCTACTTCGCCGGCCGGTGTGTTGATCACCAGATGCACGTCGCCGTTGCGGATATGGTCGAGCACGTTGGGACGTCCTTCTACGATCTTTAGGATCTTGGTGTTCGGAATACCGTGCTCCGTCAGGAACCTGCTGGTGCCGTCGGTCGCCAGAATCCTGAAGCCGAGTTCGGCGAACCCGCGCATCGTCTCCGCCACGCGCGGACGCTTGTCGTTGTCGGCCAGAGTGGCGAAGATCGTTCCGCCGGTCGGGAGCTTGTTGCCGGAAGCGACGCGCGCCTTGACCACCGCGAGCCCCGTCATCGAATCGATCCCCATCACCTCACCCGTCGACCGCATCTCCGGCCCAAGGAACATCGACGAGTGCGGGAACTTGTTGAAGGGGAAGACCGACTCCTTCACCGCCACGTGCGAGATCGCCATCGGCATGTCGCGCAGGTCGAAGTTCGAAAGGGGGACCCCCACCATGACCTTGGCCGCGATCTTCGCCAGCGCGTTCCCGGTGGCCTTGCTGACGAACGGAATGGTACGGCTGGCGCGCGGGTTCACCTCCAGCACGTAGACGATCCCGCGCTGCATGGCGAACTGGATGTTGAGCGGGCCGACGACGTTCAATCCCCTGGCGAGCTTGCGGGTATATTCCACAAGTATCTCGTACTGTGCCCGAGTAATGTTGTACGGAGGAAGCACGCAGCTCGAATCTCCGGAGTGCACACCAGCCTCCTCGATATGCTGCATGATGCCGCCGATGACGACATCGGTGCCGTCGGAGACGGCGTCCACATCGAACTCGAACGCCTTCTCCAGAAAATGATCGATGAGCACCGGATGATCGGGCGAGACCTGCGCGGCGGTCCGCATATACTCGCGGATTCTCTCGGGACGGTAGCAGATCTCCATGGCGCGCCCTCCCAGCACGTAGCTGGGGCGCACGAGCACCGGATATTCCACCCGCTCGGCCACGTTGATCGCCTCCTCCTCGCTGGTCGCCGTCCCCCAGGCGGGAGCGGGGATGTTGAGCCTTGTGATCAGATCGCCGAAGCGCTGCCGGTCCTCGGCCAGGTCGATCCCCTCGGAAGAGGTCCCCAGAATCCGTATGCCGGCGGCCTCCAGACGACGCGCCAGCTTAAGCGGGGTCTGCCCGCCGAACGAGACGATCACCCCTTCCGGCTGCTCGTGCTCCAGGATGTTCATGACATCCTCGAACGTAAGCGGCTCGAAGTAGAGCTTGTCGGTCGTATCGTAGTCGGTGGAGACCGTCTCGGGGTTGCAGTTGACCATGATCACCTCGTACCCCTCTTCCCGCAGCGCCATCACCGCGTGAACGCAGCAGTAGTCGAACTCGATCCCCTGCCCGATCCTGTTGGGCCCCCCCCCAAGGATCACCACCTTCTTCCTCTCCGACCTGATCGACTCGTTCTCCTCCTCATATGTCGAATAGTGATACGGTGTATACGCCTTGAACTCCGCCGCGCAGGTGTCCACGGTCTTGAAGACCGGAAGGACGCCGAGCGACGTCCTGAGCCGGCGGAGATCGGATTCGGACATATTCCAGAGGAAGCCGATCTGACGGTCGCTGAAGCCGAACTGCTTGGCCTCGTAGAGCAGATCGCGGGTCGAGGTTTCATCGGAGGAGCCGACCTGGGAGGCCGCGGCGCGCAACGCCCCCTCCATCTCAACGATCTGAAGCGCCTGATCGATGAACCACGGATCGTACCCCGAGACGGAATGTATCGTCTCCATATCTATCCCCAGCCTGAGCGCGTCGTAGATGTCGAAGATCGTGGTGGAAGTGCGGCTGTGCAGGCGCAGCTTCGTCTCCACGCGGGCGGTCTCCAGAGCGGCGGGGCCCATTTTCTCTATCGCGTATCGATCCTTCCCGTCGGCTCCCAGACCGTAGCGGTCCTGCTCGAGCGAACGTATCGCTTTCTGCAGCGCCTCCTTGAAGGTCCTGCCGAAGGCCATCGCCTCCCCCACCGATTTCATCTGCACGCCCAGAATATCGTCGGCCCCCTTGAACTTCGCGAAGTCCCAGCGCGGGATCTTGACGACCACGTAGTCGATGGTCGGCTCGAAGCTTGCCGGGGTCAGTTTCGTGATGTCGTTCGGGATCTCGTCGAGCGTATATCCGATCGCGAGTTTTGCGGCGATCTTGGCGATCGGGAAGCCGGTCGCCTTGGAGGCGAGCGCCGAGGAGCGGGAGACTCTCGGGTTCATCTCGATCACCAGCAGGCGGCCGTCCACGGGGTTCTGGGCGAACTGGACGTTCGAGCCGCCGGTCTCCACGCCGATCTCCCGCATGATCCGGATGGCCGCGTCGCGCATCCTGTGGTACTCGCGGTCGGTGAGCGTCTGCGCCGGAGCGCAGGTGATGGAGTCGCCGGTGTGGACCCCCATCGGGTCGCAGTTTTCAATCGAGCAGATGATGGTGACGTTATCCTTCCGGTCGCGCATCACCTCCAGCTCGTATTCCTTCCACCCGATCACCGACTCCTCGACGAGGACACGATGGACCGGGGAGGCGTGGAGCCCCAGCTCCAGCTTCTGACGATACTCCTCCATGTTGTAGGCGATGCCGCCGCCGGTCCCCCCCAACGTGAACGAGGGACGGATGATGGCGGGAAACCCGACAGCCTCCACGATCGCAATTCCCTCCTCGACGGTGGTGACGAACCCGCCGCGAGCCATCTCCAGGCCGGCCTTCTTCATCGCCTCCAGGAAGAGCTCGCGGTCCTCGGCCTTCTTGATCGCCTCCAGGTTGGCGCCGATCATCTCCACGCCGTAGCGTTCCAGGACGCCCTGCTCGGCCGCCTCCACCGCAACGTTGAGGGCGGTCTGCCCTCCCATCGTCGGGAGTATCGCGTCGGGACGTTCCTTGGCGATGATCTTCTCCAGGAACTCGACCGTGATCGGCTCGACGTAGGTGGCGTCGGCGAGTTCGGGATCGGTCATGATGGTGGCCGGGTTGGAGTTCAGGAGGATGACGCGCAATCCCTCCTCTCTCAACACGCGACAGGCCTGCGTGCCTGAATAATCGAACTCGCAAGCCTGGCCTATGACGATCGGACCGGATCCGAGAATCAGAACTGAGCGTATATCGGTACGTTTTGGCATGGATCGAAGACGATATGGAGGGTCCGGCCTCGTTCGGCCGGACGTTGTAAAGATTGTGCGACCCGCCCGGGCCGCGGCGCCTACTCCGCCATGAAGCGGCTGCCGACGGAGGCGGCGAGCTGATTGGAATGCTCGAGCAGCATCGAACGGAGCGCCTCGGCGACGGCGAAGATCCGTGAGATATTCATCTCCGATTCCTCGTCCAGGACCTCCACGATATTATTCTGCTCGAAGAACGATGCAAACTGCGGCTGCTGTTCAGCGGCGATCTCCAGCAGATCCTCCAGCTCCTGCTCGGAGTCGGTCTCGATCATATCCAGCATCAGATAGGCGCGGACGTAGAACTGAAGCGCCGCGCGGATCAGCCGACGGAACTCCCACAACGACTCGTCGTCCGTGGGCTCGACGGCCGTCGCCTCATCCCACTGCCCCTCGGCGATCGCGTGGTACTCGTCGGCCGTCTCCACCAGCCGTTTCTGCAGCTCCAGTCTCTTCGAGAGCGGCTCCTTCATCGGGTCCTGGTTTCCCGCGTCGTGATTCATCATGTTCCTTTCAAGATATATATCATGGTTCGAGGATCGCCTTCCACCGGTTCGGCGATTCAAGATTCAAGCAGCATCGGCTCCTGGCCGTAGGGCCCCAGCAGCAGGGCCAGCACCGCCATCCGGACGGCAACCCCGTTCTCGACCTGTTTGAGGATCACCGAAAAAGGGCCGTCCGCCGTTTCGCTGTCCAGCTCGACGCCGCGATTGATCGGACCGGGATGCAGTATGAGGAGCGGCCTGTCGATCCCCTGAAGCCTGTGGCGGCTGAGCCCGAACAGACGCGCATACTCGGTCACCGACGGAAAGAAGGCTCTATCCTGACGCTCACGCTGGATACGGAGCATGTTGAGGGCGTCGGAGATCCGGAGGGCTTCGTCAAGGTTGTGAAGGACACGAACCCCGAGCGCCTCGATGCCGCGCGGGATCAGTGTCGGCGGGCCGCAGACGGCGACCTCGGCTCCAAGCTTCTGGAGCGCGTAGATGTTCGAGAGAGCGACACGTCCATGCAGGATATCGCCGACGATCGTGACCCGCTTCCCCTCGAAGCCGGTCATCGCCGGGGTCGAGGGGTTGTACCAGCGTTCGAAGAGGGTCATGGTGTCGAGAAGGGCCTGGGTGGGGTGCTCGTGGCGTCCGTCGCCGGCATTGATGAAGACCGGCGAGCAGCGCTCGGCGAGGAACCAGGGGACGCCGGCGGCGGCATGGCGGATGACCACCGCGTCGACATGCATCGCCTCGATGTTCCTGACCGTGTCCAGAAGCGTCTCCCCCTTGGCGACCGAGCTGGTCTCGGCCGCGAAGTTCAGCACGTCCGCCCCAAGCCTCCGCTGGGCCAGCTCGAAGCTGGAACGGGTTCGCGTGGAGTTCTCGACGAAAAGGTTCACGACGGTGCGGCTGCGCAGGAAGTCGAGACGGCGTCCGGAACGGAGCACGTCGTCGCGCATCGAGAGGGACGTTTGGAGAATGAGGAGGATATCCTCGCGGGAGAGCTCGGAAATGCCGAGGAGATGTCGGGCGGATATGCGAGGGAGTTCGCTTGTCCGACGGTTCTGCGCCGGTTGGGAGGGATATGCCGAACGTGAGGGGAGCAAAGTTTTGGGCACAAAGTTACTGCCGGCCGATCGGCCGGACAAGATGTCTTACGTGTCGGAATAATTACGTAACGGATCGGTGAAAAACGAAGCGTGCCGGAGTCGTGGAAGACTCCGGCACGCCTCTGTCGTCATCGTATCCGACGCCCGCCCGCGGGCGGGCGCCGGTCCGCATTCGTTACTTCGTGACCGTCAGACGCTCGATCAGGTCGACGCCTGTGCGCGTCTGCACGCGGATCGTGTAGCTTCCGCTCGGCAGAGCGGTTGCATCCACTCCGAACGTCGCATCGCCGGCGGCAAGCTCTCCATCATGGAGAACCGCTACCTGCTCACCGCGCTCGTTGTAGATCACCACACGGGCCTGGCCGCTTTCGACGACCTTCAGCGTCACCTCCGCGCGATCGCGCACGGGGTTCGGCGTCACCGCCACGCTCCAGCCGATCGTCGAGGCGCCCGCCAGATTCACCCGCTGCGAGGCATCCTCATGGCGCGTACCATCGACGTCTATCGTCACAAGACGATATTCGTACTCCGTTCCGCGCTCCACCGTCCGGTCGACGAGCTGGTACGTCGCACGAGTCGTTCCGTTGGAGGGCGTACGAGCCCCCACCATCGTGAACTCGCCGACCGTCTCACCGGCATCCGTGCGGCTGACAACAGCCCGCTCG
>CBINGZ010000058.1:0-26349 GCA_966250335.1 uncultured bacterium | reverse complement strand
AGGCCGACGAGGAAGAGGCCGACGAGGAAGAGGCCGACGAGGAAGAGGCCGACGAAGGAGACGAAAGCCCCGCCGTCGCTGGGACCGCCGACTCCGACGAGGATGACTCCGACTCCGACGAAGATGAAACCCCGCGTGAGATCTTCTCCGGCACACTCGCTCTGGTCGGCGTGCCGATCGGCAACGACGACGACATCACCCTCCGCGCCGTCAAGTATCTCTCGTATGCCGATGTGATAGTCTGCGAGGAGTTCAAGGTCGGCGCCCGCATCCTCCGTGCCCACAACATCACGAAGAAGCTCGTGGAGATGAACGAGCACAACGAGGATCGCGCCACTGAAGAGATCATCGAGATGGTGAGGAGCGGGAAGAGCGTGGCGGTGATCTCCGACGCCGGTCTCCCCCTCCTCGCCGATCCGGGCGCCCGGCTCGTCTCCAGGGCGCGGGCGATAGGGATCCAGCCGAAGATCATCCCCGGAATCAGCTCCGTGATGACCGGACTGATGGCGAGCGGGTTCGAGCTGGAGGAGTTCGACTTCGTCGGATTCCTGCCGCGCAAGACCGACGACCGGGTCCAGGCCGCGCGCGCGCTGGCCGAACGCGATCGGACGCTCGTGATCCTGGAAACCCCGTACCGCCTCCGCTCCCTTCTCAACGCCCTTGCCGATGCGATGCCCGACCGCCCGGCCGCCATCGCCGCCAACCTGACGATGGCGTCGGAACGGGTGATCCGCGGAACGCTCGACTCGCTCCGGCGGAAGTTCTCCACCCGACGTTTCAAGGGAGAGTTCGTGCTGATCCTCGGCCCCTACGAGGGAGCCCCGATTATCGGGACACGAGGGATCGGTCTCGATATCGACGAGGATGACGCCGAGACGACAGCCACGACCGAGAGGAGCGGCGCCGCAGCCGGCGGCTTCTCCCCTGTCGTGCGACGCGCGACCGGCGCCCCGATGCGCGGGTTCGACGAAGAGGAGGAGAGCGACGACGAGGATGAAGGAGCCGGACGTCCCGGAGGGTTCCGCCGTGAACGGCAGGAAGGGGGATGGGGCGATCGGCCCGGACGCGGTGAAGGACGCGGAGGGGGCCAACGCCACGGCTCCGGAGATCGCGGTGACTTCAAACGGAAGGAAGGTTTCGGCGGCAGGAGCCGCTTCGGAGGGAGCGAACGGCCGGAGACCGAAAGGGGTGGCGGCGGCTTCAAGCGTCGTGACGACGGCGGACGCGGTGGCTTCGGTCGCCCCGACGGCGAGCGTGGCGGCTTCGGCCGTCGCGAAGGGGGCGGCGGCGGTTTCAAGCGTCGTGAGGAGGGGGAGCGCAGCGGTGGCTTCGGCCGTCGCGAAGGGGGCGGCGGCGGCTTCAAGCGTCGCGACGACGGCGGACGCGGCGGCTTCGGTCGCGGTGAAGGGGGCGGCGGCGGCTTCGGTGGCGGCGGCTTCAAGCGTCGTGACGACGGTGGCGGCTTCAAGCGTCGTGACGACGGCGGCGGCTTCAAGCGTCGCGACGACGGCGGCGGCTTCAAGCGTCGTGACGACGGCGGACGCGGCGGCTTCGGCAGCGAGGGTGGAGAGCGTCGCGGCGGCGGCTTCGGTGGCGGTGGCGGCTTCGGTGGCGGCGGCGAACGTCGCGGAGGAGCCGGACGTCCCGGAGGGTTCGGCGGCGGACGCCCCGGCGGCTTCGGCGGCGGCAAGCGTGAAGGGGGGGGCGGACGCGGGTTCGGCGGCGGACGTTCCGGCGGCTTCGGCGGCGGCAAGGGACGTCCCGGCGGACGCGGCGGCGGCGGCAAACAGCGCGGCGGCCAGGACAGCTGGTAGCGGACCAGTGCGACGCTCCCGGCCCGATACGTCGAAGGCCGGGGGCATCGCCCGCAACCGAAGACGACCGTACCCGAATGTAACACTCTCCGAAGGCCGAGATCCCTTATCCTGCAGACGTGAACATCCTCGATCGCTTACGCGGCAACCGGCTCGACCCCCTCTGGGAATTCTCCCCGGAGGGAACGATATGGAAACTTCTTCCGGCGGGAGACCGTCTGATCGTCGGCGAGGCGCGGGACGTGGAGGGGAAGACCCTCTCCCTCTTCTCGATCGACATCACCGACGGCGTCCCCCGTTTCAGCGGGATGCGCCTGGAGGAGTCGTGGTGGGTGGCGCTGGAGATGGTGATCGGCGACGTGATGCTGATGCACGCCTATCCCCGCCCCGACCTGCCGACAGCGATCGGGGTCACGGCGATCGAGGCGGGAACGGGACGGATCATCTGGAAGGATGGCTCGCTCCGGATTCTCTGCGGCACCGACGACATCGCCCTGGCGCAGCGCGGCTCGGCCTTCGACTACGGCAATCTCCTCTTCGTCGATCTGCGGAGCGGCGAGGCGCTGGAGGAGATCGGCTCGAACATCGACCGCGCCGCCGAGTTCCAGAAGATCTGCTCGGAACGGGGGGGCTGGCCCGCCTGGATCAACTCCGAGACGCTCGACGAGGAGGATACCAGACTCCTGACGCTCGCTCCCCTGCTGACCCGTTCGATCGGGGAGCGCCGGGGGGCGGTGGAGTACGCGGAGTTCGGTCCCTACACGATATTATCGCTCCACGAGCGTTCGAAACGATCGGCGCAGGCGATGCTGACCGGCGCCGTGGACGGGCTCCTTCTGGTGGCCCGCGACGGGAGGACGATCTATCGTGAAACGATCGCCAGGGAGAGCCCCGGCCCGGTCGACGACGCCTTTTTCATCTGGCACGGAATTCTCATCTTTGTCCGCGCGCATCGAACGCTCGTTGCGATAGATCTGAACCGTGCATAGCCCCAACAGGGAACCCGAATGCTGAAACCTGGAGACCCGGCGCCCGATTTCGCGGCCCCGGACCAGACCGGAACGACACGGACGCTCGGCGACTTCGCCGGACGCAGGCTCGTTCTCTATTTCTATCCGAAGGATATGACCCCAGGCTGCACCGTCCAGGCGTGCGATTTCCGCGACAACCTCCCCCGCTTCGCCGCTGCCGGCGTCGCCGTGGTCGGGGTCAGTCCCGATTCGGTCAAACGGCACGTGAAGTTCGCGCAGAAGGAATCCCTCCCCTTCACCCTCCTTGCCGATACCGACACGGCGATGGCGCAGGCGTACGGCGTCTGGGATCGGAAGACACTCTTTGGAAGGAAGTACATGGGGGTCGTCAGAACGACCTTTCTGATCGACGAGACGGGACGGATCGAGAAGATCTGGTCGAACGTCCGTGTTCCCGGACATATCGAGGAGGTGGCCGATGCCGTCGCTGGTTGACACGCACTCGCATATCTACACGCCGAAGTTCACCGCCGACATCGATCAGGTGATCGAGCGGGCGCGGGAAGCGGGGGTGGAGACGATCATCGTGCCGGCGACCAGACCGAGCGAGTTCGAGGAGGCGCTGGCGCTCGTCGAACGCTATCCCGAGGTCAGAGCCGCCATCGGCGTCCATCCGCACCATGCCGGAGAAATCGACGACGCCGACCTGGAGACGGTACGGCGAATTGCCCTGGAAGGGAGATCGATTGCCGTTGGCGAGATCGGGATCGATTATTACTATGAATACGCCCCGAGAGAGATCCAGCACGACGTCTTCAGGAAACAGCTCCGCATCGCAAAGGAACTCGACCTCCCCGCCGTGGTCCATAACAGAGACTCCGACGAGGATCTGCTCAGGATCATCCGGGAGGAACAGGACGGGCGGCTGAGATTCCAGCTCCACTGCTTCTCCAGCGGAGCGGAGATACTGGAGCGGGCGCTGGCGCTGGGAGCGATGATATCGTTCACGGGGAACATCACCTACAGCAAGGGGACGCTCGACGAGGTCGTCAGGGCCGTGCCGGACGACAGGATCATGATCGAGACCGATGCCCCCTATCTTACACCCGTTCCGCATCGGGGTAAACGGAACGAACCGGGCTTTGTCGCACACGTCGCGGCGAAAGTCGCGGAACTGCGCGGAACATCACTTGAGGACATCGCATCAATGACGACCGACAACGCGCGTCGCTTCTTCAGACTGGCGGCGCTTTCCCTTCTGCTGCTCATCCTCTCCCTTCCATCGGTCGCATCGGCGCAGGGGGGCCCGACCGACGTCGCCCGTCCCTCGACCCCGGCGAAACCGGACACGACGACGGCGCCGAGAAGCGCCTACGACAAATGGCTGGGAGTGGGGGGACATCTCGCCTCGACCTCGGTCATCAACGGCGCCATCACCGAGGCGAACTCCGTGATCGGCTACGGAGGATGGCTCACCGTCACCCCGCTTCTCGGAATGGATGTGGACTGGCTGCAGCTCGATTTCACCTACACCTACAGCCACAACACCAAGGTGACCGACTCCAACTACACCAAGGAGACGGGGGAGCTGGTGGCGCCGCCGAACGATTACTACCAGACGGGGATCAACCTCAGGTTCATCGGCAACCCCAAGTCGGTCATCAACCTCCACCTCTCGCTCGGGCTCAGCTACTACCGCAACGAGTACGGTCCCGACAAGTGGGCGATGGAAAACGTGCCCGACCCGGTGCTGATCCCCGATTATATCGAATCAGGATGGGGTTTGAGCGGCGCCTTCGGCTTCTCGGCGAACATCAAGACCCCCTACGGGATCGTCGCCCCCACCGCCGAATGGTACATGGGAAAGCTGATGGGAGATCGGAAGCTCCCGCTCCACCAGGGGGAGTTCTTCGTGAGCCAGCCCCGTATCGGCATCCTCTACTACCCGGAGTTGAACTCACTCCTCGGAATGTGATGATGATGGAAGGAACCTCGATCGAAACGGTCCCGACCCTGACCGTGGTGCGGCACAGCGCCGTGGAGGCGGCCGTCACCATGCTGCGGCGCCGCGAGACGCCTGCCCAGGAGTTCCGCGCGGCGACAAGAACCGTGGCGCGCGCCCTGGCGTACGAGGCGACCCGCGACCTCCCGCTGGAGGAGGCCGGTATCGAGACGCCGGTCGCTCCCACCTCCGGAAGCGTCCTCTCCTGCCGGGTGATCGCCGTGCCGATCCTTCGCGCGGGGCTGGGAATGCTGGACGGGTTCATCGACATGCTCCCGACGGTCGCCGTCGGGTTCGTCGGCATGCGCCGCGACGAGGAGACGCTCCTTCCCCATGAATACTATCGCAATGTTCCCGACCCGGTCGGGGCCCACCTTTTCCTGCTCGACCCGATGCTCGCCACCGGCGGGAGCGTCGTGGCGGCGCTCGGGAAGCTTCCGGTCGACAAGGCCGCGTCGACCAGCCTTCTCTCGGTGATCGCCGCGCCGGAAGGGGTCGCCGCCGTGGCGCGCGCGTTCCCCGGAGTCCGGATCTTCACCGGCGCGCTCGACGACAGACTGAACGAGCACGGATATATCGTACCGGGTCTCGGTGACGCCGGCGACCGGCTGTGGGACACGATCTGACGACACGGAACCTTCCCCCACGCAACACGACGGCCCTCGACGCCGCTCGCGATGCGATACGCCGCGCATCGCTCCCCGAAGATCTTCTCGATACGATATTTACAGGGGTCCCGCTCGATTTCCCCCTCCTCTATCGCCGGCGTCTCCCGCTGCGGGTCGACCTGCTCGGGATGATCGGCATCACCCTGCGGGGGAGGGTCTACCTCCACGAACGCGCCCGTTCCATCTCTCCGCGAGCCTTTCTCCGGCTGCTCCGCCACGAGTCCGAACATGTCAGGCAGCAGCGGGAGGAGAGATTGTTCTACATGCGATATATCACCGGATTCATCCGCGCCCTCCTTCCTCTTCTCTTCCGCTCCGGGGCCGGGAGCCTCGGCGAGAGGTTCCACCGCGCCTATCTCCGGATCCCCGCCGAACGCGCCGCCTACGCGGCCGACGAGCGGGCGCTGGAGCTGCTCAGCGATCGCCGAGGGGAGTGAGCAGTTGTTTCTCCTCGCAGGCTCCCGTAGGGAGCCGTGATCCGCAGCAACAGGCCATTCATTCCCCGGCCCTGAAGGGAATGCCTACTTTTATCCCTACACGATACTCCTTGACCTGATGCGCCGAAGGTGCGCGCCACCCCGCCTTGCAGGGCCGATCTCTTCACCGGCTCCCGAAGGGAGCACCGATTTGTAGCAACGACATTTCCCTCATAGTCTTAAGCCCTGAAGGGGCGTACCATTCTTCGTTTCTGCGGAGGGAAGAATGGTTCGCCCCTTCGGGGCTCGAAGATCGACCGACTTCAGGCTTGAAGGCGGGTGGGCTCCGGGGCTCGAAGCGAAGGAGGCTCCGCACCGGCCCTCATCCGCTCACGATCGTTGACGCGGGGGCTTCGCCGATGGGGTCGGGCGATCGAAAGGATTGGGAGAAGAGGGACGACCCGGCGGGCATTTCGCTCTTCCCGACACCGAGGCCGTAAAAATTCTCGTCAAATGGTGACCCGGCTTGTATAGCCCTAAGGGATTGGTGATATTTGTGCCGTTTTTCGAAAGGCGATTCCCCTTGGCGTGGATCGCTCTTTTCTTTTCCGTAACTCCTGATCCTACATCCATACGTGTTCGGCGTTTTATCCAACGACATAGCAATAGACCTGGGCACAGCCAATACCCTGATCTGGATGAAGGGCAAGGGGGTGGTGCTCAACGAGCCGTCGATCGTCGCATTCGATCGCACCACCAAGAAAATCGTCGCCATCGGCCGGGAGGCCCAGGCGATGATCGGCAAGACCCACAAGGACATCAAGACGATCCGTCCGCTGAAAGATGGAGTGATCGCCGACTTCGAGATCGCCGAGGGAATGCTCAGAGCATTTATCAGGAAGATCTCGCCGACCTGGCAGCCGGCGCGCCGTATCGTCGTCTGCGTCCCCTCCGGTATCACCGAGGTGGAGAAGCGGGCGGTGCGTGATTCGGCCGAGCATGCGGGCGCCAAGGAGGTCCATCTGATCGCCGAGCCGATGGCGGCGGCGATCGGCATCGGTCTGGATGTCGAGGCCCCGGTCGGCAACATGATCATCGATATCGGCGGCGGCACGACGGAGATCGCCGTCATCGCCCTCTCCGGCATCGTCAACGACGAGTCGATCCGGATCGCCGGTGACGAGATGACCAACGCCGTCATCCAGTTCTTCAAGAAGAACCATAACATCCTGATCGGCGAACGGACGGCCGAGGCGATCAAGCATGAGGTCGGTACCGCCATGCCGCTGGAGGAAGAGGTGCAGATCGAAGTGAAGGGACGCGACCTGGTCGCCGGTGTCCCCCGCATGACGACCGTCACCAGCGCGGAGATCCGGGATGCCCTCTCGGAGCCGATCATGGCGATCGTCGACGCGGTGAAGCTCTCGCTGGAGCATACGCCGCCGGAGCTTTCGGCCGATATCCTCGACCGGGGGATCATGCTCACCGGCGGCGGAGCGCTCCTCCGCGGGCTGGATGAGCGCCTGCGCCGCGAGACATCCCTCCCGGTCTTCGTCGCCGACGACCCGCTGACGGCCGTCGTCCGCGGAACCGGGAAAGTGCTGGAGAACCTCAATCACTATTCGCAGGTTCTGATCAAGAGCCGGCGGTACTGAGTCTCTTCCGGACCCCTTTCAGGGGCCCGCGGATTCCGCCGGAACCACGCTCCGGCGGAGCGCCGCCACCAGTGTTCTTCCATCACTGTTATTCGTCACAGACCTACCTCCTCCCATGCGCCGCTTCGTCGAGCTGATCATCCGCTACAAGGAATACGCCACGGCGCTCGTCCTGATCTCCGTTTCCCTGCTGATGATCTCCAACAGCAGCAGCACCCAGCTTCACTCCTTCCGCACCATCTCGGTCGGGATCGTCGCCTCGGTTCAGTCCGCGTTGAGCTGGATCCCGAACCCCTTCACGCTCGAACGGGAAAACCACGCGCTCCGGCATCTGAACAAGGATCTGGCGATCCAGGTGATGGAACTGCGCGACGGCGCCCTCAAGGCGGAAAAGTTCAGGGATATGCTGGAGTTCAAGGAGAAGACGCCGATGAAGGTCGTCCCGGCCGAGGTCGTCGGCAAAACCACCATCCAGCTCCGGAACACGGCGACCCTCAACGTGGGTGAAAAGGATGGGGTGCAGAAGGATATGGCGGTGATGACCGAACATGGCCTGGTGGGCCGGATCGCCGGAACCAGCGACCGCTACAGCATCGTCCAGCTTCTCATCAACGTCGACACCAGGGTCGCTGCCCGCACGCTCAACGGACGGAACGAGGGGATCGTGGCGTGGGACCCGGACGGAACGCTCCTGCTGAAGTCGATTCCCTCCGCGCTCCAGCAGAAGGCGGGGGACACGGTGGTCACCTCCAGTCAGTCGATCAACTTCCCCGAAAATATCGTTATCGGCAAGGTCCTCTCGGTTACGGAGGAGCGGGGAACGCTCTTCGACAGGATCGTGATCGAGCCGGCGGCGGACTTCGCCACGCTGGAGGAGGCGTTCGTCGTCCTCCACAGCCCCGACAACGAACGGCTGGAACTGGAGAAACGGTTCATCGAAGGGAGTGAGAAGGAAGGGGGTTCCGGCAAATGATCCCGAACACGCGCCTGCTGTGGTACGCCATCTCCGGGCTCATCCTTCTTCTGGTGCAGTTGAATCTGGGCTACATCACCGTGCGGGAGGTGGCGCCCGATCTGCTGGTGATCCTGACCGTGGTGATCGCGCTGCGGGAAGGACAGTTCGCCGGGGAACTCGCCGGCTTCACCCTGGGGCTCTTCTTCGACATCATCTCCAGCAATATCGTCGGGACCAACGCCCTCACCAAGCTTCTGGTGGGGTTCATCGCCGGGTTCTTCCACAACGAACAGCTCCCGCCGCAGGAGGCGATCGGATCGTTCAGGTTTCTGGGAGTGGTGGCGATCGCGTCGCTGGTTCACAACCTGATCTTCGACTTCTTCTACGTGCAGCCGACCGACTTCTCGTTCGCGAAGTTCTTCCTGCGCAGCGGCGTCGCCGCGACCCTCTACACCACGGTCGTCTCCGTCCTCGTGATGCTGGCCGCGGCGCGCAAACAGCGCTGGTAAGGGGACTCCCTGGTTTCCCGCCGACCCAGGACCAGGACTAGGATTTGGCCGATGAATCGGATGACGATCCCTTGCTCTGCGACGTCGACTCCGAGGAGTTCGACCCGGCGCTCTTCGACTCGGACGATCCCCCTCCCGACGATTCTCCCTTCGAGGTCGACTTCGAGGAACTCCCGCCGGAGCTTCCGCCGGAGCCTCCCTCCCCGCCCGATCCCTTTCTGACATAATCGGTCAGATAGAACCCTTCCCCCTTGAACACCAGCCCCGCTCCGCCGCTCACGCGACGGTAGACCTCTCCCGTTCCCTTCCGCTCCTCTTCTTCAAGAATGCATTCCTGGACCGGACAGTTCGTCAGCGGGTCCGATGAAATCGACTGAAAGTAATCGAAGCGGTGACCGCAGGTTCTGCACTGATATTCGTATGTCGGCATCTGATAGGTTGATTGTGCGTTCCGGACGTGACCTTCCCCGTGGATAACCTCCGCGAACGCGGGACGACGTGACATCGACTCCGGACGGGGCCTCGGACGCGCTTCAGCAGGTTTCCCGCCGGCCGCGACGCCCGACTGCGCAAAATAGCGTTTCAGAACGCATGCCCAATCGCCAGATGCCAGGCAAAATCACCGATGGTGAAGGGACGGTTCCAGGCAAGACGATCGGGACCGTCGCGGAAGACGGGATCGTAGATCGGATACCCGAACCCGACGCGGATCGGGCCGAACGGGGTGCTGTAGCCGAGACTGCCGCCGATCGAGAGGGCGATGTTCTCCACGATGCTCCCCAGGTTCACCAGCGCGGCGTCGGTCTCGTAGTCGCGGAAGTAGGCGTTGCCGGCGTCGACGAACCCGATCACCAGGATCTGGTTGAGCTGCCGGTTGATGGTGGAGGTGTTCGGCAGATCGACGAGCCAGCCGCGGTACTCACCACTCATCTCCAGCACCATCAGCCCCCCCTGCAGTCTGCGGCTGTCTTCGTCGATCCGTTGCAGGATCGGAAGGGCGCAGTCGGCGACGGCGGGGTCGTCGATCGAGGCGAGCACCGGCGGCGCGGTCACGAGCATGTCGCGCACCCCCCACCCGCGGATGCTGTTGGCGCCTCCGGCTCCGAACCGGCTGGTGTTGGGGGTCAGAGGAAACCGGCCGAACTCGACGATCCCGCCGACGTGGAGCCGTGCGGCCCACGACGACCGGAGTCCGGAGGGGATATGATATCTGAAGTCGAGATCGAGCTTGCTGAAGGCCCCCATGAACTCGCCGGTGATCCCGAGCTCGGCCCCGAGATTCCAGAACTCCCCCTTTGTCGGCGAGAAGAAATCGTTCCGTGAGTCGCGCACGGCGGCGCCGCCGAAGATGTAGGTGCGGCGGAGCGCGTCCATGTTCTCGCGGGCCGCGGCGTCGCGATCGGAGACCAGGGAGGCATCCCCCCCCTGGAGCACCTGGAGCCTGTAGATCGTCTCGCGCATCGTCCGTTCGACCATATTCCTGAGCGCCGTCACCTGGGCCGCGGAGTCGGGGCCGTCGAAGTCGCAGTTCAGCTCGTCGCTGACGATCGCCTCCGCGATTCTCTCACGCGCGGCGTTGGCGATGAAGCCGCCGACGCCGGTGTAGACGTTGCTCTCGAAGTTGGCGCGAAACGGGAAGGAATGGATGAAGGTGAAGCGGGGGAAACGATAGATCCCTTCAAATCCGCCCCTGATCCGCCGGTTCCGGAGGACTCCGCCGTCGATCCCGTCGCTTTCGCTGGCGTCCCAGAGCGCCTCGACGATGTCGTCGTAGCTGCCGAAGGGACCGATGCTCATCCGCCGGATGCCGAGGAGCGAGGGGATGTAGAGCCCGGCGTTCACCCCCCATTCGAAGCGCCCCCCCTCCGCCGGACGCCAGGTGACGCGACCGCCGACCGTCAGCCGTTCGGCGCGTCCCACAAGGTTGGTCTTGCTGATGCTTCCGTTGAGACCTGTCGAGAGCCGCCACCCCTGGAGCCGTTTCTCGGCGCCGAGTTCGAGGGCGGACTGGAAATCCCACTGTTTTCTGAGCTGGGTTTCGACCTGAAGGTCGAGCGAATCTCCCCGGATCGCCAGTGTGTCGATGCGGACGTAGTCGAAGACGCCGAGGGCGTAGAGGTTCGCGCGGGTCTGTTCGATCTTCTCCGAGCTGTACCACTCCCCCGGTTTGTACTCGAGCTGGTCCAGCACCAGGCCGCGGCCGACCGGCTTGCCGATTCCGCTGGTATCCTCCAGATAGACCGTGGTGCCGAACCTGTATCGTCCTCCGGTATAGACCGGCACCTGAATGACGTCGTAGGGATGATCGGCCGGGGGGGAGTGATGGGAGATGACGGCCGGCACCTGCGTTTCGCCGAGCACGGCGGCGAAGGGAAAGCCGTTGTCGCGGAGGAGCTTCTGCACCCGTTCCTGTTCCGCCGTCAGATTATCCTTCAGATAGGGCTTGCCGAGCTCGACGACCTCGAGCGCGTTCATCCTGTCGATCACATCCTGCGGCACATCGGTGATATCCCCGGTGAACCTGAGGCTGTCGACGTTGTAGCGGGGCCCCTCGACGACCAGGTAGCGGACGACGGCCGTGTTCGCCGTGGTGTCGATCCGCACATCCCAGCGGACCTGCGCCTTGTGGTACCCGTGATCGTGATAGGCGGCGAGGATATTCGTTGTGTCGGCCGCCGCGCGCGTCGGGTTGTAGTACCGGATCTCCCCCCGCAGGCTGTCGACGGTCCTGGCGAACAAGGTTCTGTAGACCCTGGGAACGTAGCGTCTGTTCGCCTCGAAGAGATTCGAGTACGCCTCGAACACCCGCTTGATGACGGAGTTGCTGGTAGGCCGGGTGTCGATGCGGGCGCCGAGCTCTCCGCTGCTCACGCCGTCGTTCCCGTGGAACTCGACGTCGATCAGAACGGGGCGTATGGATGGACGGTTCGGTGAGGGGCGTCCTCCCGACCCGGTGACCTGGGCGTGAAGCGACATGCCGCATGTCAGAAACAGGAGGGCCAGCACCACTGCTCCCCGCCGCGCCGTCCTGTCCGTGCAACCTGTAGGTATGGGCATGATCTCGTGAACGTGAAACCGGATCATCCGGTGGGGTCGCTGGCTGTCGGATTCACCGCGCCGTCGCGACCATGAACATCACCGGGATAACACGCCTCGCGGTCCGAATTGTTCCTTGACGCCGCGAGGAGCGCAACGCGCGAAGCATCGTGGAAAGAGACACGCGACGGGATGGAACGAAACCGGGGAAGCGATCCCCCCTGCGAGGCGGTCGCTTCCCCGAGACATGATCTGCTTCGGAAGGATTAAACACGAGACACGGGAATCTGACGGGGGGATCCGTCAATACTCCTCGGTGTCCTCGTCGTAAAACATATCACCGTCGTGGTTGGCGGCCTCGGGCCAGATGTCCTCGATGCTGTCATACACCTCGTCGTCGTCGTCGCTCAGTTCCTGCAGATTCTCGATCACCTGGAACGGTGCGCCGGTACGATTGGCGTAGTCAAGCAGCTCCTCCTTGGAAGCCGGCCAGGGAGCATCCTCGAGCCATGAGGCCAGTTCGGGTGTCCAGAGCATTGTCGATCTCCTCCTGTCTAATGAAACGCGTTATGTGAGATAATTCCAAGCTTTCCTGTTCGATCGACCGGATTCTCCCTCGATTCACGGAGGATATTCGATCGGGGCGCGAAGATATACATCTTTTTTTCAAACGCAAGAAGCGTTTCATCCCGCCCATTCTTTTTTTCAGACCGCCGAATAACGCTCGACGATGTTCGGGATCAGGTATTCGCGGAACGCGCGGTCGGCGTCGTAGGCCGGCGACCAGCCCCAGTCGGCGCGGGCGCGGGAGTCGTCGACGTCGGCGGGCCATGTGTCGAGAATCCCCTGCCGCTTCCTGTCGACCTCGAAATCGATATCGGCGCCGGGGAACGCCTCCAGCGTCATCTCCCTGATCTCCTCGGCCGAGGGGGAGAAGCTGCCGACGTTGTAGACGTTGGTGGTCAGCGACTCGGCCGGAGCGTTGAAGAGCTGCATCAGGGCGTCGATCGCGTCCGGCATCGCCATGAAGGGGATGCGGGTGTCGGGACGGGCGAAGCAGCGGTACGGCTCCCCCTGCGCGGCGGCATGGAGCATCTCCGGCGCGAAGTCGCTGGTGCCCCCCGAGGGGACGGTGAAGGCGCTGATGAGGCCGGGGAAGCGGAGCGACCGGAAGTCGACGTGGAAATGATCCCTGTCGGCGGCGAGCTGGCGGTAGTGGAAGTTGTAGTACCTCCCCAGATGTTCGCAGGCGAGCTTGTTGACGCCGTACATCGTGGTCGGGGTGAGGAACTGATCCTCGGTGATCCTGCCGGCGGCATCCTTCGTCGCGACGTCCGGAAGGCCGTAGACGGCGATCGAGCTGGGGAAGATGAACTTGACGTGGGCGCCGGCGTTGCGCGCCTCGCCGACGGCGAACTTCAGCAGGTTGAGGGTTCCCTGCACGTTGATCTCGTGGGCGGTCTCCGGGATGAACTCGCCGCGTGTGGAGAGCATCGCGGCAAGATGGAAGATGCCCGCGATCTCATACTTCGAGGCGATCTGCTCCATCAGGCTCGTGTCGAGGATGTTGCCGGTGATCACATCGGTGCAGAGCGCGGTCAGGGTCGGCTCCAGGGGACGCAGGTCGAGCGCCAGGATGCCGTACGTTCCCTCGGCGGCGATCCGTTCGATAAGGCCGTGGCCGATCTCGCCTCCGGCGCCTGAAATCAGCAGTACAGGTTTGCGAATCATTCGTGGTTGATCTGTTCGGTGTTGACTCAATCGTGATTACGCGCGACTCCGGGGGAGCCGCGGACGCTCAGCGCTTCACCTGGAAGCCCTGGAAGCGCTCCTCCTCCAGCTCTTCGACCTCGATCCGGTCCACACGGGCCGAGGAGGGGCCGATCTCGACCTGCTCCCTGAAGGAACGGAGATTTTCGTCGCTCCCGGAGGCGACGATCTCCACACTCCCCTCCGGCGTGTTCCGGACCCAGCCGCCGATGTCGAACGCCTCGGCGATCCGCCCGGTGAAGTAGCGGAATCCGACGCCGTGGACACGGCCGTGGATGATATAACGACGGGTTGCCATTGCGCGGCAAATATCAGAAGCAGCGGGATAGCATGCTACCTCTTCACCCTTTTTCGCAGGTTTACGACATCGGTTTACATAACTGCAGGCCCCCGTGGCTCCTACCTGACCACCCTCAGGCTCCGTACCGATGTTCGACCGCCTGCCGTGAGGCGAACCAGGTAGGTTCCGGCGGGAAGCCCCGTCAGATCGACGATCGCCTGATGCCTCCCGCTTCCGAGCCTCCTCTCCACAAGGGTGCGCACCTCGGCGCCGAGCGGGTCGTAGAGGCGGATCTCCACCCGCCCCCTTCCTCCCGTCTCCACGCGATAGCTCACTGTCGCCCTTCCGCTTGCCGGGTTCGGGTCGATCGATTCGATGGCGACCTCTCCCCCACTCTTCTCCCCGGACTCGACGCCGCTGGGAGGAATCGTGGCGGTATAGACGCCGTCGCCGTGAGTCGCGACCACGACCCGGCCGTCGGAGTGACGGAGGTCGATCATCTCCACGATCGCGTTCCCGATCGTCTCCGCCCCCTCCCGTTCCCAGATGGTCGAGGCGCCGTTAAGGAGCGTGGTGGAGTAGAGACCGCTGCTGGTCCCGAGAAAGTAGAGGGCGCCGTCGGGACGGCTCAGGATGGAGAGCCAGCGGCAGGAAGGACCGCTTCCGGTTCCGTCGGGATGTTCCTCAAGATTACCTCCGACCGCGATCCAGCTTCCCCCGGCGTCGGTCGTCAGGAAAAGGCTCTGGACGTTGTAGTTGGAAAAGACGACGACGGCTCTGTCGCCGTTCACGGGATCGACGGCGATCGATGAGACGTAGGCGCGCGGAAAGATATCGGCCGTCAGAAGAGTCCGGGCCTGATCCCCCTGGTCGGCGCCGTCGATCCGGTAGACGTTTCCGTCGATGGCGCCGTAGTAGAGCCGATGGGCCGGCGCCGCGGTCGAGACGCCGAGCGCGGTGATGGTTGCACCGGCCGCGGAGTTGCCGAGCCTGCTCCATCCCACCGTCGCGGGGCCCTGTCCGACGGGGATGGAGGAGAGGGCGCTGTTCCTCCAGATATGCCTCGACGACGCCAGATACATCATATCATGATTCAAGGGGTCGAGAAGGAAGGGGGTGATGAAGAGGGACGATTCCGCCCCGCGCGGGTCGACCCGGCCGTACGATATCGGCTCACCGTTCTCATACGTCCGCAGTCGATAGATCTCGCCGAAGGGGAACGAGGTGTAGTAGGTTTCGATCCCGTTCTTCAACCCGGCGACGGCGCAGTATCCGCCGTCGCCGACGGTGAATTCCTCCCAGTACCCGAAGGGATCGGCCGAGAAGATCCCGACGCTGCCGTTGTCCTGGGTTCCCCCCACCAGCCTGTCGTCTCCGGGACGATTCCGGTCGAGCGAGATGGTGTAGAACTGGGCGGTGCGGTAACCGTTGTTGAGCGCGATCCAGTTCACGAACTCCCCCATGCCGTCGTCGGAGCGATGGACGCCGCCGTCGCTTCCGGTGAAGAGGACCTTCGGATCGTCGTGGCTGAAGGCGACGGCATGAAGATCGGGATGATGTCCCGGGTACGGCTCCCAGTCTCCCGACGGAGAGTACCCCCCTATCCACGCCGTGCGGGCGCCGGTGGCGAATCCGTCGGAGGAGCGCCAGAGGCCGGCGCCGCCGATGAAGACGATATTCTCGTCCTCCGGCCCGACCGCCACGACAAGATCGTATCCCGACTGACCGAAGAACGATCCCCCCTCCGTCTTCGAGGCGGGCAGGAAGCCCGATCGATCCTCCCAGCGTCCCCCGTTCCCCGTGCCGTCACCGGAAACGTAGGTGTACTTCCAGAAGCCGCTCCATTCGCTTCCGGAGAACCCTTCGGCCTTGAAGCCGCTCTCGACGGTGGAGCCGAGAAGGTACACCACCGAGCTGTTGGAGGGGGCAACATCGAGCACCCAGCGATGGCTCAGCTCCGGCCACTCCTGCGGCGTGATGTCGATCCAGTTGACCCCGTCGACCGACCTGCGGAGGGTGCTCGATTCGTCGGTCGCCGTGTAGACGGCGTAGACGACTCCGTCGCGCGTCACGCGGACGTCGCCGGTTCCTCTGACGTCGACCACCTTCGTCCAGCTCGTCCCGGCGTCGGTGGAACGCATCAGCCCGCCGAAGGTCGCCGCATATACCTCGTCCTGCGTGAGATTGGAGGGATCGGTCGCCATGCTCCATACCCAGTCGAAATCCTCGTCGTAGGCGTTGTACGGTTCGGGGATCGTCGACTCCAGCGGGGTCCAGGAGCGGCCGCCGTCGGTCGATCTGTAGATCCCGCTTCCGGAATAGTCGAAGGGGGTGGTCACGGTGGAGGGCTCGCCGGTGCCGTAGTACCAGACGTCGGTTCTGCCGGGGCGTCGGTCCTGGGTCACGCAGGAGACCGAGGGGGATTGTCCATAGGAGGTGGTGCGGGTCCAGGAGTTCCCTGCGTCGCTCGTCCGCCACATCCCGCCGGTGACGCCGCCGGCGAGGATGATATCGGAATCGGTGATATCGACCGCGAGCGCGCGGGTTCTGCCGCCGACGTTGTAGGGTCCGCGCGACGACCAGCTGTAGCCGGAGGCCGTCGGTCGCATGAAGGCCCGCGACTCCACGGTCGGCACCGTCGCCGCGAAGGCGAGCTCCCGCCGTCTCATCTTCGCGGGGATTTCACCGGTGAGGGGGTCGGCCGTCCGGGTCAGTTCCCACCCTCCGCGGGCGCCCGGTTCCTCCCTGCTCCCCTGCGCCGCCGGACGGCGTGGGATCGAGATGCGACCTTTATGCCACGGGCCGGAAGAGACCGCGCCGATCATCCCCGCGCTGCCCCGGTCGGGTCGGCGCCGGTCCTCGTCCATTCCCGGCCAGAAGGATCGGACTGCAATAACGGTCGCCAGTGCGGTCAGCACGGAGATCGTGAGCGGTCCGATGTTCGTCTTCATGAGAGGCATGAGCTATCAATATCGTACGACAATAGATGCGGGTATTCCCGGCACGATATGTCCGGAGGGAAGCGTACATCTCCGAGCGGGATGGAATCCGATCCGGACGCTCTATCTCACCACCCGCAACCTCCCTTCCGCCGTCAGGCCGCGCGACTGCAACCGGCAGAGGTACGCCCCCACGGGAAGCCCGCGCAGATCGATCGCACGCTGATGCTCACCGGCCGGGAGCACTTCATCGACGACCTTCATCACCTCGGCGCCGCGCATATCGTAGACCCGGAGATCGACCCGATCGTCACCACGCCCCGCCGGGATCGCGAACCGAATCGTCGCCATTGTCTGAGCCGGGTTCGGGATGCTCTCTTCCAGCCTGAGCCCCGCCCCTTCTCCGGCGACAGGACCACCCGTCCCGAGCGTGACGACATGGGTGCTGAAGACCCCGTTGGCGTGCGTGCCGATCGCGACATATCCGTCGGAATGCCGGACCTTGACGTCGTCCACCACCACGTTGCCGATCGTCTCCGCTCCCTCCTGTGCCCAGACCGTCGCCGCTCCGTCGAGCTTGTTCGTGGAGAAGAGGCCGAAGCTGGTGGCGACGAAACATATCGTACCGGATGGCCTATGGAGAAACGCGAACGAACGGCAGGAAGGGCCCGCCCCGTTCGACGGCTCCAGGTTCCCCCCGATCGGCGTCCAGGTCTCCCCCGCATCCTCCGAGAGGAACAGGCTCTGTACCTCGTAGTTCGAGAAGACCGCCACGACTCTGTCGCCGTTCAGCGGGTCGACCTCGATATCGGTCACGTATCCCCGCGCCGGGAATGCGCTTCCGGTGGCGTCGATCGGATCGGGCTCCCCTTCGTGCGCGTTGTCGAGCCGGAAGACCCGGCCGTCGCTGGTGCCGTAGTAGACCCTGCGCGCCGGGTTCGCCGTGCTGACCGCCACCGCCGAGACAAAGCTCGTATCGGGACGCAATGTCTTGTCGAACCGGGTCCAGTTCAGCTCCGTGGCGTCGTTGGAGGAGAGGGGGATCTGCGAAAGATCATGATTGCGATAGAGATAATGCCCCCCCGCCATATACATCACCCGGCTGTCCGTGGGATCGAGTTCGAACGGGTTGATGAAGAGGAAGCCTGTGGCGTTGAGAGGGTCGACACGGGTGTAGTCGGTCATCGTCCCCTGCTCGTCGACCAGCACCCGGAAGACCTTCCCGAGCTGCTTGGAGACATACATCTCACGTCCCCCGTCGACGATCGCGCAGTAGGCGCCGTCGCTGGTGCCGCGGAGCGTCCAGGGGCGGGTGGGATCGTCGCTGTCGACTCCCCACGTCCCGTTGTCCTGCAGGCCGCCGATCACCAGATCGCTCCCCTCGGTTCCACGGTCTATCGCAATCGCATAGAACTGCGTCGTGTTGTAGCCGTTGTTGAGCGACGTCCATCGTATCGAGTCGGCCGTGCAGTCGAGGGTCTTGTGGACCCCGCCGTCGCTGCCGGAGTAGGCGACCGAAGGATCGTTCCGCGAGAAGATCAGGGTATGCTGGTCGGCATGATGGTTCGGGTAGGAATAGCCCTCGATCACGGAGCTGTCGCGCGGGTAGCTGCGGAAGCCGCCGATCCATGCGGTGTTGTTCGGCGTGGAGAAACCGTCGGAGGAGCGGTAGAGGCTGGTGCCGCCGATGAAGACGGTCCGCTCGTCGTCCGGCTTGACCGTCACATGCAGATCATATCCCCCCTGCGTGAAGAGATCGCCGTTGGCGCCGCCGAACTTCGGAAGGTTCGCGCTGAGATTCTCCCACCTTCCCCCCTCCCCGGCGCCCTCCCCAGAAAGGTAGGTGTACTTCCAGAGGCTCTGCCAGGAGGAATCGCCCCGGAAGTTCTGCCCCAGATGGCCGTATCCCGGCGTCTCCGCCAGGAAGTAGACGACGTTCGGGTTGGAAGGGGCGATCCCTATCTCAATACGATTGAACCGGGCCGGCCACCCCGTCGGCATGATCTGCTTGAAGCTCCCCGGGCTGCCGAGCGTCGATCTCCAGATCCCCTTCCTGTCGCCGTCGTCGCTCAGGGTGGCGTAGACCACGCCGCTATCGGTGACCGCAACATCGGTGACATACGACGTCGAGTCCCCTCCGCTGCTGATGACGTTCGTCCAGGTCCGCCCGCCGTTCACCGAGCGGCGGATGGTGCCGTAGAAGGCGCCGTAGACCTCCTCCTGTGTCTGGTTGGAAGGGTCGATCGCCAGGCTCCAGGTGAAGTCGGAACGCTCGTCGAACTGGGTCGGCGTGCTCGATCCTGTGGTGACCAGCCGCTCCCATGTGAGCCCGTTGTCGGTCGACTTGTGGACGCCGTCGCCGTAGTAGTAGGCGAACGGATCGGAGGCGCTGTTGCCGTAGAGCTCGCCGGTGCCGTAGTACCAGACGGCGCTCTTCCCCGGCCGCGTGTCCTGAACGAGGGCGGTGACGCTCTGATGTTCGGAGGCGTTCGTCCGCTTCACCCAGGTCGCGCCGCCGTCGGTGGAGCGCCAGAGCCCGCCCGAGACGCCCCCTGCGAGAATCGTATCCTCTCCGGAGATATCGAGCGCCAGCGCGCGCGTCCTGCCGCCGACGTTGTGGGGACCGCGGGCCGTCCAGCCGTACTGCTGCACCCCTGCCGATCTGTAGAACGCGCTCCCGGCCCCCTGCCTGGGGAGCGTGGCGGCGTAATCGGCCTCGCGCTTCCGTATGCCGTCGGGAATCTTTCCCGTCGCCGGGTTGCGGAGTCTCATGAGCTCCCATTTCGCTCTGCGGGGGGAGAACTCGGGGGCCTCGGAACGACCGGGGGTCCGGTCGCCGCCGCTCGACATGAGGATGATCGTTGCCCCCGCCGTGAGAAGCGCCGAGCAGAGGACGATCCAGAGCCGTGATACGACAGGTATGCGGTTCATATCGGAGATGATTCTGATAATCTTATGACGTGATACGGAGATCGAGGAGCCGGCGGAACCGAACGTGCCGCGGTCCGGGGTTCGATGCGGAGGGAGGATGGAGCGACGATCGCCGCCATGCCGTCGCATAAGATACATCGACGGAGGGAAAGGAGTCGACCGGAAATTCCGATAACAATCCTCTCTCCACGGCCCAATGGTTGCCCCCTCTTAACATCCAGGAAACATCGGGGTAACATAACGGCGATAGGTTTGCGGCGAGCTACACAACAGCACCAATAACCAATCCGATGATGAGAGCTCCATACTGCACACAGCGTCACCCGGCACGGGGACGCTCCGGGCACGGCAGGCCGCTATCATGGCTCGCCGCCCTGATGACACTCTTCTTCCTTTCGACGACCGCAAACGCGCAGGTCACGGTGACGTCGCGCGTCAACACGGCGCACGACGACATGGAGGAGATCATATCCACCGGCGCGATCGACGACGCCAGCTCCGATCTGGAACTGGTCAGTGAAGGAGCCGGCGATCAGATCATCGGACTCCGGTTTACGAATCTGACGATCCCGCAGGGAGCCGTCATCCTGAACGCCACGATCCAGTTCACGGTCGACGAGACCAGCAACGGCGCCACCGCCCTCACCCTGCGCGCGCAGGCCGCCGACAACGCGGCAACCTTCGCCGTGGCGACCAACTCCGTGAGCGGCCGACCGCTGACGACGGCGAGCGTGGCCTGGACGGTGAACCCCTGGAACACGCTGCAGGAGCAGGGAGCCGACCAGCGCACCCCCAACCTGAAGAGCATCATCCAGGAAGTGGTCGATCGTGCGGGATGGGCCAGCGGCAACGCGATCGCCGTGATCGTCACCGGCAGCGGAAAGCGTGTGGCCGAATCGTACGAGGGAGCCACCGCCGGATCGGCCGGCCACAGCGCAAACCAGGCGGCCGGGATCACGATCGAATATATCGTACCGACGACGATCAACGTCCGCGTCAACGCCAGCACCGATGACGCCGAGGAGAACGTGACGAGCGGCGCGATCGACATCACCAGCACCGATCTTGAACTGACCGAGGACGCGGCCCAGCAATATATCGGCATGCGCTTCAACGGCGTGTCGATCCCGAAGGGAGCCGTGATCGCCTCCGCGCACATTCAGTTCGCCACCGACGAGCTCTTCTCCAACGCGACCTCCCTCACCATCCGCGGCGAGGCGAGCGACAACCCGGGAACGTTCACCTCGACCCCCTCCAGCATCTCGGCCCGTCCCACGACGGCGGCCGGCGTCGCCTGGTCCCCCTCCCCCTGGACTCTCCTTCAGGAGGCAGGTCCTCTGCAGCGTACCCCGAACCTTTCGGCGGTCGTGCAGGAGATCGTCGACCGGGCCGGCTGGAGCCAGTTCAACTCGATGGTGATGCGCGTGAACGGCACCGGCCGCCGCACGGCCGAGGCGTTCGACGGTTCCGCGGCCGAGGCTCCGCTCCTTGTGGTGAAGTACTACACGCTCGTTCCGCCGGTCGCTCCGACGGGTGTTTTCCCGGTGGCGAAAAACGCCGTCTGGAAATATCTGGATGACGGTTCCGACCAGGGGACGGCATGGAGAGCCGCGGCGTTCAACGATGCCTCGTGGAAGTTCGGCCCGGCCCAGCTCGGCTACGGCGACAACGACGAGGCGACGGTGGTGAGCTTCGGCCCCAGCTCCTCGAACAAGCCGTATACGACATATTTCCGTCACACCTTCAATGTGACGAACCCGATCACGTTCGACTCGCTCAAGATCTCGCTCATGCGCGACGACGGCGCCGTGGTCTATCTCAACGGTGTCGAAATCCTCCGCAGCAACATGCCGGCGACCGGACCGATCGGCTATCAGACCCCCGCCTCGGCGAACGTGGGGGGCGCCGACGAGTCGACGTACTACACCTACACCGTCGGGAAGCAGAATCTCGTGATGGGATCGAACGTCCTTGCGGTCGAAATCCACCAGGATGTCCCAACCAGCTCCGACCTCAGCTTCAACTTCGAGATGGTCGGCAAGAAGAACGACGTCAGGCTCGTCACCTCCGGCTCGACCTGGGAGTACAAGGATGACGGCGGCCTCCCCCGCGCCAACTGGTACCAGACCAGCTTCGACGACGCGAGCTGGCGCTACGGCGCCTCCCCGCTCGGCTACGGCAACGACGGCGAGAAGACGGTGGTCGGCTACGGACCCGACGCGCTGAACAAATATCCCGCCACGTACTTCCGCCGCACCTTCACCGTGAACGACACGGTCGGCTTCAACTCCCTGCTCCTCCGCCTCCGCCGCGACGACGGCGCGATCGTCTATCTGAACGGCACGGAGCTTCTCCGGAGCAACATGCCGACCGGCGCGGTCACCAACACGACCTACGCCAACGGCTTCATCGAGGGATATGAGGAGGAGGAGTTCCTTCAGTATTACATCAGCAGGAACCTGATCCGGCCCGGAAGCAATCTGGTCGCCGTGGAGGTTCACCAGAACTCGCCGAAGAGCTCCGACCTGGCGTTCGATCTGGAGATGGTCCTCTCGGAACTGACGGTCGCGGCGAGCACGGTTCCGAAGGGAAGCCTGGCCGAGTGCAACCCCCTCTATCCCCCGCAGATCGGCTGCTTCACCTCGGTGACGCCGGCGGCGCAGACGCAGCCGCTCGTCTACCCGAGAGAGACGCACACCTTCCAGCGGATTCTGACATCGGGAGTCGATAAATATACCGGCACGAACACCCTGGTCCCCCAGGGGAACGACTTCACCGGCTACGTTCCGAAGGGAGGCTCCAGCACGCTCGGCCATGTCTCGGTCAACCATGAGAACAACCCGGGCGGCGTATCGGTGCTCGATATTCATTACGACTTCGCCTCGGGGCTCTGGAAGGTCGACACGATCACGAAGGTCGATTTCTCCGGCATCGTCACCACCGAGCGCAACTGCTCCGGCACGGTGACGCCGTGGGGTTCGATCATCACCTGCGAGGAGACCTTCAGCACCGGCGACGTCAACGGCGACGGATATCACGACAGGGGATGGAACGTGGAGATCGACGCCGAGACCGGCCTGATCCGCGACTACGACGGCGACAGCAAGCCGGACAAGCTCTGGATGGTCGGACGGATGAACCATGAGAACGTCGTGGTCTCGAACGATCGCGTCACCCTCTATCAGGGGGAGGACGGCGGCACGGGCTGCGTCTACAAGTTCGTGGCCGCCCGCCCGATGCGCCTCGACTCCGGCACGCTCTATGTGCTGAAGCGCGACAACCCGACCGCCACCACCGGAACATGGGTCAGGGTGCCGAACGCCACCAAGACCGACCGGAACAACGTCAGCACGGTCGCCGGCTCGATCGGCGGCACCAGGTTCGGCGGTGTCGAGGATGTGGAGATCGGGCCGATCGACGGCAAGATCTACTTCACGGAGAAGGGACGCGGCGACGTCTGGCGCTTCACCGACAACGGAACGACCGTATCGAACCTGGAGGTGTTCATCTCCAACCAGCAGTATTCGATCACGCACACCGCCGGCGTCTCCAACGAGTCGTGGGGATCGGGAGCGGACAACCTGGCGTTCGACGCCGAGGGGAACCTCTGGGTCTGCCAGGACGGCGGTCGCAACCACTTCTGGATGGCTCATGCCGACCACACCCCGGCGAAGCCGCATATCTCCCTCTTCGCCACCACGCCGGCGGGATCGGAGCCGACGGGGATCACCTTCTCCCCCGATCACAGGTTCATGTTCCTCTCGTTCCAGCATCCGGCCGGTTCCAACACCGTATCGCAGAAGGATGCGACAGGAAAGGATATCGTCTTCAACAACGCCTCGACGATCGTGGTCGCCCGCAAGGAACATCTCGGAGCGGGGGCAATCAACCCGGTGGTGAATCTGGGTGACGACAGGATGATCTGCGACGGCAACGCGGTGACGCTCAAGTACGTCAACAGGAACGCGCAGTCGGTCTGGAGCAACGGTTCGGTCGACTCGCTCCTCCGCGTCACCGAGAGCGGCATCTACTCGATCGCCGTCTACGGCAACAACGGACGGAACTCGTACGATACGGTGCGGGTCGAGTTCCTCCCCTACCCGACCGTGGAGCTGGGAGCCGACCGGACGATCTGCGCCGGCGAGATCGTCAACCTCTCTCTCGATACGATGCTTGCATACGACTGGAGCGACGGTCAGATCGGCGCCTCCCGTTCCTTCAACAGGGCCGGCACCTACTTCGTGAGGGGAATCAACGCGGCGGGATGTTTCGATTACGATACGATCAACATCACCCTCAACCAGGCGCCGCGCCCGAACCTGGGGGCCGACGTCACGATCTGCCGCGGCTCGACCGCATCGATCACGCCGGGCGCCGGGTTCAGCTCCTACCAGTGGAACTCCGGATCCGAAGCTCCCTCGCTGACGGTTTCGACCCCCGGCCTCTACTGGGTGAAGGTCACCAACGAGAACGGCTGCGCCGCCTACGACACGGTCAACGTCTCGCTCAGCATGGCAGCCGACCTCGGGGCCGATCTCTCGCTCTGCGAGGGGAATTCGATCCTCCTGAACCCCGGAACCGGCTTCGCCGACTACCGCTGGAGCGACGGCACCAGAAACCGCACACTCCGCGCCGACAAACCGGGCACCTACTGGGTCGAGACGACCGACGGGCTGGGCTGCTCCAGCATCGACACCGTGGTGGTGGCCGCCGCGCCGAAGGCGATCCTCGATCTCGGACGCGACACCCTCCTCTGCGCCGGCTGCTCGCTGGTGCTCGACGCGGGAGCGGGCTTCTCCTCCTACCAGTGGAGCAACGGCGCAACCACCCGCACGATCACCGTGACCCAGGGAGGATTCTACTCGGTGACGGTACGCAACTCGAGCGGCTGCTACGGAGAGGACGATATCGAAGTCTTCACCGATGATGTCGTCACCGGCGTGGATGAGGTCCTGGAGAACGAGAAGTTCTCGCTGGGCGCCTACCCGAACCCGTTCGGCTCCGAGCTGAGCGTGGCAGTGACCCTGAAGTCGCGCGAGCGCCTCCAGATCCGGGTCTACGATCCGGCGGGACGTGAAGTGGCGACACTGGCCGACGAAGTCCGCGACGCCGGCCGCCACCTCTACACGTTCGATGCCGCGGCTGCCGGCGCGCAGAGCGGCGTCTACGTGGTGAAGGTCTCCGCCGGCGGACGCCAGCTCAGCCGCAAGGTCGTGCGCCGGTAACAGCTCTCCCCCGCGGGGAGAGGGTATAACGTTCTACGATTCTTCGCGCAGGTCTCACGGTCTCAGGATCGTGAGACCTGCGCGGCAAGAAACCGCATTGAGAGAGCCTTTCATTCATATCTTTTTGAGACATGATTCGTTCCCTGCTTCTTCTGATCCTCGTCGCATGGGCCGCACCGGCCGCGGGACAGGAACGCTCCTCCGACGGGATACCTTCATCCCGCGCCTACCTCTCGATCGCCGAAGCGATGCTTCATCACGACTCCGCGATCCATATCAATCTGCGGCAGCAGAACATGTATGAACTGAGCGGAGAGATCGGCAGTCTCTCCAATCTCCGCTACGCCAATCTGATGAAGAATTTCTTCACGGAGCTTCCGCCGCAGGTGGGATCGCTCGCGCGGCTGGAGGTGATGCTCCTGCGTCAGAACCGCCTTACGACCCTGCCGATAACGGTGAGGGGATGGCGGTCGATCAGAACCCTCGACCTCGACGGCAATCTCATGGAGTCGCTCCCGAAGGAGATCAAGGCGTGGTCGAAGCTGACGGAGCTAGACCTCTCCTCGAACAGACTGAGTATTCTTCCGGAGGAGATGGGGAGCCTTGCGAAGCTTCAGACTCTGGAGCTGGATGGGAACGGGCTCGTCACGCTCCCGGGCTCGATGTCTCGATTGAAGGAGCTTCGGCATCTCACGCTGGGATATAACAAGCTGGAGAGCGCTCCGGATCTTTTGTGGAAGCTTCGCAGGCTGGAGAGTCTGAATCTGGAGGGGAATCGGCTCACCTCGCTTCCGGCAGGGATCGGGGGGTTGAAGGGGCTACGTACGCTGGTGCTGGGGGAGAATCGGCTGACCTCTCTTCCCTCCTCGATTACATCGCTTTCCGAGTTGGAGCTGCTTGTGCTTTCGGGGAATCGGCTGGGTTCGTTGCCTCGGGGGCTTTCTCGGTTGAGGAAGTTGAGGACCTTGGTGCTGGTGGGGAATCCGCTTTCCGTTGAGGAGAGGGAGAGGATTGTTCGGGAGTTGCCGGGGGTGGATGTGAGGTTTTAAGATAAAGAGAGATAAACAGGGAGTCACAGAGAGCACAGAGGTAAGAGAAGAGAGAGAAGAGCCGATCTCCCTCTTCCCTCTCTTCTTTCTTACCTCTGTGTCCTCTGTGGCTCCCTGTTTATTTTCTCC
>CBINGZ010000057.1:0-26713 GCA_966250335.1 uncultured bacterium | reverse complement strand
CGGCCGAGAGGCGCAGGCCTATCGTGATCACATGGATCTCGACCTTCGCCTTCTTCGCCTCGTCGATGATCGAGTCGGTCGCCGGAGGGATGTTCGGTTCGCCGTCGGTGAGGAAGACGAGGACGCGGCGCACGTTCGCGGGGCGTCCCTTCAGCATGTTGATGCCGCCGGCCACGGGGTCGAGAAACGCCGGTGTATAGTGGGTGCCGCCGTCGGCGGTCAGATCGTTGATCGCCGTCAGAAGAGGGGGAGCGGAGGTCCGGAAGTCACTGACGATCAGCGGCTTGCTGTCGAACGCCGTGACCGCGACCGCGCCGGGGGGCTTGAAGCTGAAGAGATCGATGAAGGCGATGGTGCCGAGCTTGAGCAGCTCCATGCGGGTCCTGCCGCCGCGGAGCGCCGTCGTCATGGAACCGCTCCTGTCGTTCACCAGAACGACGCTCATCGGTTCCTCGACGAGCGGGGGGGGACAGTCGACCTGGAGGATCGCCTGCACCGGCCGACCGTTTTCCGTGATCGTGAACTCCCCGTCGCTCAAGCCCTGGATCGGCTCGCCGGCCTGATCGAGCGCGACGATCCTGGCGCTCACCTCGGGGAAGTTCGTCAGATCTATATCGAAGAGCGAAAGGCTCTGGGCGCCGAGCCGGTCGGCGGGGAGGAGGAACGCGATCAGGAGAATCGCTATCCCGAGTCCCGCGCTGAACGACAGGCGCCCTTCTCTGCATCGTGTATCATATCTCATGGGCATCCCGGCAATTGGGGAGGAAGATACTACCTGGGAATCTGGAATGCAGCATAAACCATGCCGCACCCCTTCCGGCGCGTGCTGCCGCCCGCTTCCCCGTATCCGCCTCCCCGTTCCGGTCGACCTCTAGAAATCCTTCCGCTCGAACCTCCAGGCGGCAAGCGAGAGCATGGCGATCATGAAGATCGCTCCCTGGATGAACGGACCTGCGTCGGGCGTAGTGTTCGTGTAGACGACCTGGGTCACCTGCTGCAGGTAGTCGTTGGCCTGCGGCAGAATATAGTACAAGCCGTCGGCGATCGTCCGGACGATCGGGCTCTCGGTCCAGGTGTAGACCGTCGACTCCCTGTTGGTCAGAAGGGGGGAGAGGACCACGACATGAATGTAGACCAGGATCAGCGGCAGTATCCAGCTCTCGGCGACCACGTTGACGAGGAGGATGAAGCTGTAGATCACCAGATATCCGAAGAGCGCGATGATCGGGGTCCAGATCAGGAAGGGGAGATACCAGACGCCGGTATAGCTCCCGTAGAGCGCCCAGATGACGGCGACGAACGGAATGAGATTGATCGTCACGGCGGCCACCCCGCCGAGCGCGCGCCCGAAGAGAAGGGTGGTGCGGGGGATCGGTTTGGAGAGAACCAGGTCGATCGTCCCCTTCTCCATCATCGACGGCACGATGCCGGCCGTGGCGAAGATCGCCAGCATGAAGACCGCGACGATCAGCAGACCGGAGAAGGCGCCGAGCTGACCGCTGACCGCTTCCGTCTTACCGTTCCGGGCGTCGGGAACGGCTCCGTCCCGGGAGGGGGGAGGCGTCCGGAAGGTCGAACTCGGGGCGGTGGCTGCGGAGGTCGTATCGGAGTTCGATAATGTGTCGACCCGCACGAGCGTGTCGGTTCCCGATAGTGTATCGGATTTCGATAATGTATCGGAACCGCCGGCCGTGGAGTCGAAGTCGTTGAGAAGACTGTCGGTCTCGGGTGATCTCGGCCCCGCTCCCTCGTCGGCGATCACAAGGGCGGAATCCCCCTGTTGTCTCGCCTCCAGTTCGGCCTCCTCCGAGGAGAGTTCCGACAGGATGAGGATCGTGCCGATCACCACCAGCGCCTCGATGATGATGATGCCGAGGATCACCTTGCGCGCATAGATCTCGCGGAACGTGTCGGCGACAAGTGCCCATATTTTTTTCATTTCGACCCCTCCGTTCCGACGATATCGAGAAAGAGATCCTCGAGCGACTGTTTGACCTGCGTGACCGACCGGATCAGCAGCCCCTCGGCGCGTATGGCGTCGATCCGGGCGTTGAGCTGGGTCAGATCGACGGCATCGAAGATCGCGATCCCCTCGCCGACCCGCTCCGCCTTTGCCTGCGCCGCAAGCGTGTCGAACCGCTCGGCCTGTTCCGGCGCCCCCTCGATCCTGAAGCGTGTTGCGGTCGAGGTGAGCTCGCTCACCGTTCCCATCCGGGCGATCTCCCCCCTGCGAAGTATCGCGACCCGATCACAGATCATCTCCACCTCGGAAAGAAGGTGGCTGTTGAGGAAGACCGTCTTTCCCTCTTCCTTCAGGTTGGTGATGATCTGCCGGATCTCCTTGCGACCGACCGGGTCGACGCCGTCGGTCGGCTCGTCGAGAAATATCACGCTGGGATTGTTCAGGAGCGCCTGCGCCAGTCCGATCCGCTGGAGCATTCCCTTGGAATACTTCTTGATCCTGGTGGAGCGCCATCGGGTCATGTTGACCGTTTCCAGCAGTTCGTCCCCCCGCCTCCGTATCACGGCCGGGTCGACGTCGCTGAGGGCTCCGAAATATCGCAGGACGCCGTCGCCGGTGAGATATGGAGGATAGCGATGATTTTCCGGGAGATATCCCACCAGCTCCTTGGCGGCGCGGCTTCCGGCGGGTCGGCCGAGGACCGTGGCGGTTCCCGAGGTGGGGTGGACGATGCCGAGCAGGAGCTTCACGAGCGTCGTCTTGCCGGCTCCGTTCGGTCCCAGCAGGCCGAAGACCTCACCGGCGGAGATGTCGAGATGCAGCGGCTTCAACGCGTGAACCGGGCTCTCCTTCCTTCCCGAACCCTTGTAGATCTTTTCCAGTCCCTCGATCCGGATCGATGTTTCGTGCATGGTCTGTACGAATGGTTGCGGAATACGGGTAATCCCTTCAATATATCTTATTGCGACGTGGAGCCCGTGGGTTGTGCCGTCGATGTTCCGGGCATCTTCGGTGAAGATGCGTAAAGGTTGCGTCCGCTCCCCGGGTCCGGATCATCGTTCCCGGAACGCCGACCTGATCTCCTTCGGCGAGAGTCGTTTCATCTCCCCCGGAGCAATCCCCAGATCGGCGAGCCGCAGATCGCCGACGGCGACACGGATCAGACGGAGCGTGGGGTGGCCGACGGCGGCCGTCATCCGCCTGACCTGCCGGTTCCGTCCCTCGATCAGCGTCAGTTCCAGCCAGCAGGTCGGGATCTCCTTTCTGAACCGTATCGGAACGGGCCGGTCCGGGAGATCGGGCTCTTCCGGAAGAAGACGCGCCCGTGCGGGGAGGGTCGGTTTCCCCTGGATCGCGACCCCGCGCCGGAGGGCCTCCAGCGCTTCCGGAGAGGGGATATTCTCCACCTGCGCCAGGTAGGTCCGCTCATGTTTCCTCTCCGGATGCAGCAATGCCGCGTTGAGTTTGGCGTCATCACTCATCAACAGCAACCCCTCGCTGTCGTAATCGAGCCGTCCCACGGGATAGACGAAGGGGGGGAAGCCGAACTCCGCAAGGGTCCGTTTGGCGGGGTCCTCCGATTCGGTGAACTGCGAGAGGACGCCGTACGGCTTGTTGAACGCAATGTAGAGACGGTCCGAGCGCGGCTCGAACCGGCCGGTGGGACGGTATCGTGTCGGGATGTTCGGCAAGAGCCGGGGATCGATCGGGGAGGATCGGGGCGAAACTACGTTCTTCCGCCCGATTTCCGGCTATCGATCCTCCCGGGAAGGGGGCGGCCGATCCTCTCTTGCGATCCTGCTCCCGGGATGCAACAATTCCCGCGGGCCTTCGTAAATTTGCGCCCTTCCTATGCAGATGAACTTCACGCTCAATAATCCGATTCGGACAACTTCCATGTTCCTACCCGCACGGAAACGACATGCAGTCATCGCCGGGCTCTCCCTGGCGACGGCGATGGCGGCCAGCGCCGTCGCCGCGGACCTTCCGCAGATCAAGTACGAGAAATTCGAACTCCCCAACGGCCTTCGCGTGATCCTCTCGGTCGACAAGAGCGCGCCGGTGGTGGCGACCTTCGTCCACTACCACGTCGGCTCCAAGAACGAGCGGCCCGACAGGACCGGCTTCGCCCACTTCTTCGAGCATCTCATGTTCGAGGGGTCGGAGAACATTCCGCGCCACACGATCGACAAGATCGTCCAGGCGGCCGGGGGAAATCTGAACGCCTTTACCTCGTGGGACGAGACGGGCTACGAGATCATGCTCCCCTCCAACGAACTGAAGCTCGCCCTCTGGATCGAATCCGAGCGGATGCTGCACGGGAAGGTGGAGGAGATCGGGGTGGAGACCCAGCGCGGCGTCGTCAAGGAGGAGCGGAAGGCCCGCTACGAGAACACGCCGTACGGATCGGTCTTCTCCAACATCGGCGCCAACGTCGCGGCCGGCACGCCGTACGAGTGGAGCCCGATCGGCGAGTCGCAGTATATCGATCAGGCCACCATCGACGAGTTCCGCGCCTTCTACAAGAAGTATTACGTGCCGAACAACGCGGTCCTTGCGATCGTCGGCGACATCGACATCGCGAAGACGAGGAAGCTGGTGGAGGAGTACTTCGCCGCGATCCCGCGCGGCGCCGAGATCGAGCGCCCGAAGTTCGATCTGCCGCTGGGAACGGCCGAGAAGAGCGTTGAGGTGAAGGAGGAGCAGACCCCGCTCCCCGCGCTGATCTACGCATATCGCGGACCGAAGAACGGGGATGAGGATTCGTACGCCATGGAGTATCTGACAACGATACTCGCCACCGGGCAGAGCTCCCGGCTCTACCGTCAGCTCGTCGATCAGAAGCGGCTGGCGGTGGCGGCGCAGGCGTTCCCGGCGGCAATGGAGCTGGCCGGCTTCGTCGGGCTCTTCGCCGTCTCGCACCCGACGGTGACGATGGAGGATCTCGGGGTCGAGCTCGACAAGGAGATCGAGGGAGTTGTCACGGGGGGCGTGACCGAAGAGGAGTTCCAGAAGGCGCGCAACCAGATCGAAACGCAGTTCGCCCGTCGGTTCAACAACGCGCTCGACAAGGCGCAGGCCCTGGCCAGCTACGAGACCTTCTTCCGTGATCCGGAGCTTATCAACACCGAGATCAACAGATACATGGCCGTCACGCGGGAGTCGATCCAGCGGGTCGCGCAGAAGTATCTGACCAGGAACAACCGGGTCATTCTCAAGTATCTCCCCGGTGAGCAGGGAGGATAAGCATCTTGAAGAATTCAACAACCACGGTTAACCATTGCAGCGCCATGAATATATCCAGGGCCCTTTCGGCCTTCATGCTTACAGCAGTCCTCATGACTCAACAACTTCCGGCGCAGATCGACCGGACCAAGCAACCGGCCGCCGATCCGCCCCCGAAGGCGTCGTTCCCGGCATTCGAGACCTTCTCGCTTCAGAACGGCCTCAAGGTCTTCTTCATTCACGACGACCGTCCGCTGGTCACCTTCCGGATGCTGGTGCGCGGCGGCAACAGCCGTGATCCGGTCCCCTCCGTCGCCGATTTCACGGCCGACCTTCTGACCAAGGGGACCGCGACACGCTCGGCCCACGACTTCGCCGAGAAGATCGACTTCGTGGGAGGAAGCGTCGGCGCCTCGGCTTCGGCCGATGCGATCATCGTGACCGCCACCGGGTTGAAGAAGCATCTTCCGGTGATCCTGGAGATGTTCTCCGACGCGGTCATGCATCCCGCCTACTCGACCGAGGAGATCGAGAAGTACAGGCAGGAGCAGATCACGGGGCTCAAGTCCGCCAAGGCGCGCTCGGAGTTCCTGGCCGACTACGCCATCAACAAGCTTCTCTACGGGAGCACCCCGTACGGCTCCATGCCGACCGAGGAGTCGCTCACGCGCGTGACGCAGGAGATGATCAAGGCGTATCACCATACCTATTTCGTGCCGAACAACACCACCCTGGCGGTGGTCGGAGACTTCTCGCGAGACGATGTGCAGAAGATCGTGCAGGGGACGTTCGGAAGCTGGAAGGGGGGACCCCTTCCGATCGTGCCGCAGCCGAAGTTCCCGGAGCGGACCGGCCGCCGGATCGTCCTCGTCGACCGCCCAACCTCGGTGCAGAGCTCGATCCGCGTGATCGGCAAGGGACCGATGCTGAGCGACTATAAGGATCGCCCCAGGACATTCATCCTGAACAGCATGCTGGGGGGGGGAACCGGTCTGGGAAATCGTCTTGCGATGAATCTGCGCGAGACCCACGCCTACACCTATACCCCGTTCAGCTCGTTCGACGGCAACCTTCATGCAGGCCGCTGGGTCGCCGGCGCCGATGTCCGCAACTCGGTGACCGACTCGGCGCTGAAGGAGATGTTCCACGAGATCGAGCGTATCCAGACCGAGGAGCCGCCGGCCGACGAGCTCAACAGGAACGTGCAGTCCTCCGTGGGAGGCTTCCTGATGTCGATCGCCGACCCGAACGTCACGGCGATGCGCGTGCAGTCGATCGACTTCTACGGGCTTCCGGACGACTACTACTCCAAGCTGATCCCCGCCTATGCCGGAACCACCGGCAAGGAAATCAGGGACCTGGCGAAGAAATATCTGAGCACGGAGGATCTTGCCGTGGTCGTGATCGGGAAGGCCTCCGAGGTCAGAACCAAGCTCGCGCCGTTCGGACAGGTGGAGCTGTGGGATTCGGATCTGAATCCGATGGAAGACAATGCGCAGATCGACGTCGGCATCAAGGCCGAGGATCTCTGGAAGAAGATGGTGAACGCGATGGGAGGGGAGAAGAAGATGAAGAGCGTGACCTCCCGCAGCTTCACCGGCAAGGTCTCCGGCGGCCCGCGCGACCAGCAGATGAACGGCACCTACAAGGTTACCGAGGCCGCTCCGAACAAGCTCTACTTCGAGATCAATCTGGGGGCGGGAAAGATGGAGCGGTTCATCAACGGCACGCGCGCGCTCGACGTCCGGACGATGGGCTCCGGGGGACCGAAGGGGATGTCGAAGGAGTTCGAGGTGATCGAGCCGGAGCTGACGCGAGTGATGGAAGCGACCCACATCATGCCGGAAGCATATCTGAGTGAGATGAAGGGCGCGCTGCGGACGGCGGGGACCAAGGAGGTCGGCGGGAAGAAGGCGCTCATCCTGGAAGTGAAGTTCCCGAAGGGGACGCAGGTCCGCTACTTCATCGATCCGGAGACCAGCCTTCCGATCCGCAAGGAGATCCGTGACGGATCGTCGGTCTCCTACGCCGACTGGCGCCCCGTGGAAGGGGTGATGATGCCGCACAAGATGGAGATCGAGATGGGAACGGCCAACCCGCTGACGGTTCGCGACGTCAAGTACGAAGTGAACAAGCCGGTGGAGGATACGCTGTTCCGGTAACGGCCCGGCGTCCGAACAATATCGCTTTGGGAGCAGAATGAAAGAACTCCCGTCCGGATCGTTCCGGACGGGAGTTCGCGTTTATCGATGCTTCGGTCGGTCGTCTTCTTCCTTCGGAGCCTCGTTTCTCCGCTGCGCTATCTCCACGGCGGCGACGATCGCTTCGATCACGCTCCGTTCGTCGGCGATCCCGCGGCCGGCGATGTCGAACGCGACGCCGTGGTCCGGGGAGGTCCGTACGATCGGCAGATTCGCCGTGACGTTCACGCCGCCGCCGCGCGCCAGGAACTTCAGGGGGATCAGCCCCTGGTCGTGATACATCGCGAGCACCCCCTCCTGGCCGCCCGGGAGGAACCGGGCGAAGAACCCGTCGGCGGGGTAGGGCCCGTCGGCGTTCAATCCCAGCGACCGGGCGCGCTCCAGCGCCGGCGTGATCTCACGGATCTCCTCATCCCCCAGATCCCCCCCCTCGCCTGCATGAGGGTTCAGAGCCAGCACCGCGATCCGTGGATCGCTCAGGCCGAAATCGATCCTCAACGTTCGATGGAACTGCCGGAGACGGGAGAGAACAAGATCCCGGGTGATGAGAGGAGGGACGGCGGAGAGTGGAATATGGATCGTAACGAGAGCTACCCGTAACCCCTCGGTCATCAGGATCATCATCGGCACGCCCCCCGTCACATGGGCCAGCAGCTCGGTGTGGCCGGGGAAGTCGTATCCTCCCGCATGGAGCGCCTGCTTGGAGATCGGCATCGTGACGACGGCGTCGACGGTTCCCTCCAGCGCCATCCGAGCGGCGGTCGTCACCGCGTCGCCGGCGAGTTTTCCGGCCCGGGCGTCGGTTCTTCCGAACGATACCTCCCCCTCCGACGGGAGATCATGCATCGCGACGTCGACATCCCCGCAACGGAGTTTCCCATCCGAGACCGAGCCGTTGAGTCCGGGGATCTTCTCCAGATACTCCTTCAGAAGCCGTTCGCTGCCGACGACGACCGGCTCCCATCCCTCGGGAAGAGGGTGGGCGGCGAGCGCCCTGACCATCACCTCGATTCCGATTCCGTTGACATCTCCGACGGTGAGGGCGATCGTGCGCGGTTCCCGGCTCATGCCGTTCCGTCGGTCGACGAATCGTCGCCGATCATGAACTCCCGTGCCCTGAGGACATCCTCGCGGCTCCCGCAGATCAGAGGGGTACGCTGGTGCAGGCTGGCCGGCTCGATATCGAGCACCCTGCGCGTCCCGTCGATCGCCAGTCCCCCCGCCTGCTCCACGAGCATCGCCAGGGGGTTGACCTCGTACATCAGGCGGAGCTTGCCGTTCGGGGAGTTCCGGTCGGCAGGATAGAGGAAACAGCCGCCATAGATCAGAGTGCGATGTACATCCGCGACGGCCGTGCCGATATATCGCAGACTGTACGGGCGTTCCGTCGCCGCGTCCTGCTGCTTCACGTACTCCACGTATCGGCGGGTTCCCTCGTTCCAGTTGATCGAGTTCCCCTCGTTGATCGAATAGATCCTTCCCTTCGACGGCATCACGACCCTGCTGGCCGAGAGGAGAAATTCTCCGATGGTATGATCGTAGGTGAACATGTCGACCCCCTGTCCGGTGGTGTAGACCAGAAGGGTGCTGCTCCCGTAGAGGGCGTAGCCGGCGGCCACCTGCTTGTAGCCGGGCTGGAGCAGATCGTCCATCGTTCCGTCGCCGCCGTCGTCCGGCGTCACGCGCCGCAGGACGGAGAAGATGGTGCCGATGGTGACGTTCACATCGATGTTGGAGGAACCGTCGAGCGGGTCGAAGAGGAGGACGTAGCTCCCCTTCTCGGCTCCGGAGGGGATGGGGATCAGCCCCTCGGACTCCTCCGACGCCATGGCGCAGAGATGCCCGCCGTAGCGCATCGCGCGGATGATCGTGTCGTTGGAGAACTCATCGAGTTTCTTCACCGCCTCCCCATGAACGTTCTCCGTCCCGGCGAGCCCCAGGATATCGACCAGGCCGGCCCGTCGGACCTCCCGCGATATGACCCGGACGGCCAGGGTCAGATCGCGCAGGAGCCGGCTGAACTCACCCGTCGCGTGGGTGAACTGGTGCTCCTGTTCGGCGATCTGCCGTTCTATCGTGATCAGTTTGCTTGCTGACATAGTAGGAATTGCATGTTCGATAAGGCCCGGTCGGGGCGGGAGAGGGGGGACAACGCCACGGCCGGGTCGGCGTGCGGGGTCCCCGCGCGCGGCCCGGCCGGCGAAGCTGGCTGGACGGAGTTACTCAAGCCCGCGCGGCGTGCGCACGGTGAGAACGGGGCAGGGGCTCTCGCGGACCACCCGTTCGGCCGTGGAGCCGAAGATGAGATGTTCCAGACCTGTGCGTCCGTGCGTCGCGATCACCACCAGATCGATGTCGTGTTCCTGGGCGTACTCGATGATCGCCGAGCTGGCCCGTCCGTGCGAGACGGCGGTGACCGTCGTGAGCCCCTTGAGCTCGTCGCGGAGCAGAAGCTCCGTCATGGAACGGTCGGAGGCGGTGGCGAGCTCGTCGTCCAGGTTCATCAGCCCCATCGGGGTAAGCCCCGCTTCGGTGGGGAATACCGCCGGCTCCAGGACGTTCAGCAGATGCAGCTCCGCTTCCCACTGCCGTGCGAGCGACAGGGCATATCGCATTGCGTAGTAGGAGTGGTCGGAATAGTCCGTGGGGGCCAGAATGCGTTTGATATGGATCGGCTGCATTGAGAGAGAAATTGGGTTGCATCGGCGGCGTCACGAACGGCCCGGCTGCGGTCGGTTGTGCTGTACCGCGTCGACATTGATGACACGAAAGAAGTTGTCGGCGTAGGGGGCAAATGTACCGAACGGATGTCTCAGATACAATTGAGGGCGAAACAATGTCGAAGGCGCGCCCTCCGGCGGCGCGCCTTCATATCGTACTACGTCATGCGACCCCGAGGGAGGAACCGTTCAGGGAACGTCCTCACAGCTCGACATTTCCCGGTCTCAGATTTCCGCTTCGGCCGTTGTAGGATGATTCCCTTCGGCGAACGCAAGGTACGGGAGGCCAACGATGCCGATAAGCGCCGCGATGATCCCCCACCAGCTTTCATGACCGCATCGACGGGCGATCTCCATCCAGCAGATGATCGATACGACCAGCACCAGGGGAGCGCCGATGAAGTTCACGATCGGTATCATGGCAAGGAGAATACTGGCTCCCCACCAGGTCGGGCGGCCTGCCATCCTGATGATCAGGAAGAAGTTGGCGATCGGTATCCATGCCATCCACGCGTGGTTCTCCTGACCGGTCTTTTCCGCGATCTTCGTCAGGCAGTAGGCAAAGAAGATGTAGGCCGCGACGGCGATCAGTAAGATGATGATAAGGAGACCGGTTCCCATGTCGTCCATAGTAGCTCCGTTGGCAGATTCGTTGGGTCGATGGCCGTCCGGTAGCCCCGGACGACCGACAGTTAGTCCGATGCCGGGGAGTCCCGGCATCGGATCCTTCAAACATAGCCCCACGTATCAAATTGTCAAACATATAGGCCACGAAAAAAGGGTAACACGCCCTACCTTTACCTTGCCGTGCGGACTCACCAACTTCTATCTTCCATCGTATATGACGAACGAACGACTGCAGCAGATTCAGGCGATCCTCAGGGAGAACGGGATCGAGGCGTGGCTTCTCTACAGCTTCCGTGATTCCAATCCGATCGCCGTCAGGATTCTGGGGATGAGCCCGGAGGTCCATCAGACCCGTCGCTGGGCCTATCTGATCCCGGCCGAAGGGGAGGCGCGCGGGCTGGCGCATCGTATCGAGCCTCATATCGCCGCGCACATGACCGGAAGCATCACCGCCTATTCCAGCCACGACGAGTTCGTCGCCGGGGTGAAGGGGATGCTGGAGGGGATAGGATCGGTTGCGATGGAATATTCTCCGTTCAACGAGATCCCCGTCATCGCCAAGGTCGACGCCGGGACGGTGGAGCTCGTCCGATCGTTCGGCGTCAACGTCGTATCGTCGGGCGATCTTATTTCGAGTCTGGAGGCGCGCCTCTCCCCCGAACGGATCGAGTCTGCCGTGCGTGCGGGGAAGGGGGTCCGGGAGGTGATGATGGAGGCGTTCGCGTCCGTGAAACGGGCGGTCGAGGAAGGGGGGCGGATCACCGAGTACGAGGTGCAGCAGCAGATCCTCGCCGGGTTCGAGCGGCGCGGGCTGGTGACCGATCATCCGCCGATCGTCGGGGCCGGACCGAACAGCGCCAACCCCCACTACGAACCGACCGAGGAACGCTCGGCCGAGATACGGGAGGGGGATTTCCTCCTTATCGACCTCTGGGCGCGCGAGGCGTTCCCCGGCGCCGTCTTCGGCGACATCACCTGGGTCGGCTATGTCGGTACGGAGGTGCCGGAGCGCTTCACCCGCGTTTTCGATATCGTCCGCCGTGCCCGCGACGGCGCGTTCGATGCGGTCCGTGAAGCCTTCAGGAACGGAAGCCGGATCACCGGCGGAGAGGCCGACGACATCGCGCGCCGGGTCATCTCCGATGAGGGCTATGGATCGAACTTCATTCATCGCACCGGACACAGCATCGCGACCGACCTTCACGGCGCCGGCGCCAACCTCGATAATTTCGAGACCCACGATACACGCACGATTCTGTCGGCGACGTCGTTCTCCATAGAACCGGGAATCTACCTTCAGGGGGACTTCGGGATCAGAAGCGAACTGGACGTCGTTATTACAGAGGAGGGCGACATCCTTGTCCCGAGCGAGCCTCTTCAGACCGAGGTGATTCCGATACTTCGATGATCACATGCAACCATTCACGCAGATGAGGAAAAGGACGGCCCCCATCCTGGCCCTGCTCTCTCTCCTGCTCACGACCGGTGGACGCCTGGAGGCACAGGTCACCGAGGAGCAGCGCCGCTTCAAGCTTGCGCAGGGGTACGAGGACGCCGGGGATCTCAAGAACGCCGCCCGCGTCTACAAGGAGCTGTACGACCTGGACCCGATGTCGAACGCCTATTTCGAGGGGGTCAGGCGGACCTATGCCATGATGCAGCAGTTCGCGGATCTTGCCCCGATCGTCGAGGCGCGGATCACCGCGCATCCCGCCGACGTGGAGCTGCGCGCCTTCTACGGCGGGCTTCTTCATCGTCTGGGAAAACGGGGGGAGGCCGAGACGCAGTGGATGACGGCCGTCGAGAAGCGGCCGGACGACCCGATGACCTATATGTATATCGCGCAGGTCCAGACGGAGCTGAGACTCTTCGACAGAGCCGTCGAGACCTACCGGAGCGGCCGTCGCCGTCTGGGGGGACGCGAGACGTTCGCCGACCAGCTCGCGCAGATCTACGGCATCATCGGCCGCTACAGGGAGGCGGCCGAGGAATATATCGGATTATTGAACGATAACCCCGGCCGGCTCAACTTCGTGATGGGGGGGCTCGGCATGTTCACCGCCAACCCGGAGGGGGCCAAGGCCGCCATCGAGGTGACCGAGAAGCATGCCGATCGCGCCAGGGACCCGATCCCCTTCCTGGAGCTTCTCTCCTGGCTCTATACGGAGATGAACGATTACGAAGGGGCGTTCCAGGTCGCCAGGCGGCTCGACGAGCGCCGCAACGCCGAAGGCTCCAACATCTACGCCTTCGCCGACCGGGCATATCGTACCGAGAAGTATGAAGTGGCGATCAAGGCGTTCGAGTATTTCCTGGCGACCTATCCCGCCACAAGCCCCCTCTATCCCAGTGTGATATTCAGCTACACCCGCGCGCTGGAGGAGAGCTACAGGCGCGCCGGAGTCCGCTCGGAGGGGGACGCGAAGAAACTGATATCGCGGTACGAGGAGTTCATCGAGGGACAGCCGGAGTCGCCGGCCGTTGCCGAAGCCTATCTCCAGATCGCGCGGCTGCAGGCCGACGAGCTCGACAACCCGGAGGAGGCGCTCGCCACGATCGGCACGCTGAAGGAGCTGGGCGCTCGTCATGCGGTCGTGCCGGAGGCGACCCTCTTCGAGGGGGATCTGTACCTCCGCACCGGCCGGATCGACCAGGCGGAGAAGATCTATCACGATCTGATGGATATTCCCGGCGACACCCCCCAGGCCGTCTCCCTGCGCGAGCAGAGTTCGCTGAAGTATGCCCAGACCCTCTTCTACTCCGGACGCTTCAAGGAGGCGAAGAGCATGTTCGACAATCTCTCCGCCAACACCGGAAGCGAGGCGGCGAACGACGCCCTCGAATATCAGATGGTGCTGCAGGAGAACCTGGAGAAGCGCGACGACGACCTGCGCCACTACGCGACCGGTTCACTCTATCTGCTGCAGAGAAAGTGGAAGGATGCCGTGGAGGAACTGGACAAGGTGATCGCCTCGGCCCCCACGCCGCTGGCCGACGACGCTCTGCTGAACAAGGCGACGGCGCAGGAGAACCTGGAGCAGTACGCCGAGGCATCGGCGACGCTTCAGACGATCGCGGCGGATTACCGGGAGGGGACGGTGGCTGATCGGGCGCTCTTCCACGCGGCGGAGATCGCCGAACGGAATCTGGAGGACAAGGCGAAGGCGCTGGAACTGTACGCGAAGATTCTCACGGAATATCCTTCCTCGACCTATGTGACCAGGGCCCGGCAGCGGATCAGGGCGTTGAGGGAGGAGAGCTGAGGGATTACGACGTCCTCATGTAGCCGTCGTTCCGGCTGAGCTGCTGCACGGTCTCCATCTTCTTGATCTTGGGAACCAGATCCTTCAGGTAGCCGTGGAGGAATTCCAGGCGCTCGTTCTCCGAGCGCATTTCCAGCAGGCGCTGGCGGAGCACCAGTTCGAGGCCGCATTTCTGCGCCATCCGGAACCCGGCGCCGCCGCCGATCCACTGCGAGGGGTCCAGGACCTCCTCGGCGTCGCCGTAGACCGATTCGACGAGCTGGTTGTAGAGGCTGATCGACGACTCCAGAAGCTCGTAGTTCGTCTCGATGTCGTCATCCTCGAACGGCTCCACCTCCGCCATGATGTACGGTTTCTCGCCGGTGGTGTAGCCTTTGATCGAGTAGCGTCTGGTCCCGAGGGTAACGATGTCGAGCTTGCCGTCCTCGTAGCGGCGGGTCACGTCGCTGACGCGTGCCAGGCATCCCACCTGAAACATCTTGCCGTTCTCCACCAGGTTGATCCCGAACTCGCCGTTGCTTGCCAGGACCTCGCCGATCAGCGTCTTGTATCTGCTTTCAAAGATATGAAGCGGATACGAGGAGCCGGGGAAGAGGACGATATTAAGCGGAAACAGGCCGATCCTGGACATACACGATCTATCGTTCTAGGTTCATCATCGAGACCGTCGGGATAATCTTTGTCCGGGCAGGAGAGGGAGTCAGACGGAACGGGCGGCCTCGACGGGCCGCCCGAACATGATCTCCGGGAACGAGCCGGAACCGTCAGCGGACGTACTTGAGATAGCGGGCTTCAATCCGCTCCCAGTTCAGGTTCGCGATGAAATTGTCCACATACACGGCGCGTCCGGGGCCGTCCTTGTGGTAGTAGGCGTGCTCGAACACGTCGCACGGGATCAGCGGGATCCCTCCCCACATGGCGCCGTAATGATGCTCGTCGACTTCAAGGTTGATCAGTCTGCCGGAGTAGAGCTGGTCGAACGTCAGAACGCCCCAGCCGGAGAGTTTCGCAGCGATGCAGCAGGCGCGGAAGTCGGCCTTCCACTGGTCGAACGAGCCGAAGTTCTTCTCGATCGCCGCCAGCACGTTCGGACCCTTGGTCTGGTCGCCGTCTCCTCCCATCACTTCCCAGTAGATATCGTGCAGCAGGGCGCCGGCATGGTTCCAGGTGAACCTCCGCTTCAGTTCGCCTACGGTGGAGTAGTTGCCGTTGGCGGCGGCGCGATCGGCCCCTTCGAGCTCCTGCTCGATCTTGTTCATGGCATCGACATAGCCCTTGTGGTGCTTGTTGTAATGCCAGTCGGCGGTTTCCGCATCTATCACCGCTCCCAACAGATCGGCCGCTTCCGCATCGCTGTACGGACGCGGACGAAACTCCCAAGTATATGCCATGTTGATCTCCTAGTAGTGGACAGTTGCCGTATTCCAGGCCCGGCGTTCAGCCCGGCCGTGGGGCCGCAACATGCCGATTTTTTCAGGAACAGGGAAGGAGGGAGCGTAAGAATATGTTGCTCGTCATGTGATGATATCGACCGCGTGCGACCGCTTTCCCCAAAAAAGAAACCGGGAGCATGATCGCATGCTCCCGGTTCGGATAACGCTTGTCGACGCGGGCCCGATTACCGGGCGACGGTCATGGAACCGGCGTACTCGCGCTCGTTCACGGTAAGGCGGTAGAAGTACGCGCCCGACCGGAGATCGGCGACGGAGAAACGGACCGAGGAGGTCCCGACGGCCTGGGCTGCCTCGGCCGAGCGATCGGCGACCTCTGCTCCCATGGCATCGTAGATACGGAGGGTCGCGCCTGCGCCGATCACCGCTCCCTGCGGAAGAGTGATCGCGACATCGGCGACGGCCGGGTTCGGATAGGAGTTGAGGATCGAGACGACGCCCGAGCCGTACTCGACGGCGCTGGTCCTGGACTCCATACCGATGATTTCAACGGTGTCGACACCCCCTCCCATGCCGTTCTGGAAGGTCAGGACGATGCGGGCATCGCTCTGGCTCTTCAGCGGCGTGGTGAGGGTGATCTTGCAGAAGGGGCTGGTCCCCGGCGCCACCTTCACGACCGGGTATTCATACTCCTCCGGATTGTAGCACTTGTCTCCCAGGCAGACCTGGGTAAGCATTCCCTGCTCCGGAAGGTTGTTGACGAGGCGCACCACATAGAGGTCGATCGGGGCGCTCGTCGGGTTCAGCACCGTGATGGGGTAGTCGATGGTCTTGAGCTGGTAATCGGGGAAGTCGGTGACGTGCGGCTCATCGACCGTCAGAACGAGTCCCGACTTCTGCGCCGAGACCGATGCGCTCACCAGCACGAAGAGACAAAGCGTCCCAAGCAGATGTGCAGTAACTCGTAGACTCTTCTTCATGATAACTCCATTGGTTGAGCCCATTGGCCCGGTTGCTGAGAGATTGCTGAATCGATCCGTGGAAGGGGAGAGGGGCCGCGAACGACCCCTCTCCGCCCTTCTGACGGAATATTGTACGATATCGTTTACCGGACGACCGTGATCTGACGGCTGACCGAGCGACCGTTCGCCGTGAGGACCACGACGTAGGTGCCGTTGCCGAGGGTCGTGACGTCGAGGTCTGCCGTGTGACGGCCTGCCTCGCGCTGCCCCTGGTTCAGGGTCGAGAGACGCTCGCCGCTCAGGTTGAACACCTCGATCGTCGGCTGCGAAGCCGTCGGGAGGGTGTAGTTGAAGCGGGTGATCGTCGCTGCCGGGTTCGGCGTGTTCTCGGAGAGGCTCAGGCCGGCAAGACCGGTCGTCGGCTCATCCACACCCGTCGTCTCCAGCTCCGTCGTCGTCGTCGTGTAGGTCTGGTTCAGGATCGTCTCACCGGCCTCATACTCGAAGGAGATCGTTCCCGTCTCCTTCTCGGTGTTGCCGTTGACCTTCACCGTCACCTTGATCGAGGCGCCGGCCGGGATGCTGACCATCGCGGTGGTGACGTCCGTGTACTCCGTGGCGCCGACCATGAACGAGCTGGTCCAGCCGGTCGGGACGTTGTTCGTCTTGCGGGTGACGTGAACCATCTGCGGAGCGTCCGTGAGGTTCTGGATCGTCGTCTCGTACGTGGCCGTCGTCATCGGCTCGATCGTCTTGGCGGAGGTACCGGTCGCGATCGAGATCGTCGCACCCGGCGTCGTCTCCTCGGTCACTTCCATCTCAGCCGATCCGAGGATCGGGCCCGGCGCGTTGCCGAAGTTGACGTGAGCAAGGACCACGAGCTCCGACTTCTCCGGGTCGAACGCGAACTTCTGTCCGGCCGGCGTTCCCTGGTTCGTCGAGACGTCGACGTTCACCGTCAGGGTGCCGGTCATGGTCGTGCCCGGCGGAATGATGCTTCCGTCGACCAGATCGTTCTGGTTGATCGTCAGCGGAGCGCCGAGGGTCGACGGTCCCACGCCGCGGACGACGTGATCGTACGTGTACGGATCGACGTATCCGCTCGGCGATGCCTGGCGGTAGACGATGCCGTCCTGGAGAACCAGCGCCGTGGCGTTGATCGTAAGACCTTCGGTCATCACGAGGGCATCGGCGAGGGTCACGCTGATCTCTGCGGTCACGGTGTTCGTGGCCGCGTTGAACGTGCGCTTCGTGATCTCGACCTTGGCGCCCTCATACGGGATCGCCGACATCAGAGCGCCGAGATACGACTCCCACTTCTCGGCGCCGACCATCGGAGCGACCTCGCCCGGGAAGGTGTAGCGGCTGAACGAAGCGGCCGGGAAGAAGGGAAGACCGAGCGCCACGGCGACGTTGTAGCCTCCGGGGAAATGGAGCGGGTCGGTGTTCGTCGGGCTGCCCCCCTGGTTCGAGTGATAGGCGATCGTCCGAACCTTGTCTCCCTGCGTCTGCTTGATCGACTTCAGAAGCTCGCCGCCGGCGTAGCACGGCGGGCACCAGCTTCCGCCGACCTCTTCGATCACGGCGGTGAACGGAAGGCGGATCGGGTTCTCCTCGACGAAGAAGTAGATCGTGACCGGGATCGTGGCGTTCGTCGCGTCGTTGGTCTTCACGTTGACCGTGGCCTTGTGCATGCCGACGGTCAGCGAGGCGCTGTTGGCCGTGAACTGTGCCGTTGCGCTCCCCGACGGGGCGACGTTGATGTTCGGGAGGTTCGTGGAGAGCCATGCCTGGTCGGCCGTGGCGATCTCGACCGTGCCGGTCAGCGGCTGCAGGCCGCGGTTGGCGATCGTGATCTGGGTCTGGACCGAGGCGCCCGACTTCACCGTGAGCGCGATCTTCTGAGGACCGACGACGGCGACAGGCGCCGGCGCGGCCGGGGTGAACTTGAAGGTGCTGACGTTCTGGTAGCCGCCCGGATAGTAGAGCGAGGTACCGTCGGTCGGCAGGCCCGCGCCGTTGTAGGGTGCGGCGGTCATCGGGTAGTCGTTGGCCCACTTGTTCGTGACGGGGTCGTAGACATAGGTCTTCTCGGAGGCTCCCTCCGGGCCGACGCCCGCTGCCACGTAGACCTTGCCGCCCACCGAGCCCATGGCGTGGCGCTGGAGAGGAGCGGGAAGAGAGGGGATCTGCACCCAGTCGATGTTGGTCGGGGTGACGGTTCCCTTGTAGGCCTTGTCGAGGAAGGAGACGGAGCTGGTCTGGAAGCCGCCGGCGAGGTAGAGAACGCCGTTGACCGCCGTTGCGCCGGCATACGATGCCATGTACGGCGCGTCGGTGGAGGTGCTCCAGGTGTTGGCCGCGACGTCGTAGACCTGGACGGCAGCGGTCCTGGTCGGAATCTGTCCCTGCTGCGTGATGATGTTGGTCTCACCGCCGATGATGTAGATCTTGCTGCCGATGACGGCGCCGGCGAACTGGGTCACCGGAACGGGGATCTGCGACTTCGTGGTGTACGAGTTCGTTCCCGGATCGTACTCCAGGACGGTCGTTGCCAGAGCGAGGCTCTGGTCGGAGTTGCTCGTGCCGCCGACGATGTAGATCTTGCCGTTGATCGCTGCGGCGTAGCCGCCGAAGCGGATGTTCGCCATGCCGGCTATCGGGGTCCACGCGGTCGGGTTGGCCAGATCGAGCACCTGGGCTGCGGCCAGGTACTGCTGTGAGGAAATACCGCCGAACGTGTAGAGCTTTCCGTTAAGGACGGTGGTCTGAGTCCAGTTCAGCTGGTCCGGGAGCGCGGCAGGAAGCGTGCTCCACTGCGCCCAGCCCGTGCAGGTCAGTATGCAGAGAAGGGCCAGCGTGCATAGCCCGTTCCGCAGTTTAAGGTAGTTGTGATACATCCGTGATGCTCCGGTATGGTTGAGAGGTTGAGCAACTGATTCGTAGTCGGCCGGGTTCCCCTGTGTCGTCCCTGCGGCACGGTAAATGGGGCAATGGGGGTAACCCTCAAACCGTGCAACATTAGAAAAGAACGCGGTCATTGACAACAACTTTTCACGACACGGCGTGATATTACATCACGTGTGAATCGTCGGCAACGGCTTTGGAACTCCCCCCTCGAATCCGGCAATTTTTAAGAACTGCGGGGGCCGGGGAGGGTCGGCGACCGTGACGGACGAGAACGGCTGGGGCACGGCGAACCCGTCCCAACTACTGATGAGACGGGTCCGCGGGGGAATTCCTAACAGGGGGGGAAGAAAAATTTCGATAATGTGACGTTATTCGTCGTCATCCAGGTCGTCGAGCATGTGAATCGCCTTGTCGACCTCGTCGTCAATCTGCTTGGCGATCCGTTCGGCCAGCTTGTAGAGCCGCAGCAGCGCCTCGCTGGAGCGAGCCTCCAGGTTGTCGTGGGAGATCCTGAAGACGATCTCGTCGGTCTCGTTCCGCATCGTCAGAACGTAGCGGTAGTTCTCCTTGATGCGGCGGATCGTGAAGGTGGTCTTGCCGCGCAGCGACGCCACGTACTCATCCGGCTCGTCCCCGATCTCCCAGATGATCTTCCGTTCGATCGTCTTGTTGTGGAGCTTGTCCACCAGGACGTCGTAGTTCGGGTCGTTGTCGAGGGGCTGATCGGGACGGAAGGAGGGGGCGCTCCGGGGGCCCTGGTCCGGCTTCAGCCCCTGATCCGGTTTCAGCGGCGACAGCTTGAATTGATCTTCCATATAACGTGTCCTTATACGTTTGATTCCGTATCGATTTCGAGGGTTCATGATACGACAAAGGCGGAGCGTAGCTTTCCACGTTCCGCCTTGCGTTCGTCGAGGGAGGGCGCCGGGCCTGTCCCGTGGTTCATCTCAGACGCCGAAGCTGGAACCGCACCCGCAGGTCTTGACCGCCTGGGGGTTGTTGAACACGAAGCCCCGACCGTTGAGACCGTCGGTGAAATCGAGTTCGGTTCCCATCAGATAGAAGAGGCTCTTGCTGTCGATGAAGAGGCGTACCCCCTCGACCGTCAGCTCCTTGTCCCCTTCACGCTTGTCGGCGTCGAATGCCAGGGTATAGCTCAGACCGGAACATCCCCCACCCTTCACCCCGACGCGAAGTCCGTACGTGTCGGGAATGCTGTTCTGCTCCATGATGCGCATGACCTCGGCCACCGCCTTTTCGGTGAGGACGATGGGGGTCGCCGGAGCTGCCTTCGGCTCACTGATGATAACGTCTTCCATGTCGTGATATAGTCGTGATGCCCCGCCGGCGTGACAGATATCGGCGCCGACGTGCGGGCGTTCTGCAATCGTGTTGATCCGGCCGCACGCGGAGACCGCGGACGGAAGCCGGATGAAATGACCGTCGAGCGTATAGACGATCGAGAGCCCCTGCGAAGTTTGAACCACCTAGTGCCGGGGATGCTCCACGTTCGGATCGTTCTCCTGGATCGAGGTGCCGGCCCCCGCATCCTCGGGCGGCGGGATCTTCGGAACCTGCGCCTCCCGGCGGGCCTCCTCCGTTCCCAGATCGGGAAGCGGCAGGGTGGAGGATACGGGGATGCCGCCGACGGCATCGCTTCTGTCGGTCTCGCCCGGAGGGACGACATGCCGCTGCGGAGCGTTCGGGTCGGCGTTGTGCCGCTGTTCCTGAACCGGAACCCCTGAGGGCTCGGCCTTCTCCGCCGGTGAAATTCTTCCCGCAGCCGGCGGGCTCCCTGCTTCCGGCGCCCTTGTGTTCGGGTCGGGCCGTTCCGCGGCCCCTGAATCGATCTCGGTCGAGTCCATCACCTTCTCCGTTCTCTTCATTCGGTATCGATCTCACGTCCGTCGAAACATTCCGTTCCGCGGGACGCGGCGTCGCATTGGACGCGGTTGCTCGATATCCCAACAACCGAACGAGGAGATCGGTTTCACCGACCGGATCATCCCCCCGCCAGCCGCCGCGCCTTCGCGTCCGCCATTCTGGCCTGGATCTCGGCGATCTTCGCGGCGCGCTCCGTATCGGACATCGCCCTGGCCGATTCCACGGTGACCGGGCTTCCGCTCGATGCGGTCGCCGGTGCGGCTCCCGGTGCCGGAGCGGCTCCCGGTGCCGGAGCGGCGGCCGGGGCAGCAGGCTTTGCCGCAGCCGGCGCGGGCTTCGGCTTGGCGGCCGCGGGCGCCGGAGCAGCGGTCTCGAAGACCGTCGTGAACGCCGGCACCGTCAGCTCGAAGCTCTGCCTGTTGATCTTTCGTACCAGCCCCCGCGCCTCGAACGCGTCGATCACCTCGGCGGCGAGTTGCTCCATCTTCGAATAGGAGACCTTCGTCTGGCTCTGGTCCAGAAATCTCCAGAGCGCGTACTGGAAGTCGCGGAAGAAGATGTTCGATTTGTGGTAGATCGGAACTTCCTTCGAATCGATGTATGCCAGGAACTGTTCCGGATACTGAAGCACGAAGTTGATGCCGGCATTGGCCATTGGGCTGTCCGATTTGTGAAGTAGGGGTCGGGTTCGACCGGTAGAGGGAGGACCGCTCGCTAAATTGGCGCGCATTCCCTCATATCGCAACTTCTATTTGCATGTTCGGGCTCCCGATGACGGTTTTTCGAACCGGAAACGCCCGCAACCGTTCGGACATCCCTCATATCCCTCCCGGCCGCAGCTCCCGCACCCTGGCGATCGCCCCGGCCACGCGTTCGATCGCCTTCCCGATCTCTTCTGCGGTCGTGAACCTGCCGATCCCGAACCGGATCGAGGAGCCGGCAAGCTCGTCGGAACGGCCGATCGCCTTCAGGACGTGGCTGGGAGCGGGGGAGGAGGAGGTGCAGGCCGAACCTGTCGAGACCGCCACATCCCGCAGCTCCGCGATCAGCAGCGCGGAGTCGATCCCGTGAAACGCCACGTTCAGGTTGCCGGGGAGCCGTTTCCCGACCGATCGGCGGGGATCGGGACCGTTGATCTCGATGCGCAGGTCGGGGAGCGCCGCCGTCAATCCCTCCAGAAGGGTCAGCGCCAGCCGCAGCGTCTCCGGCGCTTCCCGTCCCATCTCCTCCATCGCGATCGCCGCCGCCGTTCCGAACCCGACGATGCCGGGGACGTTCAGCGTCCCTGAACGAAGTCCCCGTTCATGTCCGCCCCCTTCGATCTGCGGTTCAAGGACGACACGGGGCCTCCGCCGCCTGACGTAGAGGGCGCCGCACCCCTTGGGACCGTACAGTTTGTGCGCCGAGAAGGAGGCCAGATCGACCGACATCGCGTTCACGTCGAACCCGATCTTCCCGAACGACTGCGAGGCGTCGGTATGAAAGAAGACCCCCCGCTCACGGCAGATCGTTCCGATCGCGGCGATATCGTTGATCGTGCCGATCTCGTTGTTGGCGTGCATGATCGAGACGGCGATCGTCCGGTCGTCGATGGCGGCGCGGACCGCCTCGGGATCGACGAACCCCTCGGAGTCGACCGGCAGCACCGTGACATGATATCCCCGGCGCTCCAGCGAGCGGAGCGTGTCGAGCACCGCATTATGTTCGGTCGCGGCGGTGACGAGGCGATTCCCCCTGGAGTTGTACGTCGCCGCCGTCCCCTTCAGCGCCAGATTGATCGACTCGGTGGCTCCGGAGGTGAAGATGATCTCGGCCGGTTCGGCCCCGACGGCGGCCGCGATCCTCTCCCGCGCCAGCTCCACCGCCGAATCGGCCCGCCAGCCGTACGCATGTCCCCTGCTTGCCGCATTGCCGAAATGCTCGCTGAAGTAGGGGAGCATCGCCTCCAGGACGTTGGGGTCGACCGGGGTCGTGGCGTTGTTGTCGAGGTAGATCATCCTTCGGGGGGATCTGAAATTCGCGCCCCCCGGAACCGTTCCGCGGGGAGACGCGACCAAAATACATGACGGGTCGTCGCCGGCATGATACAGAACGAATCGACCTTTCGGTCGCGAACCTCTCTCCGAGGCCCCGTTCTCTCTATATTTGTGGCGATGGCAAACGATCCGAAGAATCGCAGCGACTATATCCTGGTGGGGCTCACCGGCTCGATCGGCTCCGGCAAATCGACGGTGGCCGACATCTTCGAGGAGGCGGGCATCCCGGTGCTCAGGGCCGATCTGATCGCCAAGGAGCTGATGGTCTCCGATCCCGGCATGAAGAAGGCGATCCGCGACGCGTTCGGCGACGAGGCGTATACCGACGGGGAATTGAACCGGGCGTACCTTGCCGCGTCGATCTTCAACGATCGGGAGAAGCTGGAGACGATGAACCGTATCGTCCACCCGCGGACGATCGCCGAGCAGGGAATCCGTGCCCGCAGGCTGATCGACAAGGGGAATCGCGTGGTGGCGTGCGAGGCTGCTCTGATCTTCGAGACGGGGGGGGAGGATCGGTTCGATTATATCGTGGTGGTCGATGCCGATCCGGAGACGCGGATGGCGCGGGCCGCCGCCAGGGACGGAGCCTCGATCGAGGATGTGCGGCGACGCGACGCGATGCAGATTCCGGCGAAACGGAAAGTCGAGGAGGCCGATTTCGTGATCCGTAACGACGGCGCCCCCGCCGAGTTGAAGAAAAGCACGGAGTTCGTCATCCGCCTGCTCAAGTCGCTTCCCCCCAGACATTCGATCGAACTGGAGATGCCGGAGGATGGCGAAGGGGAGGAGACGGCCGAATAAGCCGGTCGCTACACGCCGGGAAGAGCCCGCGCGTCATACGCTGGTCAGTTGCCAGGTCACTTTTTCGAGAAGATGAAGACTGTTCAGATAGAATTCCCGCAGACCGAACCCTCTCTCTCCGGCGTCGCCGGCGGCGAACCGGGGAGGAAGATCTATGTGGAGACCTACGGCTGCCAGATGAACGCGGCCGATTCGGAGATCGTCCTCTCGGTCATGAACCGTGAGGGATACGCGCCGACCGACGACATATCGGTCGCCGATGTGATATTTCTCAACACCTGCTCCATCCGCGATAACGCCGAGCAGCGGATCCACGGCCGTCTGACCAACATCGCCTACTACAAGAAGCGGAATCCCCGGCTCGTGGTCGGTCTGCTCGGCTGCATGGCGGAACGGCTCAGAAAGGATCTGCTGAAGGAAGGATCGATCGTCGATGTTGTCGTGGGGCCCGACGAGTACCGGGCGCTCCCCGATCTGGTCAACGACGCCCTCTACGGCTCCAAGGGGATCGCCGTGAAGCTCTCCCGCGTGGAGACCTACGACGACATCGTCCCGCTCCGGACCGAGGGGATCTCCGCCTGGCTTTCGGTGATGCGCGGCTGCGACAAGTTCTGCACCTTCTGCGTGGTCCCCTTCACCAGGGGACGCGAACGGAGCCGGTCGCTCGATTCGATCGTGGCGGAGGTGGAGGAACTCTCGCGTCACGGGTTCCGTGAGGTGACGCTGCTGGGGCAGAACGTCAACAGCTACCGTTCCGAGGGGAGCGACTTCGCCGATCTGCTTGCCGCGGTCGCCGCCGTCGACCCGAAGATCCGCATCCGATATACGACCTCGCACCCGCAGGATATGTCGGACAAGCTGATCGAGACGATGGCCGCCTGGAGCAACATCTGCAAGTATATCCATCTTCCCGTCCAGTCGGGCTCCGACCGGGTGCTCCGTCTGATGAACCGGACCTACACGGTCGACCACTATCTGGAGCGGATCGCCAGGGTCCGCGAGCTGATGCCCGACGTGTCGCTCTCCACCGACATCATCGCCGGCTTCCCGACGGAGACCGAGGAGGACCACCGCAGGACGCTGGAGCTGATGGAGCGTGTCGGCTACGACGGCGCCTACACCTTCAAGTATTCGCCGCGCGAGAACACGAAGGCGTGGTCGATGGGGGATGATGTGAGCGAGGAGGTCAAGTCCCGCCGGCTGGAGGAGATCATCGAGCTGCAGCGGGGGGTGAGCGAGAGGAACAACCAGCGGCACGTCGGCACGGTGGAGCAGATCCTTGTGGATGGACCGAGCCGGAAGGACCCCACCGAATGGCGCGGCCGCACCGACACGAACAAGGTCGTCATCTTCCCCAAGGGGGATGAAGAGGTCGGCGAATATATCTTCACCAGAATAGATCGCGCCACGGCCGCGACTCTGTACGGCTCCCCCGTGGACCCCCAGGGGCGCCCGAAGGTGATCCCGCTTGAACTTGCTCCGACGCGATAACTCCATACTCATCTGAACGACAACCCTATGCCTGCGACAATGACCCGAACGATGTTCACCGTCGCCGCGACCGCGTTTCTTGCGGCGATCGCGGCGCACGCGCAGACCTCCCATGAGGAACGCGCCAAGATGATCCTGCAGATGTTCGAAGCCGGTGAAGAGGATTCCGCCTACGTGCTGGTCGAGGGGCTGAAGGCCGACAGGAACGCCCGCTTCGTTCCCGCCGTTCTCTACACCCGCGCGCAGATGACCCCGGACGACCGGGCGCTCGATCTCTACCGGGAGATCATCGCGCTGGAGGCGGGGGGGAGCTATGCCGACGACGCGGCGTATCAGCTCGTTCGGCGATACATCGAGAAGGGGGATTCGATCGCGGCGGGTGTCTGGTTCAATGTGCTGAAGGGGAGCTATCCCCGCTCGGCCTATGTGGGACAGGCCGAGGAGTCGCTGAAGACGATCAAGGAGTGGAAGGCGAAGGCCGACCCGCCCGCCTCCACCACCTCCGGCCGCACCGCCTCGGCGACCCCCGGCCGACCGACGGGAGCGGTGAAGACCTCGGGCGGAACGACGACGGTCCCGGCCAAGAGCACGCCGTCGAAGGGAACGGCCCCCTCCACGAAACCCGCTGCGACGACGAAGACGACCCCGGCTGCGAAAACCGAGCCCGCCAGGGGGAAGACGACCCCCTCGACGAAATCGGGAGGAGCGTCGGCCGATACGAAGAGCGACACGAAGACGACCGGAAAGTCGAAGACGACGACCCCGGAGAACGGAGCGTTGAAGGGATATGCCCTTCAGGTCGGCATCTTCCCGACGAAGCAGGCGGCCGAGAGCCGGATGGATGAGCTGACCGGGACCAAGTTCCGCATGTACACGCTTCCGAAGTTCATCGACGGCAAGAAGCAGTTTGCGCTGGTGGTCGGGCTCTATTCCTCGATCGACGAGGCGAACACGAAGAAGAGCGACGTCTCCGCCGCATGCGACTGTCAGGCCTTCGTGGTCAAGGTCGATTGAGTCGCAATACGATTATGAACCCCGGGTGATTCCATGATCCTTCGACTGCACGGTACCGGCGTCGGCCTGCTGAGCCCCGATCGCACGTCGAGCGCCCTCAGCGCCGAGTTCTCCGACGGCTCGCTCGTTCTCTTCGATGCGGGCGAAGGGTGCTCGCGGGCGATGATGCGGGACGGCCTCGACCTGAACAATATCGCCTCGGTCCATATCAGCCATACCCAT
>CBINGZ010000056.1:0-26768 GCA_966250335.1 uncultured bacterium | reverse complement strand
GGGGGCCCTTGGCCTTGTGGGGGGGGGGGGTGGGGGGCGGCCGATCTGATCGGGGCGAACGATCTGCTGACCGGGGTGCTCCGCGTTCTGACCCAGATCGTCGCCGGGATCGTTGCGGCGATCGTCTCGCTGGTCGTGCTGGTCGCCCTTGCCGGCGCGATCGCGTCGCCGTTCAGTTCACGGCTCTCGGCGGCGGTGGAGGGGAGACTGCTGGCGGAACGGGGGGAGCGTCCCGAGGGGATCGAGCGGACCCTGCTGCAGGAGACGGGGGAGAGCATCCTGTTTGCCGTGGGGCGGCTGGTGATCTTCATCCTTCTCTATCCTCCGATCCTTCTCACGCAGTTCATTCCGGTCGTCGGCCCGTTTCTCTATCCGACCCTGTCGTTTCTCTACGCGGCGTTCGTCCTCTCGCTCGATATGAGCGATCCGGCGTTCGAACGCAACTTATCGGGTGTTCGCGCGAAAGCGGCGTTCATCCTTGCCCGGAAGGGGCTCTATCTCGGTTTCGGAAGCTCCCTCGTCGTGATGATGATGGTACCGATCGTCAACCTTCTGGTCCTCCCGATGGGGGTCGTCGCCGCCACTATCATCTTCATTGAGGAAGTTCGTCGTACCGAGGGCCGGTCTCCGACCCTCCCACGCTCACGGTGACGTTTACTATTACAGGTTGTAGGTTGCGCGACCAGAGCGGGCGAGGTAAATTGAGGTTTCGTTCCAAACCAGAGGCCCTGAGCCTATCGAGGTAGTGGCAGAATCATGATCAAAGTCCTAGAGAAACTATTCGGCTCCAAGCGTCAGAAGGACGTCGAAATGCTCTATCCGATCGTCGATGAGATCAACGAGTATTTCGAATCCTACGAATCTCTGAGCGACGACGAGCTGCGCGCCAAGACCGACGAATTCCGTGCCCGTATCGCCGAGCGTATCGCCGACGACGAGGCTCGTATCGCCGAGCTGAACACACGACTGACGGAAAATGATGTCGAGGCTCAGGAGAGGGACGACATCTACGAGGAGATCGCCGACCTGGAGCAGGCAATCTACGTGGCGATCCAGGAAATGCTGGAGGAGATCCTTCCGGAGGCGTTCGCCGTCGTGAAGGACGCATGCCGCAGGTTCCGCGGAAAGCAGTGGGAGGCCGGCGGCGGCATCATCACCTGGGATATGGTGCATTACGATGTGCAGCTCATCGGCGGCATCGTCCTGCATCAGGGGAAGATCTCCGAAATGGCGACGGGTGAAGGAAAGACCCTTGTCGCGACCCTCCCCACCTACCTCAATGCCCTCCCCGGACGCGGTCTGCATATCATCACGGTCAACGATTACCTCGCCCGCCGCGACGCCGAGTGGATGGGGCCGATCTACGAGTTCCTGGGCCTGACCGTCGGCTGCATCCAGTCCAACCAGGAGCCTCACGTCCGCAAGGCGCAGTACGACTGCGACATCACCTTCGGCACCAACAACGAGTTCGGATTCGACTACCTGCGCGACAACATGGTCCAGCGCGCCGAGCACACCGTGCAGCGCAGCCATAACTTCGCCATCGTGGACGAGGTCGACTCCGTGCTGATCGACGAAGCCCGCACGCCGCTGATCATCTCCGGCCCCGTCACCCAGGCGACCGATCAGTCGTTCGACCTGATGAAGCCCCGCGTGGAGCGCCTTGTGCAGCTCCAGACCCGCGAGGTGGCCGCGATGCTCGCCGATGCCGAGCGCCTGATCGCGACAGGGAACGCCAAGGATCGTGAGCAGGCGGGAATCGCCCTGCTCCGCGCTCACCGCGGTGTCCCCAAGAGCAAGCGCCTCGCCAAGTTCCTTCAGGAAGGAGGGGGACGCCGTCTCCTTGAAGAGACCGAGCTGGAGTACCTGCGCGACAAGGGCTCGCGGATGCATGAGATCGACGACGAACTCTACTTCTCCATCGACGAGAAGCACCATTCGATCGACCTTACCGAAAAGGGCCGCCAGGCGATCGCCGCCTCGGGGGAGGATCCCGATGTCTTCCTGCTCCCCGATCTGGCGACCGAACTGAGCATGATCGAGGGGGATCACGAGATCTCCGCCTCCGATGCGATGACGAAGCGTGAGGAGTCGATGCGCCGCTACGCCGAGCGCTCCGACCGTATCCATACCATCACCCAGCTTCTGCGCGCCTACTCGCTCTACGAGCGTGACGTGGAATACGTGGTGGCCGATGGAAAGATCAAGATCGTCGACACCTTCACCGGCCGCATCCTGGAAGGTCGCCGCTACTCCGAGGGGCTGCACCAGGCGATCGAGGCGAAGGAGGTCGTGAAGGTCCAGGAGGATACCCAGACGTTCGCGACGATCACGATCCAGAACTACTTCCGTCTCTACAGGAAGCTCTCCGGCATGACCGGCACCGCCGAGACCGAGGAAGGGGAGTTCAACGAGATCTACAAGCTGGATGTGGTCGTGATCCCCACGAACCGCGGCATCCAGCGCGACGACAGGAACGACCTGATCTACCGTACGAAGCGCGCGAAGTACAATGCCGTGATCGAGGAGATCCAGAAGATGCAGCAGATCGGCAAGCCGGTCCTGGTGGGTACCACCAGCGTCGAGGTCTCCGAGACGATCAGCCGCATGCTCCAGCGGGTCAAGGTCCCCCACAGCGTCCTCAACGCCAAGCAGCATCAGCGGGAGGCGGAGGTCGTCACCAACGCCGGACTGAAGGGAGCCGTGACGATCGCCACCAACATGGCGGGACGCGGCACCGACATCAAGCTGGGACCGGGGGTGAAGGAGCTGGGGGGACTGCATATCCTCGGCACCGAACGCCACGAGTCGCGCCGTATCGACCGTCAGCTCCGCGGCCGCGCCGGCCGTCAGGGAGACCCCGGTTCGTCGCAGTTCTTCATATCGCTGGAAGATAATCTGATGCGCCTCTTCGGAGGGGAGCGGATCACCCGCTGGATGGAGAAGATCAGCGCAGCGGAGGAAGTGCTGGAGTCGCCGCTCCTCAACAAGTCGGTGGAGCGCGCGCAGCGGAAGGTGGAGGAGAACAACTTCGCCATCCGGAAGCGCCTGCTGGAGTACGACAACGTCATGAACCAGCAGCGCGAGGTGATCTACGACCGCCGCCGCCATGCCCTGCACGGGGAGCGCCTGAAGAGCGAGGTGTTCGACTACGTGGAGGAGTTCGTCGGCAATCTGGTGGAAACGTACTTCCCCGAAGGGATGGAGCAGCTCCGGAACGAGATCATCACCAAGATGCTGATCACGATCGAGGTCACCCAGGCGCGCGCCGAGGAGCTCGGCAAGGAGGAGCTGAAGACCCGGATCGTCAACGCGGCGAAGGATTTCTACGCCCGCAAGGAGCAGCGTCTCTCCCCCGAGTTCATGGGGAACCTGGAGCGCTATGCGGTCCTGCAGGTGATCGACGACAAGTGGCGCGAGCATCTGCGCGAGATGGACGATCTGAAGGAGGGAATCCAGCTCCGCGCCTATGCCCAGAAGGACCCGCTGATCGAGTACAAGAAGGAGGCGTTCCTCCTCTTCCAGCAGCTCGTGCAGGATATCAACACGGAGGTTATCTCTCTCGTGTTCCGATACGAGCCCGACGGCGGGGCGCCCCGTCAGCAGCAACAGCAGCAGCGTCCGGCCTCGATGCCGGTCCGCCGCGAGCGTCAGACCTCCAACCGTCCGCTCCGCTACACGCATGCCAGCACCACGGGGCTCGGCCTGCAGGCGAAGACGGAGGCGGAGATCGAGGCCGTTGCATCGGGGACGGCGAAGCCCGCGAACGGGGAGGCCGATGCGGAGGAGGCAGCCGCCGCGGCCGCCGCGCGCCAGGTGGTGCGCGAGGAGCCGAAGATCGGGCGGAACGATCCCTGCTTCTGCGGAAGCGGCAAGAAGTACAAGCATTGCCACGGACGGGCGTGATCCGAAGGGAGCACGCCCCGGAGGCGGGCGCCCCCCGGGCGACCGTTTCAGGTGAATCCGGATATACGGCTGAGTCTCGACCTGCGACCGAGTTTCGACTCGTACACGGGTCGAGACTCTTCCGTACTGTATCGCATCCCCGCGGCGGCGCGGCAGACCCCCGCCCGGTTCCCGCCGTCGGCGCCTCCGGTTCCGGAGATGCCGGCATCCCTTCCGTATTCGTGAGATCGAACCCGTGAACTCCGTACAGGCGACATCCCTCTTCGTGAAACGGCGGCAGGCATATTGCAGTGCGATCCTCGCGACCCGGGCGCTGGGGCTCTTCCTGCTCCTCATGCTCTCCGTAACGGAGCTGCGCGCGCAGGAGACGCCGAGCGGTGGAAGCGGCGGCTCGACCGGCGGAGGAGCGTTCTACGACTTCAGCATGGGGAAGGGGTTCTCCATGGATGTGAACGTCTGGGGAGCGGTCAACAAGCCGGGGATCTACAGGGTCCCGGCCTCGACCCGGCTGGTGCAGATCATCTCGTTCGCCGGAGGTCCGGCGGCGCAGGCGAACCTGGCCGAGACGAAGGTGGTCCACGATCTCAGGGTCGACAGCACCATCAGCCTCCCCCTTCAGACCTTCAACCTTCAGCAGTTTCAGCTCTCGGCCGATACATCTCTGAATCCGATCCTTTATCCCTACGACACGGTGATCATCCCGGTCGATCCCGATACGTTCTCCTCGGTTCTCGGAGTGGTGCGGGATGTCGGTCTGATCCTCGTTTCGATCGTCTCACTCTATGCCACCATCAAGGGTCTATAGGAGTACCATGAACTCTTCCACACGGACATTCCCGTTCCGTTCAGCGCTCCGGATGCTTACCGGGGTCACGTTTCTCATCGTCGCGTTCCTGGTCGCCGGCTGCGGCGAGGGGGGGCCCGATGAGCGGACCGGGGAAGGAAAGACCGTCCTCACGTTCTGGCACTTCAACTCCGAGCCCGCACAGAAGGAGGCGCTCATGGGGCGCATCCGGGCGTTCGAGCAGGAGAACGCCGACGTCCATATCGAGCTCTCCGAACTGAGCTGGAACGACGGGCAGACCAAGCTTCAGCTCGCGTTCAACTCGAAGACGGCGCCCGACGTGCTGGAGCTGGGGAGCGACTGGATCGCGAAGTTCAGCTCCGAGGGGGTGCTGGCCGATCAGTCGAAGATGGCCGGGGACAGCATCGGCCGCTTCATGCAGCAGATCGCCGCGCCGGGAAGATGGAAGGATGGAATCTACGCATGGCCCTGGGTCGTCGACACCCGCGTCCTCTTCAGGAACACCGGGCTGCTCGCCTCGGCCGGCGTCGACACATCGCATATCGAGGCCACGTGGGAAGAGGTGCTGGTCAACGCCGAGAAGGTCCGCGCGAAGGGGCAGGAGTTCTACGGGTTCGCCGCCAACGGCCCGGACCGCCATCGTCTCTACAAGAAGATCATCCCCTTTTTCTGGTCCAACAACGGCATCGTGATGGACGAGACGGGGAAGCCCGCGATCAATTCGCCGCAGAACGTGGCGGCGCTTCAGACATATCTTGAACTGATGCGAACCGGCGTGATGGATTCGCAGAAGGGACTCGATCAGCTCTTCATGCAGGGGAAGGTCGCCTACTGGATCTCCGGTCCGTGGCTGGTGGCGATGATCGCCAAGGACAACCCGAGCCTGAAGTACGCGACGGCGATGCTCCCCCGCTTCCCGGGCGGCTCCTCGGTCTCGTTCGGCGGGGGTGAGTACCTGGCGATCAACAACGCCTCGACCAAGAAGGATCTCGCCAAGAAGTTCGTCACCTTCATGACCTCGCCGAGCCACGCGCTGGAGTTCGCCAAGGCGCTCCCCGGCGGCACGACCCCGGCCGATCTTTCGGTGGCGCAGGACCCGTTCCTGCAGAGCGCGTCGCGCAAGACCTTCACCGAGCAGATGAAGTCGGCGTGGATGACGCCGGTCCACCCCAAGTGGCTCGATATCGAGGAGGTGATCGAGGAGGAGGTCTCGTTCGCGATGCTGGGGGAGAAGGAGCCGCAGAAGGCGCTGGACGACGCGCAGGCGCGGATCACGGCGCTGATCACCTCCGGCTCCGCGAGCGCTCATGAGGCCGACTCGGAACAGTAACCCCGAACAATTTTATCTGATACCGATATGCCGCACGGTTTTTCGACAAAGGCGATTCATGCGGGCCAGGAGCCCGAGCAGGTGACCGGAGCCGTCAACGTTCCGATCTTCCAGACCTCGACCTACGCCCAGCAGGGGATCGGGCTCCATAAGGGCTTCGAATACGCCCGCACGCAGAACCCGACCCGGAGCGCCCTCGAGGAGTGCATCGCCGCTCTTGAGGGGGGTGTCAGGGGATTCGCGTTCGCCAGCGGCCTTGCCGCCATCGACGCGGTGATGCGGCTGCTGCAGCCGCACGATCATATCGTGGTGGGGGACGACATGTACGGCGGGACGTTCCGCCTCTTCGACAAGGTGCTCGCCCCGCTCGGCTATACCTTCAGCGTGGTCGACTTCCGTGATCCGGAGCTGGTACGCGCCGCGATCAACGAGCGCACCCGGATGATCTACGCGGAGACGCCGACCAATCCGATGATGCGCCTCTGCGATCTGGAGGCGATCGGAGGGATCGCGCGGGAACATGGCGTGATGATGGTCGTCGACAATACGTTCATGAGCCCCTATCTCCAGAACCCTCTGGCGCTCGGGGCGACGATCGTGCTCCATTCCTCCACGAAATATATCGGAGGGCATAGCGATCTGATCGGGGGACTGGTGGTGACCTCGGACGAGGGGATCGCCGCCCGCCTCGCCTTCATTCAGAACGCCTGCGGCGCCGTTCCCGGTCCGCAGGATTGCTATCTCACACTACGATCGATCAAGACCCTCGCCGTCCGCATGGAGCGGCACTGCGCCAACGCGATCGAGGTGGCGCATTTTCTCCAGGGGAGGAAGGAGTTCTCGGCGGTCTACTACCCGGGGCTTCCCGACTTCCCGCAGCATGAGCTGGCGAAGCGGCAGATGCGGAACTTCGGCGGGATGATCTCCGCCGATCTCGGTTCGTACGAGCGCGCCGAGCGTTTCTGCGCGGCGGTCAGGCTCTTCGCCTTCGCCGAGTCGCTCGGCGGGGTGGAGTCGCTCCTCTGCCATCCGGTCTCGATGACGCACGGCTCGGTGCCGCAGGCGGTACGCGACCGTCTGGGGATCACCGACGGGCTCGTCCGCTTCTCCGTCGGCATCGAGGATGTCGCCGATCTGATCGACGACATCACGGCGGCGCTCGCGGCGTAGACCGCAGGATTCGATATCTCGATCTGCGATTTTTCTTGTCCGTTCTTCCGCTGTGCGTTCGGCCGGCTTCGATCGAGGCCGGTTCCGTCTGATACTCTTCGGCTTCCGAATCATGAATCGACTTCCCTGGAAACATGCCCTGATCGTGGGCGCATCCTCAGGCATGGGGGCGGCGCTGGCCCGCAGGCTGGTTCATGCGGGCTGCCGCGTGGCGCTGGTGGCGCGGCGCGGCGATGAGCTGGAGAAGCTCCGCGCCGAACTGAACGGCATCGCCGGCACGGAGGTGGCGTTCACCGCCGAGCACGACGTGCGGAACCGCTCGGAGATCCCGCTTCTCTTCCAGGAGCTGACCGGGGCGCTCGGCGGGCTCGATGTCGTCTTCTACGCCGCCGGCGTGATGCCGCAGGTCGCCCCCGACGAGTACGACTCGGAGAAGGACGCCGCCATGATGGAGGTGAACACGATAGGGGCGATGTCGTGGCTGAACGAGGCGGCCCGCCGGTTCGAGCGGGTGAAGCGGGGGACGATCGTGGGGATCTCCTCGATCGCCGGCGACAGGGGACGGCGCGGAAACCCCGCCTACTGCACGAGCAAGGCGGCGCTCGCCACCTACCTGGAATCTCTCAGGAACCGTCTGGGACGCTACGGCGTGAAGGTCGTCACGGTCAAGCCGGGCTTCATCGACACGGAGATGACGAAGGGGCTGCCGGGACTCTTCTGGCTGATCTCGGCCGATGAGGCCGCCGCGCAGATCATCGCCGCCGCGGCGAAGGGGAAGCGGATCGCATATATCCCGGCGCGATGGGCTCTTGTGGGGCTCGTGATCCGGAACATCCCCTCCTTCATCTTCAAGCGCCTGAATATCTGACGACGATCGAATCCCGAAGCACGACAGATCCGATGACCGGACCCGACACATCATATCTCCTTCCGTTCGAACACCTCGAGCTTGTCCACGGCTGGGGGCTCAGCGCCGACGCCGTGAGCTGGGTGTTCCGTCCCTCGACGGTCGAGGGGATCCGCGAGGTCTACGAGGTGGCCCGGAAATCGGGGAGGACGATCGCCTTCCGGGGCGCCGGGCGGAGCTACGGCGACGCGGCGCTCAACGCCGAGAATATCGTGCTCGATCTGACCAGGTTCAACCGGATACTCGAGTGGAACCCGGAGAGCGGGGTGGCGAAGGTGGAGGCGGGGGTGACGATCAAGCAGCTCTGGGAATATGCGCTCCCGGACGGCTGGTGGCCCGCCGTTGTTCCCGGCACGATGTTTCCCACGCTTGGGGGATGCGCCGCCATGAACATCCACGGGAAGAACAACTTCCGCGTGGGGCCGATCGGCGATCATATCCATGAGTTCGAGTTCCTTCCGCCGACCGGGGAGCTGATCCGCTGCTCGCGCGACGAGAACGCCGAGCTCTTCCATGCCGCCATCGGCGGGTTCGGGATGCTCGGCTGCTTCACGAGCATCACGCTCGGGCTCAAGAAGGTCTATTCGGGCTATCTGCGGGTGGAGGCGATCAACGTGCCGTCGCTGGAGCGGATGATCCGGGTCTTCGAGGAGAGGCTCGATCGTGCCGATTATCTGGTAGGATGGATCGACGCGTTCGGAAGCGGCAAGGAGATAGGTCGTGGTGTGATCCATCAGGCCGACTATCTGAAACCGGGGGAGGATGTCAACCCGGCGCAGACCCTCCGGATCGAGAACCAGCAGCTCCCCGACACCATCATGGGGCTCTTCCCGAAGTCGATCCTCTGGAAATTCATCCGTCCCTTCACGAACAACTTCGGTGTACGCTGGGTGAACCGGGCAAAGTTCCTGTCGAGCCGACTGCTCGATCGCGGCAAGACCTATCTTCAGTCGCATGCGGCCTTCGCCTTCCTGCTCGACTACGTCCCGAACTGGAAACGTTCGTACGGCGAGGGGGGGCTGATCCAGTACCAGAGCTTCATCCCGGAGAAGAACGCGCTGAAGGCGTTCACCAGGCAGCTCGAGCTCTCGCAGAAGGCGGGATATCCCCCGTATCTGGCCGTCTTCAAGCGCCACAGGAAGGATGATTTCCTGATGACCCACAGCGTGAACGGCTATTCCCTTGCGCTCGATTTCAAGGTCACCCGCAAGAATCGCAACGCGATCTGGAAGCTCGCCGCGGAGCTCGACAAGGTCGTGCTGGAGGCCGGCGGCCGGTTCTATTTCGCGAAGGACAGCACCCTGGGCGCCCCCTCCGCCGAGCAATATCTCGGCCGCGAGGCGATGGAGAGATTCAGTCGTCTGAAGGAACGATTCGACCCCGAGGGAATTCTGGAGACCAATCTCTACAGGCGTCTCTTTTCTCCGGGGAAGTGAGGAGCGGTTCGGCTCCGGGCCATCGATACGGGCGATTGTTTTTCTCAGGAAAGGAGCTCCCCTCCCGCATCGGCTCCCGAAAGGAGCACCAATTTGTAGCTCGGTACGATGTTATATATCTTGAGCGCCGAAGGTGCGTACCATTCTTCTTTTCGTTGTTCGCGGAAATGAAGAATGGTGCGCACCTTCGGCGCTTAACTGATGCCGATCGTTCCCACGCGGGGATTATATTTATCGCGTTGCGATGTCGTTCCCGGGCTTATTCCTCCACGCCCTTGAAATTCTTTCCGTCGAAGATGAAGAGGGGGGCGGGGGGTGTTCCTTCCGGGACGATCGTTATTCGCACCGGCTTGTTGTCGGGGTCGACGTCGGCTACGTTGATCACGGCGTCTCCCGTCGTGGTCGTAACTCCCGGCTCGGCGGTTCTTTTCTTCAGCAGCAGCTCTCTGTTCTGGACCGTGAAATAATCCTCGCCTCCGCTCTCCAGCAGGATCGTGTCGCCTGTCACGGATGAACGGATGCTCGTGGAGGGATATTCCTTCAGAACGCTCCGCGACCAGATGAGGACCGTCAGGCTGTCGTTTCCGTAGGCCCGCCGCAGCGTCTTCTCCATCCCGAGATGGAACACGGGGACCGTCCCGATCTTTCCGAGCGTGTTCGCGAAGACGATGGTGTCGCGGCCTCTTGAAGAGGGCTTCGCGGCTTTCAGGTCGTCGATCAGCTTCTCGCTCACGCGGCCCGCCTCCGTCCAGTCCAGGGCGCTCTCGACCATTACCACGGCATAGAGAAGCAGCACGGCTCCCGCGATCCCCGCCGCCGCCCGGCGCCGTACGGTCGCCCGCCCCAGCAGCCATCCCAGACCGAGCGAGAACCCCACGGAGGGAATGTAGAGATACCATCGCATCGCGAGTCGACTGACCGGGATCAGCGTCAGCAGAATCCAGAGGAGGGAGAAGATCGCCGGGGCCGCCTTCGTCCGGGTCCGCCATAGCATCACACACGCGGCGACGATCGCCAGCAGCGCGACGGCAACTATCGGACCGGGATATGCCGAGAGGAGGCGTTCAAGGCTGTAGTGTCCGGTGGGAATGACGAGCAATCCGATATAGGTGGCGATGTTCCGCGCGATGTTGAGCGGGCCCGCGTTCGCGTGCAGCCCCTGCGGCATCGAGAGGATGTTGTTCTCCAGCAGGATGATCCTGGCGACGAACACACCGAGCACCACGACAAGGTAGGGGAGCCCGATCCTCAGCAGCCTGCCGATCCCGACCCGCTCGCCCGAACCGTGCAGCAGCCATGCCGTCGTCAGCATCGCCGTCAGCGGGAGCGACATCGCCATCTCCTTGGAGAGCATGGCGCAGAGAGCCGCGACGAGCGAGCCGATCAGCGCGAGCCTGTTTCGATCGCGAAGATGGATCAGAAGGAGATGGATCGCCCCAAGATAGAACGAGGCGCAGAGCATGTCGGTCCGCCCCGGTATCCAGTAGATCGACGTCTCATGCACCGGCAGCAGCCCGAAGATCGCGGCGGCGAGTCCCGGTACCGCTCCCTCCCCGATCAGACGCCGCGCGAGCCCGTAGACCAGCCAGACGTTGAGCAGATGGATCAGGAGGTTGGTGAGACGGTAGCCGACCGGATCGAGTCCCCAGAAGAAGTAATCGATCCCGAACGTGAGATCGACGAGAGGACGGTAGTAGAGATCGACCACCTCCTGCTTCGTGGCCAGCTTCGCCGGGTCGGGCTTCCAGTCGGTGAACGCGTAGGTCACGACCGTCAGATCGTCGTTGACGAAGCCGATCCGCAACGCCGGCAGCAGCACGATCGCCGTGAGAAGCAGCGGCGCGAGCGGGGAGAGAAGAACGCGGGAGAATCGATTCATGGAGGATTGCGCCGCCGGCCTTGCTCCGGTCGCGACGCCTCAAGATAGGATCTTCTCACTATTTTCGCCCTGTCGACGGCGCGCCGCTTCACTCATCGCATCGTCGTGAGATCTTTATCTACGAGCCCATGATCATCCTTCGTCGGTTCCTGCCGCTGATCGGCGGCGTTCTCCTCTTCGTTCTCATGGCCGGCTGCGAGCCCGACAACTGCGTCGACGTGCAGTGCGCCCCGGCGCCTCCTCCCCTCAAGATCACCGTTACCGATACGGCCCTGGTGCCGGCCACGACCTTCAGAACCGACCCGCTGACCGGCAGCGTCGACACCCTCGACACGCTGGTCGTGGCGACCATCCCCGTCGTCGGCGACGTCGAGGTCACCCTGGCCGACGCCGACGACTCCACGCTCTTCGCAACCCTTGCTCCCAGAGACAGCGCCTTCTACAAGGACGACACGTTGAACCTCACCGGCAGACGCTTCTTCGCCCGCGTCCGCCGCGGGAACAGGTGCGTGACCCAGGGGAATCTGACCCTGCAACGGATCGACGGCTGCTGTCCCTATTCGATCGTGGGGAGCTACACGCTGCGGCTGACGGCCGATACCTGCCGGTAGAGCGTTATTTCGAGTTCAGGTTCCAGTCGTATTCGATCCAGGCGATCTTCACGTTCGGGTCGGCCTTGATCGCGCTTTGCATGGCGGCGGTGCCGTATTTCTTCACGAACTCGCGGATCCCCTTGTCGCTTCCGCCGAAATCCTCCTTGTACCATTCGAAGATCTTCGAGAGGTGGAGCGTCTTCGTCTTCTCGTCGTATCTGTTCTGCGCCGAGGCGAGGTAGCTCTTCGCGTTCGCGGCCAGGACCGTCCGGACCGTCGAGCCGGTATAGGCGGCGGGGAGAATGGGGGGGCAGCTCTTTGCGGCGCAGACGAGCCCGAAATGGATCAGCGGCTCGTTGAACCCCTTTCTGATCATATCGTTCTCGATCTGATTGAGGGTGAGTGATTTCCCACCGATCCTGAACGTCTTCTTGTCGAAGAATCCCTGCACGTCGACCGGCTTCTTCATCCCCGGATTGTCGAGCACGTTCTTGATCACCAGCGCGTTGTAGCCGTTGATCCAGAACGCGAGCCTGTCGTTCGTTGCCAGCCCTTTCGGATCGAACGACTCCAGGGCCTTCAGGTACGCGGCGAAATCGGCGTTGTTCCTGAACTTCGCGTAGTCGATCCTGCCGCTGGAGACGGCGGATTTGAGGAGCCTGTCGAAGGGCGCAACGTCCGGAGCGGCGGCCGAGAGGGGGGAGGGAACGATCCAGAGAAGCGCCGCCGCGGCCAGCGCCGCGAGCGCGAATCGGGCCGAACCTCTTCCGGCGGGCGTTCCGTAACGGATTTCCTCGAATGCGAAACCTTGGGAGCTGGTCATCACCTATTCCTTATATTTCCGGGGTTCGGGGGATTTTTCTGAACATTTGGAGCCGTTACCCAGGGTTCAGGGGATATTTCCCAGGGTTCAGAGGGTTTGTCGATCGACCCTCCGAAAAGTTTTATCCAACCGACAACTCTTCATGGCCAACGTCATCGAAGGCGTCCTCGACGCCTCGGGTGCGACCTTTGCCGTCGCCGTCACCCGGTGGAACGACTTCATTACCCGTCGGCTGCTGGATGGCGCCATCGACTGCATCAGGATGCACGGCGGCGACGAGAACGCCGTGACGACCGTCTGGTGTCCCGGCGCGTTCGAGCTTCCTCTTGTGGTCAAACGACTGGCGGAATCGGGAAAATACGATGCGGTCATCGTTCTGGGAGCGGTCATTCGCGGGGCCACGCCACATTTCAATTATGTGGCGGGGGAGGCGGTGAAGGGAATTTCCTCGGCCATGGTCTCGACCGGTGTTCCCTGTCTCTTCGGCGTGCTGACCGTCGACACCATCGAACAGGCCGTGGAGCGGGCCGGCACCAAGGCGGGGAACAAGGGGTGGGAAGCGGCCCAGGCCGCCATCGAAATGATCACGCTGCTCCGTCGTCTGGGGTGATCGGGACCGGCGGGAATGGCATGCCGGGCGTGCGACCGTATATCCTTGCATCGGGAGATACAAACACGTTGCTTTGCCCCCTGCGCATTCCGTCGATCCCGGAACCAACTTATCAACCGTCCTATGAAGAGATTCGTCCGCGCCCTGGAACATGCGACCCTGCTTCTGCTCCTTGCCCTGACGGCGCTGATTGCATCCACGACCCGGCTTCCCGCCCAGAACCGCTACGAATGGTCGGTCTTCAGCTCCCTGAAGGAGGGGCGGAGCATCACCGTGGACGACCGCGGCGTCGTCTGGACGGCGACCACCGGCGGCATCTTCAGCTACGATCCGGTCGCCGACAGCTTTCGCGTCTACCGCACCACCGAGGGGCTCCTGAAACTGAGCGCCCTCTCGATCGCGTTCGACACCTCCAGCGGCAGCCTCTACGTCGGGAGCGACGACGGCTCGATCAGCATTCTGGGGCGTGACGGCGTCTGGAACTATTCGACCGATATCGCCGCCGCGCGCGACAAGCCGGACCGGCGCGTGCTCGGCTTCGGGTTCCGCGACGGCAAGGCGTATATCCTCACGGCGTTCGGTGTGGCCGTCTACAATCCGGTCGACAGCACCCTGAGCGAGGCGTACGTCAACTTCAGGGGCCTGCCGGTCAACACATCGATCAACGGCATTCTCTTCTATCGCGATTCGATCTGGCTTTCGACCCCCGTCGGCATCGTCTACGCGCCGCAACGGGGACGCGTGCTGACCGATCCCACGGCATGGAACTTCATTCCGGCCGCGTCGATCGGGGGGGCCGCGTCGATCAACTCGATCATCGAGATGGAGGGGCGCTTCACCGTCGGCACGTCGCAGGGGATCTATCACAGAAACGACGACGGCACGTTCGGCAAGCGGCAGGATCTTCCCTCCAACACGGTGCATATCGTCGACGAGGGGGGATATATTCTCGCCTACGCGGAGACGAGTCTCTACAGGTTCGACAGCGCCACCCACGCGTTCCGTGAAGGAAGGGTGGTGCCGGACGGCATCGTCGATGCGGCCGTGATGCGGGACGGCACCCCGGTGGTGGCGCTGGGAAGGATCGGATTCGGATATCTTCTGAACGAGGGGTTCGTGGTATCGTCCCCCACCTCACCGGTCTCCAATATCTTCAGCAATCTCGCATTCGGATGGGATCGGTCGATATGGGTCTCCAGCGGCGTCGGCTCCAACGGTCGTGGAGTTTCACGTCTGACCGACACCGGCTGGATCGAATACACGAAGAAAAACACTCCCGAGCTAAAATCGGACGAGGTCTGGCACGTCAGTAAAGGGGCCGGTAATTCCATCTGGACGGGACATTTTCCGGGGGGATTCACGAAGTTCACGGAAGAAGGAATCGTCGGCTACGACAACAGAAATTCGCCGCTGGTCGGGACCAGGCTGAACGACAACGAAGTGATCGGTGCGCAGGCTGCGGAACAGGGAGGGAGGACGTGGCTGATCAACTGGGATAATACGGATCGTCAGGGACCCGTTCTGCTGGAGTATAAGAGTGACGGTGGATTCACAGTGCATCTCTCTTCCGACAAGAGAGCCTACCGGTGGCTGGCGATCGACGGGAACGGCACGAAATGGCTGGGGTCGGACGCCTCCCAGTCCGCTCGCGGGCTGACCTGGTACAACGAGCGCGAGACGCTCCCGGTCAGGAGCAGGACCTTCACCACTTCGAACGGACTTCCCTCGAATCTCATCACGGCGCTGATGATCGATCCGGATGGAGAATTATGGGTGGGGACGTCGTCGGGGCTGGTAGTGCTGCGGAACCCTTCGGGCGTCGTCAACAACGAGGGGGATCAGCCGAGCTTTCGCACCATCCTCGCCCTCAAGGATATCGGCATTCATGGTCTCGCCGTCGATGCCCTCAACCAGAAATGGGTAGGGACCGATGAAGGGGTCTATCTCTTCAACTCGGACGGCAGCGAACTGCTGCAACGGTTCACGGCCTCGACCTCTCCGCTTGTGGACAACCGTGTGCTTTCCATACTTTCAGACGATGGAAGCGGCGACATTTATATCGGGACGATGAACGGCATGAACAAGGTGTCGACGCCGGCGGTGGAGCCCCCTACGCCTGCCGAGCGGATCACCGTCTCCCCTCATCCGTTCAGGCTGCCGTCGTCCGAACCGCTTCGTATCACCGGGCTGCCCGGTAATGCATCGATAAAAATTCTTTCGCTCAGTGGAACTCTACTGAGAGAGTTCGAATCCCCGGGGGGGGCAATCGCCTTCTGGGACGGACTCGCTCAGGATGGGACGCTCGTTCCGAGCGGCATCTATCTTATAGCGGCGGGAACTAAGTCGGGTGAGGAGACCGTTGTGGGGAAAGTGGCTGTGGTAAGAGAGTAGCTCTACTGACATTTCTTAACATATCCCCATAATCATACATAGGGTACATCCAGTGGAAAACAACCGTGATGAAGTCTTCTCTCGACGTGTTCGAGCAGGTAAACGCACCTACTTCGTAGACGTCCGCGCGACTCGGTCGGGTAACGACTATTACCTGACGATCACAGAGAGCAAGCGAGGTGGTGAGACGGAGGAGAAAGAGAAGTTCAAGATCTTCCTCTACAAGGAGGATTTTGAAAAGTTCCGTATGGCACTGAACGAAGCTTTGGAGTTCGTCTACGGCGAACTCGCCAAGATCAACGCGCTTCCCCGTAGCCGCGAGCACGTCCAGGATTAACAGCAACGCCGTTCCCTCGGCAGAACATATACCCTGCTCCACATATCGATACCGGTATGTGGAGCATTTCTTTTCCCCCCGTCCGCTATCTTTGCTTCCGTTCAAGCCGGCCAACCAATCGAGCGACAATGGCAGATTTCCTCATTCTGGGCGACCCCGACCATCTCCGGACCTTCGTCTCCGCCGCGCATCCCGATCACTCATGGTACACGATCACCGACGATCCGGACCGCCTTGACGGCTCCGGGATCATCGCCGCCGACGATCGCCGTCCGGTCCCCGCGCGGCTCGATGCGATCTTCGAGCTCTCCACCGTCGACGACGGCGCCAAGCACGAACATCTTGCGCTGATCTCCGATCTGGCGCGGCAGGGGACGATCGTCTATACCAACGCGCTCACGATGACCGCCACGGCCGCCGCCGCCCTGCTGGGGGGGCGCGACGGGGTCGTCGGTCTCTCGTTCGTCCCCGATCTCTTCGCATCGTCGCAGGTCGTCGAGATCGCTCCGGCGCTTCGGACCTCCGCGGCCGAGTTCGAGCGCGCGAGGCTCCTTCTCAAAAACGCCCTGCGGCGCGAGCCGGAGATCGTGACCGACAGGATCGGCCTGGTCTCCGCCCGCGTCCTCGCCATGATCGTCAACGAGGCGGCGTTCGCCCTGATGGAAGGGGTGGCCGATCCCGCCGACATCGATACGGCGATGCGGCTCGGCACGAACTATCCGGAAGGGCCCCTCGCCTGGGGGGATAGAATCGGGATCGACCTGGTGCTGGCGATCCTGGAGGCGCTCTACAAGGAATATCGTGAAGAGCGCTATCGTCCCTGCGTGCTGCTGCGGCAGTATTCGCGCGCCGGGCTGACGTTCCATCAACACAACAGCGAACCATCACCGCTATGATCGACGCCTTTATCGTTTCCCCTCTCCGTACCCCGATCGGACGCTACGGAGGCGTGCTCTCCTCGGTCCGCGCCGACGATCTGGCCGCGCATGTTCTGAAGACCCTCGTGGAGCGGACGGGGATTCCTCCCGAACGGATCGAGGATGTGATCATGGGGTGCGCCAATCAGGCGGGAGAGGATAACCGCGACGTGGCACGGATGGCCGTGCTGCTGGCCGGTCTTCCGCAGGGGGTCCCCGCCACCACCGTCAACAGGCTGTGCGGGTCGGCGCTCGACGCCGTCATCTCCGCCGTGCGCGCCGTGAAGTCGGGCGAGGCCGATCTGATCATTGCGGGAGGGGTGGAGGTGATGTCGCGCGCGCCGTACGCGATCGCCAAGAACGTCTCGGGCGGCGCACAGTTCGGGAACGTGACCGCCTACGACACCGCGCTCGGATGGCGCTTCCCGAACCCGAAGCTGGAGGCGATGTTCCCGCTGGAGCAGATGGGGGAGACCGCCGAGAACGTCGCGGAGCTCTGGAACGTGGGACGTGAGGAGCAGGATCAGTTCGCCCTCAGGTCGCACAAGCTTGCCGTGGCGGCGTGGGATGAGGGACGTTACGACGCAACGGTGATCCCTGTGGAGATCCCGCAGCGGAAGGGGGACGCGATCGTGGTGGCCCGCGACGAAAGCCCGCGCAAGGATACGACGATGGAGAAGCTCGCCCAGCTGAAGCCCGCCTTCCGCGGCGGGGGAAGCGTGACGCCGGGGAACTCCTCCAGCCTGAACGACGGGGCCGGTGCGATGATCGTCGCCAGCGAACGCGCCGTGCGTGAGTTCAACCTGAAGCCGCTCCTCCGCTACGTCTCCAGCGGCGTTGTCGGCGTCGACCCGCGCTGCATGGGGATCGGGCCGGTCCCGGCCACCAGAAAGGCGCTCGCCGTCGCCGGGCTGACGACGAAGGATCTCGATCTGATAGAACTCAACGAGGCGTTCGCCTCGCAGGCGCTCGCGGTCGTCAGGGATCTCGGCCTCGATATCGACCGGGTCAACGTCAACGGGGGGGCGATCGCGCTCGGGCATCCGCTCGGCATGTCGGGCGTCCGTCTGGTCGCCACGCTGGCCGACGAGATGGGTCGCCGCGAGTCGGCCCGCTACGGCCTGGCCTCGATGTGTATCGGGGTGGGACAGGGGATCAGCGCGATCTTCGAGCGGGTCTAGATAGCGCAGTAAGATTTTTTTGACGAAAAGGAAAAGGGCCGACCGGAATATCCGGTCGGCCCTTTCCTGTTTCGTCTCCTGCGGGTTCCGCAGGGCTCACATCATATCGCTCAGTGAACGATCACCAGCGGGATCGCCGTCGATCCGTGATCGGTGCCGATCCTGAGCAGGTAGCGTCCGCTCGCCAGCCCGCCGAGGTCGATCGTCTCCAGGCTCGTTCCGGCCTCGCGATACTCGACCGGAAGAGCGCGCCGCACGGAGCCGAGCATGTCGACAAGATCGATCGTGAGGCCGGTGGCGCGCGGCAGGGTAAGCTGCACGGCGGCGCGGTCGCCGATCACGGGGTTGGTCAGAAGACGCGCCGAGCCCGCGAAGACCGGGGTTCCCGGCGCCGCCAGCGTCTGCGGCCTGATGAACCATCGTGCTCCGACATTGCCGACGCCCATGATGTAGAGGTAGCTGATATCCATGCCGGAGACCACCCAGCCTCCGTTCGCCTCGAACGCGGCCGAGGAGTCGCGGAGGAGCATGAAGCTCTGTCCGCCGTTCTCGGTGTACTGGATCGTGGCTCCCTTGCCGACGGCGAAGAGGCTGTCGAACCCTGTCCAGTGGGCGCCGGCGTCGATCGGGCGTGGGGCGCCGGTGCGGACCAGCGGGGTCCATGCGGCGCCGCCGTTGGTGGAGGTAAGGACCGTGTAGTCCATGTAGTCCGAGGCGCCGGTCGGGAAGAGGGCGCGGTAGCGGTTCTCGGTGAAGGTGACGAAGCTCTTCAGGGCGAGCAGATGATCGACGTCGTTCGGAAGATCGTGCCGCTTGGTCCAGGTCCGGCCGCCGTCGCTGGTCGTGTAGATCGCGTCGGGAGCCGCTGCCACGCCGTTGGCGGAGTCGAGCATAGCCACCTCGCGGAACGATATGGCGCTGCTCCGGATCTCCCATGTCTTTCCGCCGTCGGTCGAGGCGGCGAACCCGAGCGAGCTGCCGATGAACCCGGCCGTGTAGGTCTCCGAGGTTTCAGGATCGGTGACCGTCACGAAGTCGAGCGTCGCCGTCGGCTCCGAGCCGCTGAGCGCGTCGAAGCGGGGGCCCTCGCTCCATGTCTGGCCGCCGTCGGTGCTCTCGATCAGCGCCATGTATCGTTCCGCGTCATACGTGATGAAGTTCGCGATGCCGACCACGCGGTCCGGTGTCCGCATCGTGTCGGGGAAGGCGACCCGCCAGACGGCGCTTACGTCGTCCGGCATCTCGGGGCCGGTTCCCACATCCTTCCACGAGTCGCCGTCGTTGCCGCTGACCAGGATGCTCCTGTAGTCTCTGGCGACGACCGCCTTCCGTTTCGCCGCGGCCACCGACCGCGGGAACGCTCCCGCTCCGTTCCTGCGCCATGTGTGACCGGCGTCGGTCGACCAGGCGTGAAGGGAGAAGGGACCGGCGACATGATAATGGGTCGAGTCGCTGGCGTAGAAGAGACCGGTCTCGAACGGATGCGCCCATTCCTTCCATGTCTTGCCGCTGTCGGCCGTCACGGCGTTGGAGGCCACGCCGAGCGAGGGGGTGATGAAGCGGAAGGTGGAGTAGTCGACCCACTCCGGAGCATGGATGCTGTCCCAGCTCCTGCCGCCGTCGGTCGAGCGCCACTGCACGAAGATCCGGGTCGGTCCCTGGAGCCGCGACTGCATGCCGTAGGCGATGTCGGGGGTGATGAACTCGATCTGCGCCGGAAGCGTGGAGACCGGCGGCACCTTGTCCCCGATCGGGATCGGGTCGAACTCACCCTTGCCGGTCTTCAGGTCGAGCCGGGCCAGGTAGTAGAAGTTCTGGAGCTGATTGTTGACCTTGCCGTAGGCGAGCGTCACCACCAGCGCCGTGGTCGAATCGAACATCCCGACCGGCTGCAGCCAGCCGATCGAGAAGGTGTCGGTCATCACCGGCGCGGGGAACTTCCCGAAGCGGGAGGAGTCGTGCAGCCGCAGGTTGAAGGGGTTCACGGAGTCGGCGAACCTCCAGTTGACGCCGCCGTCGAGCGTATAGGTGAGACGCTTCGGGCCGCTGGGGTAGGGGACCCCGTCGATCTCGGTATGCTCCTGATAGAGCGCCACCATGTAGTTCGACGAATATGCCACGCCGTCGGTCACCCGATTGTCAATCGTCTGGTCGGGGAACTTCACGTTGATCGTGCTCCACGACTCGCCGCCGTTGGTCGTGATATGACCGTCGGGGCTGTAGCCGAACCCTCCTTCCTGCACGATGCGATGGGGGACCGGCACCGGCTCGCCGGTCGGCGTCCAGCTCTGGCCGCCGTCGGTGGTCCTGTAGCGGCCGTCGTAGTAGCCGACGCTGCTGTTGCGGAAGAAGAGGGTGGAGGGATCCTCCAGATCGCTGGTGAAGCCGCTTTCGACGCCGAGGTCGAGAAGCTTCCACCTGTTGGTCGTATCGGATTGCGGCTGTGCCTGAACACGGCCTGCGAATGCCGCGGCAAGCGCTGTCAGAACGACGGCCAGATATGTTTTCAGGGGGTAAACCGTCGAGGTATGAGTCATGGATGTCTCCTTGCTTCCGGAGATGATAACGTGTAGGGAAGGGCCGTACACGGCGAATCGGACGCCCGACGGTCGGCCGGGCGCCCTCTCTTGTTCGATGCCGATTGTTAATTCTGCAAAGGTACTATTTCCCGTCGGAAACCCCTTCACGCGCGAACTTCGGCTCCTCCAGCGTCAGCATCAGCGAGATGCGATGCGTGGCGCCGAAGCCGCTGAGCTGTGTGTTCTCGTTGGTGAAGGAGTAGTCGATGTTGAGCTTGGGGAGCCTGACTCCGGCGCCGACGCTGAGCTGCTTCAGGTCGTTGACCCCTCCACGCACGAAGAATTTATCCTTGTACGAGTATTCAAGCCCGGCCTGCGCGTCAAGACTCGCGATCCCGAGATCGACCATCGCCGTCTTGTGGCGTCCCTCGAACCTGAAGGTGCCGTCCACTACCGGCATGAACGAGTGGTTCTCATCAACGCGATATTTATAGGCGGCCCCGAGACGAAGCGCCGGGACGATGAACTCCTGATTGCCGGTATCCCAGGCGAGCATCGACTTCGTTGCGTCCGAAAGAACCGCGCCGAGGGAGAGTCCCTCGATCGGCCTGTACGATGCGCTCAGGTCGAAGCCGAGCCCCCATGCGGAGTTGTCGAGCAGGGCTCTGTAGAGCACCTTCACGTTCCCCCCTACCGAGAGCTTGTCGTCGATCTCCCGCGCGTACGAGGCGAAGACCGCCCAGTCCGATGCGCTGCCGTAGGTGATCTTGGCGGGATCGAGCCGTTCGTCCTCGTCGATCTCGCCGTCGTCGTTGTTGTCCATCAGGGCGTTCAGGGTGATCGGAATATCGTCACCGTAGCCGAGCCTGAAGGCGCTGAGCCCGATCGACTGGTTCGTGCCGAAGGGGATCGCCGCCCCGGCATAGTCATAGTTCGTGAGCCCGCCGAAACGGGACTCATGGAAGATGGAGATCTGGGGATGGTTGATCGAGATAAGCGCGGCCGGATTGAAATATCCCGCCGTGACATCTCCGGCAAAACCTGTCCCGGCCCCGCCGAGGGCCGACGACCGGGCGCCGACGCCCAGCGCGAGAAACTCTCCCGCATACTTCGCGTTCGCGAATCCCTGCGCCGCCAGATCGGAGGGCGTCAGAAAACAGAGCGGTGCGAGCAGCAGCGAGGGGAGAAGAGCCTGCCTTGTTCTGAGCATGGAATGCAGATTGAATATGAGGTACGCTTCGCCATAGCGACGTGCGAAGATGCGTAAACATTTGACGGCGTAAATATTGTGAGTTGTAATCGACTCTTGCAATAGCATCCGTAATGCCTTATGTTTGTTCTCTCTTTTACAACGGCACGCGGGAATAGCTCAGTTGGTAGAGCACAACCTTGCCAAGGTTGGGGTCGCGAGTTCGAGTCTCGTTTCCCGCTCAGCACAAACGTCCTGTCATCTCTGATGGCGGGACGTTTTCGTTATAACGATCCGCCGATGGAGAATAAAAATGATTGATGTCGCTTTGCGATGCAATTTGTTTTCTCCCCGCAGGTTCTCGTTTGCGATCTCTTACGATTGAATCCCACGCGGCAGAGGCGGGGGTCGTAATTTGGCGGCTCTCCTGGAGGCGCCCTCTTCCCCGAGCCCGCGCTCATCTCCAGCCTAAACAATCCCAGGCAATTCTCATACCAGCGTTTCACATGACACGTGTCATATACATCCCGGGGGACGGTATCGGCCCCAGCATTACCGAATCCGTCCGGCGGATCATCGACGCTTCGGGCGCGCAGATCGAATGGGTGGAGGCGCACGCCGGTGTCGGCGCGTTCGAGAAGTTCGGCGACCCGCTGCCGCAGGAGACGGTGACGGCGATCGGTGAGACGAAGATCGCACTGAAGGGACCGCTCACCACGCCGGTCGGCACCGGCTTCCGGAGCGTGAACGTGGCGCTGCGGAAGGAGTTCGATCTTTATATCAATCTCCGACCCACCAAGACGTTCGAGGGGGTTCCCTCCCGGTTCAAGGATATCGACATCGTCCTCTTCCGCGAGAACACCGAAGGTCTCTACTCCGGTGTCGAGCATTATATCGACGCGCGGAAGTCGGCGGCGGAGTCGGTGGCGATCGTGACCCGTGTCGGGTCGGAGCGGATCATCCGCGCCGCCTTCGACTACGCGGTGAAGCACAACCGCAAGAAGGTGACGATCGTCCATAAGGCGAACATCCTGAAGTTCACCTCCGGCATGTTCCTGGAGGTCGGGCGGGAGATCGGGAAGGAGTATCCGCAGATCGAGACCGACGAGAAGATCGTCGACAACATGGCGATGCAGATGGTGATCAACCCGGAGCAGATCGACGTGATCGTCACGACGAACCTCTTCGGTGATATCCTCTCCGACCTCGCCAGCGGGCTCGTCGGCGGGCTCGGCCTGGCGCCGGGGGCCAACATCGGCGATTCTGTGGCGGTCTTCGAGGCGGTCCACGGCTCGGCTCCCGACATCGCCGGGAAGAATCTCGCCAACCCGGCGGCGCTCCTTCTGGCCGGCATCATGATGCTGCGCCATATCGGCGAGCTGGAGCGCGCCGACAAGATCGAGAAGGCGCTCTCCGACGTGCTCCGTGAAGGAAAATTCGTCACCAGAGACTTAAACCGCGAGTCCGGCGTCGGTACCATAGAGATGACCGACGCGATCATCGCGCGTCTTGCCTGATCTCCTCTTCATCCGCTGAGGAACCGCTATGCTCCGTTACGTACTGAATGTCCTGATGATGCTGGCGCTTGCCGTCTGGATCGGCAGCCTCGTCTTCTTCGGCGCGGGTGTCGCCTCCACGCTCTTCGGGTCGGGAGTTCTTCCCGATCGGACGATGGCGGGGGCGGTCAACAGCGCCATCCTCGGCCGCCTTGGGGTGATCGAACTGATCTCCGGCGTCCTCCTCTTCTCCGGCGCCCTCTACATGGCGTTCCGGGGGAGACGCTGGGAGAACTGGGCGGTCTTCGCCCTCAGCATCATCATGCTCGCCACGGCCGCCTACTACACCACGATCCTTTTCCCGGAGATGGACGCTCTGCGGACGGCGATCGGGAGCTTCGAGCAGGTTGCGGCGGAGAAGGCTCCGTTGAGGGAGGCGTTCAACCGGGGGCATCAGCTCTATTCGACGCTGGTGAAGGGGGTCCTCTTCGCCGGGGTGCTGACCCTGGTGCTGAACACGATCTCGCTGGTCAGGACCGGGAACGCGGTGGCGCCGAGGCGGAATCGGAAGGGGGTCGCGGAAACGGGACGTGGAAAGCTTCCCGTGAACGGAACGGCCGGGGGAGAGCGCTTCTCGGCCAATCCCGCAACCGTCGACCCGAGCGGCGCCGTGAAGGAAACGGCGGCGCTGACCGCCGGGGAACGCCTCTGAGCGGAGCGGATGAGTCCGTTTCGGCGCGGTAAGCGCGATCCACAACCGTGCTGTGCGAATTTCTCACAGATTACAGGATATGAAAAAGGTTGTGGGGAAGGGGACGCAAGTGGTATGTTTGCCGCTCTAGTTGCGTTTGAACGCAGCTCATGTCGGCCACGGAAAGGTGCAGGAGTGGTTGAACTGGAACGCCTGGAAAGCGTTTGTACGGCCAAACCGTACCGAGGGTTCGAATCCCTCCCTTTCCGCTCATGATGAAAGCGCGATGATTCTATGATAGATCATCGCGCTTTTGTTTTATGTTTCGCGGGTTCCCCCTGGATCCTCTCACCGATCAGCCTTCCCGGCCCTGAACCGCAATGCTCTGTCTCTTCGAAGACCATCTCGCATCGAATTTCGATCCCATAGCTGCAACGCGGCATATCTCGCATCTCCTTGTGGGGACGATGACCCTGCGCGAGCGCGCCGTGAAGGCGGCCGGGCTCGACGGCGTCACCCTCCACGGCCGGGGATATATCCGTGACTACTACCGCCCCTTCGGCGAGCTCGTCGATCCTCCCGATCGCGATACTCTCTTCATCAACGCACGGCTTCCGCTGACGGCGGCGGTCGTCGACTCCTTTCCGAAGGGGGAGGAGTGGATCGTGACATGGCGTGGAGATGTGGCCGCCGCGCGTCTCTCCGTCTCCTCCATAGAGCGTCTGAACTGGGAGGCCGACACCCTCGACTTCCCGCTCCACGGATCGATCGCGGTCTCGGAGCTGGAGGTCGGCGGGATGTACGAATACATCTGGGATCTTCTCTACGAGAACGCCGACCGGATCGTGGAGGATGCCGCCTCCTTTCCGGTCGAACGGGGGGGGACGATCATGACGGGGGCCCATCTCCTCTACGAGGCGGCGATCTCGATCGGTCGCGGAACCGTCGTGGCCCCCGGTGTTGTTCTGGACGCGAGCGCCGGGCCGATCGTGCTCGGAAGCGGGGTCGAGATCATGGCGAACAGCGTCGTGGTCGGTCCCTGCTTCATCGGCGACAGCAGCCGTATCAAGATCGGCGCGAAGATCTACGAGAAGACGTCGATCGGAGCGTGGTGCAAGGTGGGGGGGGAGGTCGAGAATTCCATCATCCTGGGATATTCGAACAAGCAGCACGACGGATTCCTCGGTCATTCCTACCTTGGGCGCTGGGTGAACCTGGGCGCCGACACCAACACATCCGACCTCAAGAACAACTACGGCACCGTCAGGGTGACCTTGAACGGTCGCGAGATCAACTCGGGGAAGACCTTCATCGGCTCGCTGATCGGCGACCACGCCAAGACGGGGATCAACACCATGCTCAACACCGGAACGGTGATCGGCACGGCGGCCAACGTCTTCGGCGGCGGCTTCCCTCCGAAGTCGATCCCTTCGTTCGCATGGGGATCGGAGGGGGAGAAGTATGATCTGGAGAAGGCGATCGACGTGGCGCGCCGCGTCATGGCCCGGCGGAACGTGGAGTTCACCGGGGCCGACGAGGCGCTGCTGCGGCGACTCTATATATCGTGAACGGAGAAGTCCGGCTCACGGCCATCAACACTAACAGGGAACAGGCTATGAACAGTCTTCGTACTCTCTCACTCCTTGCCGTCGTGGTCACGGCGGCGCTTGTCGCGGCCGGATGCGGATCGAGCAAGCGGACGACCGTCGAGGGTTACTCCGACGAGTCGCTCATGCGGAAGAGGATCTTCGTCCTCTATCCCAGCGGAAACCAGGTGACGCTCGGGAACACCGAGTCGTTCGCCTACTCGCGCGGCGTGGCGGCCGCCAGCGCCATGGAGACGCTGGACGGAGAGCTCCGCACCCTCCTCGTCCCCTCGCTGAACCAGCGGCTCGACTCGAACACGATCCTCGGGTATTCGGAGGAGCCGGTCGGTCGCATCGTCTCGATCAACCCGTCGGCCGATTTCGCCGGCGGCAAGCCGAAGAGCTGGGACCAGATCGAGCGCGCCGCGAAGGAGGCCAACATCGATTATATGCTGGTGATCAACCCGATCCGGATCAACAACTCCGAGCCCGGAACCGGCAAGGGGGATGAAACGGTGACGGCCAACTATCTCCTGCTCGACACGCAGAAGAAGAAAGTCATGACCAGCGGCGAGATCGAGGTCACGATCGAGGACCCGCGCACGGCCGCGACGACCTACGAGCGCCTGGCGGCCGAGCTCACGAAGAAGCTGCCGTTCTGGGTGGGAGAGTAGGCCCGTCTCGAGAGCCGGCTGGAACGATGACCCGGAGGCCCGATTCCGATCGAACCGGACCTCCGGGATCGAGCTACTCCGAGATAATGATCTTCTCGATCGATCGTTCTCCGTCGACCGTCAGCTCCACCATGTAACTCCCGGGTCTCAGGTCGCCCGACGCGAAATCGATCGCATACCGGCCCGGCTCCATCGATGCGCCTTCCATCGGAACCGCGACCTGACGACCGAGCCGGTCGAAGACCCGGATAGACGTGGCGCCGGCGATCACTACCGAGAACCGCAGCTCCGTCGATGCCGTGAACGGGTTCGGGATCGCATCGATCCT
>CBINGZ010000055.1:0-28009 GCA_966250335.1 uncultured bacterium | reverse complement strand
TTGACCTCCTGAATGCAAATCAGGCGCTCTCCCAGCTGAGCTAAGGACCCTCGGAGTCGGCGTATATCGTATGACGTTTCGCCGTCTGTGCCGGTCGATCGACCGGAATTCCAAGGGATATCAATGACCGACAAAGAACTGATGTACGGACCATCGAGCAACTGGAGAAAACACTCATCGCTCAGGTAAAAACCTCCCGCACATCTCCAACCCGGCTGCTCTTTCTGCAATGTTTCGATGAACGTCCCGAAATCGATATATCCGTTCGCGTCTGATCGAATCAATGCCACTTTCTGAGAATTCGCGACAGCTCCCTTGAACAGAATCAGCAGAAGGGCCTGATCTGCCGGAAGGCGCGACACTTTCCCTGTTTTCTCACCCCTCTCATTCTCCCATAGGGGAGGGGAGAGGTACCGGCGATCGATATGAAACGCCAGAGAGGGAAGGTCCTGCGAATCGAACCATCGTATGCACCAGCCGTTTTCCAGAAGCCTGTTCAGCTCGGCGACATCGGCTTCGTTCCTTACGACGATGGGATGCCACGACTCGAAATTCGGTCGAAGTAATCCGGCAATATCGGAAGGGGCCTTCATGCCGTACCCCCTACACTGAAATGTTAAAGAACTGATCCGCTGCTTTCCTGATGAGATCGGGGGCGTCTCATCGAACAGGGCGCACAAGATACACCGGCCATACCCGCTGCGCCAGAAGAAGACCGTTTCAAAAGGTCAACGGATGGAGCATGCGTCGAAATCCCGCGAGATTCTGGAATTATCGGGAGGCGGCGGCGTTCGTTCCGGAACGAATTCCGGCGCGTTGGTTCATGACGGGGGAGAAGGTCGCACTATTGCGTGTGGAGCGTGGGCCGGACGGTTACAGAGTGTCGAGCAGGTCGTTGACCTTCAGCGGCATCCCGACCGTTCCGAACGCCTCGCCGTAGCGGGCCCCGATCATGAACCCCCAGTGCCGCATCCGGGCGATGACGAACTCCATGAAGTCCGACCCGGAGATGAAGGTGGCCGGTTCCCCCGACTCCCCCGCCGACGCTCTTCCCGGCACCGTGAACTGCGACGAGTAGGCGCCGATCGCATCCATCTTCCGCTCGAACTGGTCGCTGACGTCGACGATGAAGTCCGGGGTCGTCTCGTACGCCTGGAAGAAGGTGTACATCCGGTCGGGACGGTGCGGCATCTGCGGGGCTCCCTCGGCCTCCGTCTCGACGTTGCGGAGGCCCGCATCGAAACAGGCGGTGCGGACAAGGCTGTTCACTCTGATATGATCGGGATGGCGGTCGTCGTGCCACGGGAGAAGAAGCACCCTGGGGCGGAAATATCGTATTGCGGTCACAACGCGGAGGATGTTCTCCCTGCCGACCTCGATCTCACCGTCGGTGATTCCCAGGTTCCAGCGGTGGGAATCGGGGAGTCCCATCGCCCTGTTGGCGGCGGCTGTCTCGGCGGCCCGCAGTCCGGCCGATCCGCGCGTCCCCCGTTCGCCGGCCGTGACGTCGCAGATCGCGACGCTTCGTCCCCTCTCCATCTCCTTCAGAAGCGTGCCGGCGACGTTCAGTTCCACGTCGTCCGGATGTGCTGCAATCGCCAGGATGTCGATCATGATCTTTGCCGTCCGGGTCGGGCCTTCCGTGATAATTATCCGAATGTGATATGCAGGCGATCGGCCCGCTCTAGGCCGCCATCCATCCGCCGTCGACCGCCACGATATGACCGTTGACGTAGTCGGAGGCGCGGGAGGCAAGATAGAGGATCGTCCCCTTCAGATCCTCCGGCTCCCCCCAGCGTCCCGCCGGAATCCTCGCCAGCAGGGCGTTGTAGCGGACGGGATCGTTCCGCAGCGCCTCGGTCGCCTCGGTCTTGAAATATCCCGGTGCGATAGCGTTCACGTTCACTCCGTGCCGTCCCCATTCGTTGGCGAGCGCCCGGGTCATCCCCGCCAGCCCGCTCTTGGCCGCGGTGTAGGCGACCACGTTGAGGCCGCCGGAGAAGGAGAGGAGGGAGGCGATGTTGATGATCTTTCCGCGTCCCCGTTCGACCATGCCGCGGCCGACGAGCTGCGCCATCAGGAACGCGCCGGTCAGGTCCACGTCCACCACCTGCCGCCAGTCGTCGAGCGGGTAGTCGAGGGCGGGGGAGCGGCGGATGATCCCTGCGTTGTTGACGAGGATGTCGACGGCGCCGAACCGTTCCAGCGCTCCGCGGACGGCGTTCTCTATCTGGGCCGGGTCCCCCATGTCGCATGGGATGGAGAGCGTTGCGATATTGTACCCGGCCAGGGCTCGCTCACGTTCGGCGAGGGTTTCGGCCTCTCTGCCGATCAGCACGATGTCGGCGCCGGCCGAGGCGAGCGCTTCGCAGGCGGCCGCGCCGAGTCCCCTGGAGGCTCCCGTGACAAGAGCCGTGGTTCCGCTCAGGTCGAACATGGTTGCGATCTTCATCGGTCGTGCGTCGCGTCTGTGCGTAAATGGATGCTCAGCGTCCCTCTATCGGCATCCGAGGTTTCTTTGCCCGTTCCTTCTCCCTGGCCTTCTCCTTCACCACCAGGATCGCGTTGCTCACCCTGCGGTTGAAGGGGACGCCGCGCTGGCGGCTGACCGTCTCGCCGTCGATCACCATCGTGGCCGAGCCTCCGCCGTCGAAGTTGATCGCCTGGTAGGCGCCGAGCGAGACCATGAAGTTGGCGAGCTCGGTCAGGGTCATGCCGGAGGTCGACTCGCCGGGATCGGAGCTGTTGATGGTGACCACGATCAGCGTATCGCCGTCCTGCGATATACCGACGCCGGTTCGGGAGAGCGCCCCCTGAACGAACCGCGACGCCTTCGAGCCCTCGACATCATGCTCCGGGCGGGCGACGCCGTCGCGGACGATCCTTGGGGTGCCGGTCAGCAGGTCGCGGACCGGACCGGCCGGCTTCGGCGTGAGCGAATAGAGCAGGCGGATCGTGTCGCCGACGTTGACGACGGGGAAATATTCGGCGTCGACCCCGAGGGAGAAGACGAACCCATCCTCCGGGATCTCGACGGCGCCTGTGTCGATCTGCGATACGATCAGGCTCATCGTGTCTCCGACGACCGGGCGGGGGAGCGGATCGCGCTTCCGCTTCGGCTCCATGAAGACGCAGGCGACCTTCAGCAGCGGGTATTCCCTATCCTCCTGCATCATCGCGCGACGATACGACTGGATCAGCCCCGCCGTGTCGGTCACCGGCTGTTCGGTGTCGTCGCCGATCTCGGCCGAGACCTCGTTGGCGAAGACCTCGGCGATGATCGCGCTGTCGCTCTTGCGGCTTCCCCTGGGGAGCTGATCGCCGTAGTAATGGTTGTAGACCACGAGCCCCTGTTCCAGTCCGCGGCGGTTCACCGCCTCGATCGCGATCTTTCTATGTCGCCAGAAGATCTCGCCGTGGAGTCTGATCCTGTCGATCGACGCGGTGCCGTCCTCATGGATCATCAGCGACGACCACGACTTGTAGCCCGGCATCTCTATCACCTCGCCGTTGGTGATCGTGGCGCCGATCGGGGAGTTGTAGGTGGCCTTCCAGAAGCTCGCGTTGGTGGCCGCCACCAGGGTGTCCTCGATCAGGCTGTCGGCCCGTTCGAAGATGTCGCGGACCTTTTCCAGACCGTCGTAGCGGTCGAGCGCCTTGAAGCTGCGGAGCCGCGCGTTCGACTTGAGATCGACCCGCAGGATATTGGCGACATGCTTCCCCTCGGTCTTCAGCCACTGATGGCTGACGCCGGCGGCGATATCCTCGACGACCATCGAATCTGCGTTGATCGAGCGGATGCGCGGTATGGCCGGTCCGGAGGCGGCGCGGCGGCGGCGTTTGGGGGCGTACTTCTTCTTGTTCTTCTTCGACACCTTCTTCCGTGTCACCTTCTTCTGGTTCTTCCCCTTTTTACCGGTGGATGTCGGTTTCTTGGCCTGCTTCTTCTTGCCGCGCGACTGGGCGTGCGCCGTCTGGGGCCCTTCATTGAAGATGAACGGCCCGGCCATCAACGGCATGAGAATGCCGAGAACAAGCAGCGTGAACCAGCGACGAAAAAGTGACGACATTCGACGACGGAGGAGGGGAAGGGGAGGGAAGGAATCTGTACGTTCAGACGTCTTCAAACGATCTCGGCTGCCACCCTTCTCCCTCGCAGGGGAGGTAGTGTTCCGACACATGCTCGTCCAGCCGTGTGCAGTGGAGCCCGTCGGCGTTGAAGAAGAGACAGCTCGAGCAGAGCGTCTGTTCCTGCAGATGCCTGCTTGCCCGTTTGAAGATGCCGTACTGGATCTGTGCCGGATAGACCCCTATGCCGTACGCGGCCGCGATGGTGACAAGCCACCACTCCGAGAACTCGAAGTGCTCGCGAAGATATATTGAAGCGAAGATGGTGAGCGTGACCCTGAGCATCGCATACCATATGATCGAACCGAGCGTATGACGGTCATCCTCCCTGTTCTGACGGGGGAGGGGACGTCCTTCATCGGGAGGATCAACGCTGTATGGGCGATATGGTGTACTGCGACGGAGCATAGTGACGGAGCCTGACCAATGGCGGCATGTACGGGTCCGGACGAACGAAGCCGGGATACCGAAGTACCGATCCAATAACGTGAACGATTATACGGCGCTGCATGGTTCCAAACAAGAGCATCAACACGGTTCTTTCCTTTTTCCCGGGTTGTCATGCCCCGCTTCCGATCGCTTCTCCAGCGCTTCGTTCTCCGACCGTGGGAACTGCTGTGCCGATCGGTAACCGATTGCGACCGATTCGGGCGCGGTACGTACATTGGCCGGGACTGCGACCCGATCACCCTGTTCAGCCTGCGGACCGCGCCTCCCATGGCCGCGATCTCGGCATCCCGCCGCTCTACGATATTCTCCGCAACCGGGGTATTCTCCGCAACCGGGGTCGCGACCGGGTCCACTTGAGGGATCGGGTATTCGTCTACTTCGATGTTTCAAACCGGATTCCGACTCGGAAGGGGGGGGAGGAGGATATCGCCGCCTTCGGGCCGTTCGTTAATTTGAGGGTCGCCAGGGGGTAGGAGCCCGGGCCCGGTACACCATAGTCGAGCATACCATGTCTATCATACACAGACTTCCTGCATCGCTGGCGAACAAGATCGCGGCAGGCGAGGTCGTGCAGCGTCCGGAGTCGGTCGTCAAGGAGCTCGTGGAGAACTCGCTGGACGCCAGCGCCACGGAGATCGCCGTCGTGACCCGGAACGCCGGGAAGTCGCTCATCTATATATCGGACAACGGCTGCGGGATGTCGGAGGATGACGCCGTGGTCTCGTTCGAGCGGCACGCCACCAGCAAGATCACATCGCAGGAGGATCTTGACAGGATCATGACCCTCGGGTTCCGAGGCGAGGCTCTGGCGGCGATCGCCTCGGTCGCCCAGGTGGAGCTGAAGACCAGGCAGGAGGAGGACGATCTGGGGACGCTGGTGAGGGTGGAGAACGGGCAGATCCTGGAGGTGACGAAAACGGCCTGTGAGAAGGGAACCTCGATCGCCGTGAAGAACCTCTTCTTCTCCGTGCCGGCCCGCAGAAAATTCCTGAAGTCCAACGCCACCGAGTTCAAGCATATCGTGGAGGTGATGCAGCGGTTCGCCCTCTGTTATCCCCGGACGACCTTCACTCTATCGGATGACGATTCGCTGATCCTGAACGTCAGGGCCGGGACGATGGAGGAACGTATCGCGGCGATCTACAACAGCGAGATGCTCAACGCCTTCCTGCCGTTCAGGGCCGAGGGGGACGGGATCACGGCGACCGGCTACATCGGACGCCCGAACTTCGCCCGCAAGGCGAAGAGCGACCAGTATCTCTTCCTGAACGGCCGATATATCGCAAGCAAGCTCCTCTCGCATGCGATCTTCACCGGCTACGAGCATCTGATGGACGCGCAGAGCTATCCCCCCTACATCATCTTCCTGGAGATCGACCCGGAGAGGGTGGATGTGAACGTCCATCCGACGAAGGCCGAGGTGAAGTTCGACGACGAACATGCGATCTACCAGCTTCTGCAGGAGGGAACCCGCGAGACCCTCCGCGGCCACAACCTCGTCCCCGCCATGACGATGCCGGCAGGGGACACGGGGGAGAGCGTTATCGCTGCACTGCGATATGCTCTGCCGCAGTACGACCGCGCCGAGAAGTTCCCGACGGGACCGGCCCCCTCCCCGCAGTCCGGGGCGCCGCCGTCGTCGTCGTCGCCGCGTCCCACCGATCAGCGCGAACTGTGGCAGGCCGCCTCGCGGGAGCGCAACAGGGAGCAGGGTGGGGTCGGGCGCGATATTCTTCAGCAGCTCTTCGGCCAGCCGGTCAGGAGCGACTCCCCCGCCGCGCCGTCGCCGGAGCCGGAGTCTGAAGCCAACAGCGCCGGCAGAACCTACGCCCAGGAGATCCGCCCGCTCGACGAGGCGAAGGAGGAGCGGCTGGGGCTCTGGCAGATCCACGACAAGTATATCCTGTCGCAGATCCGTTCGGGGCTGATGATCGTCGACCAGCATGTGGCGCACGAACGCATTCTCTACGAACAGGCGTTGAAGAGCATGGAGTCGGCGATGCCGATGTCGCAGCAGCTCCTCTTTCCGCTGGAGCTGAAGACCTCCCCGGCCGAGTTCGCGCTGGTGCGCGAGCTCCGGAACGAGCTGCTGGCGCTCGGGTTCGATATCTCGCTGGAGCGGGGGGAGAAGGTGATGATCCAGGGGGTGCCGAACGACGTGCGTCACGGCCAGGAGGGGGCGATCCTGCGGGAGCTGCTCGATCAGTATCGCGAGTATCAGAAGATGGGGAAGACCGATCAGCGCGATCTGATCGCCGCCTCGTTCGCCTGCCGCGCCGCGATCAAGGCGGGTGATCCTCTATCGGAACAGGAGATGCTCGATCTGGTGGAACAGTTGTTCTCCACCTCGATGCCCTACGTCTGCCCGCACGGCCGGCCGATCGTGATCCGGATCGATCTGGCGGAACTCGACAGACGGTTCGGCAGGACGTCATAACGCCGGGGCAGAGGGCCCCGGCGACTCCTACTTCAGCAGGTCGATAAGCTCCGTCAGTCCGGCCGGCGGCGTGGAGCGTTTCTCCCATGTCTCATGCATCGGCGTATACTCGATCCTGCCGCCGAGCTCTCCGGCCATCATCGAGACCTTCCCCTCCATCAGCCCGCGGACGGCCGCCACGCCGAGCTTCGTGGCAAGGATGCGGTCGCGCGCCGTGGGGGCTCCGCCGCGCTGGATATGCCCCAGAATGGTGACCCGCACGTCGACATCGAACCGCCTCCTGAAATCCTCGGCGAACTTCTGCGCCCCGCCGTACTCATCCCCCTCGCTGATGATGAAGATGTGCCGTCGTTTCTCCGTGAAGGTCTCCATGTAGTTGCAGAGCCCCTCGAAGTTCGTCTCGGTCTCCGGAACGGCGACGAACTCCGCCCCCGTGGCGATCCCGACATCGAGGGCGATGAAGCCGGAGTCGCGTCCCATGACCTCCACGAAGAAGGTGCGGGCGTGACTCTCCGCGGTGTCCCGGAGCCTGTCGACGGCTTCCATCGCGATATTGATGGCGGTGTCGTAGCCTATGGTGAAGTCGGTGCCGTACAGGTCGTTGTCGATGGTGCCGGGGGTGCCGATCATCGGGACGCCGTACTCGTCGAAGAAGGTCGATCCACCCTTGAACGTGCCGTTCCCGCCGCAGGCCACAAGCCCCTCGATCCCATGCTTCCGGAGGTTCTCGTATGCGGCCTTCCGCCCCTCTGCCTCATGAAAGTCGCTGCATCGCGCCGTCCCCAGGATCGTGCCGCCGCGGCCGATGATGCCGCTGACGGAGGCTCCCGACATCGGGAAGATCTCGCCGTCGATCATCCCCTGGTAACCCTGGCGGATTCCGTAGACCTCCAGCCCCATGGCAAGGCCGTAGCGGACGACGGCGCGTGTGCATGCGTTCATGCCGGGGGAGTCGCCGCCGCTGGTAAAGACTGCTATTCGTTTCATTGACGAAGGATTGAACGGTTGATCTCCGTCAAATCTACAGCGGCCGGGAGGATCGGCAACGTGCGTCGGGAGGAGAATGGAGCGCCGGTCGCCCGGAGTTACATACATTTGCCCGCCGATTCCCCGTGGACGGGGAGGTCGGGCCGTCAGAAACAGACCTGCATTATCTATCATGAGAGGATACAACACCACGTGGGATTTCATCCGCGCGCTCGAGCGTGCCGGCGAGCTTGTACGGATCACCGCCGAGGTCGATCCCGATCTGGAGATCTCCGAGATCTCGTCGCGGGTCATGCGCGGATACGGCCCGGCGCTTCTCTTCGAGAAGGTGAGGGGCTCCCGGATGCCGCTGCTGATCAACGCGTACGGCTCCGCCCGGCGGATGTCGATGTCGCTCGGGGTTGAATCGCTGGACGAGGTATCGGAGCGGATCACGTCGCTCATCGAGATCAAGCCGCCGACCTCCCTGAAGGAGTCGCTGAAGATGCTCCCCCATCTGGCCCAGGTACGGAAGTTCCCCCCCCGTTCCACCAAGAGCGCTCCCTGCCAGCAGGTGATCCTCCGGGGGGATGAGGTCGATCTGGGGTTGCTGCCGATCATCAAATGCTGGCCGGAGGATGGGGGGAAGTTCATCACGCTGCCGCAGGTGATCACGAAAAACCCGGAGACCGGCGCGCAGAACCTGGGGATGTACCGGATGCAGGTCATCGATCGCAACACGACCTTCATGCATTCGCAGACCCATCACGACACTGCCCGCCATCTGCGGATGTATCGTGAGCGTGGGATAACGAAGGTCCCGTGCGCCGTCGCGATCGGCGGCGCCTCGGTGGCGACCTACGCCGCCACCGCCCCGATGCCGCCAGAACTCGACGAATGGATCCTTGCCGGCTTCCTCCGCGAGGAGCCGGTGGAGCTGGTGAAGGCGATCGAAAGCGATCTGCGTCTGCCGGCCGAGGCCGATATTATCCTGGAAGGATATATCGATCTGGAGGATGTTCGCCTGGAGGGACCGTTCGGCGACCACACCGGCTTCTACACCCTCAAGGACGACTATCCCACCTTCCACGTCACCACGATGACGATGAGGAAGGATCCGGTCTACTGGACGACGATCGTGGGGCAGCCGCCGAAGGAGGATTATTTCCTGGGGAAGGCGACGGAGCGGATCTTCCTGAACATCCTGAAGAAGACGCTGCCGGAGATCGTCGACATGAACCTTCCGATCTTCGGGGTCTTCCACAACTTCTGTTTCGTCTCCATCAGGAAGGAGTACCCGCATCATGCCCGCAAGGTGATGTACGCCCTCTGGGGACTGGGGCAGATGTCGCTCACGAAATATGTTGTGGTGGTCGACTCCGACGTCGATGTGCAGAACACCGACACCGTGATGTTCTATGTGGGGGCGAACGTCGATCCGGAGCGGGATATCCAGACGGTGCGCGGGCCGATCGACGTGCTCGATCATGCCTCGAACATGACCGGCTTCGGCGGAAAGATGGGGATCGACGCCACCCGCAAGTGGGCGAGCGAAGGCTTCCCCCGGCGCTGGCCGAAGGAGCTGGAGATGACCTCCGAAGTCGTCGAGAAGGTCTCGGCGCGATGGAACGAGTACGGCCTGCCGGGTGGACTGAAGGGGGGAGCCTCCATGCTGCGCAAGGGGGTCCTTCTGGAGTCGCAGGCGCAGAGCGGCGGCGGAAGGATCGGGACCGTAGAGTCGGGCGGCGCCGAGCTGGAGGGACGCTGATGAAACATCGTGGAGCGATCAACCCATCCAAGCTGCTGGTCGGGGGGCTCGTCGGCGGGGCGATCCTTCTCATGGTCGTTCTCTGGGCCACCTATTTCCGGGCGGAAGGGGATCAGAAACTCCTGGCGGAGATCCGTTGCGACTCCCTGCTTCCGACGATGGTGGAGCTTCAGGGGAGGAAATATCCGATCTCTCGTGACACGATCTGCGCGTTGCTCCGCGACATGGCCGTCATGACCCCGACCGGCGACAGCTACGACAACAGGGAGGAGGACCCGTGGCATTACTATGGTCGTATGCCGATATTTCCCGAGAACGACGTCTGGTTCCTCGTCTTCATCGCCAGGAAGTCGTCCGGGTTCAAACCGCTCTTCTCGCTTCATCACAGGCGGGGAGGGGGGTGGTCGGTGGTTGGACAGTTCGAGGCGGAGCCGGTGCTGAAAAAGCTGGGGATGTGGGAGAAGATCGACCGGGATCTTCTCCGATCCCCGGAGTCGCTGACCCCGACCGACGAAAACGCCGATCTCAGTTATTGAATCGTTCGTCGATCGGATGATTCCGTTGAACGCCCTGTATCTCCCTTCTTCCAGCCCCGAAGGGGCGAACCATGTGTAGCTGCGGACGCCCCATACCTTTTCCTTAGCGCCGAAGGTGCGCACCATTCTTCCTCATCCATGACGAGAAGAATGGTACGCCCCTTCAGGGCTTGGAACATTATGAACGGCCCGTGGCTACAAATGGGTGCTCCCTTCGGGAGCCGTTCCCGGTGAGGGTGCGGGAGTTATTCCGGCACGTTCCGCCGCAGCTCCTCCAGCCAGACGTCGGCTTCCGAGTCGCTCGGGGCGCGCCAGTCGCCGCGTGGGGAGAGGGAGCCTCCCGACCCCACCTTCGGCCCGTTCGGAACGCACGACCGCTTGAACTGACTGATCCTGAAGAACCTGAAGAGGAAGACCTCCAGCCAGCGTCGTATCGCGGTGAGATCGTATGCGATTCTCTTCGCGGCGGGGATGTCGCTCGGCCAGGCGCCGCGCGCCGCATCCCCCCAGGCGTGCAGGCTCAGGAACGCCACCTTGCTGGGACGGAATCCGTAGCGGGTGACGTAGTAGATATTGAAGTCCTGCAAGGCGTACGGGCCGATCTTCGCCTCGGTCGACTGTGCCGGCATCTCCCCCTCTTCCGTTCCGCCCGGCACCAGCTCGGGGGAGATCTCCGTGTCGAGGATCGACTGGAGCGTGGCCGAGGTCTCCTCGCTGAACTGTCGTGTGGCGATACACCAGCGGATCAGGTGCTGGATCAGCGTCTTCGGCACCGACGCGTTGACGTTGTAGTGGGACATGTGGTCGCCGACGCCGTAGGTGGCCCAGCCGAGCGCCAGCTCCGAGAGATCCCCGGTCCCCAGCACCAGCCCGTCATGGCGATTCGCCAGACGGAAGAGATGCGACGTCCGTTCCCCCGCCTGAACGTTCTCGAACGTGACGTCGTAGACCGGCTCCCCCTCGGCGAACGGATGTCCGATATCCTTCAGCATCTGGATCGAGGAGGGGCGGATGTCGATCTCCGCCGCCGTGACGCCGAGGGAGTTCATCAGCGCCCACGCGTTGCGATATGTTCTATCCCCCGTGGCGAAGCCGGGCATGGTGTAGGCGAGGATATTGGTCCGGGGGAGCCCCAGGCGGTCCATGGCGCGGGCGGCGACGATCAGCGCATGGGTGGAGTCGAGTCCTCCCGATATTCCCATCACGATCTTTTCGATCCCGGTCGAGGCGAGCCGTTTCAGCAGGCCGTGGACCTGGATGTTGTACGCCTCGTAGCACCGTTCGTCGCGCAGCGCGTCGTCGTCCGGGACGTAGGGGAAGCGCTCGACATGCCGCTGAAGCGGCACATCTCCCTCCGGCACGATGAAATCGAAGAAGACCTTCCGCATCCCCTTCAACCGCTCCTTCTGCTCTCCGGCCGAATCGTTGAAGCTCGTCAGCCGCATCCGGTCCTGCGCCAGCCGTTCCAGGTCGATATCGGCCGTGATCATCTGCTCATGGTCGGAGAAGCGTTCCGACTCGGCGAGCATCTCGTCGTTCTCGTAGATCATCGCGTGGCCGTCCCACGCCAGGTCGGTGGTAGACTCACCCGGTCCCGCCGCCGTATAGAGATATGCCGCGATACATTTCCCCGACTGCGCCGCGCAGAGATCACGGCGGTAGTCGGCCTTGCCGATGGTGATGTTGCTGGCCGAGAGATTGCAGAGAACCGTGGCCCCTGCCAGCGCCGCGTAGGTGCTGGGGGGGATCGGAGCCCAGACATCCTCGCAGATCTCGGCGTGGACCGCCAGACCGGGATAGTCACGCGCCGTGAAGATGATGTCGCTGCCGAACGGCGCCTCCTGACCCAGCAGCGAGACCGTCCGCGAGATCGCATCGCTCCCCGATGTGAACTGCCGCTTCTCGTAGAACTCTCTGTAGTTGGGGAGATAGGTCTTGGGGATGATCCCGAGGATCGAACCGCGATAGATCGCGACGGCGCAGTTGAAGAGCTTGTGGTCGAACCTGAGGGGCGCGCCGACAAGGATGAGCGGGATCAGATCGACGCTCGCCTCCACGATCGTCTCAAGCCCCCGGACCGTCGCGTCGAGCAGGGCGTCCTGGTGGAAGAGATCGTCGTTGGAGTAGGCGGAGATCCCGAGCTCCGGGAAGAGGGCGATCCCCGCGTTCGCCTCCGACGCGCGCCGGGCCAGCGCAACGGTCCGTTCCGCGTTGAACGCGGGGGCCGCCACCCTGAGGTGGGGAATACAGACGGCGGCGCGGACGAAGCCGTGGGAATAGATCGAGTGAAACGGTCGCGGAAGGTTGCTCATCGCTTCGTGTCGTTGTCATTGCGTCATGTTCTGCCGGCCGGTTCCGGGGAACGCGGCTGCGCCAAAGTACGGCGTTTCACCCCATAATCGCCACATTCCCCTATAACACCCCCTTACGGTTTTGCGGCCGGGGCCTCAATTGCCGTTCATCCCGCATTTAGTAAGTTGTGCGGTCGGCAACGAAAATGTTCTATCAATGCACGCGATAATCCCCGTTGCAGGCGTCGGCACCCGGCTGCGACCTCACACATACACGCTTCCCAAGGTGCTGCTCAACGTCGCGGGGAAACCGATTCTCGGTCATATCCTCGATCGTCTCCTGCGGGAAGGGATAACTTCCGCGACGATCATCGTCGGCTACATGGGGAACATGGTCGAGGAGTACGTCCGCAGCCACTACGATTTCGAAGTGAACTTCGTGGAGCAGCCGGTGCTGGAGGGGCTCGGGCATGCGATCTATCTGGCCCGCGAGGCGCTGACGGACGATCCTCTGCTGATCATTCTCGGCGACACCATCTTCGACGTCGACCTGCGTCCGGTCCTGGCGGGGGAATATTCCGCGCTCGGCGTGAAGCATGTCGAGGACCCGAGGCGGTTCGGGGTGGTGGAGATGAAATCGGGCTTCGTGGGACATCTGGTGGAGAAGCCGGAGAAGCCCCCCACGAACCTGGCGATCGTCGGACTCTACTTCATCAAGCATCCCCGGCTGCTGGCCGAGTGCCTGGAACGTCTTGTGGAGGGGGAGCGGGGGAGACAGGGGGAGTACCAGCTCACCGACGCCCTTCAGATGATGATCGAGCGGGGGGAGAAGTTCACGACCTTCCATGTCGACGGCTGGTACGACTGCGGCAAGCCCGAGACGCTTCTTGCCACGAACCGGCATCTTCTGACCAAGCGCTCGCTGGAGCGGAAGATCTCCGGCGTCGTCATCAATCCTCCCGTTCATATCTCTCCCTCGGCCAAGATCTCCAACTCCATCATCGGTCCGTTCGCGACGATCGCCGACGGCGCGGTGGTCAGCGATTCGATGATCATCGACACGATCGTGGGGGAGAACGCGGTGGTGGAGCAGGCGATGCTCAACGAGTCGATCATCGGTAACGATGCGCTCGTCCGCGGGGTCTTCAGACAGATCAACATCGGCGCAAGCTCCGAGCTTCATCTCGGGTGACCTTCCCTCGGGGGGACGGAAGCGATACAATACGACCAATCAGCTCAATACAAGCGAATCACACTCATGTCCTATCTCTTCACATCCGAGTCGGTATCCGAGGGGCATCCCGACAAAGTGTCGGATCAGATATCCGACGCGATTCTCGACGCCATCCTTGCCAAGGATCCCGCCTCGCGCGTCGCCTGCGAGACATTCGTGACCACCGGGCTGGTCGTCATCGGCGGCGAGATCACGACGAAGACCTATGTCGACTTCGCCGACGTCGCTCGTGAAACGATACGTCAGATCGGTTATACCCGCCCCGAGCTCCGTTTCGACTGCGATTCGTGCGGCGTGCTGAACGCCGTCCACTCCCAGTCCCCCGATATCTCGCGCGGCGTGGACACCGGCGGCGCCGGAGATCAGGGGATGATGTTCGGCTACGCCTCGGACGAGACGCCGGAGTATATGCCGATGCCGCTCGTCTTCGCGCACAAGCTGATGCAGCGCCTGGCCGAGGTCCGCAAGATGCCCGGTTCGCCGATGCCCTACCTCCGCCCCGATTCGAAGAGTCAGGTCACGATAGAGTACGATGAGGACAACCGTCCGCGTCGCGTCCACACCATCGTCGTCTCCACCCAGCACGATCCGTTCAAGAGCAGCGAGGCGATGCAGAAGAAGATCAAGGCCGATCTTCTGGCGCATGTCATCCGCGAGGTGATCCCGGCGGAGATGATGGACAGGAACACGATCCTCCATGTGAACCCCACCGGCAATTTCGAGATCGGCGGGCCGCACGGCGACACCGGTCTCACCGGCCGCAAGATCATCGTCGACACCTACGGCGGACGCGCCCCGCACGGCGGCGGCGCCTTCTCCGGCAAGGACCCCTCCAAGGTCGACCGCTCGGCCGCATACGCCACACGGCATCTTGCCAAGAACGTGGTTGCCGCCGGTCTCGCCCGCGAGTGCACCATCCAGGTGGCCTACGCCATCGGCGTTAAGGAGCCGGTCTCGCTCCGGGTCGACACCCACGGCACCGGCGTCAGGCCGGACCGCGAGCTGGAGACGATCCTTGGAAAGGAGGTCGACATGTCGCCGCAGGGGATCATCAAAAGACTTAAGCTTCGCAATCCGATCTACAGGCAGACCGCCGCCTACGGTCACTTCGGCCGCACCGGCGAAGGGTTCACGTGGGAGGGACTCGATCTGGTCAGGAAGCTTCAGAAGGCCGCGAAGTAAGGGGCGCCGACGCCCGTCGCGGCTGGCACGGGCGGTGCAATTCATATCGGAACATTCTACATAACAACAGCATATATCAGGAGCGACAATGGATCATATTGAAGGTCAGTACAAGGTCGCGGACCTTGCCCTCGCCGACGAGGGACGCAGGCTGATCGAGTGGGCCGAGAGCCGCATGCCGGTGATGATGGCCCTGCGCGAGAAGTACAGCCAGACGCAGCCGCTGAAGGGATATCGTATTGCGGGATGTCTGCATGTCACCAAGGAGACCGCGGTGCTGATCCGCACCCTGCGCGCCGCCGGCGCCGAGCTCTCCTGGTCCGGCTGCAATCCTCTCTCCACCAACGACGCCGTCGCCGCCGCGCTGGCCGAGGATGGGGTGAAGATCTTCGCATGGCACGGGCTGAACACCGAGGAGTTCTACTGGTGCATCGACCAGACCCTGGTCATCAACCCGAACCTGACGCTCGACGACGGCGCGGACCTGATCTTCACGGTCCACAACAAGTATCCCGAGCTCGCCGCCGGCATCATCGGCGGCACCGAGGAGACCACCACCGGCGTCCACCGTCTGCGCGCCATGGCCGCCGACGGCGCCCTCAACTACCCGGTGATCGCCGTCAACGACGCCGAGACGAAGTGGGACTTCGACAACGTCTACGGCACGGGTCAGTCGACGCTCGACGGCATCATCCGCGCCACCTCGGTCATGCTCGCCGGCAAGAACTTCGTGGTGGCCGGCTACGGACATTGCGGCAAGGGTGTCGCGCTCCGCGCCAAGGGAATGGGGGCCAACGTCATCGTCACCGAGGTGAAGCCGACCGCCGCCCTGAAGGCGACCCTGGAGGGGATGCGCGTGATGGAGATGGACGAGGCTGCCCGCCTGGGAGATATCTTCGTGACCGCCACCGGCATCAAGGACATTATCACGAAGCGACATTTCGAGATGATGAGGGACGGCGCCGTGGTCTGCAACACCGGCCATTACGACTGCGAGATCAACATCGCCGATCTGGAGTCGATCTCCGGCGGCAAGAGGACGATCCGCGACAACAACGAGGAATACTCGCTCAGCGACGGCAGGAAGATCTATCTGCTGGCGCAGGGTCGTCTGGTGAACCTGGCCGCCGCCGAGGGACATCCGTCGGAGGTGATGGATATGTCGTTCGCCAACCAGTTCATGTCGCAGGTCCGTCTTGCCGAGGCGCATTCCCGCGGCGAGAAGTGGGACAACCGTGTCTACGATATCCCCGCCGAGCAGGATCAGGAGATCGCCATGCTGAAGCTCGCCACCATGGGGATCGGCCTGGACACCCTCACGCCGGAGCAGGTCGAGTATATGGACGACTATTCGGCCGGCACCTGATCGAAGGTCCCGACGAACCGGTCCCTGCAACGGGGGACCGAGCTGTATATGAAAATGGCGCGAACTTCCCGTTCGCGCCATTTTTTATCTCATCCTGACGTACCTTCCCTTCAAGGGGGCGGAAGGCTGTCAGGTCAGTCTCTTGAACCCGCCGCTGCCGAGGACCGATCTGATTCCGCGGTAGAGGAGGTAGGCGACACCGGCAACCGCCGCGATGCCGATCAGCCACCAGACGAGTGTGAAGACGATGCCGATCAGGCCGAAAATGATCTTGATGGCGAAGTAGCCGACCACGATGGCCAGAACGATCGCCAGGATATTTTTGCCAGTCATAACGGTTTCCTCCAGGAAAGAAAAATATGTATCGTGTCGTTATACCCGGTGACGTCGGAAAGTCGGGCGCGTATGCCCCATCGTTCGATGCCCGTGGTCGGATTCCGTGTAGGTCCGGGGTCCGCTACGGGCCAAGATAGCGAGTTGTTTCATCTCTTCCGCCTTCGGCCGCGGCGGTGACGTCCTGATACTTCTTTCCGGGTCGTCTCCCGGCGGCCGGGGGCATTCAATCCGTGCAGAAGAACCCACACTCCATGACTCAAGAGACGCAGAGCGGCATTCAGTCGATGCGGTTGAAGGCGGCGCTTCTCTCCTTCGCCGTCGGTCTGCTGATGCTGGTGATGAAGGTCGGCGGCTACCTGCTGACGAACTCCGCCGCGATCCTTTCCGACGCGCTGGAGTCGGTCGTCCATGTGATCGCCACCGGCATCGCCCTCTTCAGCGTGGTCCGGGTGGGACGTCCCGCCGACTCCAAGCACCCGTACGGCTACGGCAAGCTCGAATATTTCTCGGCCGGGGCGGAGGGGGCGCTGATCGTGATCGCGGCCATTGCGATCTGCCGTGAGGCGATCGGCGACCTGATCTCCGGCGTCACCCTGACATCGATCGAGATCGGCTCGGTGATCGTGGGGGCGGCCGGGGCGATCAATCTCGTCCTCGGGTTCTATCTGGTCCGTGTCGGGAAGCGGACCAACTCGCTGGTTCTGGTCGCGGACGGGAAGCATGTCCTCACCGACAGCTACACCTCGATCGGCGTGCTTGTCGGGCTCATCCTGGTGCAGATCACCGGTGTCGTGATCCTCGATCCGATCGTCGCCATCGCCGTGGCGCTGAACATCGTGGTGACCGGCTACAAGCTGGTGAGGGAGTCGTTCCGCGGCCTGATGAACGTGACCGATCCGGAGACGCTGGAACGGACGGTGCAGGCGGTGAACGCGATCCGGACCCCCGACATGATCGACATGCACAGACTTCGCGCCTGGAGAGCGGGGGAGAGGGTCTTCATCGACTTCCATCTCACCCTCCCATATTATTTCTCGCTGGAACAGGCGCACGGGATGATGCATACGGTGGAGGAGGCGATCACCGACGAGTTCGACGGCCATGCCGACGTGCTGATTCACATGGACCCCTGCGGCTATCATCTCTGCGTCTACTGCCGCAAGTCGGACTGCCACGTCCGGCAGCACGGGCATGAACTGGAGAACGTGTTCACGGTGGAGAGCACCCAGAAGATCCTGTAAGCCGTCGCGGGGCACATCCGTAAAACTACCCAATAATTATATATCGTTATATGATTTGATTGGACGTTTACGCTCTTCCGGGAGTCTGAAACGAAGAGGTAGGGAAGGAACACCCGTCGATCACGATACATAATCCGCGCTTCCGGCCGGTCACCTCTCGGGCGTGGAAATTGGTCTCAAATCGCCTGTTTTCGGCATCTTTCAAAGGTTTTTGAGAGGATGGAACTTCAGAAGGAGGGAGGATACATTTTAGAATCCCGTAATCTTGCGTTGCGATATTTCCCCCAATCCCTCTATCCGTAGAAAAAACGCTAATATCGTGCAGGGATGTATCTGTCTTCCAACATTTTTCTTGTACGCCGCGGGGGAGGGCGTGTATATTGTGCGTCGAGGAAGTACAGGTAACTACCTGCCGTGCTCTGGCAAGAGTCGGGCAAGGGAGCGACGCAATTGTGTATTGTCACAATGCTCCCATGTCGAAGCGAAGAGAAGTACGGAGGGTAACTGAACAATGCAGTTATGCAGTTATCTGTTACCTTCGTTTCCTCCATATCTGTCCTTCGTCCCGTAACGGGGCGTCCCACGGGACAGGGCCTCGATAGATCCCGCGAATCCGGCGTCACGCCGTCCGATTCGACGGGCGCCAGCATCTCTATTCCCGGAACAGTCCTCTCGGATTCATTGGAGCAGACCGGTTGTCCCCAGGCAGCCCGGGTCGTTCCGCATGTTCCGTTCGTCCCCACCCCCTCGTCTCAGCACGGTTCCCGATACGGCTCCGCCGATTTCGTCGGAAACCTTACCCATATACCCCCTGCAGTTACCGGCAACGCGCGCTCCGAGATCGTGTCGACCTCTTCCGGGTCGACCCGGTCCGCATATATATATCGGATATATGACGATCGGGAAGGGGCGTATCCGCCTATTTCCCTGAGTTCGTCCGAATTGTGAACAATCCTCCTTCGCCGACGGTCGGAATGTACCCTACACACCCGGCTCCGGCATATACCCATTCTCATTTCTTGTTTACGCGTATGATGTGTTATCGACGACTGGTGGCGTTTATGGCGGCCATCGTGATGCTCGGTCTCACCGGAATCCAGAGCGCTCGTGCGGAACTGGACAATCAGGGAAAGGAATTCCTGATGCTCTTCCTGCCGAACATCTCCGAGCCGGCTATCGAGGTCCATCTGACGAGTGAGGTGGCTACACAGGTTACCGTGGAATATCCGGTGAACTCTCCAACGTTCAGCACGACGGTGAACGTGGGTCCCGGAGCGGTCACGATCGTTTCGATTCCGATCGACGCGTCGCAGGCATGGATCGAGAACCTGATCCAGAACAACTGCGTGCGGGCTTCCTCGAACAACAAGTTCGTGGCGTATATGATCAATCGTTCGCCGTTCACCAGCGACGCCGCACTGGCGCTGCCGACGAACGTGCTGAACAACGAGTATATCGTCATGACCTACTCCTCGCTCTTCGAAGGGGACGCGGAGTTCGGCGTGGTGGCCTCCTACGACAACACCACGGTGACGATCACCCCCTCCAAGAGCTTGATCAGCGGTGAGCCGGGGGGCGTCCCCTTCACCGTCGTTCTCGACAGGGGGCAGGGGTATATCAACAAGGCGGCGTTCACCGGCGCGGATGGTGATCTGACCGGAACGGTCATCACGGCCGACAAGCCGATCGGCGTCAGCAACGGCAACGCCTGTGCGACCGTTCCGCTCGGCTCGATCGCCTGCGACCACGTTCTCGAGGTGGCACAGCCGGTGCAGACATGGGGAAAGAAGATTCTGGCGATGAACCTTCCCAGCCGCACCGACGGCTCGGTCTACAAGGTCGTCGCATCGGAAGACAACACGGCGGTGACCCGCAACGGCGTGACGGTTGCCACGCTCGATCGCGGCGAGACGTATGAGACCGATATCATCCCCGGGGCACAGGTCTTCGAGGGGACGAAGCCGATCTTCGTGGTGCAGTTCATGACCGGCGCCGGAAACTCCGGGACGAACAACCAGGGTGATCCGGCGATGGGGAACATGATCCCCTTCGAGCAGTACACCGATCACTACACCTTCTCCACGGTCGGCGGCGGTCAGTTCGCGCAGAACTACCTGACGATCATCGCCAAGAGCTCCGACGTCGGCACCAGCATGACCCTGGACGGCGCGCTGGTTCCGGCCGGTCAGTTCACGGCGATCGGCGCCTCCGGATTCTCCACGGCCGTCATCCTCGTGGAATCAGGGACGCATACCACCAGCTCGGCGAACCCGCACGGCATCACGGTGGAGGGACTCAACGAGTTCGACTCCTACGTCTTCCCGGGCGGCGCTCTCTTCGAGTTCATCAACGGTAACGGCGACGGCAACGCGCCTGTCGTCACACTGACGGTCACGGGAACGGGAACCACCGCCACCGGCACGGCCACCGACGGTCGCGGGAGCGAAGACGTCAACGGCAACGGTATCCTCGATCCGGGTGAGGATCTGAACGGCAACAACGTCATCGACATCGACCGCGGCATCTATTCGGTCGAGCTCGGACCGGGAAGCACGAACCTGGAGCTGACGGTCGATCCGTTCGTGCCGGGCGCGTCGAGCGTCAGCTACTCGCTGGCGATCACGCCGGGAGAGTCGTCGGGACATGGAAGCGTGGTCGTCACCGACGGCTCCGGCAACACGTCGGGTGTGTCGGTGAACCTCGCCGGCAACCGCCCGCCGGTCGCCGATGCAGGCCCCGACCAGAACGTCGCCGCCACCTCCACGTCGGGAGCCTCGGTGACCTTCAACGGCACCAACTCCTCCGATCCCGACGGCCACACGCTCACCTATGAGTGGAAGAACTCGGCCGGAACGGTCCTCTCGACGAGCGCCCAGTTCACGACGACTCTTCCGATCGGCTCGCACACGCTGACCCTGACCGTCAACGACGGCCACGGGCTGAGCTCGACCGATCAGGTCACGGTGAACGTCGCCGACAATGTGGCGCCGGTGCCGACGGTCTCCTCGCTTCCGACGATCAGCCGTGAGGGAAGGGTGACCGTGACGACGATCCCGACGGCTACCGACAATACGGGCGTCACGATCCAGGGAACGACGACCGACCCGCTCCTCTACACGGTCCCCGGCACCTACACGATCCGCTGGAAGTACACCGACGCGAGCGGCAACACCGCCTACCAGAACCAGACGATCATTGTTCGCCGCGACGTCACGAGGCCGACGATCACGGTGACGCTGAGCGACGACAGCTGCTGGCCGCCGAACCACCGGATGGTGGAGGTGATGGCGAACATCACCGTCAGCGACAACGCCGACCCGAACCCGCGCGTGATCCTGAAGTCGATCACGAGCAACGAGGGTGAGAACTGCACGGGTGACGGCAACACGAGCAACGACATCCAGCACGCAAGGATCGGGACGGACGACCGCACGGTCAGCCTGCGGTGCGAGCGTCGCGGAAATCGTCGCGGTCGGATCTATACGCTCACCTATCAGGTCACCGACGCCGCCGGCAACAAGCGGACCGCCACGGCCACCTTCTCGGTCGATCACGACCAGAGCGGCGGCTACGGCGGCGGCAACGGCTGGTGCAAGACGGTCTTCGAAGGTGAGAGCGAAGGGCTGATGGAGGATATGATGCTCTATCGGAACTATCCGAATCCCTTCGCCGAGCAGACCACGCTGTCGTTCGAGCTCGCCCAGCCGGGCAACGTGACCCTCTCGGTCATCGGTGTCGACGGCCGCACGGTCGCCGTGCCGGTGGTGGACTACCTGCAGGCCGGCAAGCACTCGGTGGTCTGGGACGGTCGTGACGCCAACGGAGCCGAGGTTCCGGAGGGAGTCTACTTCTACCGCCTGCAGTCCGACGGTTGCAACTGCGACCGGATTCAGGAAATGGTGCTGAGACGATAAGCGACGTGAGTTGATGGCGCCCCTGCTTCAAGCGCCCCCGGTCGATGGCCGGGGGCGCTTTGAAGCTCTTCAGGTTCAAGAGATTTCCGCGTCACACTGCACCTCGGTAATGCTACGGAAAAACCCAGGTACACGATTCCGTAGAGACGCCGATTTCCGTGTCTATCACTCGGCTGCATCTTGCTCCATCCCCGCGGAGTAATGCGGCATGGTAGATCACGGAGCGCGGAACGGTAGGGAGGGGAACGGCTGAGAGGACTGATGATCAGGAACGGTTTCTCGTTGAAAGATCGGATCACGATCGTCAATGCGGAACCATGCACAGGTGAATACAGTTCGAAATAATTGACAGAGGCTGATCATCCGTTGGTCGATATTCGAGTCGCTCAGTCAGGGTTGTGTCTGGTTTGGGAGACCGCACGATACTATCGTGCGTTGGGAGTACAGGTGTTTACCGCACATGCCGCGTCGGCGTATGCCGTTCGGAACGATCGATTCCGGGGCGCGTCGGTATGCGGCTGGTAGCCCTGTATCTACGGGGCGGAGGAATTGCTGATGAAATTTCCGTTACCGGGTACTCCTCTCTCCTTTCTCTCTGCGGCGTTCGGTACGCTCGCGTGGAAGTGCTGTATGGTGCTCTGCGCGGCGTTGCTGTTTGCAGGGGGGAAGAGAGTTGCAACGGAGTCGGACCCGGTGCGGATATCGACGATGGTTTCAGAAACGAAGGTTGCGACGGCCGGCGTTGCCGGAAAGGGGGAAGCTTCGCCCCGGGTTGCAATCGACTCACTCTCCGCTCCCGCATTCGACCGTCCGATCTCTCGGCGTCGATCGGGCACCGGTCGCGCCGTGATCGACATGCCGGCGCCTCACACCACGCTCCTCGACAGTTTCTCGGATTCGGATATTTGTGGCGCGCCCTCCGGCTATCATGCCGATATGACGGATGCCGATCTGTATTTCACCCCGTCCGGTTTTTTCCATGTGTGGAAGAACGAGTCGACGCCCGATTCGTTAGTGACGCCGGGCGCGTTCGATCGGGTGGAGACGATCGTGGTGGACGCCGACGCCGATCTCCGGGTCGAGCGTATCGCCGACGAGCTGTCGACGTTGAGGCCGGTTCAGGCGGGTGAAGAAGAAGGGATCGGCGCGACACTGATATATCGCGATGTTTATCCCCGGATCGACATGGTCGTGCGGGGAAAGGGAGCGGGGTTGAAATACGAGTTCGTGGTCAACCCCGGGGGGCGCGTCTCGGATATCAGGTTGCGATATGAAGGTCTTGCGTCGCTCGATCTCACCCCGTCCGGCGAGCTGGAGGCTCGGAGCCGTTCGGGGATCATCGTGGAGGCTGCGCCCTACACCTATCAGTCCACGGACTCCGGGAAGGGCCTGCCGCAGGATGGAACCTCCGGAACGATACGGATCCCGAGCGCATATCTCGTGGACGGACATGCCGTCACGTTCGACGTGGGGGCCTACGATTCAAGCCGGGTTCTCGTGATCGATCCCGATCGGACCTGGCGACGACTCGCGAGCGGGAAGAGAGAAGATGGGGAAGAAGAGAGGAACGGGCTGCAGCCGACGCGGCCCACGACCGGCGTGTACGAGGTCCTCTACCGGCACAAGCCCGAGGAGGAGTGGTGGGTTCCTCCCGCACCGCCTGCTCCTCCGGTCGTCAACGCGGGTGTGGACGTCAGCTTCTGTAGCGGTGGTACGGGCCCGACCCTGAACGGTTCGGCATCGGGCGGTACACCTCCGTATTCCTACTCCTGGAGTCCCGCGACGGGACTCAGCTCCACGACTGTTTCCAACCCCACCGCGAACCCCGCGACGACGACCACCTACACCCTGACCGTCACGGACAACTCGGGTGAAGTCGGCACCGATGCCGTCGTGGTGACGGTCAATCCGCTTCCCACGGCCGCCGCCGGGTCCGACGTCACGATCTGCAGCGGCTCGAGCACGGCGATCGGCGGCTCGCCGACGGCATCGGGAGGAACGGCTCCCTATACCTACTCCTGGGCTCCCTCCACCGGTCTCAGTTCCACGACGGCGGCGAACCCGACGGCAAGTCCGACGACCACGACCGACTACCGGGTGACCGTCACCGACGCGAACGGATGTATCGGAAGAGATACCATCACGATCACGGTGAATCCAAGACCGACGGCGGCTGCCGGTCCCGACAGAACGGTCTGTCGCGGGACGCCGGTGACGATCGGCGCAACACCTGCCGCGACCGGGGGAACATCACCCTACACCTACGCCTGGACAACCTCCACGAGCGCGGCGGTGGCCGGGCTCAGCGCGTCGAACGTGGCGAACCCGACCGCGACCCCGACGGCCACGACGTTCTACTATCTCACCGTGACCGATGACAACGGATGTATCGGAAGAGACACGATGAGGATCACCGTCGACCCGCTCCCGGTCGCCAACGCAGGTCCCGACCGGAACGTCTGTTCGGGCCTCTCGACCGTCATCGGCGGCTCGCCGACGGCATCGGGAGGAAGCCCCATCGCTCCGCTTGCAATCCTCTGGTCCCCCTCCACCGGCCTCAGCTCGACGACGGCCGCGAACCCGACGGCGACCGTCACGACGACCACGACATATATCGTGCGGGTCACCGACGCGAAAGGGTGTCTGAGTCGTGATACGATGACGGTCACCGTGCTTACTCCACCGACGGCATCGGCCGGAGCTGACACGGCGATCTGTCCGGGTGGATCGGCGGTGATCGGCGGTTCGCCGACCGCCTCGGGGGGAAGCACACCGTACACATACTCCTGGGCTCCCACCACAGGACTCAGCTCCGCCACGGTCGCCAATCCGACGGCGAGCCCGACGACGACGACTCCATATATCGTGACGGTAACCGACGCCAACGGATGTATCGGACTGGATACCGTGGTGGTAACCGTACGACAGCCTCCGACGGCAGCCGCGGGCTCCGACGTCTCGATCTGTGCCGGGGCGAGCACGCCGATCGGCGGTTCTCCCACGGCAAGCGGAGGGACCGCGCCGTACACCTATTCCTGGACCCCGACGACCGGCCTCTCCTCCGCCACGGTTGCCAACCCGACGGCGAGCCCCACCTCGACGACCCAGTATATCGTAATGGTGACCGACGCCAACGGATGTATCGGAAGAGATACGATCCAGGTCTCGATCGCGGCGGGGCCGACAGCCTCGGCGGGGAACGATGTCGCGGTCTGCCTGGGATCGGGCGTGCAGATCGGCGGATCTCCTACGGGGTCGGGGGGGACGGCTCCTCTTTCGTATTCGTGGGCTCCGGCAACAGGTCTCAGCTCCACGACCGCGGCCAATCCGACGGCGACCCCTTCCGTCACGACCCAGTATATCGTAACGGTCACCGACAATGCCGGATGTATCGGAAGAGATACGGTCGTGGTGACGGTGAGAGACCTTCCCACAGCCTCTGCCGGCGCCGACGCCGCGGTGTGCAACGGATCGGGGACGACCATCGGCGGCGCTCCGACCGGGTCGGGGGGAACGGCTCCCTACACCTACGCATGGTCCCCGGCGACAGGATTGAGCTCCACGACGGTAGCCAATCCCACGGCGACTCCCACCGCAACCACGACATATACGCTTACCGTGACCGACGCCAGCGGGTGTATCGGGCGCGACACGGTCGTGGTGACGGTTCAGGCCCGGCCGACGGCCTCGGCGGGGGCCGACCAGGCAACGTGCGCCGGAGTGCAGGTCTCCATCGGCGGCGCTCCGACGGCATCAGGCGGCGCCGCACCGTACACGTACGCATGGGCCCCAGCAACGGGGCTCAGCTCCGCCACGGCCGCCAACCCGAACGCCAACCCCGCGTCGACGACCACATATATCGTAACCGTAACCGATGCGAACGGCTGCACCGGGCTCGACACGGTAGTGGTAACGATATATCCGACGCCGACCGCGGCGGCCGGGGCCGACGTCGAGATCTGCGTCGGTTCGTCGACCGGCATCGGCGGATCTCCATCGGCCTCCGGCGGGCTTGGACCGTACACATACGCATGGAGTCCTTCGACGGGTCTCAGCTCGACCTCGGTCGCGAACCCCACGGCGTCTCCGGTCGTCACCACCAGCTATGCGCTGACGGTAACCGATTCCCGCGGATGTATCGGAAGAGATACTATAACGGTGACCGTCCGATCGCTTCCCACGGTCAGCGCGGGCGCCGACGTGGAGATCTGCATCGGCACGTCGGCGTCGATCGGCGGGGCGCCCACGGCGAGCGGCGGCGCAAGTCCGTTCAGCTACTCATGGTCTCCCGCGACCGGATTGAGCTCGACGACCGCGGCCAATCCGACGGCGGACCCTACGACCACGACGACGTACATCGTCACCGTGACCGACGCCAACGGGTGCGTCGGCCGGGACACGATGACGGTCACGGTGAACCCGCTTCCCACGGTCGACGCCGGACCCGACGTATCGATCTGCAATGGATCATCGACCCCGATCGGTGGAACCCCGACGGCTTCCGGGGGAGTCGGACCCTACACCTATCTCTGGTCCCCCTCGACAGGTCTCAGCTCGACCTCGGTCGCGAATCCCGACGCGAGCCCGGGGGGGACGACCACGTATATCGTACTCGTAACCGATGCGAAAGGGTGCCAGGCGCGCGACACGATGATCGTCACGGTGAACCCGCTTCCCGTTGCCATGGCAGGCGCCGACATCGAGACATGTCCGGGAATCGGCGCTGCAATCGGCGGAACACCGACGGCGACGGGCGGGGCGGGAGGGTATCTCTACTCCTGGACGCCGGCCACGGGACTCAACATGACCACGGCTTCCAACCCGACGGCGACTCCGACGACGACGACCGAGTATGTCGTGGCGGTAACCGACCTCAACGGCTGTGTCGATTACGATACTGTTGTGGTGATCGTGCTTCCGGCTGCGGCCGCCTCCGCCGGGGCGGACGTCGAGATATGTCGCGATTCGAGTGTTGTGATCGGAGGAGCGCCGACCGGGTCGGGCGGAACCCCGCCGTTCACCTACTCCTGGACGCCGACGACCGGCCTCAGTTCGGCGACCGCCGCCAACCCGACGGCAAGCCCGACGGCGACGACCCAGTATATCGTACTCGTTACCGACTCGAAGGGATGTCTGGCCAGGGACACGGTTGTCGTCACGGTGAATCCTCTTCCCTCGGCCAGTGCCGGAGCGGATCGGGAGATCTGTCGCGATTCGAGCACGACGCTCGGCGGGTCCCCAACAGCCTCCGCGGGGACGCCTCCGTTCACCTATGTGTGGACGCCGTCGACGGGACTGAGCTCGACAACCGTCGCCAACCCGACAGCGAGCCCGATGGCGACGACGACCTACATCGTACTCATTACCGATGCCAAGGGCTGCCAGGAGAGCGATACCGTCACGGTGACGGTGAACCCACTGCCGGTGGTAAATGCAGGGACAGATCGTGAGATCTGTCACGACTCGAGCACGACGCTCGGCGGGTCACCGACGGCGAGCGGAGGGACAGGCCCGTTCACCTATGCGTGGACGCCATCCACTGCGTTGAGCTCGACGACTGTCGCCAATCCGGTTGCGAACCCGACGACGACGACAACGTATATCGTACTCGTAACCGATTCGAAGGGCTGTCAGGAATCGGATACCGTCACGGTGACGGTCAATCCGCTCCCTGTGGTAAGCGTCGGGGCGGACCGTGAGATCTGCCGTGACTCCAGCACCACACTCGGCGGATCGCCGACGGCGAGCGGAGGGACCGGCCCGTTCACCTATGCGTGGACACCATCGACGGCGTTGAGTTCGACGACTGTCGCCAATCCGGTTGCAAGTCCGACGGCCACAACCACCTATATCGTTCTGGTCACCGATGCGAAGGGTTGTCAGGAATCGGACACCGTGACGGTGACGGTGAACCCGCTCCCCGTTGTGGACGCCGGCGCCGATCGCGAGATCTGCCGTGACTCCAGCACCACACTCGGCGGATCTCCGACGGCGAGTGCAGGCACCGGCCCGTTCACCTATGCGTGGACGCCGTCGACCGCTCTCAGCTCGACCACTGTTGCCAACCCAACGGCCAATCCGACGACGACGACAACGTATATCGTACTGGTGACCGATGCAAAGGGGTGTCAGGAATCGGATACCGTCACCGTGACGGTCA
>CBINGZ010000054.1:0-30649 GCA_966250335.1 uncultured bacterium | reverse complement strand
AGCCGTAGGCGTCATCCCACTCGAAGCCGTAGGCCATGACGCTGATCGGCTCCTCGGCCTCCACCACATGCTGTCTCGGCGTCATTCTATAGACGGTCGAGACATAATTCCCGTCGGAATGCACATGCGAGAAGAGGACCTTCTTGCTCTCGTCGAGCATGACGGTATCGGAGGTGTTGATCGGCGCGGTGATCACCGCATAATGTTCCCAGGCATGATTGCCGGGGGGGCGCGTGGGGAGCGTCGGCCGCTGTATCAGATTGGGAGTAATCCACTGGACGGCGCGGCTGTACCTGTTGACCGGGATCACCTGCATCATCATCGGCGCCCCGTACGGGAAGTCGACGGTGTCGGGGTCGGGAATGAACCCGTCCGAATAGATCGTATCGTTCTTCGCGGCTCCTCCGCTCAGCCCGAACTGCAGGGCGACGACCGGAAGCGACGCCTGAACCTTCATCGGGGTCTTGAAGACGAAATCGCGCTTGTCCCCCTTGTTGAGCGTCCCTGACAGGGGGACGCCGTTGGTGTCGACGGTCGTGCCGTTGCGCGTGGCGACGATCCTGAACATCGAACTATCCTGCCGCATGAACGGCAGCGTGTAGAAGAGGGTGCCGGCCGCGCTGTCGGAATACTGCATCTCCATCACCGGCTTCCCATACCACCCGTACTCGGGGAACGGCTTCTGCGGGGCCGGAGGGGGAGGAGGATTCGTCTGCTGGGGAGGATCGTTTCTCGGGATCGGGCCGGTCGGCGTGTTGGTGTAGGAGAACGGCAGCACGCCGATCGGCTTGTTCGACCTGATGATCGTCCCCGTCATATCGGTGGAATCCTCCTTCTCTATGCTCCGGTATCTGGAGCGGACGGAGACCGCCTGGTACTTGTTCAGCGTGACGCTCTGCTCCACGTTCTGCGGCTGGCCCGCCCATGTCTGGACCCTCGGTGTATATCGCACCACGGTTCCATCCTGCGCCGCCACCACCACGAACCCGCCCCGCTCGCTGTGCTGGCTGTAGCCCCCCATCGAGGCGAGCGTGTACGATGTATCGTAGGCGGTCACCGGGAAGACGCTGTAGGTCTCCATCCGGTTCAGCGTGTCGATCGACATCTGCACCGTGATCGGCTGATCGGCGCTGACGATGATCACCCGGTTGTTGACCTCGCCGTGGTTGAGCTGCAGGCTCGGCTGCTGGATCTCCCAGATATCGGGGAGCGGAAACTCGTTCTGGAACATGATCCGGTCGCCTGCGTTGACCGTGACGCCGTTCGGGAAGTAGTTGACGCTGCCGTATCGCAGAAAGACCTGTGTCTTACGGGAGCACATCACTTCGATGCGATACGTGCAGATCGCCTTCTGTGCCTCGGTAAAGGGGATCAGCGCCGGCAGCACGACCGCAAACTCCTTGCCGGTCGGGGTCTGTGCCCGCGACTCCCGGTGCCCCAGAAGGGCCGGGACGATCGTGAGAAGGAGGGTAAGAAGTAAACGGGTTCGACTCATCGTGGATTCTCGAGCATTTGTTCCGTTCCCCGCTCACTCGGCGGGCACGGCGGGTTAAATGTGGAGACAGAGAAGTTCCCGGACCGTTCGGGGGATAATATCCTCCCACGATCCTGTTCCGGGAGAACAGGGCCGGAGAGATCGACGGATCTCTGTCGATGGATCCCCGCCGGGGGCGGTCGAGGGTCGGTTCCGAGAGAGCTGAAGTCGGGGACGGGCCGGGCAAAAGGTTGGCACCCGGCCGGAATATGCATCACTGATTCGAAACGGCAAGGATGCCGACCTCTCCGTTACCGGGCGACGACGATGCGGCGTGTCGTTTCGGCCCCTCCCGCTGTGCGGAAGTGAAGAAGGTAGACGCCGGAGGGAAGCCCGCCGACGTCGATCGACGCCGAATGGATACCGGCCGGAAGAAGCTCATCCACCGGGCGGAGAGCTTCACGCCCCAGCGGATCGAGGACTCGAAGAACCGCATGCCCTCCCTCCGGCATCTCCAGTGTGACGTTCGCCGTCGTGGAGACCGGATTGGGGGAGATCGGGCCGAGCCGGAAGACCCCCATCAGCTCTATCATCCGGTTGTCGGTCCGGCAGACTCCCGTGAGCCCGAACGATCCGTCGATGCCGGTGACCTTCATCCCCACTCCCGGCGTCGTCGAGGTCACGGCCGGGGCGGTGATCCGGAGCGGCGTCGATTCCGAGGGACCGAGCAGCACGACGACATCAAGGAGCGCAAGCGTTCCTTCCGGGGGTAACGGTCCCGTATAGGCAAATGTCACGATACGTTCCGTTCCGACGATCGCCGTGTCGGTCACCGTGATCGCCCCTCCGGGAACCTTCGTCGTCATCCCCCTGAAAAGCAGATTCCGATATTCCCATCGTATCTCTCCCGTGACCACGGCGGTTTCTCCGGTCGCTCCCGGAGAGATGATCCGGAGCGGCAGTCCGATATACTGGCTCAGTTCGCCCGTGGTGTCCGGAAGCGAGAGGGTGAGCTCCAGCAGACGCTCCGTCAGCGCGCCGCTCACCTTCGAGGTTGTCGTAAGAGAACAGGGGAGATCGGCCGTGACGGAGATCTCCGTCGTGAACGATGCGGGGATATCCGAACCGTACGTTATCACGATCTCCGTCGATTCCCCCGGCAGCAGCGTGTCCGGCAGGGAGAAGCCCGAGATCACAAGCCCCGGAACCGCCGGCGAAACATCGATCGACGAGAGAATAACGGGAAGCTCGCCGTTGTTCGTGACATATCGGGTTCCTCTGACTATCTCCCCCGGCTTCAGCTCTCCCAGATCCAGGTCGGCGACGGCGGCTACGCTCGGGCGGCGGACCGACCCGCGGAGAAACACTCTCCGTTCCATGCCGCACGGCTCCGCCCGCAGGTAGACTTCTCCGACGAAGTCGCCGACCTCGAACGGAAGGAAGTTGATCGTGACCGGATTGCTCCGGGTTCCCTGAGGAAGGAGCGAATCGATCGCCCCGGTCGCGAGGAACGCGAGGCCGTCGAGTCGGAAGATCGTGATCGTGGCGTTTCCCGATCCGGTGTTGCGGATCGTCAGCGGAAGAGCCGTCGCCGTGGCGCACTCCGGCAGGACCCCGAAGTCGAGCGTGTCGGCGTCGAATGCGATGTTCGACGCATGCGCTTCTCCCTTCAGCGAGACGGTGTAGGAAATATCACAGGGGGATGCGAAGATCCGCAGCGCGTCACGGAGCGATCCGCCCGCTCCGATCGCCGGCGTTATCACGACCTTCAGGGAATCCCCCGGAACGATCGTGCCGGAAGGGATCGGGGAGAATATGAAGTCGCTTCCCCCAGGAAGGGCCGAATCGATCGTGACCGGATACGTGCCTGAGTTGCGGATCGTCAGCGTGCGCGGTTCGGCAGTTCCGCACCCGGCCCATGCGCCGAAATCGATATCGGAGTCCGAGAGGAGCAGCTCGACCGTTTCCCTTCTCCCCTCCAGAGGAGTCGTCATCGGGCTGTTGCCCGGCGCGTTGCTCCAGATCTTCATCTCCGCCGTGCGGCGGCCTGTTCCCGAAGGAGAGAATCGGACGACGAGGGTGATGGAGTCTCCGGGAGGGACCGTGAGATTCCGATCGGGGCCCGATAGAATGAAATCCCCCCGGTCATCGCCTTCAACGGCGATGCTGTCGATCGTGAGCGAGTCCTCGCCGGAGTTGCGGATCACGACGTTGAGATCGTCGACGGAAGGATCTTCGCAGAGGAGGGTCGGCGCCGGATCGACCGTTGCCGCAATCGCCGCCGCCCGGACCCTGCGTCCGCTCAGCGTCACCTGGACCGGGTCGGCGCACGGCGTCGGCGCCAGAGAGAGGGTTCCGGCGTACTCTCCGGGGTTGACCGGAGCGAACCGCACGATCACATCGACCGAATCGCCGGCGGGGACCGAAACCGGAAACGACGGGCTCACGACCGTGAACGGTCCGGCGACTCCCGGCTTCGGGAAGGCGAGCGCGCCGGTCCCCCGGTTGTAGATACGGAGTATCGTATCGCGTGTCGTTCCCGACATCGTTCCGAACGCGATATCGTTCACGCTCTCGAACGCCATGCTGTCCCGGATGATCGTGATCGGAATCTCCAGCGGCCGTGTCCCGCTTGTCGTGGTCAGCGTCAGCGTCCCCGACGTGATCCCGTAGTCCGGCAGCTCGATCCGGAGCCTGAGCTTCTTTCCGGAGAAGGGGAGGACCTCGAACGGGTAGAACCCGGGATTGGTCACCTTGCCGGTCATCCCCGCGAACTCCTCCTTCAGCACCTTGATCTGCTGTCCCCCCACGTTCATGACGTCGATCAGCGTGTCGAGGAAATCGCGGCAGGTGCGCGCCGTCAGAGGTTCGGCGCGGAAGGGGTCGCGCATCAGCACCCCGGCCGGCGAGGAGTAGGCGTCGTAATGGCTGTAGCCGAATATCTGCGCGTTGATCGGCGTCGAGGCGGTCAACTGGTGGACACCGGGATCGATCTTGATGATCGCGCTCAGATATAGTCCGTCGCCGTGCGGCAGCGCCAGCCTGTCGAAGTCGATCGGTCTTCCGTCCAGACGGACGCTCGTGCGCCCGATCACCGGCGCCGTCACCATCAGATAGTGCTCGAAGGGGACGGTGACGGTGTCCGGGTCGCTGTCGATAAGACTGGAGGGGACGATGCGGGGTATCAGGAAGGGGGTCATCCACTGGTAGCTCTTGGCGAACGATTCCAGCGGGTTGATCACCATCATCGAGGGGTCGGAGTCGGGCTCCGGAACGGGCGCCTCGAAGTGCGAGGTGAACTGCGTGACCATCGCCGGCTCCGAGGTCTCGATGATCAGCGGTTCGTCGAACGTGAAGATGAGATGTTCTCCGCCGGCAAGCGTGTCGAGCGGCTGCCCGTTACGGCGGACGGTGGTGCCGGCGCGGGAGGCGAACACCTTGTAGACCCCGTAGGCCTGCCCCGGCAGGGGACGCACGTAGAATCTCTTCCCCCAGTCGACCACCGGCGGCACCTGCTCCAGCAGCGCGTTCTGCGCTCCGGTCGGCGACTCCTGCAGATTGACGTTCGCATGACCCGATATAACGGTGACCGGCTTGTCGGCCGTGATCCGGCTGCCGCTCAGATCATCCTTCACGTTCTGCGCCGAGACCTGATAGACCTCCCCGCGATTCAACCGCACGCCGAACGTGTAGCCGGGGAGGTTCGCGGCGATCGTGAGCGCCGTCGGGGTGATCCGCACCTCGGTGTCGTCCTGCGTGGCGACAACGGCGATCACCCCGCCGAACCCGCTCGTGCAGACCCCGCATCCGTACGATGCCGCGATATATTCGGTGCCGTAGGTCGAGATCGGGAGCGCGCAGTAGCTGTCGGTCACGTACGGACCGTCGCTCACCACGTTCACCGTGACCGGGGCCGTGCTCCCCACATGGATCGTCCGGTTCGACTTGTGCTCTCCGGGCGCGAGCATGATCCTCGTCCTGCCGACCACGTACTCCCATTTCGCGCCGGGCATCAGCGTCCGCGTCTCCGTCAGTCCGCTTTCCGTCTGGATCACCGTCACCTCGCACTGCGAGACGGCGGTGATGTTGGCGCGGATGAAGTGACCGTCCGCCATGGTCGTCCACGGGATCGCGATGAAGAAGCTTTCGCCGCTGGAGGCGGTGAGGAGTTGCGCGCTCGCCGTGGCGCCCGCCGCCGCCGCGCAGAGGAGGAGCAGAACGATCCGTGCGACGAGGCTGCCGAACCGCGCCGGGAAACGACGATCCCCTCCGCTCCGTGCGGAGCGGTCCGATACTGACCGGTGTGGAAGGGGGCAGGTTCGCGCAATACGCATAGGCAGATCCCGGTGTCTGGAGACCGGCGGGAAAGGGTGAGGAACGTACGGATTTCAAGGCCGCCGCGCAATGAACTCCGCGAAAAGAGGACACCTGTAACGAGCGCCGGTTACGGAGAAGATGCGGGGAAGAGGAGGGAGAAAGGGGGATGGCGGGCCGGGATCGTTCAGGAGCCTCTTTCTCTGGGATGCGAACGAAGTCTGTCGACGACACGGCGCAGCGCGGCGGCCGCCTCCGTGATCTCCTCGCGGGTCGTATAGCGGCTCATGGAGAACCGGACGGCGGCCGCGGCCTGTTCCGGCGGCAGCCCCATGGCAAGAAGAACATGGCTCGGCTGGATGCTTCCGGAGGTGCAGGCGGAGCCGTTCGAGACGGCGATCCCCTGCAGGTCCATCCCCACGATCAGCCCCTCTCCATCGATCAGCCGGGCGTCGTCGAAGGTGATGTTGACGATGTTCGGCAGGGCGCCCGAGGCGGGGGTGATGGTCCGGAGCCCCTCGATCTCCGCCAGGCGTTCGCGCAGCAGATGTCCCAGCTCCGCCGTCCGCGTCGTGAACTCCTCCATCCGTTCCATCGCGAGGGTCGTCGCCGCCTCGAACCCGACCGCCAGTTCCACCGCCTCGGTCCCTCCGCGGCGGTTCCGTTCCTGCGAGCCGCCGTGCATCAGCGGCTCCAGTTCGATCTCCTTCGAAATGAAGAGCGCGCCGATCCCCTTGGGACCGTGGATCTTGTGGGCGGAGATCGACGCCGTGTCGACGCCGAGCGAGGCGACGCTCCAGGGGAGTTTGCCGAACGTCTGCACCGCGTCGGTATGGAAGAGGGCTCCCGCCTCGTGCGCCGCCGCGGCGAGTTCGGCGATCGGGTTCACGGTTCCGGTCTCGTTGTTCGCGTGCATGATCGAGACGAGCGGGGGAACGGCACGGTCGACCGAGGCGAGCGCGGAGCGGAGCGTATCGGGGGAGAGGCGCCCCTCGGCGTCGATGTCGAGCATGACGACGGGGGCGCCGAGTCCCGCAAGGAAGTCGGCGGGGTGAAGGATCGCGTGATGTTCGTTGTGCGGGATGATGATCGCGGGCCAGCGCCCCCGCTCCCTGTAGACCCTGAAGGCATATCCCTTGAGCGCCAGGTTGTCCGATTCGGTGCCGCCGGAGGTGAAGACGATCTCCTTCGGTTCGGCGCCGATCGCGGCCGCGATCCGTTCCCTCGCCTCCTCCAGCTCGACGCGCGCGAACTGCCCTCCGCGATGGACCGAGCTTGCGTTGGCGAAGCTCCTCTCGCGGAATCGAGCCATCCGTTCCGCCGCTTCCGGGGCGAGGGGGGTGGTTGCGCTGTTGTCGAGATAGATCATAAGGGTATCCGTTCCGTCTGACAGATCGATACGCGATCTACAATGTGTCGATCGTCTGCCGTCCCTGGAAGCCCTCCTCGATCGTGTGCCAGAAGGCGATCTCCGGCTCACCGAGCAGGTAACAGAGGTAGACCTCCTCGCCGCCGGCGCGGATCGAGGGGAAATCTATCAGTCCACGATCGAAATCCTTGAGGATGATTCCGATGGTGGTGAGATCGCGATAGATCTGCACCAGTTCGATCACCTGATCGGGATACGGCTTGGTGCCGTTCGTGCCGACGCCGCCGAAGTACTGGAGGCTGCGGATATCGTATCCCTTGTCGTCGAGCTGCGATTTCAGCTCCGTGATCCGGCGCAGCGGCGGGATCACCCTGGGGAGCATCTCCTGGGCCTCGCGCAGCGTGAAATGAATCGGATGATGATAAGCCATCTACTCGTTCTCCTCGCAAAAGAGCATGATCGTACAGATCCCGCAACCCCTCACGCTTCCTCCCTTCCAACGCCTCCCGCGTTCGCCCGGTCGATGATCTCCAGATATCGGCGTACGGTGTCATGCAGCCCGAACTCCAGAGCATCGGCGATCAGCGCATGGCCGATCGAGACCTCCAGGACGTTCGGAACGGTCGTCAGGAAAAGCCGCAGGTTGTCCCGGTTCAGGTCGTGTCCGGCGTTGATTCCGAGCCCGGCCTCGGCCGCGCTCCGTGCAGCCTGGGCGAACGGCGCCACGGCCCGCTCGCCGTTCCCGGCGGCGAACCCGGCGGCGTACGGCTCGGTATAGAGTTCGATCCGGTCCGCCCCGACCCCGGCGGCCGATCCCACTTCCTCCGGCAGCGCGTCCATGAAGAGGCTCACCCTGCACCCCGCGTCGCGCAGCGTCTCGATGATCGGCAGCAGCCGTTCGCCGTCGCGCCGCAGATCCCAACCGTGATCGCTGGTGAACGCCTCCGGGCTGTCCGGGACCAGTGTACACTGGGTGGGGCGCACCGCCATGACCAGCTCCATGTATCCGTGGAAGGGATTCCCTTCGATGTTGAACTCTCTCTCGGGATACTCCCGCATCAGTTCCGCGACTCTTGCCACGTCATCGTGACGGATATGCCGCTGGTCCGGCCGCGGATGTATCGTAATGCCGTGGGCGCCCGCCTCCAGACAGATGCGCGCGGCGCGCACCGGGTCCGGGATATTGAGCTCCCTTGTGTTCCTGAGCGTCGCGACCTTGTTGATGTTAACGCTGAGCCTGGTCATATCGGTTTCCTCGGGAGATCTCCCCGGTCCGGGGAAATGTATCGATTGTCGATCAGATGTCGATCGTCTGCAGCACGCCGGGGGTCGGCTCGATCCGTGCGAGCGCCGCCCGGAACGCCTCCGGGCCGTACTTGTTCAGGAAATAGATCGGATTCAGCGCCCGCTCCTGCAGCTTGCCGCCGGGGAGGGCGAGCGAAGCCGCCGCCGCCAGGCGATCTATCGCAGTCTGTTCCTTCTTCTTGAGCGCCGAGCGGAGCCGCTTCGCGAAATCCTCCAGCGACTTGATCGAACCGGCAGCTCCGGCGGCGAGCGCCTTGTCGAGCGTGGGATCGATCGTGTGCGTGAGCTCCTCCAGTCCGGCGAACGCCTCCCGCGCCTGTTCGGTCGCCCGCGCCCGTGCCCTCTCTATCTCGGCGTCGATCGTGCTGTCCACCAGCGCCTCGGCCGGGCTGAAATCGGGACGGAGGAGATCCTCCAGCGTGAATCTTCCCCCCTCCAGCACCCTTCTGACCTTCGGTTCCACCAGAAGGACGAACGGTCGCGGCGCGATAGTCGGCGGCTCCATGCCGAAGACTTCGTACGCTTCCCGGATCTGACGCAGATAGGCCAGCTCTCCCGGTCCCCCCAGATAGATCACGGTCGGGAATATCGCATCCTGAACGATCGGACGGAGCAGGACGTTCGGGGAGAAGATTGCCGGCTTCTCGGTCGCCAGCCGGGCGGCCTCCTCGCGCGTCATCGTCGTCTCGGTTCCCCTTATCCTGTAGGAATCTCCTTCCAGATCGAGCGAGCGCCGTTCCCCCTCGTGGGTCATGAAGAGCGCGCCGACCTTGGGATCGACAGGGGTGGGGAGCCCGAGCCGTCGCAGTTCCCGGGTCCGGGTCGACGCCGCCTCGTGCAGTCCCCACGGGTTCGCCGCCTCCGCCGCGAAGATATCGGCCGCGCGCGCCTTGAGCATCGGGTTGCGCGAGTTGACGACCACCAGCGGCGTATCTCCAAGGATCGTGTAGATCATCCGCGCGAACCCGTCGGCCAGCGACTCGTCGCCGCATTTGTACGACTCGGCGAGCATCTCGAGCGTGGCCGCCGTGAAGTCGGTGGGCTGGAGGCGTTCGCGGAGCGTGTCGAGTATCGTTGCCAGTCCTTCCGGGTGGATCAGTCTGTCTCCCACATGTCTCGGCCGCGTGTCGCCGTCGTCGTAGGCGAGCGTCACCGGCAGGCTGGAGGGGTCGAGGATCGTAAGGCGGCGCGCCTCGTCGAAGTCGTGGTCGTCCGCCTCGATCCAGAAGATCGGCACGAACCGGCGGTCGGGGTTGGCGGCCGCCAGCTCTGCGGCGCTCCGCACGGCGCCGATCGCCTTGTAGAGTGTGAAGAGGGGACCGGTCGCGACCCCCGCCTGCTGGCCGGTGACGACGGCGAGCGACCGCGTGCTGCGCAGATCGCCCGCGGCCCTGATTGCCGCCGCCGGCGCGTTCCAGCGGGTCAGGTCGTCCAGGACGGCATCGGCCACGGCGTCGCGATGTTCGGGGGTGAACCTGTCGACGGCGCGGAAACGTTCGAGCAGGCCGGGGGGCGTGGCGAAGGTCGTTCCGTTCGGTCCGGTCGCGTCGTCCGTCAGGAATGTCGGATAGCCCGGAAGGCCTTTCAGCGGGATGGTATTCTCAAGCATGGTCTCGGTACATGGGCTGACGGTTCCGGTCTCCTTCAGCGTTTAAGCACATCCAGCAGCAGAGCGTCGCCGCTCACCGGTCGCGGGCCCCGCAGACCGGCGGCCGCATACCCCTCCTTCTCCTCCCAGTCGCAGATATCGAAGAGAGGGCATTCGAAGCAGTGGGGACGCTGTGCCTTGCAGATCCGTCTGCCGAAGCGGATCATATCGACATGAAACTGGCGGGCCTCTCCCTTCGGCAGAAGGGGACGGAGCGCATGGAACGTCGCGTCCGGGGTTCCGGCGGAGACGAGTCCCAGCCTGTTGGCAACCCGATGGACGTGCGTGTCGACGGCGCAGACGTCGCGACCCAGTGAGAACATCAGAACGCAGGAGGCGGTTTTCAGGCCGACTCCCTTGACCGAGGTGAGTTCCCGGATAAGATCGTCGTCCCCCATTGTCTGAAAGATCTCCGGGTCGAGCGTTCCGTGGCGTTCCTTCAGGGTCGTGAGGGCATCGATGATGGTGCGTGATTTCTGGTCGGCGAGTCCGGCGGGGCGGATCACCTCTTTCAGTTCCTCCCTGTCGGCCGAGGCGACCTCCTCCCACGTCTCGTAGAGGTTCCGGAGCTGGAGGTAGGCGCGGTTGCTGTTGAGGTCGGAGGTGTTCTGCGACAGGATCGTGGCGACCAGCGTCTCGATCATTCCGGCTCCGTCGTCGATATAGGGCATATCGATATATCGACGCAGGCGCCGGGCTGCCTCGGCGGTATGTCTGCGGCGTGAAGCCGTGTCGTCGGCGCGAGATGTCGCGGGCATGGCAGGCCGTTGAAGTTCGTCCGTGGAATGCCGGCCGCAAGAGCTCCCCGCGCTATCGATTCCGCGGTGCACCGGCCCGTTGCGTCCGCGATCATGACCGACCGTGAAACGCAAAGCGCATTCCCATAGGGCGCGCGAAGTTACGGTATTCGTGGGAACGCAGTATGTATAAGGATGCAGCGATGCGTAAGCGGGGAAGTTCGGGCGGGGGATCTTCATACTTGCACCAGGCTGTGCGTGGGAGAAACGTATGACGGGCCTCGGCCGGCATGAACGTACCCATTGCATCAGGCTGTGCATGGTAGAAGCACAGTATTCGGAGGCAACTCGTTGTATTACTTGTTCCGGTCGATCTATTCTCTGTTCCAGCCCCGAAGGGGCGAACCAGATGTAGCCGAGACATTCCCCCATGATCTTCAGCGCCGTAGGCGCGTACCGGTCTCCCCCCGTTGATAACGAGAAGACTGGTACGCGCCTACGGCGCTGGAAGAAAAAAACATCGTCGTCAGCTACATATAGGTGCTCCCTACGGGAGCCGATGCAAGGTTCGGTTGGGTCGTAGAGGGGAAGAGATTGGAGAGGGGAATCTGTTCAGTTCCCCTCTTTCAATCCTGACGGGGGGATCATGTGAAGCATCGACCCATTTTCTCCCAGCCCCGAAGGGGCGAGCCATGTGTAGCTATGGACGCCCCCAATGTTCTTTAGCGCCGAAGGTGCGCACCATTCTTCCTCATCCGTGACGGGAGGAATGGTACGCCCCTTCAGGCTTGGGATATTATGAATGGCCCGTGGCTACAGATCGGTGCTCCCTTCGGGAGCCGAGCCAGAGGGGAGCACCGTATTCTCACCATCCAGGCTTGCGATATATGACGTTACTCCCGGATCTTTGTGGATTGGTTCATCGGTCGCGGGGTGCTCAACAGGTAGAGGGTGTAGAATGAGAAGGGGGATGAACCCCGGGCCGGACATGCGGGAATGGTTTCGATTGGGTGATGCCCATATATATGGGGGTGATCTGCCCGGCTATAAATCGTTCTGGGATACTTTTCGCGCGTGGAGATGATCCGGTAGGCGATCGCCTGCACAGCTGGCGGCTGGTCTGTTCTCCGCATGCGCGGAGATGATCCTGGGACTCAATCAACAGCAGATTTCAGAGAAAACTGTTCTCCGCATGCGCGGAGATGATCCGCCAACAACGAAAACTCGTGTTGCCCATTGAGCCTGTTCTCCGCATGCGCGGAGATGATCCGGCACCAAACCAGAAAGGGGAAATGGTCGCGGCCTGTTCTCCGCACACGCGGAGATGATCGATATCACCATCCTCCAAAAAAAGATCCTCGCGGAGATTCTCCGCAAGGATCGGGGGGCTGAGTCGCGTGCTGCCGCGCCTCTTCGTGTCGGCTCCTGTACCTGTCGTGCTTCTGTTCTTCGTTCCTTAGTTCGAGTAGACCGCGCTCACCGTGAACGTCCCGCTGTAGCTGCCCCGCTGCTGCGTTGCCGTCGGGTTCACCGAGCCGCCGACCCACAGGTAGAGCTGGCCCAGGCCGTCGCCGTTCGTTCCGTCGCCGCTGCCGTCGGCGCTCAGGTTCGCCGTCGCCGTCCCGCTCGATCCGTCCAGCGTCGAGGCAGATCCCTGCGCGCTCGTCGTGTTCGAACGCATCGCCGCGCGGTTCAGGCTCACCGTCATGTTCGAGCCGGCGCCCGAGGTCGTCGAGATCGTTGCCGTGGCCGGGAGGCTGATCGTGATGTTGTCGGCTTCGTCACCGCTGAAGGTGACGGCGCCGGCGGCGGCTGCGTTGGCGGCGACCGAGGCGGTGGCGCCCTTGGTGATGGTACCGAAGGCGAGCGGAGCGGTCGCGGTCGCGGTGATCGGGGTAACGATCGTGGCGGTGCTGGTGACCGAAGCCGACTGAGCGACGGCGGCGGACGCTGCGATGATCGAGAGAGCGAGGATGGAGAAGATCGTCTTCATGAGAGTGTTCCTGAGCGCGTTGTTTATTCTGTGAGTTGTTATCTGCCTGATTGAGGACCGGCGTAATCACCGTCTGGAAAGAGATACCTACAGAATCGTGCCACGCGGCAAAACGCTGAAACGGGAGGGAAATGAGGGATTGGAGGGTGGCGGTTCTGTACGGAAGCCGGACTGTGGGGTGGATTCGGACAGGGGGATGGGGAGCGTGGGGGATGCTGAGTAGATTCCAGTGCTCCGGGTTGCCGATCGTCGTTGTTCTCTGCATGTGCGGAGATGATCCTGTTTCCAGTTACCGCCTACCAATTGACGACCGCTGTTCTCCGCATGCGCAGAGATAGCTCTAAGGTTGATCTGACAGCGATATATATAATCCCCTGCTCTTCGCAGACGCGGAGATGATCCAACGACATTTTCTCTTATCCTTTCCGGTGTCATCTGTTCTCCGCATACGCGGAGATAATCCCTACAACCGATGCAGGCAGAATCATCCAGGACTCGAAATGAAGGGAACAAAGGCTCCGACGACAGGTACGAGGATCGCTAGACTCAGAGAAATAGAAACACGAACGCAGCAACAAGCCACACCCGAAACAGTATCGGATTCAGACTGGAAGGAGGAAGGAAGCAGGCGTGATGCGTGAACTCTTCGCGACCGAACCGACTAAATAATGAGATGCCTCTTGATGTCACCACACACCAAGAGGCATTCCCCTATCTCATTTGTTTCACCACCACAACGAAAGGAGAATTTAAGAGAGAGAGGTTTTGACGGATCGCAAACAGTCCCCATGATTGTCTACAACCGTCAGAGAGAGGATTTCTAGAGTATTCGCGGCCGTTACCGGCCGATCGTCTACTCACATCTTCTGTTCTCTCCTACGTTCAGGCGTTTCGACTTGACTTCGGCAACCGCCGCCGTCCGGGATTGCACCCTTCAGAGTTCGGGAACGACCTCCTGAAGTGCCTGTTCCGACGTAATGTCAAGCTTTAACGATCTGAAACGCTCCTTCTGTCCTGGCTCACCGATGATGCCACCGGCACCGCTAACATACAAATTTCGTGGAGGGCTGCGCAAGAATTATTTCACCAAAACTTGACGAACCCCCGTTGCTCGCATAATCTCCAGATTATTTCTTTGTACGTTTTTCTAACAGTCAGGATAGAGGACGGAGGATCTCACCGTCAGATTGTAGACCGACCGGAAATTATTCCGCGAAGCCCGGTTCCACAAGGCTCCGCAGCCTCTCCCGATCCCATTCCGTCGTCGGTTCGGGTCCCCTTCGTTCCCCATGTCACGATCGGGGTATTGCGCGAAAAAATCTCGTTTCAGGCCCTTTCCCCCTCTCGTTCACCGGAAACCGGAAGGGATCATGAATATCGGACTCGGCCGTAGCCGATCCACATGTTTCATTATTTTGCCGCCGACTCCCGGGGCCCCGCAGCCCCTCCCTCGACATTCTCATCGGAACCCTCCGTGCTCCGTCGATCTACGTTTCAACGGCTCCTCCTTCTGCCGGCGATCCTGGTTCTCCTCCTCCGGAGCGGCTGCTCCGGCGGTGAGCAGGAGGGACCGAAGAAGGAGATCGTGATCGGACTGAACCCCTCCGAACGGTCGGACGATGTCCAGCGGAATGCCGACAAACTGGCAGAGATGATCTCCGCCAGAGTCGGTCTGCCGGTGCGGATCGCCGTGGCCCAGGACTACAGCGGGCTGGTCGAGGCGCTCCGCTCCCGCACCGTCGATTTCGCCTTCTTCCCCCCTCTCAGCTACGTTTTCGCCGAACGGATCGCCGACGCCCGCGTCCTTCTGAAGGCGCAGCGGAAGGGGAAGCCGTACTACTACGGCTGCATCGTGGTCAACGCCGACAGCTCCTTCCGCTCGATCGCCGACCTGAAGGGACGGACCGTCGGCTGGGCGGACCCCACCTCCACCTCCGGCCATATCTATCCGAAGGCCGCCCTGATCGACGCGGGGATCGATCCCGACACCTACTTCGGCGAACAGAAGTTCGCGGGGGGACACGACGCCATCCTGCTGGCCGTGCTGAACGGGACACTGGACGCCGGAGGGACCTTCTCGAACGATACGTCGGGAGGGGACGGATCGTGGACGCAGATGGGGAAGGGGATGTTCAAGGGGAGAATCAGGCCGATCTTCTACTCGAAGCCGATCCCCGGCGACAACCTCTCCACCACGCAGTTCATGATCGACAATCATCCGGAGATCGTGGAGAAGGTGACCACGGCCGTGCGGACGATGACCGCCGATTCGGTGGGACGGGAGCTGCTGCGCCGGATGTACTTCGTGGAGGCGATGATCCCGGCCGAACCCTCGGATTACGAGCCAGTACGCCAGGCCGCCGACCTGCTCGATCTGGATGTGACCGGCGCAATCCAGAAGGGAACAGGGGAGAACGAACTGAGGTCGATCCTCTTCTTCTCCGCCGCCGGGGTCACGGCGCTCATTCTGCTGATCGTTGCGAAACGCCGGGCACGAAGAGTCGCGGGAACGGAAGAGCGGAGGGCCTCAGTCGCGTCGGTCGCCCCGGCCGATCGTGATGCGATCTACTCGGCCCGAGCTCTCACCGTCCTCTTTCCTCCCTCCCCCGGAAGCAGCGAGCCCCCCTTCAGGGCGCTGGACGGACTCGATCTCGATATCAGGCGCGGGGAGTTCCTGGCGGTCATCGGGCTCTCCGGCGCGGGGAAGTCGACCCTTCTTCGCTGTCTGAACAGAATGAACGAGCCGACCTCCGGTACGATCCTCTTCGACGGCGCCGATATCACCCGCGTCTCCGGCAGGGAGCTGATCGCGGTGCGGCGAAGGATCGGCTTCGTCTTCCAGCAGTTCAATATCGTGCGAAGCCTCACCGCGCTGGAGAATGTCCTGACCGGACGGCTGGCGCACGTCTCCTGGCTTCGGTCGATGCTGGGTCTCTACCCGGCGGCCGATCTCGAGATCGCACAACGATATCTTTCGGAAGTCGGTCTCGCCGACAAGATCCGGAGTCGCGCCGGTAACCTCTCCGGCGGTCAGCAGCAGCGGGTGGCGATCGCCCGCTCGCTGGCGCAGCGCCCCGATGTGATCCTTGCCGACGAACCGATGGCCTCGCTCGACCCGAAGCTCGCCGACGTGATCCTCCATATCCTGAAACGATTCAACAGGGAGGAGGGGATCACGGTGGTCGTGAACCTGCATGTGCTTGAACTCGCCCGCGAATACGCCGATCGTATCGTGGCGCTTCGCGCCGGGCGGGTCGTCTTCGAGGGAACTCCCGATCAGCTTACCCCGGAAAAGGTCGAGGAGATCTACGAGACCGACAGAGAGGCGACGGAGAGAATGTAGGAGGGAAGGAGCGAAGCGGAACCCCCGCGAGCGCCGTTCATCAACGCCGATCGGCATCATATCGCAGAATAGTATGTCCAGAACAACCTTCCGCAACGCCGTGCTGCTGGCCCTTATCGGGTTCACGATCTGGTCGCTTGCGGCGATCGGGTTCAATCCCGCCGAGATCTATCGGCGCTTCTTCCGGGAGCGGTTCGTCTGGGAGTTCATCGGCGGGATGTGGCCGCTCAACTGGGATATCCTTGGAAACGTCGCCTACCAGACGCTGGTGACGATCCAGATCGCATGGATCGGAACGCTGATCGCGGCGCTCTTCGCGCTTCCCCTCTCGTTCGTCGCGGCGCGAACGATCTCGCCGGGGATCGTGCTGGGGACCCTGACCCGGTTCTTCTTCAATGTCGACAGATCGATCGACGTGCTGATCGTCGGTCTGGTGATGGTGTCGGCCGTCGGTCTCGGTCCGGTCGCCGGAACGCTCGCGATCGCGTTTCATACGATCGGGGCGATGGGGAAACTCTTCGCCGAGGCGATCGAAAGCATGGATCGCGGGCCGATAGAGGCGCTGGAGGCGGTCGGGGCGACACGGTCGCAGGTCGTCCGCTGGGCCGTGATCCCCCAGGTCGTTCCCCATCTCATCTCCTTCTACCTGTATCGGCTCGAACTGAACATCCGATCGGCCGTGGTTCTCGGGTTCGTCGGCGCGGGGGGGATCGGCTACCTGCTGTGGGAGACGATGAAGCAGTTCCAGTATCAGAGCGTCGCGATGATCCTTCTGGTGATCGTCGTGCTCGTCATGGCGATCGATTTTCTTTCGGGCAGGCTCCGCTCTGCCGTTGCCTAGCCCCCCACCATCCGCGACATCTCCTCCAGCGTGCGGGTCAGGCCGTCGAGCGCGGCGTCGGCGTGCCCCTTGTTCGAGGCGCGCAGCAGCCGCTCCAGCGCCTGCTGCGCATCGGTCGCTTCCCGCTTCAGATCGGTCTCAACCTGCGGCGCAAGCCCTGCCCGTTTCATATCGGAGCGAAGGGAGACGAGAATCCCCTTGATCTCCTTGACGACCCCCTGCGGCTTCGCGGCCGCCTCGGTTCCCTCCAGGCTCTGCGCGTAGGTGCGAAGATCGGGAAGCTTGTTGGTGATGGTCCGTATGCGGTAGAGGAGGAGCGTCCGTCCTTCTCCCGTCTGGGGCGCCGGCCCTTTCTGTGCAAGGGCGGAGCCTTCCGGGATCGCTCCAAGGAGAAGGATGATCAGCATCAGCAGGAGTCCGCGCGCCCCGGCATTTCGTTCATCTCCGCAGGTCGTATCGTACGTCTTCATATCGTTTCGTTCTCCATGACATTGATCGTTCCGGCATCTTCTTCATCGTTCGGTTCTTCAGGCGTTCATCGATTCTAACGACGCGAGCGGCGGTTTTGTAAGCGGACGGAAGGAGCGGAAGCGTATGAACGTGAAACGGGGATGAAGGTTGTATCCTTCATCCCCGTTTCATATCTGTTCCGACGGAGAGAGAGTTCCGTCGGCGGAGTCGAGGTCTTATCGATTCACGATACGGCCGGTCCAGCGGCGATCGCCGGCGGTCAGCGTGATGAAATAGGAGCCGGCGGGGAAATCGCTCATATCTATCTGTCGGCGATATGTCGTCCCCATCGAGCGGTCGTCGAGCTTCAGCACGGTCGATCCCACTCCGTCGGTGACGGTGATCGTGACCGCCATCTTCTCTCCCGGTTCGGCGCTCAGTTCGTAGACTCCGCCGGCGGGGTTGGGGCTGATCGAGAGGAGGGTCTTGTCGGAGCTTCCGATCGTTCCGTTCGGAGCGTCGCTGGTCGTCGCCTCCTGCATCCGTCGGGCGCGTTCGTTATAGGCGAGGTAGTAGCGGTCCTGCTCCCACTTTCTGAAGTTGCCGGCCTTGTAGTCGGCAAGGAGCTGCTGCTCGAACTCCGGGAAGAGCACCTCGCTCCGTCCCACCAGAACGCGCTCCAGGCTGTCCGGCGCAGGGGAGAGGGTGATCGGAAGAATCATATCGGTCATCGATCGCGGCACGATCCAGAAGACCTTCAGGCCGGGATGGCCGAAGTAGCTTTCCCACCATGTGTTCAGCATCGCGGCGGCCTCCTTCCTGTAGAGTCCGGCGGCCACGAGGGCATCTTCGAACTCCCTGAATCCGGCGTCGATCGCTTCGGCGCCGCGCTTCCCGGCAGTCCGTTCGGTCGCCATCCCCTGACCCGGCTCCAGCGCGCCGGTCCACCAGATTTCCCCTTCCTGCTTCCCTTCAGGCTTGTTGTAGATGAAGAGGTAGGGAATCCTCTCGCTCCCGTTGTTGGTCACGTTGAGCGTTCCGTCCGGGCCGAAACAGGCGGAGAGAGGGACCTTGAAATTCCCCACGCCGCGATAGAAGAGGAACGCCTCGGTCTCCCCCTTGTCGTTCCTGACGAGGTTCGCGTCGGTCGCGCGGGGAGCCGTCCAGGTCGGTGTCTCCTGATCCTTCGGCGGAGAGAGGGGAGTTTTGGAGTCGGGAGGGAGGATCGTCGTGTTCCAGCGTATCCAGCCGGAGTAGGGTCTGGAGAGATCGAGGATGGGAGAGTCGTCCATGACCTCCCCGTCGGATCGTTGCGGGTACCACTGGCTGATCGTCCCCCCCGTGAACTTCACGTCGACCGAGACCTTCCGTTCGGTCCCGGAGTAGAAGTAGAGGACGGGGGTCTCCATCTTCACCATGGCGTCCGTGATCGGCTTGTACACCCCTTTGGCGGTGACCACGGCATCGGGAGAGAATCCGTCATGGTGATAGACGAAGGGGGGAAGATGCTCCTCCTCCAGATAGAGACCGGGGAGCAGCTCGCAGTCGCTTCCCTGAACTGTTGTGAACGTCCCCCATTCGTGGACGACGAGGTCCTGGGCGTTCGAGACCGTCGCGGCGGCGAGGGCTGCGACTGCACATGGTACGAGAAGATGTTTCATCCGTATCGCTCTCCGGTCTGTTGAGGTTGCCCGGAGCCCGGATCGGGCCCGTTGTACCGATAAGGACAAACCGAAGGTACGGAACCTTACCGAGCGATAGCGATCTGATATTTTTTCCCTCCGAAGCCTACACCGCAGCCCCGGTCGACTCCGCGTGACGGGCCGAGCGCTCGATGGCGTCGGAGGAGCGGAGGCTCATGAAATGCTGCTGATCATATCCCAGCACGATCTCCCATGCGTCGTCCGGATAGCGTTCGACCAGGGGGATCGCTACCTGGTTCAGCATCCAGCGCCCGTAGGTCTCATCCACCTTGATATGGAGATCCCAGTATTCGCGCGCCCTCGGGGAGAGGCCGAGCCGCTCGGCGGCGCTCCGGTAGGGGATGTACGACGCAGGGGTCGACACCTCGATCTGGAGGAGCCCCCCGATATATCGCAGAAAGTGACGTTTCCGTTCGGAGAGATAGAAGCTGTGGTTGATGACGGCCAGCACCTCCCACGGCACCAGATCGAAATAGGTCTCCGGTTCGGTCGACATATCGAGCTCATCCAGCATCGACTCGAAGAAGGAGGAATGTTTCTTGTTGAGACGGCCGAACCCGTACTCCTCGACCACCAGCCGGGTCAGCACGGCGCTGATGCGGTTCCCCGGTCCGCCGAGCATGCGGGAGAGCTGGCTTGCCTCCACCAGTCCATCCAGCGAGGCGATCGCCAGCAGCCGCCGGTAGCCGGTCACGGTCGCCTCCTCCATGAAGTACCGTCCGGCGGAGGTCGGCTCCGGGGCCAGATCGAGCATCGAGCGGTTGAGGAGCGCCCGGCGGACGTCGCTCTCGTGGATCCGCTCACGGTCGAGCTGCTCCAGTTCCCACGACTGCCAGAACTCCTCGACCCTGTCGCGGATCAGCCGGAGATAGTAGGAGTCCTCGTTGCAGTAGCGGCGCAGATCATCGTACCAGAAGAGGGTCATCCGATTGACCAGATAGAGAATGCGCTGCAGGAAGAGGTGCGCCTTCGGATCTCCCTTCTTTCCCCGAAACGCGGCGGCGAGGGCGTCGTTCAGATACTTTTCGAACTGTTCGACGGCATCCGCATTGCTCTGCAGGTTCCTGTCGAGATCCTCGATCGCCATCAGACCGCGAAAGAGCTGCTCCGCCGCGTCGTATCCACCCATCGTCTCCTGCGCGTGAAGAGTCCCGGCCGGGACCGGCTCCTCGTCGAGAATTGAAAAGATCGGGTTGTGCATTCGGAAGATCATTGTTCGTGATGGAATGCGCCTCCGGCCCGAAGCCGCGCAGTCGCCCCGTTACGGTCTGTAAACACCCCCCGGCCGGGGAAAGTGCCCCGTACCGCGACCTTTTTCCCCGACGGAAGCGCCGTCGATCTCCTTCCTAGTTCCCCATGATCGTGAACTCCACGCGGCGGTTGAGCTGGCGTCCCTCCTCCGTGTCGTTGGAGGCCACCGGCCGGGTCATGCCGAACCCTCTGGAGGCCACCCGTGCCGCGGGGATCCCCTGCGATGCGATATACTCCGCCACCGAGCGGGCCCGTTCCTCGGAGAGCCGCAGGTTGTCGGCGTCCCTGCCGACATTGTCGGTATGCCCGGCGATCTCGATCGAGATGCCGGGGTTGTCGGTCAGGAAGGTCACCACCCGGTTCAGCTCCGCCGAGGACTCCATCCGGAGCGTCGCGCGGGCGAAATCGAAGAAGATATTGTTGAGACGGATCGTCTGTCCGATCCGTATCGGGGCCAGGAGCAGATCCCGTTTCATCTCGGCGAACTCCGCCACCTCGCGCGCGTCGATGTTGTCGTTGACGGCAAGGTAGCCCGACGCCTCCGCCCGGAATCCGTACCGGCTCCCGGCCGGGAGGACGATCCTGTACTCTCCGGTCGCCGGGTCGGTCCGCGCCGTTCCCGCCGGTTTTCCTTCCGGGAGCGTTTCATAGAAGATCGCCGCCTCCACCGGACGGTCGGTCTCCGCCTCCAGGACTCTGCCGGAGACGAGAAGCACCGGGTTCGGCTTGGCGGGGCGGGGGAGCATGATCCGGAAGATATCCTCCTCGCCGTAGCTCATCTCGGTCGAGACGAAGTAGGCGTAGTCGCCGGCGGCCGAGATCGTGTAGTAGGCGTCGAAGCCGGGGGTGTTGATCGTGGGGCCAAGGCTGACCGGCGGACTCCAGCGCTTCCAGGTGTCGTCCAGCCGTCTTGTGACGAAGATATCGACCCCTCCCGCTCCGGGGCGGCCGTCGCTGGAGAAATAGAGGGTCACGCCGTCGGCCGCCAGAAAGGGGCTGATTTCCGCTCCGGCGCTGTTGACGGTGTGGCCCAGATTCACCGGCGCCGACCAGCTCTTTTCCCCTCCTCCCTCCGTCGCGAAGCTGACGTAGATATCCTTCTGGCCGTAGGAGTCGTCCCGTTCGACGCAGAGGAGGATGGTCCGTCCGTCGCTTCCCAGAGAGTACTCGGCGAACTCGGCTCTGTTGTAGAATTCGGGGATCGTCAGCGGGGCGGGTCTGCTCCATCCGGTCGAGGTGCGATGGGTCATCAGCAGGCTCTTCTCCTTCGGCGTCGACCGCCCCAGCAGCAGGGTGTTGCCGTCCGGGGTGACCGAACAGACATAGTTGACGCCGTTGTCGTTGAGCGGGGCGCCGATATTGACCGCCTGCGACCAGCGGCCGTCGGGACGCCGGGTCGAATACCAGATATCCCCTTCGTCGCGGGCGCCGCCGACGTTCTCCGAGGTGAGGGCGCGGACGAAGTAGAGGGTGCCGCCGTCGGGGGAGATCACCGGGACGAAATCGGTGAAGGAGCTGTTGATCTCCGGCCCAAGATTCTCAGGAAGGGGATCGGTCTGGGCCGGAAGATCCGATGAGGGATGGAGCCAGAGGAGGAGCGCGATGAACGGAAGCGAGCGGTTCACGACGGAAGAAGATATCGGCAGATGAGGGAAAGGGGGGTCGCGTGCGGAACTGCCTTGGCTGCCGTTCCCGCGCCCGCCGGACGGGGAGAGGAATATAGCATATCCGATCGAACGAAGGGAGCAGGAACGATCGGCGGGATGATCTGCCGGCAACAACAGAGGGCCGCGCATCATGCGCGGCCCTCTCTGATTCATCGTATCGGATCGCTCTTCTTACTTGATCTTCGTGTCGGAAATCTGGCTGTTGTTGTTCCAGTTGGAGTCGTTCTGGGCCTTGGTCGGGTCGATGGTCGCCGTCCAGTAGGCGTCGAGCGTGATGACGCAGTCGCTATGCACGGTGATCCAGACGCCCTCTCCCTTCTTGAGCGCGGGGACGGTGAGCGACTTCTCCTTGGCGGCGCCGGCCGGGCAGTCGCAGCCGAGATACTTGATCAGGAGCGTGGTCTGCGTCGACTTGCCGGGGCCGTTGTTCTCCACGCGGACACGGGCCGTCTTGTAGTTGTTCGCGTCGAGCGCGATCGACTTGACCGTCAGGTCGGACGGGGCGAGCGTCAGGGGGCCGGGGTTCGACGGAATCGTCGTCTGGCCGTTACCGCCGGCGCCGCCGCGCTGGGCGAATGCCGCCGGCGCGATGACCAGAACGGCGAAGAGCGAACAAAGAAACGTGCGGATGCTGATGATGCGTGTCATGATAAAACTCCTTGTTGGGTAGATGAAACGTGTAGGTGTATGGTTGTGGAGCGTTCTGCCCGCTGCCTGATTGCGTTGAGCTGCTGTTCGGATACTCCCCTGCTCTGGGGATGGATCGTTGTCGGATCGAAAATCGACCGCGCCGAATATCTGGTGTTGCGAATTTCAAGTGCGTCGAGTTCCAGTTCCATGATGATCGTCCGGTTCGTTCTGTCGGTTGACGGGGTGCTCGATGTCGCGTCGAATTAATAGACCAGGGTGTCGGAGATCTTGGAGTTGTTCGAGCGGTTCGGGTCGTTGACGTTCTTGTGCGGATCGACGGTGACCTGGAACTTGGCGCTCACGCCGATAACGCACTTCGAATTGATCTCCACCACATATTCCTTGCCGGAAGCGAGCTCGGGGATGTTGTACTCCTGCGTCTTGGAAAGTCCCGGAGGGCACTCCGACACGATATAATCCATGAGCATCGTCGTCTTCGGCGACTTCGAGGGACCGTTGTTCACGATCGTGATCTTCGCCTGGTTGACGGTCGGCGTGTTGAGCTGGATCTTCTTGATCGCCAGGTCGCACTTGACGACCGGGTTGAGCGTGATACCCTGCGGCGCCGTGATCTGCGGGTTCGTGGTTCCGCCGTCGTTTCCGCGCTGGGCCGCCGCCGTGGCGGTGAGGCCGATCGTTGCGCAGAGGGTCATCATGCCGAGTTTGATTGCATTGGTGTTCATTGTTCTGATCCTTTCGTGTAGATGAAACGTGAGTGTTCTTTCGCTATGACCGCTCGGGTATGTCCCGTTTGTCAGTCAAAATTTATACTACCAATATATGAGGGCCGATTATCCGTTTGCCCGAAGATGATTATCGGTTCGCCTGTTTTCGCTTGAACTTGATATTTCCCCGGAATAAAATCGATTTTCGGGAAAGATTCTTCCTCATATACATGTGGGGAGAACGTATGGTGAACTGCTTCCGTGGCTCGATCATGAGCGATTATATAGAAGGATCGTTGCTCTGTCCCGACTCCGTCCGTGAAAAGAGAATGTGCCGCCATAATTCCATCTCCATGGATCTTCCGGTCCCGGAGGGGCGAACCGTATGTGCAGCTGCAGCATTCCCACATCGGTCTTAAGCGCCGAAGGTGCGTACCATTCTTCGTTCCGCTATCGATCGGGGAGAAGAATGGTACGCACCTTCGGCGCTGAAAGAATTATTGAACGGAATTTTCTACAAATCGGTGCTCCCTTCGGGAGCCGGTTGTGTGGTGGGTGGTGTAAGACTGTTTGATAGTGATGATGCAATAATGTTTTGAGAACGGAGGATGCGGCGGATAATCCCGGTAGTTATCCTTATTCGATATTTTCTTCGGTATCTCTATTTCATTGCAGATGTCGAAAATCTAAATATCATAACTGGATATTGTCCTCGTTCCCCCTATCCTCGCGCTCATCCTCCGCCTTCTCGATTCCATGCCGTGCGATGGGGGCGAGGAGGTGAACAATCCGTGAACTCAGCGAACCACAACGACCGCCAGCGACTGCCGGCGCTTCCCGAAGGCGAGGGTGGCCGTATAACGCCCGTTGCGTAATTCGTCGGCGCTCAGGCGCAGGGTGACGGTTCCGGCGCTCCGTTCCTCGTCGAGAACGGTCCGCATCTCGCGACCCATCGCGTCGAAGAGCGTCAGGGTGACGCGCCCCGCGTGGGGGAGTTCGATCCGGATCTCGGTTTCGGTGGAGAAGGGATCGGGATATCCCTGGAGCCTGACCTCTGCCGTGGCCGCGGCTCCCGCGATCAGAGCGAGCCCCATCGCGCACACGGCCGTTCTGTTCAGGTATCCTCTCACATGCTCTCTCAGATTCTCTCTCATGATGATTCTTCCGCTGGTGTGGTGTCGGTGATATCTTCTACGATCTATTATCGTTCGGTGGTCTTGTGTGAGTCGGTCAGTCTCGTTCCGCACTGGGTGCAGAAGAACGCCACAGGCTGAATGATGCTTGCTCTGCAGGAAGGGCAGACGCGGTGAAGAGGATCGCCGCAGCAGGCGCAGAATCTATCCTTGCTGCTGCCGAACGCTCCGCAACCGGCGCACTGCACCGTGTTCTGTCGTATCTGCTCCTCGGGCCCTCGTGCTTCCGAGGTCTCGCTCCGTATCATCGTGATCTCCTTCCGTGTATTGCTCGTTAGCGCCGTGCGCTATTGCTGATTACACTATCAAGATATCCGGCGTGATTATCGGATCGAGCCGAAACGATTATCGAAGAGGGCAATTCCGCTGTCGGATGAAAAAAGTTCGTGATCGCCCCTTCGGTTTATCGGATCGAGAGGGAGATTACCTCCCGATCGTCGATCTCCACTCCCGGTGCGACCCCCTCCGACGGATCGAGCCAGAGGAGTCCGGAGAGGTAGCGGGGGATGGGATAGCTGAGGTCGAGGATCTCCGGATCGTTCCGGAACCCCGCCGACCTGAAGATCGGAGCGCTGTACTGATGCGCGAAGGCGCAGATCCGGGTGATCCCGAGCATCGTCGCCGTCTCGATCGCCCGGGCGATCAGCGCCACGCTCAACCCCGTCCGCCGGCGCTCCGGGGCGACCCAGAGTCCGCTCAGCTCCGCCACCCCTTCCGTGATCATCCCGTCGACCCGACCGGGGAGCGCCGGGAAGCGATCGGCGATCGAGTGTTCCACCGGCAGGCGGTTCTCCGTCGTCCGTCTGTGAATCCGGATCCCTCCCAGCAGCTCCCCCGATGCCGATTCGCAGACGATCATGAGGGTCGCCGGGTCGTGATGCGTCCCGCTGGAGCAGGCCGGGATCGACGTCACCCCGAACCCGGCGTAGATCTCGCTCTGACGCGCCAGGAACCTCCGGGCCGTGGCGGGATCGCGTCGTGCCGAGGTGAGCCGGATTCGCTCCCTCCGTACCGCCCGCGTCACCGTGCGGAGGATACGTGTGTCGAGAGAGAAGCGGATGTCGACCGTCGGTCTGCCTGCCATGGATATCTGCATCATGTCGTCGTTTCCGGTTGGATTCTGGCCTCTGCTGCCCCCGATCGCCGTGATCGCGATCGATGCATACAATCTATCCCGGGGGATTATCGACCCCGGGGGAATGATTATCGGATCGGTTCGGAGCGGTTAGACGGGGGTGAAAAGGGGCCCGGATGTCATTATTCGGCCCCGAAAGCGGGTCGTTCGACGTCGACTGGCTATGTTTGCCGGGCACGTATCCCCCTCTCCCATCAGTTCCCACGATCGCCATGAGTCGACTCATCGATTTCCTCAATCACGGCACCCTTCCGACCGTCGGCAGGGCCGCGGAACGGGAACGCCTCATCGAGTTCTGGCGCGGCACGGCCGAGGCATACGGTCTGCGCGCCGCGATCGTGGTGGGGGAGGCGGGGATCGGCAAGAGCCGGCTTGTGGAGGAGATTCTGCCGCTTGCAGGGGGTGAAGGGGGGGCCGTCGTTCATATCAAACTCTACCCGGAGAGCGCCACCTCGATCGTCCCGCTGGCCGCCCGTGCCGTCGCCCGTTGCGCCGAGCTGCTGAATCTGACCCGTCACGAGACGGAGGAGTCGACCTGGTCGGTCGCCTCAGGTCTCCGCCGCTTCTCTCATCTCCGCCCCACCCTTCTCGTCATCGAGGATCTTCACCTGCTGGTCGGGGATGCCCGGAAGGAGTTCTCCTCCATTCTTCAGTCGGTCGCCGACGAGCCGATCTCCCTTCTCTGCACCTCCCGTCCTCTCGATCTTGGAGCCCGGAGCGTGCTGGAGCGGTTCATGGTGGAGGAGATCATGCTGGAGGGATTGAGCCTTTCGGACGTCGGGGAGTTGTGGGGAGGTCTGTTCGGTCCCCCTCCCGGGGAGGAGACGATCGCTCTGCTCCACCAGGTGACCCTCGGAAACTGCCTGGCGCTCCGTTCGGCGCTTCAGGGGGCGATCCGGAGCGGCACCATCGCCGACGACGGGGAGGGACGCTGGCGACCGGTCGTCCCGCGCGATCATCTGGCGGAGGAAGCGGGAAGAAACATCCGGCATCTCTCTGAAGGAATGGCCTCCCGCCTGGGACCGGGGGAACGGGAGGCGGCCGAGGCGCTGGCGTCGCTTGGGGAGATCTTCGCGCGTGAGACCGCGGCGGCGGTCCTGGCCGATGCCGAGAGGACCATCGAGATGCTGATCTTCAAGGGGGTGCTGACGACCGCCGTCACCATGGCGGCGCCGCTGGGGGGGAGGGCGAGCCGCAGGCCGCTCCTGGCGTTCACCCATACGCTCCTCCATAGATATTTCATCGATGACGCGGCCGGCGATCCGTCGCGGCTGGTCGGGGTGATCGGGAGCGATCTCCCTCTCTATTCCATTATCCCCTTCCAGCGGCTGGCCGAGTATCAGGGGGAGATCACGGCGACGCCGGAGGAGCTCGACAGGGCGATCGAGCGGATCTGCGTCGTGGTGCTCCATCTGGACGGCAGCTCCGACTGGCGGCTGGGACGGAACGTCTGGGCCGGCGGCCGACGACTTGCCGCGATCCGTGAAGCGCAGCTCGCCGACGGAGACGAGGAGGATCTCCTCGCGCTCCGGGGGACCGTCCTCCACTACTCGCTTCGTGTCGCCCGGGGGTTCGAGTCGACCGCGCGTGAGATGATCGACAGGTTCATCGACCTCACCCTCTCATGCAGGACCGAACGGACCCTCGAGTACCGCCTGCTGGCGCTGGCGCATCTCCAGAGCTGGATCGCCCGCCGCGACTACCCGAAGTGCCTGGAGATCTGGGAGGAGGTCGACGGGTGGGGGATGAAATTTCCGTCGCTCCGTGAAACCGAGGCGTATGTGATCCACATGCGCGGCATCGTCCTCGCGGCCCGCTCGATGGCCGACGTCGCCAGGCTGAGGGAGGTGGAGAAACGATTCCAGGAGATGCTTGCGACCGCCTCCGAGGCGACCCGCACCCGGATCATGGGGAGCGTGGCACACTATTATATGGATCAGTTCGAGGACGAGGAGGAGCTGGAGAAGCGCCTGGCCCTTCTCGCCGAACTCGAGCGGAGAGCCGGGCCCTCCAACGTGGGGCTGCCGTGGCAGAGGACGATCCTCTTCTTCGAACTCGGCCGGTTCGGTGACGTCCTTGCGGTCGCCGACGGCGTCTCCGAACGGTTGCGGGAACGGGGGCTGATGGGGAGCTACGCGCAGTCGAGGCTGCTGCGGCTTTATACGGAGGCCGCCTTCGGAGCCCAGCCCGAAGCGATGGAGCGGCAGGCGCGCAGGCTCCTGGGGGAGCTTCCGGAGCATCACGTCAATATGGCGCGCTCGACCACCGGCACCTATCTGGCGGAGGGACTGCTGCTGCAGGGCTCGTGGGAGTGGGGGATGAGGCTCTACCGGGAATTCCACGCCGGAAACCGTCCTCCCGCGCCGATCGGCATGCAGATTCTGGTGGCGCTGGAAGGGGAGGAGTACCGCGAGCGCCTGACGAACCTGGAGGGGGAGAACGAAGGGCTCCCGATGCGAACGTTCGTCGCGGCGATTCTGGCCGCCGGAGAGGATGGAGGAAGGATCGAGGAGGCGATCGCACCGATCATGGCTCCCCCGATCATGCGCCGCGGGGCACTCGTTGAAATGATCTCCGCGATCATGCTCGCCGAACGTCTCGCGACGGGAGGTCTTCCGGAGAGTGCCCGGGTCCGGATCGCTGCCGCTCTGCGCCGGATGCTCGACTGGCTCGCCGCCGGAGGGGCCTTCGCATTCATGCGCCCGCTGGTCGAGAGGTTTGCCGGCTACCTTCCGGAGGAGGAGATCCCCCGCCGACGGGCGGAGATCGAGAGAGTGGAGCAGGAGTGGCGCGCGGCCTCCGGCGACGAGGTTCGGAAGGAATGTTCGCTCTCGATGATCGGGACGATAGAGCTGACCAGGGAGGGGGAGGAGGCGCCGATCCGTCCCAGGGGGACCAGGGTCCGGACGCTCCTCGGCCTGCTGGTGGCGGACATGATGCTGGAGAAGCCGCTCAGCAACCTCGAGTTCTACAGGATCGCCTCCGGCGAGGAGGATCTCGACCGTGCCCGGAGCATCGTTCACGTCGGCACCTACAGGCTCCGGGAGCTGATCGGCTCCGATATGATCCGGACCGACGGCCCCACCCCCCGGCTCGACCCGGAGCGGGTCGACGTCGATCTGCTCCGCGCACACGAGCTGCTGAACCAGGCCGCTGCCGCCGCCCGCGAGGAGATCTGGCTCAGGGCCGTCCCCCTCCTCACCAGGGCGCTCGATATCCTCGGCGACGACGTCATCTTTCCGTCGCTCTACGATCCCTTCTTCGAGGCCCTCCGCGGCGATTTCGACAACCGGATCCGTTCGGTCGTCGCCGCCTGCGCCCGCGGGCTGAGGAGAGAGGGGGATGAGGCGGGGGCGGAGCGGCTTGAGAAGTATTGATCGGGACTATGCGATTCGGATCGAATCCGGTAATCCTGTGTAATCTTCACCGACCAGGGGTTGCTCCACACTTCGGTAACGGTTAGCTTTGCTAGCAAAGCTAACCGTTACCGAAGTGTGGTAATTTCGGCGGGCTAGCATTTTTTTCTTGACATGTGCCGACATCCACATTAGCTTTGCCAGCAAAGCTAATGTGGATGTCGGCACCGAAGTATGAATGGTCAGGAGGAATGGTTCCAGCAAATTGTAGCGAGAGCCGCTATATTGCTCTCGGCTCCATCTGAGGATTTCCCCAGCGTCCGATGTGTAGCCCGGCCTGATCTGGTCGAACTCTTCAACCGAATTCAGGACGATCTCAACGTTCCCAGCACTCACCGCCTGTCCGGTTCAGGATTCCTTGCATATCTGGTCCGAACCAACCTTGCTCAACCAGTCCCTCTTGACAAGGTTGCTTCCGAAGTTCGACAGGACCGATTCTATATGCTCGGTCTGGGAGTCAACCCACTCTCTGTGGACCCTGTTGAGCTCCTGCAGGCGCATGTTAAGCAGGGCGTAGTCTGTTATTTCACTGCGCTGACGATCCATGGCTTAACGACTCAAACGGCGGCTCATCACCACATCGCGCATCTGAACTCATTATCTCTCTCCGCATCGCGTTCCAGAACCCGGGTTCTGAGTCAACAGGAGGGAGCCGGGAGAAAGGCTCCGCCAGTGGGCCAGTGGCAGTTTACCTATCAAGGCATTCCATACTACCGGACAAACAGAGATCCTCGATACCTTAGAGGGGTACAGACGAGGTATCTACATGAAAGAACGCGATTCCGTCTAACGAACATCGAGCAGACGCTCATCGATACTCTCCACCGTCCGATGAACTGTGGCGGGCCGGCGGTGGTCTTCGAAGCATGGGAAGCCGCACTGAACCGGGTACAACCTCACAGATTATCGAAACTTCTGCAAGAGATCGACGATGAGACCCTGACCAGGCGGACAGGCTATATGATGGACAAGACCGGATATACAACAGAGAGCGAGCTCGCCGATTATCTGGACACTGTACGCTTGAAGCATATTGCGGATGATGACCAGATTATTGAGCCCCTTTTCGTGGGGATACCTTACACGCAGGTCGACTCTCATTGGAGACTATGGGTCCCTTAATTGACCCTGGGTACAGCATTATCAGCATGAACCATGAATGCGAATAGAGCAGCCCAGTGGCAGAACGATGCGTTGGATCTGATTTTCGAAGCTCTGGCGGCAAGCGAAACACTGACTGCGCGATTTGTCTACAAAGGCGCTCGGGTTCTCAGCCTGCTGCTGCAGGATAGTGTGCGGCAATCCTTAGATATTGATGCCAATGTCAACGTTCAATTCCTTGAAATGTACCCGGATCGCGCGAGCCAATGCGAAGAGATCCGATCCGAGATTGCCATTGCATTATACTCGCGATTAAGAGGTATGCGAAATTGAAGGCAGATGGAAATTCAACGT
>CBINGZ010000053.1:0-31778 GCA_966250335.1 uncultured bacterium | reverse complement strand
GCATATAGTTAAGTGCGTCTTGGGATAGGATCATCTCCGCGCATGCGGAGAACAGCAAGACGCATATAGTTAAGTGCGTCTTGGGATAGGATCATCTCCGCGCATGCGGAGAACAGTTCCCACTTGCGTATCGGTTAATCCGACCCGCAGGATCATCTCCGCGCATGCGGAGAACAGCCCGGCGATGGGAACTCGTTCATGACCGTGTGCGGATCATCTCCGCGCATGCGGAGAACAGTGGAAGTGACGCCCTTGAAGCACTACGAGTCGGGGATCATCTCCGCGCATGCGGAGAACAGCGGCTCCGATCCGATCTCCTCCCGGTGGTGGAGGGATCATCTCCGCGCATGCGGAGAACAGGCTGGCCGATCCATCGAAGAACTCGACGATATGGGATCATCTCCGCGCATGCGGAGAACAGCATCATAGCATCCGCCCTTTGCATCACGATGTAGGATCATCTCCGCGCATGCGGAGAACAGTCCGGCGGTGCCGTTCATACGTTCGCGGAGTGGGGATCATCTCCGCGCATGCGGAGAACAGTCCTCTCGGAAATCGGGCAGGGGTCCAGATGTGGGATCATCTCCGCGCATGCGGAGAACAGGGCTCCGGCATATTCTGGAGACGCGCGATATAGGATCATCTCCGCGCATGCGGAGAACAGTTTGCCATGACAATTTCCCGTATGAAATGATGGGGATCATCTCCGCGCATGCGGAGAACAGACCGCATCCATCACATCCGATATTGTCACTGACGGATCATCTCCGCGCATGCGGAGAACAGACAAGGCCCGAATCAGCGCGTTGAACAACACGGGGATCATCTCCGCGCATGCGGAGAACAGGTAAAACAATAACCCTTTCATTACTGTGTGAACGGATCATCTCCGCGCATGCGGAGAACAGATTCTTATGAGATCGTTCTTTGTTGCTCCTCTAGAGCTTGTTATGCACTTTTGCGGGAGAAAAGAGGTGAATATGCCTCTCTGAAGGCCGTTCCAGTCGTTGTCTTCAATCGGGGAGGCTCCTTGAGACCCCTTGCGGCCCTATAATGGCCGATTTTGAGCCAAAAAGTGCATAACAGCCTCTAGGATCATCTCCGCGCATGCGGAGAACAGGGTCTTGTGATCACTGCTCAAAGTTATTAGTTCGGATCATCTCCGCGCATGCGGAGAACAGTCGTGGGGGTCTTTATATCGTGAGTATCGGAACGGATCATCTCCGCGCATGCGGAGAACAGGGGAAGAGGCCCTCGGGAACGACGATGTTGTACGGATCATCTCCGCGCATGCGGAGAACAGGCCAGGAGGCCGGAGGGGAGGGACGCGTCCCCGGGATCATCTCCGCGCATGCGGAGAACAGCTTCCCCGCTCCGCTGACGTTCTGCCAGTAGGCGGATCATCTCCGCGCATGCGGAGAACAGTGCGCCTTCCCTCGTAGGTCTTCGACTTGGACCGGATCATCTCCGCGCATGCGGAGAACAGGCGATGTATTAGAAGCGGCTCGCGTTGATCGTAGGATCATCTCCGCGCATGCGGAGAACAGGAGGACGCCGAGCCATATAACGACTTGCGATACGGATCATCTCCGCGCATGCGGAGAACAGCCCGGAGGCGTGGAACCCTGGCCCTCATGAGTAGGATCATCTCCGCGCATGCGGAGAACAGGTCTGGAAAATCGAACACTACTAAAGAATGATCGGATCATCTCCGCGCATGCGGAGAACAGGATATATGCTAGAAATTCGGAACGTCGGATTCGGGATCATCTCCGCGCATGCGGAGAACAGTCCGAGACGGTTGCATTAGAATAGCCCAATTTCGGATCATCTCCGCGCATGCGGAGAACAGCCGGCAGAGAAGGCCCTGCTGGACGAACTGCACGGATCATCTCCGCGCATGCGGAGAACAGCGGGCACGGGAGGAGCCCAAGGGCGGCTTTCTGGGATCATCTCCGCGCATGCGGAGAACAGAACGTGCGGTTCCAGTCCTACGAAGAGGGGAGGGGATCATCTCCGCGCATGCGGAGAACAGTCCGCCACGATCCTCTTGCACATCTTGTCGGTGGGATCATCTCCGCGCATGCGGAGAACAGCGGCGCCCGACCGATGCATCCAGAGTGGGCACGGGATCATCTCCGCGCATGCGGAGAACAGGTCGAGATCGAGGCGGTCGGCGGCGCCTTGGCGGGATCATCTCCGCGCATGCGGAGAACAGCGAGACTTGAGCCCCACCTTCGGACGGTTCATCGGATCATCTCCGCGCATGCGGAGAACAGCGTGATTGCCGCGCGCAACTCCGCCGCTGTCGGGGATCATCTCCGCGCATGCGGAGAACAGTACGGTATGCTGTTCCTGAAGAGCTGCTTCGAGGGATCATCTCCGCGCATGCGGAGAACAGTGATATCGGATCGCGAGATCGACCGACGTGTCGGGATCATCTCCGCGCATGCGGAGAACAGCTGCTTCATTCGGGATCCTTCGGCGACACGGCAGGATCATCTCCGCGCATGCGGAGAACAGCTTCTTCACCGACAGCGCCATGATCCGATAGAAGGATCATCTCCGCGCATGCGGAGAACAGACCGGCACATGAATGGCCTGCCGGCATTGGCCGGGATCATCTCCGCGCATGCGGAGAACAGGCCGCTGCCTGCGCCACTCTTTGCGAAGCGCTCGGATCATCTCCGCGCATGCGGAGAACAGGGCGCGTCGATATCGGCTGCCGTCGTCGTATTCGGATCATCTCCGCGCATGCGGAGAACAGTGGATCGCCCACGCTCCGGGGCCGAACGCGCGGGGATCATCTCCGCGCATGCGGAGAACAGCCGATCCGGTAGTGTCGCGTACCGATGCAAACGGGATCATCTCCGCGCATGCGGAGAACAGCCTCAGTGCGGCATCCTCCAGGTCGGGCAGAGGGGATCATCTCCGCGCATGCGGAGAACAGGGGTCCAGGGCGCAAATCACGGGTGCCGTTGACGGATCATCTCCGCGCATGCGGAGAACAGTCACGCATCGCCATACGCCCCTGTGCCGCCGCGGGATCATCTCCGCGCATGCGGAGAACAGTCAGTATCTCGCACAATCTTCACCCACATCGCGGGATCATCTCCGCGCATGCGGAGAACAGTTCAGCATCAGGGGGCGAAATATGGGTTCGACCGGATCATCTCCGCGCATGCGGAGAACAGGTACGAGCTTCGAGTTCGAGAACCGTCTGCCGCGGATCATCTCCGCGCATGCGGAGAACAGTGGGCGATGATCTCCGGCAAATCCTTGACGATCGGATCATCTCCGCGCATGCGGAGAACAGGCTTCCGGTTATTGATGATCTGCTGCGACCGGGGGATCATCTCCGCGCATGCGGAGAACAGCGACTTATCGAATTCCCGGAACGGCCCGGACAGGGATCATCTCCGCGCATGCGGAGAACAGCCCGGCATGGAGTACCAATATCGCGGCACGCTGGGATCATCTCCGCGCATGCGGAGAACAGCAAGATCGCCTCCTCCTTTATAAGTCATGGGACGGATCATCTCCGCGCATGCGGAGAACAGATCGCCAAGGTCCTACGGCGAGCCGAAGAATTCGGATCATCTCCGCGCATGCGGAGAACAGGTACGGGGCGATGTATCGATTAATGATCAGGAAGGATCATCTCCGCGCATGCGGAGAACAGAGATTGCTCCTTTATCTGATCAACTGGAAAGGCGGATCATCTCCGCGCATGCGGAGAACAGGGGGCAAACCGGCTCGGCAAATCCCGATGCCTCGGATCATCTCCGCGCATGCGGAGAACAGGATAATGAAAAAAGCTATGTTCGAATGCTGCTGGGATCATCTCCGCGCATGCGGAGAACAGTATCATGAGCAACGAAATTGCCTCTTTCTGCGAGGATCATCTCCGCGCATGCGGAGAACAGTCAGGGTGGATTTCATCCCTGTCGCCCTTCGAAGGATCATCTCCGCGCATGCGGAGAACAGTCCTTCGTGCCGATCGCCCAATTTACGGGCATAGGATCATCTCCGCGCATGCGGAGAACAGTTGGTGAAGGAAGTGCGATTGCAGGTGGCCCCAGGATCATCTCCGCGCATGCGGAGAACAGTCCGATAACCTGCCAATCTCCTTAGCATAGACAGGATCATCTCCGCGCATGCGGAGAACAGTCGAGATAGAGTGTATACGCATAGAGTGAGTGCGGATCATCTCCGCGCATGCGGAGAACAGGCTGAATAAAAATATCGCGGATCGCTCCACGGCGGATCATCTCCGCGCATGCGGAGAACAGTCTTCACCCGATATAGCCATATCGTACAGACGCGGATCATCTCCGCGCATGCGGAGAACAGCGATGCTTCTCGATAAGTTCGTCGATAAGCATAGGATCATCTCCGCGCATGCGGAGAACAGGCTCGCGCCGTCGCCTTATTCATTTTCTCAATCGGATCATCTCCGCGCATGCGGAGAACAGCAGGCATCAAGGATCGTATGGCGAGTCTATCGCGGATCATCTCCGCGCATGCGGAGAACAGGTTCGGCAAGCCGTCCCCCTTCAAGGGGAGGGGGGATCATCTCCGCGCATGCGGAGAACAGCTGCGGCGATCACGGCCGCCAACGACGGAGAGGGGATCATCTCCGCGCATGCGGAGAACAGCGTCACAGCGTTCGTCGCAATCGCGGTGCTGGGGATCATCTCCGCGCATGCGGAGAACAGCACCGCAGATAGCAACATCGAATGTGGCGTACGGGATCATCTCCGCGCATGCGGAGAACAGGGTGGGAGTGTTGGCAAACCGGAGTCTGGGTAAGGATCATCTCCGCGCATGCGGAGAACAGCCTGTTTATTTTTTGCATAAAGGCGTTCGCTCCGGATCATCTCCGCGCATGCGGAGAACAGGATACGGGATTAAACTTATACCGTAGTACGATAGGATCATCTCCGCGCATGCGGAGAACAGGGTATCCTCATGAGTGTATACGGATTCGATCAAGGATCATCTCCGCGCATGCGGAGAACAGCTATCTATAGGAGTCCAACATGAGCACGATGAAGGATCATCTCCGCGCATGCGGAGAACAGCTTTCCCGTATCCGCATCGAAGCCCCAGAGGCGGGATCATCTCCGCGCATGCGGAGAACAGTATCAGGCGCTATCATTCGGCCCCTCGACATCGGGATCATCTCCGCGCATGCGGAGAACAGACCGGCGCCGTCGGCCCGTCGTCGTCGAACACGGGATCATCTCCGCGCATGCGGAGAACAGTCCCGCGTCTTTCATCTCCTTAATGCGATCCCCGGATCATCTCCGCGCATGCGGAGAACAGCTCGGCGGAATACTCTAACGACAGCACGTTGACGGATCATCTCCGCGCATGCGGAGAACAGTGCCGCATTGATAATTTTGGAGTGTCCCCGCACGGATCATCTCCGCGCATGCGGAGAACAGTGGGGTATCGTCTACAGCATCTTGGTGGGAGTGGGATCATCTCCGCGCATGCGGAGAACAGGTCGAGACATCCGAATCGAAAAGTTGGAGGGAGGGATCATCTCCGCGCATGCGGAGAACAGCAAGATGCTGTATGCGAGGAGATCGGCGACGTAGGATCATCTCCGCGCATGCGGAGAACAGCTCATTGAGGGTAGTCAATGCCCCGCACTTGGGGGATCATCTCCGCGCATGCGGAGAACAGGGGTAGATATATCGAAACGATTCGGGACTCATAGGATCATCTCCGCGCATGCGGAGAACAGTGGCTCGATTCGTGGAGGAAAATTCGGATCGAAGGATCATCTCCGCGCATGCGGAGAACAGGGCTAAGGCTTCAAATGCGCCCGGACGAAATGCGGATCATCTCCGCGCATGCGGAGAACAGGAGGAGGATTACTATGCTGCGAAGGAGATACCGGGATCATCTCCGCGCATGCGGAGAACAGGCATCGCTCGGCAGGTACATCGGTTTCCAGCTAGGATCATCTCCGCGCATGCGGAGAACAGGACGATCTGATGATCGTCCTCATTACGCAGAACGGATCATCTCCGCGCATGCGGAGAACAGGATACACGAATAACACCAAACCATGAACAAGACGGATCATCTCCGCGCATGCGGAGAACAGCAGACCTTTCACGTACGGACGAGTACAAGGCTAGGATCATCTCCGCGCATGCGGAGAACAGGCCCTCTCGCCGCTCTTGGTCGCGAGCAACACGGGATCATCTCCGCGCATGCGGAGAACAGGAGATCGCCCGCGCTGAAAAAGTGCTTATCGGCGGATCATCTCCGCGCATGCGGAGAACAGGTGGCGATAAGAGGGACATTTCGGGGCGTTTGAGGATCATCTCCGCGCATGCGGAGAACAGGTCGGGGGCAGACGATAACATCCGCCCCCGACCGGATCATCTCCGCGCATGCGGAGAACAGCCGGTCCGTCGTCAGAGGTTCCTCCGCGATGGGGGATCATCTCCGCGCATGCGGAGAACAGAAGGGGGCGTTGTTAGGGGCGGCAAGCAAGTTAGGATCATCTCCGCGCATGCGGAGAACAGCGCTCGGCGCGATCATGCTTATCGCGATATGCAGGATCATCTCCGCGCATGCGGAGAACAGTTTTTCATCAATCGGCCTGAAAAATCTTGCCACGGATCATCTCCGCGCATGCGGAGAACAGTTACGATCGGCCCAACTAAATCGCCGCCAGCACGGATCATCTCCGCGCATGCGGAGAACAGTGGTCGACTAATCGCAATTCGAGTTTGCATTGCGGATCATCTCCGCGCATGCGGAGAACAGCCCCGGCGCGATATTAATTTCAACTGGAAAGGCGGATCATCTCCGCGCATGCGGAGAACAGTGAAGACTCTATCTCTGAATTAACCCTGTTTAAGGATCATCTCCGCGCATGCGGAGAACAGAGCGCCTGTCCGATCTGCGTAGGCGGCCCAAACGGATCATCTCCGCGCATGCGGAGAACAGTTTTACAGGCGGTGTACGTGGCGATCGTAGGCGGGATCATCTCCGCGCATGCGGAGAACAGTTCGGCGCTTGTTTTTGCATCCTCCCCCGATGCGGATCATCTCCGCGCATGCGGAGAACAGATAAGATTATCCCCCGGCCATGAGATCGCATCGGGATCATCTCCGCGCATGCGGAGAACAGGGCGAATTCGGTGGGATATAGGGAGCTTAGTAGGGATCATCTCCGCGCATGCGGAGAACAGTGTCACGTATAGCCTCCTCGATAGAGTAGTGAAGGATCATCTCCGCGCATGCGGAGAACAGCCGTAGCGCACCGAACAGAGCGCTCCTTCCGAGGGATCATCTCCGTGCATGCGGAGAACAGCCTTGGGTCTTCAGTCCGGCGGCGACGATAGCCGGATCATCTCCGCGCATGCGGAGAACAGTCAGCGCGCATCGCAACGGGGTTCCTCGCAGTCGGATCATCTCCGCGCATGCGGAGAACAGAAATAGTCGCCCTCCTCGTCGAAGTCGTATCGGGGATCATCTCCGCGCATGCGGAGAACAGGTCTATCGGATGATGGTGATAGTATCGTGATGGGGATCATCTCCGCGCATGCGGAGAACAGCATACTGGTCGTCGTGGTCACGCCGGGGATGGGGGATCATCTCCGCGCATGCGGAGAACAGACGCACGGCGCCACAGTCGACGTTCGCGTAACCGGATCATCTCCGCGCATGCGGAGAACAGCTAGCGTCGGTGACGGGTGCAACGCCGGAGAGCGGATCATCTCCGCGCATGCGGAGAACAGGAGGGTGCCACGCACCGCCGGCAGATGGAGGAGGGATCATCTCCGCGCATGCGGAGAACAGCTGAAGACGTTGGCCCCGGAGTCGGCAACGGAGGGATCATCTCCGCGCATGCGGAGAACAGACCACCGGGCCGTTGTTGTTTGCGGCCGCTCAGGGATCATCTCCGCGCATGCGGAGAACAGCATCAGACCTACAGCATTGGCACACCCGTGCAGGGATCATCTCCGCGCATGCGGAGAACAGCTCGGGCGGCGGCGTCTCCTCGGGACTCATGTGGATCATCTCCGCGCATGCGGAGAACAGGTGGAGGGGAATACGAATAACCGGGTCGACGTGGGATCATCTCCGCGCATGCGGAGAACAGGAGATGTCGCGGCAGCGGGAGGCTCATGCGCGGGGATCATCTCCGCGCATGCGGAGAACAGTTTGACCATTCCGCACGATCAAAAGGGGCTACGGGATCATCTCCGCGCATGCGGAGAACAGGATATGCCGGACGAGGATTTCGAGGGAGAGGGCGGATCATCTCCGCGCATGCGGAGAACAGTCTTTATTATCCATTGCCGCCTTTCGCGAATCGGGATCATCTCCGCGCATGCGGAGAACAGATGCGAACCGCCCGCCCGGTCCATTTGGGGTCGGGATCATCTCCGCGCATGCGGAGAACAGGTGGTCGCGAGGGCACCGGAGGCGCTGTTGACGGGATCATCTCCGCGCATGCGGAGAACAGGGACCGACCCTTTCGGCACAACCGGCGCCAGACGGATCATCTCCGCGCATGCGGAGAACAGCTCCGCGATCAGTGTGTAGCGGCTGGTGTGGCGGGATCATCTCCGCGCATGCGGAGAACAGCCCGAGGTACTATTGCCGGTGATAAAATGAGAAGGATCATCTCCGCGCATGCGGAGAACAGTTGTAGCCGTACGACGCTTGTTCGAACCGCGAGGGATCATCTCCGCGCATGCGGAGAACAGTAAGGCCATGAGCGACGCGCAACGTGTGTGCGAGGATCATCTCCGCGCATGCGGAGAACAGTTTAAAACATAGCCGTGATACCAAGGGTAATTAGGATCATCTCCGCGCATGCGGAGAACAGATCTTGTCGCCATTATCGCCGAGCACGATGATGGGATCATCTCCGCGCATGCGGAGAACAGGCGGACGAGATTGATGCAGAAGATCCTGAACAGGGATCATCTCCGCGCATGCGGAGAACAGTAACGATTACAGCATGAACGGGCGAGGGCGCGAGGATCATCTCCGCGCATGCGGAGAACAGACGATTGCCTGTGGTATAATCTCATAATATTTCGGATCATCTCCGCGCATGCGGAGAACAGGGAATCCAGCCGCGCTCCTTATCGCCTGGTCCAGGATCATCTCCGCGCATGCGGAGAACAGAGGAGATACGCATTTCGCAACCTCGCAAATGTCGGATCATCTCCGCGCATGCGGAGAACAGCAGACCAGGCCGACGTTTCGCAACGCGACATTAGGATCATCTCCGCGCATGCGGAGAACAGACCACACGGCACAACGACATTTCGGACAAGTCGGGATCATCTCCGCGCATGCGGAGAACAGCATGCCCCACTTGGCTTCGCAGGAAATCCCATGGGATCATCTCCGCGCATGCGGAGAACAGCGATCTACGCATACGTCAATTTCGGCGTGGGGGGATCATCTCCGCGCATGCGGAGAACAGCCTCCATCAGCCGCCGAGACTCCCTAAATACCCGGATCATCTCCGCGCATGCGGAGAACAGCGGAGCGTGTAACGCAAACGTTCTGGTATGTCAGGATCATCTCCGCGCATGCGGAGAACAGTCTCCCATTATCGTTAGTGGTGTAGATGTTGAAGGATCATCTCCGCGCATGCGGAGAACAGACATCGCATTCGGCCTTGCATTCCGCATATGGCGGATCATCTCCGCGCATGCGGAGAACAGCGAATCCGGTATTCCTAATTATTGCGGGAATCGGGATCATCTCCGCGCATGCGGAGAACAGCCGGGGTATCTGAAGATCGCATCGGGATACGACGGATCATCTCCGCGCATGCGGAGAACAGGCTCTCGAACTGATCGGTCGTCACCTCGGGATGGGATCATCTCCGCGCATGCGGAGAACAGGGCGGTGCCGGTGGAGGCGTTACAGGCGGCTTGGGATCATCTCCGCGCATGCGGAGAACAGTTCCCCTGCAGCGTGGCGTCGGCGACCTTCCCCGGATCATCTCCGCGCATGCGGAGAACAGTGAGATAGAGGTAGGTACACCACCTCTCCCGTCGGATCATCTCCGCGCATGCGGAGAACAGCGGATCTCCTTCTCCGTATCGGCGGACAAGCGCGGATCATCTCCGCGCATGCGGAGAACAGTCCGTCAAGACACGCAGCGCCGCCGGCAGAATCGGATCATCTCCGCGCATGCGGAGAACAGGTCTACTGGAGGAAAGATATGGCACGGAAGATCGGATCATCTCCGCGCATGCGGAGAACAGCGCTACGGTTCCACGTTCCTTCAACAGGCGGTAGGATCATCTCCGCGCATGCGGAGAACAGGATACACTTTACTTCGAGCATACGATCGGAGCGGGATCATCTCCGCGCATGCGGAGAACAGAAGGAAGAGGAATAAGCCCCGAACAGGAGAGTAGGATCATCTCCGCGCATGCGGAGAACAGTATAACGAGAAGCGTTATATCGTATCTTCTACCGGATCATCTCCGCGCATGCGGAGAACAGCGGAAGCAGCAGCGATTTACCGGAGCGGATACCGGATCATCTCCGCGCATGCGGAGAACAGACCTTCACCGGCGCGACCTTCACCGACGCGAACGGATCATCTCCGCGCATGCGGAGAACAGCAGATCCCGAGGGGGCCGATTTATATCACATCCGGATCATCTCCGCGCATGCGGAGAACAGGACGTAAATACGTGGATTCCTCCGCGTGGTCACGGATCATCTCCGCGCATGCGGAGAACAGACTAAAAACTTCGCCAAAAATAAAGGTTCGATACGCAAATCAAACCTCTTTCGTGTTGGTAGCTATTATGCTTTAGCCCCTGCCTGTACGCCGCCGAGACCGTGAGATGGTCTCCAGGGGAGCAGGAGTTCCCGTTGTTACGGGCTCTTCCGGCTGTTCGGCTATCAGCCAGATGCCGTCGACGATGATCGGGACGCGGCGGTCGTCGCCGATGGTGCGGAATGCGAAGCCCTGGGCCGATGACTCGCGCCAGACCATGACGCCACGGGTTTTTTCTCGGGAGAGCGTCTCGACTTTTTCCCAGAGGAGTTCACGCATCCGGGCGTCCAGGCGGGCGACGAACAGGCCGGCTCGGACTTCCAGGCAGTATCGCGAAAGCACACCCCGAAGTCGTTGAGGTGCGTTTTCGAGGACGTAGACTACCATCGTTCAGCCCTCCTCGGGTCCGAAGACCTCTTCGATCCATAGTTCGCCATCGTCCATTTCCTGGCCGTTGTTGGACGGGTCTGTATGGCGGCTGATCGGTGATTCGGTCGCGGGAGCTGTGGATGAGCTGCCGTTTGCTCCCGGATCCTTTGCGATTCCGTCGCTGGCGCCGTTGCCGTACCATGGCGCCTGTTCGGGCACTGCTGCTTCAATTCGGGCTCCGGCCAGTTCCTCCGGAGGCTCGATACCCGGCACGCCGGCGTTGAGGAGAGATTCAATGGAGGGGATGATCGATTCCAGAAATCCCTTGGTTCGGAACTCGTCGCGGAGTTCGTGACGTACTCTTGTGACACAGTTCTCGGGTGCTTCGGCCGTGACGCGAAACGCAACGGGCACCGAGAGGTCCATCTTCCAGATATCCGCCAGATCGTGGACGAACGCAAGCGGGTATCCTGTATGGATGAATCCGATTGCGGCCGAGTAACCGGCGATCAGGATCGCGGCATGACACAGTCCATAGAGACAACTGTTTGCGGCGCTCACGGCTCGGTTGATCGTATCGGATGCGCCCCAGTCCGACCGATCGTAGTTCCTTCCCTTCCACTCCACGCCGTATTTCTCCGACAGTTCCTTATATCGTGCTCGGACGCGTGCGCCTTCCATTCCGCGAAGCTGCTCTATCGATCTGCGGGCCGGAGCTTCCTCCCTGAAGCGGAGTCTGTACATCTCGCGTGCTACCGCCAGACGTGTTTTCGGGTCCAGCGCCAGCTTGGCCTGCCGGAGCAGACGGTAGCTGTGAGCCGATCCCTCCTGCGCGGCCGAGTAGAGTCTGACTCCTCCTTCTCCTGTCCAGATGATCAGGGTGCGGGACTCCGCGCAGAGCTTCACGGCCGCATGAGTGATGGTGGTCCCCGGTTCCATCATGAGAACAGCCGTCGATCCGACCGGAAGCTGTGCTCTGACTCCCTCCTTGTCCGTGACGACGAGCGCGGAGCCGTCGACCTCGACCGCCCCGTACTCCACGGTAAACAGCGCTATCCGGTTACGCAGCGGCATAACCGGCATCTCGAATTCCTTCATGGTTCCCCCCGATTAAGTGTATCTGCGGACGATGTTGCAGGTGATCTCCGTCGATCTTCCTTCGTATCCCTCGCGCCCCGCCCGGCGGCCGCTCTTGCCCGGCGACCGCCGGAGCGGGAACGAGGATCCTGTCCGTACCCTGTGTTCTGAGCTTTGCATGATGAAATTTGTCGATTGTCAATGAACAGGGCATCTCCACGCAACAGGAGATTATACGACGCCCTCTTGGGGAAAGCGGACATCCGATGTCGCGGTTCGGCCGCAGGCGCCGCGGCGGGGTTACGTTACGATGGCGGTAGCGACCGGCCGGGAGTACGTGACGTGATGCAATCGTCCTGACACTCCCGGCCGAAACAGGTCCGTACGCTATATCCTCTTGATCGAAAGGAGACCGAAGCCGAATGCCTTGGATCGGCCGATCCCCTCCCGCAGGCTTTTCTCGAACAGCACCGGATCGGTTACACGGAGGATACCGGTGAAGTCGACTCCGGTGATGGTGATGAACTCATCTTCCTTGGGTTTACAGTGTACCTTCGGTTTTCGGACTATATGATCCAGACTCGGTCCAACGATAAGAAGCGGCCGGTCGAGATCGTCGTATTCGATCGTGAAGCCTCCTTGCGTCCCTTTGTTCTTTAGCCATTCCACCTGCTTCTCTTCCCGTGATGGAAGATCGTGGATCGAGACACCGAGTCGTGCGGCCAGATATTCCATGCCGGCACCGACTACGATACGTCTCTGTCCTTGCCTTTTCTTTTGCTGCGCGTCGGGATCGGTATATCCCTTTCTGTATATAACCGGGTTTGATCGCAGAAAGAACTTGAAACGGACATCAGGTTCAATCTTGTTCGGATCAAAAGTTTTCATCTGTGCGGTCGTGCCTTCAGCCTCATTATCCAGAAACGACCAGTCGGGCTCGGTTACCGATTGAACGAAGACCGAATGATGAGAGTCCGTTTCCTCATGACGGTAAAGAAATCGCCGTTCACGTTCACCCTGCTTCAACCCCTGAAAGCCTTTCCAGATGGTCTGATGCAGCTCATAGGGTTTCAGGAACTTCCATCGTGCAGAAGTTCTCGGTAATGTGAGGAGACTATGATACAGCATCGAAGTACTCCCGGTTAGTGGATGGTGGAAGTCCCTGCGGCAGTTCGACGTTGATATGCATCACAGGCCGACTGACGTAATACCGTGGAACGGCCACGAGAAGATCACGCCTCCAGCCTCTTGCCACAGTTGTAACGCGATACGATGCGGATTCCGGCACGTTCGTACCGTCCAGCCATGCCGGGAAGTTCGTTGTTGAAACGGTGCCGCCCCGCAGTTTGCGGCGCTCTTCCCATGAGTCCGATACCGCTTCGCAGAGAGCATCCAGCGGGTTGGCGGCCTCCATGGCTTTGGGGAGCAGCGGCATTGCGGGTGGGCAGCAACGCCGACCCAGATAGCTTACGAATACCGGGGATTCCAGGGCTGTACGACATTCGTCGAGAATCGATGGATCATCGCTCTCGACGAATACGACGAAGTGAGCGTCCAGATGGTAAGAGCGCCAGGTAAGAGTGGGGTTCCCATCGGCTCCCTCACGGCGAAGACGGACCGGATCGTGATCCTGATAACCGTCGGTAAGTATCGTATGGTAGTCGGTAAGGATCGGTCCCGATCTGACCGCGGCGGTATGGACCCGCAGTTTGTCGTGCAGCTCCACCAGTCGGGCGGCTCCCCGTTCCAGCCCCATCGCGGCGGCGATCACTCCTATCACCGCCGAACGGCTGGGGGCTTCTCCCTGCTCCCGAAGCTGGCCGAACCCCGTGTCCGCAAAGCTCATCATAGGACCTTGCAGATGAAGGATGAAGCCTGTCATGACATTTCTCCCGCTGCCTTCTTCATCCACTCGAAGAGCTCACCGATAGATCCGACCACCACGGTTCCTTCGGGAAGACCGGCTTTGAGCGTTTCTGCGGCATCCGAATCTATACAGAAGAATGCGGCGCTTTCGTCGGCAAGCTGGTAGCTCTTCACCAGTTGGGCATAATGACCAACCAGTCGTTCACGCGACTGTTCCAGATATCCTTTCTCCTCATTCCTCGGCACGGGGCGTTCGAATGCGTTCACAAGAGACACCGGGATACGCCGATTTCTTGCGACAATCAATATCGTATCGGCCAAGGCGTGAGAAGCAAAGGAATTCTGTTTGCCGGACGGTGTGACCTGACATGCGGCATCGAGCACAGTGGCGAGCGCATCGACGGCCTCTTTTGCGGCGCCCCCCATGTTCTGTATCAGAAGAGGAAGGTTGCAGGAGAAATACTTGTAGAACGTGGCGCTGTTGAACTCGAGTTCTCCGATATGACCGCTCCCTCTCTCTTCCTCGTCTCGTACGACATCGTCGACGGCCGTGAACCAGTCGGTCTCGGGAACGACCGTATGTGTGCTGATGGCATGTGCCACCTGCATTGCGGCATCGACCGATGCGAACGAGTTTGCGTCATCGGTCGTCATGCGGCCGAACAGCGCCATATCGACGCCGTCGCCGGGGTTGCGGTTCAGGCCGATCGCTTCTGCGGCGGTTTTCGCGAATTCCTTGTCTTTGAGTTGTTTCTCGACATCCTTGGGATTACCGGATGCGAGGTTCCGGACATACTCCATGATGGAGTTGATTTCCTGTGCTGTCAGAAACACGATCTGACTGGTCATCAGCTCATCTTTCTTATCGACCTTGCCGAGAACTCCGGTAATTGCCTTGCAGGCCTTTTCCAGCAGTTGCTCATTCCCCTTCAGTTCTTCATTCAATCTGTTGAAGATCATTCTGGGAATCTGGCGGGAACGCGTGGAGATGTTTCCTTCCAGCTTTTCCTCCAGATAATTTGAAGTACGAACCGAACGCTTAATTGCCTGCGAAGATATACGGGCACGATTGACGCCGCCGAACATGGCGCTTTTCGGCCGCCCGAGATCGTCACGGTTGAGATTTGCCGGGGAATGAGAAGTCAGCGAGTGAAGCTCGATCAACATGGTAAATGTCTCCTGGATGCTGTAGTGACGGAGTGATTATTCGGTATCGGATGATTTGTCGGTTGTGTTCCCCGCTTCCTGTTTTTCGGTTCTTCCGCGTGCCCGGAAGAAATCGGCGGCCCAGGCGTTGGCGGCTTTCTGCGCCATGCGGTCGGTTCCGAAGAGGTAGTCGATGACGTTGCGCGTCTCAGCGTATTCCCATTTAACACCGATCTGGTGTGCGTCGAGAAGCTTCATGGCCCGTTGCAGGCTGTCGATACGGCCGCTTTTCGGTTCCGTCAGGAGACGGCTGAGTCGCAGATCGTTCATGCCGGCTTTGTACAGTGCTTCTCCGATGCTGGCCTGCGGAGGATGATCGCCGGCAGCAGCGCGCATTGCAGTCACAGTTGCCGCCTTATCGATCACTTCAAGCTCAAGTTCCTTTCTGTACCACTCCTGGCGACTGTCGCTCTGGGGGACCGGCTCATTTGCTTTCTCCGTCGACTCGATGGATGTATCGTTCGATGAGGCTTCGCTCTCCTGATAAAGAGGTGACCCCATCCACCCCCATACATACCGGCGCATATCGCTGGTAGGCTCTTTCGTGGAATCCGGGCGCCATCGACGAAACTCCGCCCTCATGCCGTTTCGATTGACCTTCAGATCCTGCCATGCCTTCGATAGTATTTTCTGAGTCTTGTAGGCATAGTTCACTTTATCGTCCTGACTCATCGATGATCCGGAGGTCTGTACATTCTGATCGCTCATTATTTCCTCCTCGATTATGAGTTGTCTCTGCTGTTGTTACGGCGTTCATACCATCCATTGTCGATGGAGCGCAGGTGGTTGTAAAACATCCGACGCGCATCATGGGCGGCCACGATATGTTGTGACGAGGCGGTATAATCGTTGAAATATCTGTGGAAGATCCTTTCTGCAGCGGCTGCAATTCCATCCATCCACCCGTTACTGAGGGATTGTGCGCTTGACTCAAGCGTCTCGACCGATCTGCCGGTTTCACCGATTGCCTTGAGAAGGTCGTGCAGCATATCTCCCGCAATCCTCCACAGCTCCTTCGTCGCATCGAGAAGAGCGCCCTCATCCACCCTCTCCTTATCGGTGAATACCAGGTGCCCCTTCTCGTCAAGAGAGGTGTTCGTTCCCGTCAGCATGCATCGTTGTATCGATCTCCGCAGGGCGTATGCGACTTTGTCGGTATTCGATGCGCATCCGTTTACGATCGATTCCGCGATACCCAGTGCCTCGCTCCGCTCACTCTCCCCCGAGCCGAGGATCGGATAGTTATAGAGCTCGACTTCATACCCCCCATGAACGTTCTTCTTGGAGCTGAGCATGTGAAAGCCGAAGCAGAGCATATCGTAACGGGCCGTTCCTGCCTCCAGGCCGCGTCTTTCGAACTCGTCGATTATCTTATACATCTGGTCGATGATCGGGGCAATGTGGAACCCTTTTGACGCCCCACCCGCTGTTGCGAAGAATAGCCCCCCCATCTGGCCGATGAGACCGGAAGCCTCATCGACAGCCAGATGTCTGATGAACGAAGGTCCTTTTGTGGGAGTAACCTCCTGGTATGGCGCGTTGGGATGGAGGAAGAAACTCTGCCGAACCTCCGGGCCCGAATCGCGCTGAACCTTTGCGCCGAATCCGATCCCTGTTGCTCCAACCACAACGCCTGTTCCCGCGCGGTCGCCGGGATTGAGAATATCTCCGGTGACAATGCACTGCTGAGGATTCTCCAGCACACGGATATCGATCCATGCGTTGGCCACCATCCAGAAGAGACCGGCACGAAGAGAAAGCGCTCCCTGTGCCACATCCTTGTCGCGAGGAGGGCTGATCCACATCCATTTATCATAGCCCGTCTTGGAGCCGGGCGATGTGAAATGGCCGGTCTGCCTCTGTGCCGTGAGTACGTTGAGCCAGATCGATCTGCGCAACGATTTCGGATCGATGAGATACGTTCTGATTTCGAGGTCTCCACTTGTGCCGGTCAGGTAGCCCCGGCCCGCGGATTTCTCGTAGAATGTCATCCGCGTGAAGAGGAACACCGGAATCTGGTCGACCCGGACACACCAGTTCTCCGTCGGTCGATTCAGGAGTTCCTTATCCCCTTTTTTGACGGAGAGAAGAAGCTCGCTGAGAGGTCCTGTGCCCAACCGTCCTTTTGGGTCACGCGCCGGCTCCGGACCTTGAAGGAAGCGATTCCCTTCATCGATGCCGAACTCCTTGCGGTGCTCGGCGATGCCGGCCTCGAACTCCTTGATACTGAGTGGCTTGCCGAGCCTGTCAATCAGCTCCCTCACGCCGGCCGGTTCGAAGAATGCCTGTGTAAGCGCGATGCACAGTCCAAGCGCGCCGACATTCATCGGTTCGTGCGGGTAATTGAACCGGAGGGTATCAGGCAGGATTTCATGGCCGTCGGCCGTGAGAGGCTGGGTCTCATCCAGCGTCATCATCTCACGCCATGAGAGTGTCAGCGGAACCTCCTGAGTTCCGTCGCGGGATCGTGCTCTAAGAAGAAATCGCTGATCGTCGAAAACATTCATTGATCACCTCTAGGAAAATGGTAGGAGACTACAAACGATGGAGAACTCCCGCTGCGATGGCGGCGGGGATGAGGTATGTTGAGACAGAGTGCTTGTGCGTTCAATCGGTAGCGATAACCTGTTCCTCCTGCTCTTCCTCCCGTGACTGCCTGATATCCAGTCCTTCCAACGGCTCTCCATGCTCGTCACGGCGGTAATACCCGAAGAACAGCGGATGATCTATCGCGCCGTCCCCTCCTACGAGTACGAAGATCTTGTTGTCGAACGGATGCCGCTCACGCCACCATCGGTCCAGAGTGGTCAGGCGCGAATCGGTGTAGGGAGGTGGGGCGGGCTTTTCCTTTCCCCACCAGATAAACGATACCGTCGTCATCATCACGGCTTCTTCAAACCGCAGCAGGGGATCGATATGCTCGGGGGCGGGTAACGGGTCTATCGCTACTCCGGTGTCCATGAAGTGAATCGAGCCGTTGCGCTGTTCCAGCAGAACGATCGTGGCCGTGGCTACTCCCTGACGTGTTGCCAGGGCGACGGAGGCACTGTTGTCGTCATCTTTACGGACGATTTCTATGGCGAGAGTCTCGGCATCAACAGCAGGCATGAGAATCTTGTGGGCTTGCGACATCGCGTCTGCGTCGTCGTTCCTCTTCTTTTCGCGGGCCCTCTCAAGAATCTTCTCGTCGACGTTGAGCTTCTCCGCTGTCCAGTATTCTTCATCCTGATCGTACAGCCACGCGACAAGTCGTCGGCAGGCATGGGGGAGAATCCATCCCTCGTGATCGCCGATTGCAGCGGCTTCAGTCCCCTCCGTTTCGTTCTCCTCCCGGGGAGCGGATTTTTTCACGATGCAGGCGCTTCTTGCCAGCACTTCCCGGTCGTATATCCTTCCGCTTCCGCCATAAACAAGCCTGTACCGTTCCTCAAGGGTCGGGGCCAGGATATACAGGGTCGGTTCGATATGGTCGTACCGTACTTCGATGGGTCGATCATGGCGCCACATCCGTCCCGCCCGTTGTAGCAGAAGATCGACCGGAGCCAGATCGGAGATCATGGCGTCGAAATCGATATCGATCGACTGCTCGATCACCTGGGTGGCGATCACGATCATCTTCTTCGGCCGCTTATCTTCCGCTTCCTTTCCCAGCCTGTCGAGAAGCTCGTCCTGTCTCTTGTTGCGATGAATCAGGGGATAGCGGGCATGGAGAATCACAACCTCAATATCGGTCTCACCCGATATCCTGATCTCGTTCCGGAGTACCCGCCATGCCGCCTGTGTCTCACGTACGGTATTACGGATCCATGCGATACATCCTCCCATGCGCACGAGCCGGAGAGCTTCGGCGACGCCTCGTAGTGTGCGCGGACTCATCTCGGGGTCCTTGTGATTCTCCGCCTCATACATCCTGATCGCGACCCGGATCTGATTCTTCTCCTTCTCTTCCTCTGGTGGCGGTTCGAACGGTCGGGCAACCTCACTCGCGGCGGCATACAGCATCAAAGGATATGGTTCATCCTCAGGAGAGCTGACGCTGCTCACGAACTCGCAGCCGTAGGACTCCAGCAACTTTCTCCGCAGACCCTGCGGCAGGGTCGCCGACAGTATCACGACCTTGGTTCCGAGGGCATTGAGCCAGCGCAGCAGATGAAAGATGACCTCGTTCATATAGAGGTCATAGGCATGGATCTCATCAAGGATCACAACCTTGGTGGCAAGAGCGGAAAGACGGACGAAGGCATGGTTGACGCCGATTGCCCCGAGCATCGCCTGATCTATCGTACCGACGCCGATTCCGGCAAGCAGGACATGCTTCGACTGTGTGAGCCAGTCGGTGGCGATGACCTCGGAAGGCGGAGCCGCACTATCGCGATATCCTCCGAGCGCGGCCCGTGTCCTTTCATACTGCCGATAGACTTCTCGACGCTTCTCCAGCATCGTCTGAAAATGCTCCTCGAATCTCCGTCCGCCGTGGGCCAGCACGACACTGAGCGATCCCTCCGTGGAGCGGACTGCGTCGGCATACCTGGTAATGCGCTTGAACAGATTATTGGAGGATGCCTGTGTCGGCAACGCCATGTAGATACCGTCGGCATGGCTCTTTGTGATGGCGCGTGTTGCGAAATAGAGGGAGATTTCCGTTTTCCCGTTTCCCATGGGAGCTTCGACGATAACCATTTCGCTCCCCGGCATTTCTCCGAACGGAACATCCTTCGAAGCTTCCTGCAGGGGACGCAGCTTTTTATCTCTCAAAAAGTCGAAGAGATCCTCATACGTCAGATCAATCTCTTTAAAGCGGCTGTCCAGTCCGACTTTCCGTAACGCCCGTTCGCCGACACCTTTTTCCCGCAACCCTTGGAGATAACCGTGCAGATCTTCTTCGTTCTGGATCGCATCACCGACGAACGGGAAATCCGCCGCATTCGATCCAAGCCAGTCGGCAACCGATGTAAAACCGGCAAGCAGCATGTGAAATGAATTATCGAGGGGAGCCTCCGGTGGGCATTCAGGCGCATCGAACAATCGACGGAATACTTCAACAGCTTCGATGATATAGGGCAGTACCTCCTTGGTTACCGGGGGCATCAAGGTATAGTCCGGTGCGACCAGATCACCCGAGGTGTACAGCTTCCCATGATGAGCGGCAATAACATCGATCGCCGTTTGCCAGCTCCGCCATGATCTGAACAACCCCTTCCTGAACAGGAGACGCATGATGACCGCCGTTCCCCGGCCATGATCAAACCCGGGTTGAGGATCCCGTACCATCCCGATCAGCCCATAGCCGGCTTCCCAGCCATCTCCCGATTTCCCCTGGAATCTGATATGCAGTTTGCCGAGATCGTGCAGGGCGACGAGAAAGACAATAATGCGATGAAGCATCTCGCGATCTATCCCCGGAGCGAGCATGCAGAATCGATCGAGAATCCGCGGGTTCATCTTGAGCCATTCATCGGCCATATATGCCACGTCGATCATGTGGCATACGGCGGGATGATAGGCCCACTTCCACTCCTTCTTGCGTGGGCCGCGTTCGTTTGTCTTGCCCCAGAGATGATAGAGGAGGGTATCCATAATCTTCATAAGGATGTAACTCCTGAAGATATGGAACGAAAGCAGTCGGTAAGCGTTGAGCTAGAGGGAGGCTGAAGGAGATAGGGCACAACACGTGCCGAGGGGGGCACTGCACCGAGTGATGCAGTGCCCGTGCTGTGGGGGACGCGCGAGGCTAGCCTATTGACACTTCCCCACCTCTTAGGAGTAAGAATGTCCAGATGACCCATTTGAGGAGATCGACGAATCGGGTGCGAAGCTGATAGAACCCTATGCCGGGCTCTATTGAGTAACTGACTGCGAACTGGAAGGTCTTCATAGGTGTGATACCTGAAAATGTTTGGAAGAAACGATACGGTATTTGTCTCATCAGGCGATGCAAATATACCTCCTAAGAGGGTCGAGACAAGAACATATTTGAGAGTTTGCGTGTTCCAAATTGTTGCCACGCCGGTATCCCCTTGCTTAAAGAGATAAGAAAACAGGATGACCCTGTATGCCAGAGTCATCCTGGTAGAAATACCCCACATATGTGAGGAACCTGTGATTGCCCGTAGCCAAGAACAGATCTGAGATGGATCATCTCCATGCATATGGAGATCACAATTGAGACGGATGTGATTACCGTCGTCAATGGACAATCTCCTAAAGATACTACGAGCAGAGCCCTTGATATACTTCATAGCTGTAGCAACGTGTGGGTTGGACTGGGTCATGGCCTTGCTTGATACCTCCCCGCCAACTCCCGCGCCTGCTCCCCCATAATCTCCACCAGCTCCAACGGCTCGATCACCGTTACCCCGATCCCCCATCCCTGCGCGAAGCAGCGGATCTCGTCCAGACCGGCCACCTCGTACCGGACCACGATCCGCCCGTCGTCGTAGGTCTGCTCGATCTCCTGGGTCGGATGGTACTTCTTGCGGCGGAAGCCCTCCGCCTGCTTCTTCTCGGCGATCATGCGGACCGTATAGGTCCGGTCGCCGCCGACGGCGCTGAAACGTTTGCTGAAGTACTCTTCGGCGTTGAACTCGTCGGGGTAGTGGAAGATGACCGATGTGTCGGTTGCAGGATCGCACGGCGTGACGGCGCTGATCGCGGCGATCGAGAAATCCCGGATCTCCTTCCGCCGGGTACAGTAGGCAACCAGAATCCAGGAGCCTCCCCGTACGGCGATCAGGTATGGATGGATCTTCCGGTTCGTCGATTGAACTCCGGTCGATGCGCTGAGGTAGTCGATCAGCACCGCATGCCGTTCAGCAATCATCTCTCGTAAGGTGTTGAAGATCTGAGCCCGGATCGGTACGGCGGGCGCCGCTTTGAAGTGCCATATTCGATCCTCGTCCTCGGGCTCGAAGAGTGCGATCGGTTGTGACGTCAGCTCCTTGAGGAGCGTCTTGAACGCCGAGTGCAGGTCTCTCTTGAGAGGGGTGACGTCGAGTATCGCCCCTGACGCCTGTGCCGCCACCGTCAGTGCGAGGATTTCACCCTCGGTCAGGGAGATTACCCGATAGTCGATCCATTGATACGGAACGGCGAGGCTGAAGAGCTTCCGGCCACTCTCCTTCTCCTGCCGCTCCTTGATTTCTATCTCTTCGGCCCGCAGCTTGTTGAAGAGCCGCTGAAACTGCCGGGTCGAGACCCCGAGTCTCTCCATGAGATCCTCGTAGCTCTGCTCGCCCTGATTGAGCAGCTCAAGGAGCCGCCACAGTGTGGAATCCGGATAGCGCTTCATGAACCTCCTCGATCGTAAGACCGTCCGAATGCGATATGCAGGGCGGAGAGTCGAGATCATGAGGCAGGTCATTCCAACCGCATATAGTCCTCCCTATATCGTCATCCCTCCATGCGATCTGAATCGCATAAAAGCGGGCCCGTTGAAACTACTGCTGTCGGTAATCGAGATGCGACATCTCATGTCGCGTGTGATGGAGACGCTCCTCCCCGACTCTGCTCCTCCTGCTGGAAAACGATCTAATATAGATCGAATGCCGAGAAAAAATCAGGGCGATGTATCGAAAGGCGCTTTTTTTACAGGCATCCCGGGGCGAGCATTATTCCTCTCCCGGATGCCCGGATCGAAGTATCTTCCGGACCTGCCTTACCGGGCTTCCGATCGTCGATCCCTCTTGTTTTGCACAGAATGCGAGGTTTCGTGACCGGGTGCCGGGTATATCGCTGTACACAATTCAGCAGCAATCCGTCAACATGTCGGCAACGAATAGACCCTTGCGGAGGCTCTTCCTCCTCCTTCTTTTTCTGGCGGCCTCCCTCCCCGCCGCCGCCCAGACCTGGACCCCCACCGGCGGACCCCACGGCGGGATCTACCGGTTTGCCTCCGGAGGTAACACCCTCTACGGGGGCGATGCCGCGGGCTCCATCTTCGTGCTCGATGACGACGGCGCCGGCTGGGTTCGCAGGGAGATCGATTCCTACAGGTACCCGGTTACGGCCCTTGTCGCCTCGGGCGATTCGGTCTGGGCGGGGGATTACTATGGTCGGCTCTTCTTCTCGGTCGACAAGGGGGTGACATGGAAGGAGCTGTATCACGGCGCCGATCGTATCTCAGCTCTGCTGGTGAAGGGGGATACGATCTTCCTCTCGCATGAAAAGGATGGGAACCTGAACGACAACGGCACGATTCGGCGCTCCTACGACGGGGGCGCCACCTGGACGACCCTGACCTCGTTCCAGAACGGACTTCCGGGGAAGGATATCGGCAGCATCGTCGAACATCATGGAGCGCTTCTGGCGCTCCCGATCTTCACCTTCCAACCGATCTATCGCTCCACCGATCACGGTGATACCTGGACCTCGATCGCTTCCAAGGATCTGCGGTTCTCCATGCTGACTTCGGCCGGAGGAAAACTCTATGCGTCACAGGGGATCAATCTCTATCGCTCGGAGGATGGCGGAGCAACCTGGGAACGGATCGGCAGGGAGATCGACTGCGTCGTGAGCTCCGTGGCAGCGTCGGGGGATACGATCATCGTGGCGACATGGCGGTACGGGACCAAGGGGGTTCCGTACAGATCGGTCGACGGCGGGAAGACCTTCTCGACATTTCCTCTCGAAGAGGGAGCGCTCGACCAGGACGCCCTCGTCCTGCACGACGGCCGGCTCTACCTGGGAACCCGGCACGGGGTATATCGCACCACGTTCGGCGGCGACTCGTGGGAGCCGGTCAGCCGGATGCTCGATAACGTCTGGGTGACCGACATGGCCTACCGCGGAGACTACCTCTACGTCACCACGGCGGCGCCGGGGGGCTTCAACTACGACGGCGGGATCTACACCACCTCCGATCTGGGACTGACCTGGCAGGAGCAGGGGATGTCGCTCCCCCACTGGAATTTCTACTCTATCGCAATGCGGGAATCACGTGCGGTCGTCGGCGGCGACAGCGGCGTGGGGATCTCCGGATCATGGGGAAGCTGGCAGTTCAAGCCGCTCGAACCGACCCAGCCGACGATCAACACCCTCTATTTCACGCCGAAAGGATACTGTCTTGCGAGCATCAGGCAGGGGGTATGGCGGGCCGGTCCCAATCTCAGTACATGGACTCTCCCGATCAACGGCCTTCCGTACAGGAACGCCTGGTCCTTCGGCACACAGGACAGCACCGTCTACGTGAGCACGGACAAGGGACTCTACAGATCGGTCGACGACGGCGAGAACTGGACGGAGGTTCCGGGAAGTCCCGCCGGCAGGATGAACGCCATTATCGCCGACTCCAGAGATATCTACGTCGGCTACGAGGGAGGCGTCCATCATTCATCCGACAAGGGGGTGAGCTGGAGTGTGAGCGCGGAGGGACTCACATGGGGGGGGAAGAGCGTCTACGCCCTGGCGATGCAGGGCTCCACCGTGTACGCCGGCACGGCGGACGGGATCTTCCGATCGACCGATAAGGGGGTCACCTGGAACAAGACCGACTCGTCGCTCGACGGCATCATGGTAACCTGCTTCGCCGTCGGTCCGAACCATCTGTTCGCCGGGACCGAGGGGCACGGAGTCTTCCGCACGGGGGAGACCCTTTCGACGCCGGAGCCGGTCGATATATCGCATCCGCATCTTCTGGGAAATCATCCCAACCCCTGGTCGGGAGGGACGACGATCCGATTCATGCTGGATGCCGCGGCCGAGGTCTCCATATCGCTCCACGATCCGCTGGGGCGTCGTGTGCGGACGCTGCTGAACGAGCGAAGAGAAGCGGGAGAACATAGTCTGGGGATGGATGATACGGGACTGCCTCCCGGCGTCTATTACTACACGCTGCGGGCCGGAGAGCGGATGGAGACGGGAAGAATGATCCTGACCGGAGGATCGCCGCGGTAACCGCTCCTGCTCCCCCTTGCCTCTCCTGATCCTGAGAACACAACTTCATATCGGTATGACTCTGCGCTTCCTCCTTTCAACGACTCCTTCCTCCGATCGCACTTCGTCGCGTAGTGCGATCGTTCTTCTGCTGAGCTGCATCCTGCTGCTGCTTTCGAGCCCGGTCGCCGACGCCCAGACCTGGACGCAGACGGCCGGCCCGTTCGGCGCCGTCTCCCTCCTCGCCTCGGGAGGCTCGACCCTCTACGGGGGAGAGGAAGGGGGAGCCGTCTTCGTGCTCAACGACGACGGGAACGGCTGGACGAAGCGGAAGGTGGCCGACAACACGGCCCCGATCACCGCGCTCGCGGCCTCCGGCGATTCGGTCTATGCAGGGACCGAGTGGGGGAACCTCTATATGTCCGGCGACAGGGGAGCGACATGGAAGAAGATCTTCTCCGGGTCATCCCTCATCTCGACATTGCTCGTGGAAGGAGATACCATCTTCCGCGCGCATCAGGCGTTCGGCTCAAGCGAGGACGGCTCGATCCACCGTTCATACGACGGCGGCGCCACCTGGACCGAACTGAAGGAAGGACTCCCCGGCAGGGATGTCGTGAAGATCATCCGGCATGAGGGATATCTCATGCTGCACAGCAGCAATTCCATCCCACTCTATCGTTCCTCCGACAACGGCGCGACCTGGACCGCCGGGAAGTTCCCGCGGCAGAACATCAGAACATTGACCTCGGCCGAGGGAAGCCTCTACGCAGCCTCCACGTCGGAGATCTACAGGTCGACCGATCTCGGCGACTCCTGGGAGGCGGTCACGGACAACGTGGGGGGCGTCGTTACCTCCATCATGGTCTCCGGCGATACGATCGTGGCGTCGACATCGTCGTCGGGGGGGATCGGCAGGAACTTCTTCGGGGTTGCGGTCGACGGGAAGAAGAGTGTGACCAAGCGCTATCCGGGAGGGGAGACGAGGGGACTCCTGACGATGACGCTTCACAAGGGGCTGCTCCACCTCGGCACGCATCGCGGCGTCTACCGCGCCTCGTTCGCCACGGCGGCGGCGGGGGAGGAATGGGAGGCGGTCAACCGCGGGCTGGCAAGCGTCCATGTGACGGCGCTGGCGTACGACGGCCAGACGCTTCATGCCACGACCACCATGGGACCGAGGAACGCCAACGGAGGAGGAATCTTCTCCAGCGACGATATCGGTGTGACCTGGGAGGAGAACTGCCGCGGCCTCTGGGGGGTGAACTACCACAGCGTCTCCATGAGAGGCTCCCGGGGGATCGCCGGCGGCGACAGCGGCCTTGCGCTCCAGCATATTAACTCCGATCTCTGGGTCTTTCAGCCGCTCGCTCCCGCCGACGCCCGGCAGCCGCATATCATGACGGTCTACGTCACGAAGAAGCTCTCCATGCTGGTCGGAAGCGAGTTCGGGATCAGGCGCGGCGACGTCACCATGTCCTCATGGAATTCCTCCGTCACGGGACTTCCGGGCCGGCCGATTCTCTCCTTCACCGAACAGGACGACGACATCTATGTCGGCACCGAGGTCGGGATCTACAGGTCGCAGGACAACGGGGCAGAGTGGAAGAAGGTGACGGGGTTCGAAGCCCGCCCCGTCACCGCGCTGACCGCCGACTCCAGGGATATCTATGCAGGGACCTCCCAGGGGGTCTACCGTTCGTCCGACAGGGGAGTAAGCTGGACCCTCGGGGCCGACGGGCTCTCATCGGGGGGAGCGCAGGTCAACGCCCTTGTCATGCAGGGCTCGACCGTCTACGCGGGGACCAGTGACGGGATCTTCCGATCGACCGATAAAGGGGGTGCCTGGGGCCGTACCGATTCGGTGCTCAACGGGATCAAGGTCACGTCGTTCGCCGTCGGTCCGAACCACCTCTTCGCGGGGACCGACGGGCATGGGGTCTTTCGGACGGGCGAAGTCCTCTCCGTTCCGGAGGGGGCCGATCGGTCACCTTCTCTCCTGCTGAAAAATCATCCCAACCCCTGGTCGGGAACGACCACCATCCGGTTCACGCTGGAGGTTGCGTCCGATGTCGACATATCGCTCCATGATCCGCTTGGGCGGCGCGTGCGAACCGTGCTGAACGAGAGAAGGGAGGCGGGAGAGCAGAGGGTGGAGATGGATGACACGGGGCTGCCTCCCGGCGTCTATTACTACACGCTGCGGACGGGAGAGCGGATCGGGAGGGGGAAGATGATCCTGACGGATGGAACGTCACGGTGAGAGATCCAGGCAGTCAATTCATATCGTTCCAGGAATAACTATTAAATCGCTATGAGACATTTTTATCGTGGTTCCACGAATGTTGCCGCCGACCGCATTCTTGTGCGTGTTGCGATCTTTATTCTGGGCTGTATCCTTCTTCACAATCCGGCCGCCCATGCTCAGAGCTGGACACCGGCGAACGGCCCGTTCGGCGCCGTCGCCATACTGGCATCGGGAGGCTCGACGTTGTATGCGGCGGAGGAAGGGGGGACGATCTTCGTGCTGAACGACGATGAGAAAGGGTGGACACGGAAGAAGGTGGCGAACAACACGGCTATGATCACGGCGCTGACCGCCTCCGGCGATATGGTGTACGCCGGAACGGCGGATGGGAGGATCTACATCTCCGGCGACAGGGGAACTACCTGGGAACGATTCTACGGAGGAGGCTATGACTATCCCATTGTCACGATCCTCGCCGAGGGAGATACGATCTTCTTTGCGCGCGACGGACATTCCGCCATGGACGATGGAGTCATCTATGCCACCTACAACGGCGGTCTTACCTGGACACCGCTTAGAAAGGGCCTTCCGGATGTGGCCGTGCTCAAGGTCGTCCGTTCCCGGGGCATCCTGATCGCGGAAGTGGATGCATCGCCGTGGATCTATCGCTCGTCCGACAACGGGGCGACATGGGCGGAATGGTCGGCGGAGATCGGGAAACGGAAGGCGCTGACCTCCATTGACGGAGATCTGTACATAGCACTCTCCATACTGGTCGACGGCAAGCTGTCGCCGAGTATCTACAGGTCGACCGATGCCGGCGCCTCCTGGAAGATGGTCATGTCCAACGCCGCAGGGAGTGTCTCGGGGATCGTCACGTCGGGAGACACGATCGTGGTGTCGACGGCGGTCGACAGCAACGGCCTCGTCAATACTACCACCGACAGGACCCGACCCGCCGTATCGTACTATCCCGCGGGGGAGGTTCGAAAGATCCTCTCGATGGTCCGTCACAAGGGGGATCTCTATATCGGCACGCATCGCGGCGTCTATCGCTCCTCGTTCGGAGCGGCCGTCGCGGGGAACAGATGGGAGCCGGTCAATGCGGGGCTGACGAACGTCCATGTGACCGGACTCGCCTACGACGGCGGGATTCTGTATGCGGCCACCACCATGGGACCGCGGATGGCCAACGGAGGAGGGATGTTCTCCACGAGCGATCTCGGCGTGACCTGGCGGGAGGAGTGTAAGGGGCTGCGGGGGGAGAACTACAATACGGTTGCGATGAAAAACTCCAAGGGGCTGATCGGCGGCGACAGCGGTCTTGCGCTCCAGTACGTTCTCTCGGATCTCTGGGAGTTCCACTCGCTGGCGCCCGACTACGCCAGACAGCCGAACATCAAGGCGGTCTTCATCACGAACAAGGGAGCGATGCTTGTCGGCAGGGGAGAAGGAGTCCTGCGGGGAGATGTCATGATGACCGCCTGGAAGATGACCGGCAAGGAGCAGCCCGATCGGCAGCCCCTCTCGTTTACCGAACAGGACGACGACGTCTATGTGGGCACCTCGGGGGCCGGTATCTACCGGTCGCAGGATGACGGCATCAACTGGAAACAGGTGACGGGGTTCCCACTCGACGGCGCCGTGAAGGCGATGGCCGCCGACTCCCGGGATATCTACGCCGGCACCGCACAGGGAGTCTATCACTCAGCCGACAGGGGCGTGAGCTGGACCCTCGGAGCCGACGGGCTCTCGGGGAAGGAAACGATCGTCAATGCGCTGGTCGTGCACGGCTCCACGGTGTACGCGGGGACCGACGACGGGCTCTTCGGATCGACCGACAAGGGGGCCTCCTGGAGCAGCGTCGATCCCGTGTTCGACGGTATCCGGGTCACGTCGTTTGCCGTCGGCGCGAACAACGTGTTCGCGGGGACCGACGGGCATGGGGTCTTCCATACGGTCCATCCGCTCTCCGCGCCGGAACGGGATGATATATCGCGCTCCGTCATTCTGGCCAATCATCCCAACCCATGGTCGGGAGAGACCGTGATCGGATTCACCCTCGATGCCGCCGCTCAGGTCTCCATATCGCTCCATGATCCGCTTGGACGACGCGTGCGAACCGTGCTGAACGAGAGAAGGGAGGCGGGAGAACATAGTGTGAGGATGGATGATACGGGACTGCCGTCCGGCGTCTATTACTACACGCTGCATGCCGGGGAGCTGATCGGAACCGGAAGGATGATCGTGACGGGAGGATCTTCCAGATGAGGCCTCTCCGCGGGTCGTTGTATATTGCGATATTCTTTCTCCTGAGCTGTTCCTTCCTTCGGACTCCGGCCGCGTATGCGCAGATCTGGACGCAGACGGCCGGCCCGTTCGGCGCCGTCTCCCTGCTCGCCTCGGGAGGCTCGACCCTCTACGCGGGAGAGGAAGGGGGAACGATCGTCGAGTAGCCGTGCCGATCCGCCCGGCCCGCGACCGCCGTTCGTGAACTTTCGCACGTTTCCTTCTGTTGATCATGAGAGAAGCGCGGCTTCGGAACCTCCGGTCGCGCGACCGTCGCGCGGGAAGGTCCCGCAGCGATATATGTGTCGAACGACAGGGATTCAACGACGAACGATCATGGAAGGGATTCGGGCATTGAACGTGAAAGGGGATCTGAAGGGAATGACGGTGATCGATACAACGACGGGAAACAGGATCGGCCGGGTTGCCGACGCGCTGATCGATCCCGTGAAGGGACGGGTCTCGGGAATCGTGGTCGACTCCGATGAGGGACGCCACACCCCGCTCGGCGCGCGGGAGTTCCGGCTGGGGCCCGATGCGATCATGGCGGTCGACAGCTTCGACCGTGGAGCTACCGACGGACTCGACGGACTGGCGATCCCCGCCACCGATGGGATCGTGGGGACGAACATGGTGACCGAGGATGGACGGCTCATCGGAAAGGTGAGCGACGTCTACGTCTCCGGCGATACGCCACGCGTGGTCTATCACGTCACCGGGTCGACGATCCAGAGCATCTTCGGCGGCGGGTTCTACCTGGCGGCCGACGCGGTCAGCGCCTACTCCGACGACGGCACGAGGATGATCGTCCCCGCCGACACGCCGGAACGACTCGCCGGCTCGACGCTCTACGAAGCGCTGGAGCGGCACATCCCGTAGCCGCCGATTGCCGGCGGCTACCTGTCGATATTCTCGACCGACTCCACTGCCTCATACGCGAAACTGATCTCCTCGTACGGGAGCGCCGCCACCTCGCCGGTGGCCATTGTCCGCATCCCGATGATGCGCGCGTTGCTCAGCAGATACCTGTGGCTTTCGCCGCCGGGCCATTCCACCACGAAGTAGACCGACTCCAGCGTCAGAGAGCTTTCGAACGATTCCTGAAAGTAGGTGGAGAGATCGTCCTGGAACTTCCGCACGGTCAGCACCGGCTGGCGCACTTGGTCGGCGGTCAGCTCGCGGACCTCGCTCCTGTCGAGCGGAATCCGCAGTTCCTCCCCCGCCCAGCCGTAGGCCAGGATGTCGATCTGTCTGCCGGAAGCCCAGGCCTGGCGCGTGTCGCCGATCTGGAGATACATGTCGGCGATCTGGGGGCGGGGGACCGGGGCCTCCGCATGCGATATATTCGTCATATTGACGACCGCTGCGCAGAGCGCCGTGAGAAGCGCGGCCGTCGATCGTGTCCGATTCCGTCCTGGGGGAATGATGCTCATATCGTTGAAGGGATGCTGAGTTCGTATTCTCGGTTCATGTACCGTATAATGCGGTCCGGGAGTCGCAAGTTCCTTTCCCGTGAACGGGCCGGCGGCGCGATGTCGCCGGGATTATCGTATAGAGAGACAGTTATATCGTGACATCAACAACAACAGTATCGACACCGCTGGAGGCGCTGGAGAAGTACTTCGGCTATCCGGCGTTCCGTGGGGAGCAGGGGGGGATCATCGACCACATGCTCTCCTCGGAAAACGCCCATTCCCTGGTCCTGATGCCGACCGGGGCGGGGAAATCGCTCTGCTATCAGATCCCGGCGCTCCTGATGGAAGGGGGGACGCTTGTGATCAGTCCCCTCATCGCTCTCATGCAGGACCAGGTCGATGCGCTCACCTGGCGCGGGATCCCCGCGACCTTCATCAACTCCACGGTCTCACGGGAAGATCGTGAGGCGAGATTGCGGAGATTTCTCGACGGCCGCTGCAAGCTCCTCTACGTCACCCCGGAACGGTTCCGGAAGCCGGAGTTCACCGAGGCGATCCGCGCGGCGAAGATCTCGATGCTGGCGGTGGATGAGGCGCACTGCATCAGCGAGTGGGGACACGATTTCCGTCCGAGCTATCTCCGC
>CBINGZ010000052.1:0-36403 GCA_966250335.1 uncultured bacterium | reverse complement strand
AAGCACCTCGACGGACCTCGTCGTCTCGAACGGCGGCGCTCTTGAGACACGGACGCTCGGATCGCTCGCCGGCAACGTCGCCGTCTCGACCGACGCAACGCTGGACGGTGACGGCACGACGGGTGACCCGCTCGGTCTGAACCTCGCCAACGCGAACACCTGGACGGCGACGCAGACGCTTCCGACGACGGCAGCTCAGGGTGATGCTCTGATCGCCTCGACGAACGCCGGCACGACGACGATCGATGCGGCTCGCATCGGCGCAGGTCTGACGGATGCCCAGGTCAATGACAACCTGACGATCAACGGCGGCAGTGTTGATGCATCGCCGGTCGGCGCAACGACGCCCTCGACGGGCGCGTTCACGACGATCACGGGAACCGCGCTTCCTGCGGCGAGCACGTCGACGGATATCGTGGTCTCGAACGGCGGTGCCCTTGAGACGCGGACGCTCGGATCGCTCGCCGGCAACGTCGCCGTCTCGACCGATGCAACGCTGGACGGTGACGGCACGACGGGTGACCCGCTCGGTCTGAACCTCGCCAACGCGAACACCTGGACGGCGACACAGACGCTTCCGACGACGGCAGCTCAGGGTGATGCTCTGATCGCCTCGACGAACGCCGGCACGACGACGATCGATGCGGCTCGCATCGGCGCAGGTCTGACGGATGCCCAGGTCAATGACAACCTGACGATCAACGGCGGCACGGTCGACGCGACGCCGGTCGGTGCAACGACGCCATCGACAGGCGCGTTCACGACGATCACGGGTACGGCGCTTCCGGCGGCAAGCACGTCGACGGACATCGTGGTCTCGAACGGCGGTGCTCTTGAGACGCGGACACTCGGATCGCTCGCCGGCAACGTTGCAGTCTCGACCGACGCGACGCTGACCGGCGACGGCACGACGGGCAACCCGCTGAGCTTGAACGAAGCCAACGCGAACACGTGGACGGCGACCCAGACGCTTCCGGTGACGGCAGCTCAGGGCGATGCTCTCATCGCCTCGACGAACGCAGGGACGACGACGATTGACGCGGCCCGCATCGGCGCCGGTCTGACCGACGCCCAGGTGAACGACAACCTGACGATCAACGGCGGTGCGATTGACGCGACGCCGATCGGCGCGACGACCCCGTCGACGGGCGCCTTCTCGTCATTGACGTCAACCGGGACAACCGACCTGCAGGGGACGATTGAGAACACCGGCGGCAACCTTGCCATCAATGATGATGTCGACGTTACGGGCAGCATCGTCCCGACGGCGGACGCGACCTACGATCTCGGTTCGGCGACCAACCGCTGGGACGAGCTCTTCGTGACCGGTCCGACGATTCATATCGGATCGAACGCCGATGAGGCGGAGATCAGCTTCAACACCTTGACTGGTCTGGAGTTCGACGCCGACGACGACGGTAATGCCGATCTGACGATCGACGGGGCGACCGGAATGGTCACGATGCCCAACGTCAACCTCTCATCGTCGGCCACATTCGGTAACGATGTGACCCCGACGGCCGGTCAGATCATCGTGCACGACAACACGGGCGCCAACGGCTTCGAGGGAACGATCGTGACGGAGGCGGCTCTGACGGCCGACCGCAGCTACACGCTCCCGGATGCCGACGGCACGCTGGCGCTGACAAGCGACATCACCAGCATCACGGCGAGCGTCTGGACCAACGACGGCGACGCGGTCACGACGGGAGGCACGGGAGTCGGCGAGCAGTTCCTTGGAACCACGACCAACCAGCCGCTGGTCTTCGCCACCAACACCACGGAGGCGATGCGCCTGACGAACGGCCAGGATCTTGTTCTCGGCACGACGTCGGCGGACGGCCGTCTGACGGTCAGAGGCGAGACCGCCGACAACACGTCGAACGGTCTGCTGGTCGAGAACAGCTCGGGCACCGATCTTCTGAAGGTCGACAACAGCGGCCAGGTGACGCTCAACGGCGCAAGCAATCTGACCTGGGGATCGGCCGGCCTGAACGGGAACGGCGCCACGCTCAACCTGCGCGGCGATATCGGCAGCACCACCAGCGGCACGATCAACGCCCTTGCTCAGGACATCTTCATGGAAGCCGACGGCAGCGGGTCGAACGTCCAGATGCTCGCCGGTCTCGATCCGACGGCCGTCGACTTCTCCTCGGCGGTCATCGCCCAGGGCGATCCGGCGGGCGGCGGCGTCACGCAGATGATCGCGCAGAAGTTCAGCGGCGGCGGAGCGGCCGATCAGACTGTGATCATCTCGGCAGACGCCACGGGCGTTACCGCGACGATGCAGACGATCGACAACGTGACTCCGACCAACAACGTCACGATGACGATGACCAACGGAGCAGGTGCCACGCTGACTGCACCGGGCCAGGCATTCGACGCGACGACATCGTCGACAACGGCGGGTGACTTCGCGGTCCGCGGTTATGCGAACGACGGAACAGCCACAGGAACGGTGGGCGTCATGGCCCACGGCAACGCAACGACGACGGACGCCAGCACGAATATCGCACTCGATGTTCGTGAGGGTGAACTGGTCATCCCCCGCCAGGCCACGACGGCCGCCAACGCGGGTGGTGCGAACCTCGTCGCCGAAGACGACGCCAATGCGGGCGATAACGGACCGTCGGGTGTCGTGGATGTTCCCGATGGTGGTATTGCGACGGCAGGCGGGGTCACGACCGGAACGCTCGCGGTCTTCAACCACTATGTCAAGGCGAACAGCATCATCATTCTGACGCCGATGGACGGTGGAAGCGCCGTCCTCGATCCGGCTGAAGTGATGACCTGGAGCGTATCGGGTCGCGGTGCGGGCACCTTCACGATCAACGTGAATCGTGCAGGTGTCGGAACTCCCGGTGGCGGTACCTCGGGGAATTTCCGCTTCGGCTTCCTGGTAATCAATCCGGGCAAGTAATGTCTGCGAGCAGGGCCCGGAGCGATCCGGGCCCTGCTCTTTTGATGTAATATCGCTGTATGATTGAAATGGAATTCCTCTCCATTACCGAAGAGGAGTTCCTTCCCGATAAGGCGATCCGGCCTGTCCGATCGCCTGCCCGTTCTGAGGAGGGAGGAGTATCGATTCACCGTCGTCCCGGTACGGTCCGAAGCGGCAGCCATACAAGCGCGCGAGGGCTCCACACCCTCCCGGCGACGTTCCGCCGTCCCGTAACACCTCCTCGGTTCTCCAGACAGACCAGCAGACCTCTCGCATCAGTTCGCTACGATTCAGCCTCGTATCGCTGCTCGATCCTTTGCAATCCGGCCGCGCGTTCTCCCCGTATTCGTGGTGCGGAACGCTCCGGGCGGGGGCGGGATGAGTCGGGAGGGTAATCTGCGCAACCGGCCGTCGGGCCGGATCGACATTCGGAAGAGGATGCTCACGGGAGTATCCACGGTTCCCCCACATTCCTCCTACAGGGGCATTGCTGTGCCGTCATGGCGGGAACATCGACGACGACCTCCACCGTAATCACCATTGGAGACAGGCGAACCTCATGAAAGCACGTACCGTTCCCATTTCCGGACTGCTTGCCTTTATCTTCTTCGCGTTGACGGGCCATGCGCTGGCCACCAACTACTACGTCAACGCGAACACCGGCTCCGACGCCAACAACGGACTCAGCGACGCGACGGCGAAAGCGACGATCCAGGCCGCGGTCAACACGGCCGCCAGCAACGACGTCATCTTCGTCCGTGCCGGTACCTATACCGAGCAGGTCCATATCGTCAATAAAACACTCACACTGCGAGGATCGGGCGCCGATTCGACGATCGTCAGAATGCCCTCCTCCGGACAGGTCAGCTATTCCGAGACGACCCTTCTGTCATGGAACGGCGCGGGGAAACTGGCCTCCTCCACCTTCTATCCCGTTATCTACGCCGACGCGGCGAGCAACGCCAACGATATCTTCATGTACGATATGAAGGTCACCGGCGACTACCAGGCGCCCGGCGGCACCAACCTCTTCATCGGCATCGCGGTCAAGAACGCCGGCGGCGAGATCGGCGACGTCCTCGATGATGTGAAGGTCGACAGCATGCGCGCCTCCACGATCACCGCCGACAACACCGGGTTCGGCGTCATGGTCTTCGGACGTTCGGCGGTGACCCTCAGCCATGTGACGGCGCGCGACTACCAGACCGCCGGCATCGCCGTGATCGGCCGGTCGCTCTCCAGCACGCTGATCTCGCAGATGCCCAATCCCGTGATCGTCGACTGCGAGCTCTACGGCCGGAGCGGGAACAACAACGCCGGCATCCATGCAGGTATTCTCTCCGCCTTCGGCGCTCGCGCCACGATACAGCGGACGGTCAGCGCCAACCACTCGAACGCCGGAGCAGGCTCGGGAGCCGGCCTCTACGCGGTCGACGTCCGTACCCATCTGGTCGGCTCCACCACCGTCAAGGCGGACGGCAACTCGATGGCGGACAACAAGACGGGAATGACGGTGATCGTGCAGACGTCGGGCGCATCGCCGACGAACCTGACGATCAAGAACAACAATATCGCGTTCAATACAGCCTTCGCGGTGGTGTACGACAACTCACTCGGGAGCACCGTCCTGACGCTGAACAGCAACGCCTGGGGAAAATACGCGGGGGCGGTGGCGGGTGATTTCGGCGGCACCGACGCCGCGAACGTCACCTACACCCTGCCGCAGGCGACCGATACCGCCCGGGTCGACGACGATTATCACCTCGACAGACTCCCGACCTACGGCTACAGCACCTTCGCCAGGATCGGAAACGCCTACGGCGCCATGCTGACGAGCGGCGAGATCAATGTGAACGAGGGGACGTACAACGAGGGGGACATCGCGGTAAATCGCACCATGAGCTTCTTCGGCGCCAAGGCGGGTCAGGACGCCCGCACGCGTGATCTCGACAGCGGCGAGTCGGTCATCGATGCCAGCGGGTCATCGGGCTCCACGTTCGTCGTCACGGCCGACAGCGTCGAGATCGACGGGTTCACGATCAAGAATTCCTCGATCGCCGTCGAAGCCTCCACAGCGGAGATCGCCCACCTCGACCTTCTCAACAACTACGTCCTGACCTCCGGCATCGATGCGTACCAGATGTACATGACGACGATCTGTACGATTGAACAGAATCTGATCATCGACGTCTCGGGGGGCTTCGGCATCACGGGCGGCAGCGACAACGGGACTCCGGAGACCACCGACGACGTGGTGCTGGATGCGACCATCAGAAACAACAGGCTCGTCAACGTCTACAACGCCATCGATGGGTATATGGAGAACTCCACCATCGACAGCAACGAGATCTACATCGATTCGCTCGAAACAGGATGGATGGATCATCTGGGGAACGGCGTCGCCATCTGCGGTTCGCTGACCAGCACCTCCATCCAGCATAATATCATCGACGGATATAACGGCGACGTCCAGGCGTCCAGCGGCGGCGCGGGCATCCTTCTCTGCGCCGACGGTTTCCGTCCGGTTCCCTCCGATATCGATATGGACAGCAACCATATCACCAACGGGTTCTACGGTATCACGCTGCTGGCGGGCACCGATATCACGATCACGAACTCGGTCTTCGAGACCGACAGCGTCTACATCTCCAACGAGGTGGACTCTCTCTCGATCGACGCCCGGACCAACCTGTTCGACGGCAAGAACCCGACCCTCCTGAGCGGTCTGGAGCTGGTGATCCTGAACTCGAAGATCCACGACGATCACGACGACTCCCTCTACGGCGAGGTGATCCTGAAGGAAGACTTCGTCTTCGTCACCCCGTGGGGACTCCTCCAGCCGGCGGTGGACACGGCGGGCGCCGGCGACACCATCTTCATGGCGACCGGCATCTACAACGAGCCGACGGTGGTGATCGACGACAAGGTGCAGATGACCCTCTTCGGGGATACGCTGGTCGGTCCCAAGGGAATGCTCGACAACGGTCTCAAGATCGGTTCGGACAGCCTTGTCCTGACGAATGTCGGAGTACGAGGTCAGGCCGACGGCTCGACCGGCGTCGTCTCGATCATCGGAACGATCACCGGTCTGTCATGGACCAATGTGATGGTCGACGGCGAGAATGCGCCGGGACGATTCGGTGTGATCAACGGACAGATCGGCGGCAACATCTTCATCGGCCAGTCGCAGTTCGAGAATATCGACGGCTGGGCGGCGTTCGACACCCGCAGCGGCGCCTCGTCGAACGACGGGTCGAACATCACCGGCGTGCTCTTCGCGAACAACCGTATCCACAAGTCGAAGGGACATATCAATTTCCGACATGATGCGGCGATCTTCCCGTATCCGGATATCAACATCTCCTTCAACACCGCCGACTCCACCGGCTCGGCGACGAACAGCTTCGGGGGGCTCTTCAAGACCTTCCGCGCCGATACGGTCACCTTCATCATCAACACGATCCGCAACGTCGGAACCAGCGGGTTCAATCCGGTCGGAGAGGCGGCGTACGGAGCGGCGTTCCTGCCGCGTCAGGTGAACCATGTCTTCATCGAGGCGAACACCTTCGAGAAGAACAACCAGGCGGTCGCGATCGAGCCGGGCCGGCCGGTGCCGACAGGTGTGATACGGAAGAACAACTTCGACAGCAACACCTACGGCGTCTATATCCCTGCCAACGCCTCCGCGTACGGCGATCTCGTCATCGATTCGAACAGGTTCAACGACAACTCTGCGCAGGCGGTCCATAACGGCGGCGATACGGTGATCAGCGCCCTGGCCAACTGGTGGGGCGCCATGACCGGCCCGGCGCATCCGAGCAACTCGGTGGTGACGACGGGCGATTCGGTCAGCGACAACGTCGCGTTCCATCCCTGGTGGGGAACCATCTCCGGGACGGTCGGCAACTACACCGGCACCCTCTTCTCGCCGATCACCAGCAGTGATCCGGTGGCCGGATTCGCATCGTTCCAGGAGGCAATCGATGCGGCGAACCCGGGGGCGATCATCGAGGCCGGACCGTTCCAGTTCGAGGAGAATTTCACCATCAAGAAAGCGGTGACGGTGAAGGGGATGGGGGTCGGCTCGACCAGGCTGCGCAACCACACGGCAGGGGGCGCCACCATCATCATCGACAGCGTCATGGCGACGGTGGGAGATCCGGTGACCGTTTCCGACATCCGTCTGGTAAAGAAGCCGGGGGTGAACACCAACGGTATCTGGGTCGCGAACTCCGATCATGTGCTGCTCCACAACCTGCAGGTCGACAGCTTCGCCTACAACAACACGGAAGGGCACGGCATCTACCTGCGTGACGGCAATCTCTCCAACGTCACCATCCGTGGGTGCGAAGTCTGGGACAACAACAGCGGCATCACGACCGGAAACGCCCTGACGCTCGACGGTCTGACGGTGGACAGCACCCTCATCAAGCACAACTCGATGATGGGACTCAACGTCGGCGCCGGCGCGGGCGCGCAGGGGCAGACGAACATCACCGTCACGAACTCCACGATCGACAACAACGGCTGGAGCAGCTTCTGCTGCGCCCTCGGGCGCGGCTGGGCGAACGCCAGCTTCTTCGACTACAACGGCAACCTGACGATGACCAACGTCGACGTGATCGGTCCGGACGGCACGCCGGGGAACGAGGGGCCGCACCACGGCATCCATCTCCGCGGCGCCACACCGCTCGCCCCGATGGGAACCGTCGTCTTCACCGACGTCACGATCAGCGGTAACTATCGCAGCACGAACAATCCGGCAAACGGCGGCAATCTGCTCCGCGTCTGGGATACGGATCGTGTCGGATTCGGACTCAATATCAACCGCTACACGACGGCGCCGATCACCATGTCGGGGATGGTCTTCAACCTGACGGGCCCGAACAGCATGGGCTTCCAGGCCGAGGATATGAACAACAGGATCATCAGCGTCGGTGATGCGGAGTTCAACAGCACGACGACCGGCATCAACCCGCATATCTTCGCCAACGCCAGCTCCTTCGTCTCGGCGGTCGACGCCTCGTTCGGAGGAACGCCGGCCTCGAGCATGACGCGGGAGCAGCTCCTCGATCTGGAGGATCGGATCTATCACGGGGTCGACGACACCACCAAGGGCTTCGTCGACATCAGGTACGACGTCGTTTTCGTGACGACGAACGCCAACGTCTACCAGGGACCGATGGGCCCCGGCCGCATCAGGAACGGCGTGGTCGCCGCGGCCGCATGGGATACGGTGGAGGTGTCGTCGGGAACGTTCAACGAAACCGTGCTGGTGGACAGCGTGATGACGCTGCGCGGAAACAAGTTCGGCCAGGTCGCCCACACGCGCGATACCACGGTCGACGAGACGATCGTCAACGGCTCGGGGGGCGCGTTCAATCTGGCCGCCAACGGGGTCAAGATCGACGGCTTCAAGGTCCAGGGTGTCTCCGATGCTCCGCTGGGAGCAGGTATCTACACCAATCCCAACTTCTCCGAATATTACATCCTGAACAATGTGATATCGGACAACATCATGGGGTTGTATCTCAACTCGGACGGCACCTGGGAGTCGCTCGTGGAGGGGAACTTCTTCGTCAGGAACAACGAGACCGGCGCCTCCAGCGGCAACGGCATCTATTCGGACCAGGGGCTGACCGACGCGGTGATCAGCAACAACAGGTTCGTGGGTCATACGACGGCGGGGATCAACATGGCCGACAATGCGTACGATATCACGGTCACGGGGAACTCGTTGAGCAACGATAATTCGATCGCGTTCTTCGGCACGACCAAGGCCCTTGTCACCGGCAACACGAACGCGAACGCGAACGGGTCGGCGGTCTATATCGGCGGCGGCAACGATTCGATCACGATCGAGTACAACAACCTCTGGGACGGAACGGCAACCGGTGTGCGGATCGCCGATGATTTCGCGTACGGAATCAACAGCAACATCCGGGTCACCAACAACAACATCACGTCGAACGACTACGGAGTGCGGGTCGGCGCCGGCGCGGCGACCCAGTCGGTCAGGATCTTCAACAACAATATCGCGGGGAACCTGACGAAGAATATCGACAACGATGATGCCGATACCATCGTGATGGCCTCGGGCAACTGGTTCGGTTTCAACGACCCGGGAACGGTCTCCGGCGGCATCGAGGGTTCCGTGGAATACTCTCCGTGGCTCGACAACGGGAACAACGGCGCTCCCAACGGCTTCGACGGAGATTTCTCGGCGGTCGTGGTCTGGACCGGCGGCTCGCACATCGGTCCGCAGGGACGTATCGACGACGGCGTCGATATGGTCGATGACGAGGGAACGGTGAGGGTGAAGGCGGGAACGTACACCGAGACGGTCAACCTTGAGGACTCGGTCGTCGTGATCGGCGATCCGCTCGACGGCAACGGAAAGCCTGTGGTCTTCGTCGACGCCGGCACCGGCGCCGCGATCACCTCCACCGGAGCCGAGAACAAGAGCGTGGAGCGGATCGAGCTGCAGATCACCGACAACACCGGACGCTTCGGCCTTGTGCCGGACGACGCGGGGAACAGCGGCAACGTGACGTTCACCGACATGCGCTTCAACCTGGGTGGAAACATCGTGACCGGCACCGCGGTCCCCGGAGTCGTCGGCACCGACGTTCCGGCGAGCATCGACGACGGCAACGATGCCGGCTTCGGTCCCGGCGTCTTCATCCTCGGCAACGCGCCGATCACGAAGCCCGCACGTTATATCGTAACGGGTGATCCGGTCCTTGCCGACCTGACGATGACCCCGACCGTCGCGCGCGACGTGGCGACCGCCACGCTGACGCTCAGGGCGGAGTCGACGGTCAACCTCGGGGTCTACGACATCAACGGAATCCTGGTGCGCAACCTGGCCGAGGGGGAGACCTTCTCCGGCGAGCGCAGCTTCACGATCGACGTCACCGATCTCGGCTCGGGAGCCTACTTCCTCCGTCTGGAGACCGGCGGTCAGACCCGCACGGTGCCGATCAGAGTGGTGAAGTAATTCGTCCCGCGACGATTCGATTCACGGGGGCGGCCTTCGCGGGCCGCCCCTTTTTTGTTTTCTTTGCAGCGGGGGAACGGCTTCGCCGCTCCGGAACGATCGGCACGGCGGCGGTTCCGCCTTCATATCATCCTCATGAGCGACCAACGAATACTCGACGCATCGTCTCTCGATATCAATGCGCTGCTGGAGTTCAGCAGGCTTCTGATAGAATCGGACGATCAGGGCTTCATCTACAACAATCTCCTCCTCTCCCTGATGGGAAAGCTGGGGCTGGGACGGGCGGCCGTGGCGGTCGCCGACGGCTCCGGCAGATATATCGTGACCCATACGAAGGGAGCGGCGGCCGGAATGCTCGGCGCCTCGTTCACGATCGATCTGCGCGACAGGCGGGGGACGGTCCTTTTTCATGAGACGGAGGATGAGGAACTGCGCGAACGGAAGATCGCCTACCTTGCTCCGCTCACCTTCGCCGACCGGACCTACGGGGTGCTGCTGATCGGCGCCCCGCTGACCACAAGAAGCCTCGGCCCCGACGATATCACCTACGTCTCGCTGGTGGCGGCGATCGCCGCGATGGCGCTGGAGGGATGCAGCGTGCGCGGATCGCTCCGCGATGCGAACAGGAAGCTGGAACGCCGCGTGCAGCGGCTCCGCTCCCTCTTCGAGGCGAGCCGCGAGTTCAACGCATTGATGGATCGTGATGCGATTCTGCGCCTCCTCGGCTACACGCTGATGGGGGAACTGACGGTGTCGAAGTTCGCGGTGGCGCTCAAGACGGAGGGGATCGGGGGCGGGGGGTATCATCTGGAGGTCAACCGGTTCCGGGGGATCCCTTCTCCCGAAGCGATACGATATTTCGCCGACAACGACGCGACCCTGGTGACGAACAGGAGCGAAGGGGATGACGCGTACGAGTCGCGGCTGACCGCCGAGACCTACGCCCTCGGCGTCCGCGCGGCGATCCCGATGGATGTGCAGGGGGAGGCGCGCGGCCTGCTGCTGATCGGCGAGCGGCTGCGCGACAGGATCGACGAGGAGGATGTGGAGTATCTCTGCTCCGTGGCGAACCTCGCCATCGGCGCGCTGGAGAACGCGCGTCTGCTGGAGGAGACGATCGAGAAGAAACGGCTGGAGGAGGATCTCAGGATCGCCGCCCAGATCCAGCAGGGGCTGCTGCCGAAGACCCTTCCGCATGTGGAGGGATACGATATCGCGGCACGAACCATCCCTACGCAGCAGGTCGGCGGGGACTGCTACGACGCCATCGAACTGGGGAACGGAAGGGTACTGATATCGGTTGCCGATGTGTCGGGGAAGGGAACCCCCGCCTCGCTCCTGATGGCGAACGTGCAGGCGGCCCTGCGCGCCCTTGCCCGGCTCGATATGCCGTTGAACGAACTGGCCGCCCGCATCAACGACGTCATCAACGAGAACACCTCGGCCGACAAGTTCATCACCGCCTTCTTCGGCATCATCGACGCCGCGGCCGGGACCTTCAGCTACGTCAACGCCGGACATAATCCCCCCTACCACTTCCGCGCCGGTTCGGTGGAGGCGCTCGACGTGGGGGGGCTGATCCTGGGGATCATGCCGACGATGATCCCGTACGAGGTCGGAACGGTCCCGATGGAGCCGGGGGATCTGCTGGTCCTCTACAGCGACGGCGTCACCGAGGCGATGAGCGCCGGCCGGGAGGAGTACGGCGACGACCGCCTGCGCGCCATGTTCCGCGACGACAGGATCTGCGGCGCGACGGAGGCGGTCGAACGGGCCCTTGCCGACATCTCCCGCTTCACCGAGGGGGCGCCGCAGTCGGACGATATCACGATCGTTGCGGTCCGGCGGCGGGGAGATTGCTGAGGGAAACGGAGAGGAGGTGAAATTCCTCAATCCGAACCGGGCGGCTTGGGTATATTTGCATGAGTCGCGGTCGAGCGTTCCCGCGGCGGCGTTAATCCTCTCGTCTCTACCGCTCGGCCTCCCAGGGCCGGGCTCCCGATTCCATAAAACTCACGACACTCCATGACCGTTGGCGAACGACTGCGCGAGGCGCGTGAATCGCTTGAGATGACGATCGGGGATATCTCGCGCCGTACGTTCATCCAGCCGAGATTTCTACAGGCGATCGAAGAGGACGACTTCACGTCGATCCCGAACCCGCAACGGCGCTTCTTCGTCCGCGACTACGCGCGCGTCGTCGGCCTCGATCCCGACGAGCTTCTTTCGGCCCTTCCCGACACCCCGCAGCCTCCGTCGACGACCCCCGACCTGGCGATCGCCATGCGCGCCGCCGCGCGCGAGAACCCGCCCGACACCGAGCGGAGACGGCGCGACAGGTTCAAGCCGATGGCATTCGGCGACGCCCGGCGCAGGAACACCAGCATCGTCAACTGGATCATCGCCGCGGCGCTCATACTCCTGCTGGTGGCGGGCGGATACTTCCTCTTCTTCACCGACGGCCTGATGGGGGATTCGACGGTGGCGGAGGAGGGAACGCCCCAGGATAGCGGCTTCGCGCCGACGGAGATCATCTCGGCCTCCGAGGGGGGAGATACGACCGCCGCCGCGCCGGAAGTCCGCGGCGAGGGGGACAGCCTTACCCTGGTCGGCACGGCGATCGCCCAGGTCTGGTTCTCGATCGTGATGGACGGTCAGAAAAGTGAGACGGGGACGCTCGACAGCGGCACGGTGAAGACGTGGCGGGCGATGGAGACGTTCAAGATTTCCCTCGGCAACGCGGGGGGGCTTGAACTATCGCTGAACGATAAGCAGCTCGAGGCGCTCGGGCCGAAGCGGACGATCATCCGGAACCAGATCATCGACGAGAACGGCATCAGGACCTCCGCGAGCAGAAGGCCGGCATCCGGCGCGCAGAACGGCGCCCCGGCCGCCAGGGAGAGCTCCGCCGTCCGCCCGACGACCCGCCCTCAGACCCGGTCGACCCCGACACGGACGCCGCCGCCGCGGCAGCAGCAGACGGCTCCGCGTCAGACGACGCCACGGCAGGTCACGCCGCGCCAGCAGCAGACCGCCCCGCGCCAGACGGCGCCACGGCAGGTGACGCCGCGCCAGGAGAACCCGCGAGGGACCCCCTGAGCGGTTGTGCTCCGGTCCCTTCCTACATCGGCAGTCCTATCTCGAGCGGCTTGTTCAGCTCGCTGTAGCGGATCGTCGTATCGTACTGGCCGTCGTTGGAGGTGACGAGGAGGCTGATCTTCCGGACGACCTTTCCCATCCCCGGGGTCTCCTCGATCCAGACGGTCGTAGGGCTGGGGGTCATCACCCGTACCCGCTGTATCCGCACCCCGTCGACCGTTTCCGTGCCGTCCATGGAGATGGTCCCCTGATCGGCCAGAGCCATCGAGGAGCTGAGGGGAGCGGTGATCACCGAGGACATCGCCGCGCCGATCTGCTGGTTGTCGGGCCCCCATGTCTTCCCGTCGTCGGAGCTGGCCCGTCCTTCCGGTCCCACCACGATATGTCGGGTGCGGAGTCCGTCGCCGCGGAATATCGTGAAGTCCACCTTCCCCACACCGAAATCTCCCGCGATCCTTGCGCTCCCCGCCGGCGTCTGCAGCTCGGCCTCGGCATGATAGCTCTTGAGGGAACGCATCGTGGTAAGAGCTTCCATCAGGAGGATCTTCGCCTCCGTCGTGTCGGTCGGCACGGCGTTCGGGGTGGTAGCCGCGGCGCTCGGGGTTCCCGTCTTGACCTCGACGTTCGCCGCCGAGATGTCGAGACCTCTGCTCGTATCGGCCTGCGATCCCTCCTCCGCTTCCCCGCCGCATGCCGACAGGCAGAGAAGAGAGAGGGCGAGCGTCGCCGTGAGGGTTCGGGGGGCGGCGGGGAGTGTGAGATGTGATATCATATCGGATCGCATGAAAGAGATGAGGAGCGATTCTCCTGCACCGGTTGTGCAGCGCCGACCGGTATCGATCGGCGCCGGACAAACTTACGGCGATCCGGCGCGATCTTCCTACCCTCCCGGCTCGATCGCCACTCTTCCCGTCTCGCGCTCCCGGCCCTCCTCCTCGATCCCCCGCTGCCATCGTCGCGCCGATCTGATCACCCCTGCGTATGCCCCGACGATGAACCCCACGATGATTCCGTAGATGTAGACCGCGACCCCCAGTTCGCTGTCGAATACTGCTGTCGCGTGCCCGACCACCGCGGGGATGGAAATCCCGATCAAGGTATGGAAGGCGATACCCCGCAGCACGACCCCGAACGGGGCGTTCATCCCCTTGTCGAATGCGATGATGGCGAACGCCGGAAGCCCGGCGAAGATCCCTGTCGCGGCCGCAATGATCGAAGCGAAGAGCGCCGCGTCGAGGACCGAGGGGTCGAGGAAGTTGTTGTTGAACAGGGGACTGATTGCCGCGCCTGTTATCGCCCCCTCCACCGCCCCGATGATCGCCGTTGCGATCGTTCCTCCCAGCACATATCTGACCGTTTCCCAGAACGTGTTTCCCAGCTCTTCCGACATGCCGTTTCTCCGTATTGAATGAAGGAATTCGAGGATTGCGCAATGGTACGGAGGGGAAGGAGGGTGGAACGACGCCGCGGGTCCGCAATCTCAGGCACCCGGGTGCTTGCTGGTCGGGATGAAATATCACCCACCCTCATCACCCGACAGTATGAGCAAACCCATACCGGTCCGGAGGTAGGTTTGTATCGGTTCGACGCCGCCGCCCGCCGAATGCGGGCCGTAGGGAGAGAGAAAGGTTCGCCGGCGGTTCGGCTTTCACCATAATCGATATGCAGGAGAAGCAATGATCAGACGCTTTACAGGAATCATCGTGGCGCTCTCCGCCATGACGCTCGCATCGTGTACCGATTCGGATCCGGTCCAGCCCCAGAGCCCGTCGCTCGTCGGAACCTGGCAGGTGGTCTCCATCGACGGAGGGAACGCATCGCTCATCGGGGCCTCCTGGACCTTCACCGAGAACCAGTCGACCTACCGTCAGAGCCTGGACGGATGCGAGTCGAGGTTCAACTATCGCCTTTCGGGGAACAAGATGATCAGCACGGTGGTGGCGGACGGCTGCGTCGGGAGCCCGGCCGGAGAGGTCGACACGCTCGGCTATTCCCTCTCCGGATCGAACCTGACGATCCAGATCCAGGGGACGACGATCGTGCTGGAGAAGCGCTCGACCCCGCGCCACAGCTCGCTTCTGGGGGAGTGGAACGTCTCGACGGTCGACGGACAGGCCCCCGCTCCCGGCCGCTCGATGAAGATGCTTTTCAACGGCAACCAGATGACGATCACCGCCTCCGGTCCGGACGGAAGCTGCCGCACCTTCTTCCAGTTCATGGTGAACCTCGATCAGATCGAGATGCTGACGGTCGAGGACGAGTGCGGCAATATCGAGCCGGGAACGGAGGATGTGGCGCCGGCGCATATCGACGGGAACACCCTCACCATGACCTTCAGCGACGGCACCGAGATCGTGGCCAAGAAGAAGTAGTGTAAGGATCGGAGAAGGATGTGACCGACATGGAGATATCGTGTTGAGAGGTCGCGTATCTGCATAGACCCGCTGATCGACCACGGGCCCGCCTGTAGCAGCAGAGCGGGCCCGTGGGCGTTCAAAGAAGCCGATCAGCGGATCGAGCGTCCCGAGGTCGTCGTATGCCAGATGGCGCCGTTGTCGCCGACGGCCCAGCCGTGCGTGGAGTCGGTGAAATGGAGGTCGGAGAGCCGGACGCGCTTCTGGAGGTTCATCGTTCTGTCGGCGTTCCTCCAGTGCTCGCCGCCGTCGGTCGAGCCGCTCAGGAGATCGTATTCCTCGCCTCCCCCCATGACGTTCGGAAGATCGAGGACGGCCCAGCCGTTGAGGGGGTCGATGAACTGAAGCGAAAGCACGTTGACCCCGAACCCGACAGCCGTCTCGTCCCACGATGCTCCGCCGTTGGTCGTCCGCATGATCCGTCGGTCGATGGTGCTGAACCATCCGTTGAAATAGTCGATGAAGCAGAGGGAGATGGGGCTGGAGACCGGGAGGACCCGCTCCTCCCACGTCATCCCTCCGTCGTTCGTGCGCAGGACCAGCGTCTGGTGATTCAGGCCGATCTGACGCGCGCCGACGATCCAGCCGTTGAAGGGGTCGACGAACCGGACGCACTGCAGATCGTCGAAGTCGGGTTGGGTCACCGCGTCTATTCTGCTCCAGGTCTCGCCGCCGTCGCCTGTCCGGTAGATGGCCCCACGGTCGGCGACGAACCATCCGTTGAAATAGTCGACGAAGAAGATGTCCCGTACCCAGCCTGCCGAAAAGATCGTATCGTATTCCTTCCTGCTCCAGCTTCTTCCGCCGTCGACGGTCCGCATCAGGATGCCGTCGCGCCCGATTCCCCACCCGTTGTTCCGGTCGGTGAAATGGAAGCTGGTCAGCGACATTCTGCCGTAGAAGTAGGGGGTCCATGTCGCCCCGCCGTCGGTGGTCGCCACGATGGTGTCGAAGTCTCCCAGAGCCCAGCCGATGTTCCGGTCGATGAACTGCACCCCGACCAGATCGACCGTGGTGTTCGACTGCTGATCGATCCAGTCGCGCGGTCCGGTTTCAGGAGGGAAGACGAGACGATCGGAGCAGCCGCAGAGAAACGCAATGACGACAAGCGGCAGGAAGGGGAGCTTTTTCATGAGAGAGGGTTGAGTTGAAGCGTATCCGGAGTCGTAGGCACGGATCGGCCGGGGATGAGGCGTATACAAGACACGGAACCGGATGCGGGGATAACATACGCGCTCGGAGGAGATGGAGCGGAGGTGTTTATCCCGACACCGATCCGCAACCCCCTCCTTGAAACGACGGCGGCGGGGGCCGTCGCTCGACTCGGACCCCCGCCGTAATTCTCAGGAGAGATCGAATGATCCCTTTGCGATCTATTGATTCGGCGCCGCCACACCGACGAAGGCCACCAGGCCGTCGCCCCCCGGGTTCTCCGTGAAGTCGAGATAGGCCGAGGGCTTCCAGTTGTTGACGGCCCAGAGATTCCCCACCCGGTCGATCACCGATCCGGTGATGCGGCTGAGCGGCTGGTAGCAGGGGGGCGTGCCGCCGTAGATGCCGTAGCCGTTCGCCAGCATCACCGGTGAGCCTCCCGTCGGCAGGTTCATGATGCCGAGAGGGGTGTCGCTGTTCTTCGGGAAGATGGTCATGCAGAAGGTTCCCCGGACGTCTCCTTCTCCCTCCGCGGGGGGAGCCTCATGCAGGGCGAAGAAGTTGGCGACGTACATCGTCCCGTCCGTCCCGAACGAGACCCCCCACGGCTTGCCGATCGATTCGGTGATGCGGGTCTCGTTCCCCAGATCGTTGTCGAACTTCACGATACACCCGCCCCCCACCGAGGCCACGTAGACGTTGCCGTCGCTGTCGACGCTGATCTGCCGCAGCGCTTCGTAGGTGTCGGAGGTCCAGGAGGCGAGCTTTTCGATGTAGGGATTGTTCGGGTCGTCGAGGTTGATCCGCAGCTTGTAGACGCTGGAGCAGGTTATCTGCTTGTCGGGACTCTTCCCCCCGGCGTTCGCCACGAAGGCGTTACCGGCGCCGTCGAACGCCACGTCGAACGTTCCGTTGAACGGGCTCGTCGTGTCGAACGCGTACGTCAGCACCTCGCCCGGCTCCGGCGCCCGCGAGCCGTCGAAGTTCAGGTAGACGACGATGGCGCTGTCGACGTCGGGGAAATCGTAGATCGTCTCGTTGGAGGGGGCCATCGGTTCCTGGCTTCCCCAGGAGGTGATCCAGAGATTCCCCCCGCTGTCGTACATGATCCCCTGTACTCTGCTGAGTCCCGGCGTATAGCCCTCGGAGGGGCTCACGAGCGAGCCGTCGCTGGCGATCACGGAGATGCTGCCGCTCTGCGGGTTGTACTGCTTCGGGCCCCAGCCGTAGTTCCCCAGGATCATCCTCTCTCCCGTCCCTTGGGCGGCGACGCCGAAGCCGCCCCCCTGCAGGCCCCCTCCGAAGACGGGGGAGAAATCGGCGGGGGAGCCGTCCGGGTTCAGGACCACGCAGAACATGCTGGAGTTCGGGCTTCCCTGCGTGACGTTGTTCGTGATCCACAACCTGTCGTTCTCATCGAATGCGATATAGCCGGGCCCCGAGATCAGGAAGTTCCGGGCCCCGGAATCGTGAACCTTGATCGTCAGTGTCCACTGGTTGGGGAGGGGGCTCCACCGTTCGAGCTGCTGCTCCGTGTACATCCCCGGAAGCCACGGGGTGTAGATCGGGTCGAGGCCGCTGATGAGGTCGTAGATCGCCTGGGCCTGATTCCACGGGTTGAGGGTCATGTAGTGGAACGCTTCGATCGTGTTGTCCGAAACCGAACCGGACGACGACGACAGGCTCATGAATCCGTTGTAGACCGTCGGATCGACGATGCAGTAGTAGAGCAGGTTCGCGAGGAAGTTGAACATGGAGTAGCTGTTGGTCTCCATGCCGTTGGGGGAGCCTGAGATCACATCGGAGAGCGAGCCGTCGACCGCGATGAAATTGTTCCGCATGCCGTACATGATCCCCATGTCGCGGTCCGATGCAACGATCGAAACCGTTCCTCCCGAGGCGAGATATGTGAAGCGGGAGAAGCAGAAGATGTTGGCGATCGTCTCCCGTTCGCCGATGGAGACGTTCGTGTCGTCGTTCCGGAACACCGAGAGGAGGAGGATATTGCCGGTGGGGCTCGATGTGCCGTTGTAGTCGTCGACACGAAGGAGGACATAGAGGTAGGTGTAGCCGTCGGCGTCCAGATCGACGGTGAAGTCGGTGGAGTCTACGGAGGTCACACCGAGCTCCCGGGGTGTCTGGTCGGAGACGCCGTAGAAACAGGCGGTGGCCTCGACGGTGGAGATCCCGGCGCCCAGGTTCATCGAGAACTGAAAGGTCGACATAGAGGATGTCAATGGATGATGGTTGAGGAAGCGGAGACTCGGGAGAGATGCGGGGCGGACGATCGGTTCGGCCGGAAAGCCGATCCCCGGCCTGTTCGACGCAACGGCAGTTCAACCGCACCATCCCCCTCCCGATATCCCGTTACGATGCGCGCAAAATACGATATGAAGACGATATCGTATGGCGATCGACCACCAATGTGTCGATAAGGTAATGGAGACGGAACGAGACGAGCCGCGAACACTAGACATCGTGATGCGAATATCTGAATCGACGTGCGCGGCAATCCCCTTTCATCGGCTGCCGTAAAAGGCTCCACGTGAGCCGATCGGTCCTTGAAACGCATCCGCCTGTTATTGGCTCCCGAAGGGAGCGCCGATTTGTAGCCACGGGCCATTATTCATTCCTAAGCCCTGAAGGGGCGTACCATTCTTCTCGTCCTGAATGAGGAAGAATGATGCGCACCTTCGGCGCTAAAGAAAAAACAGGGGGGATCCGCGCAGCTACAAACGGTGCGCCTCTTCGAGGCTGGAAGAAGATTGGCCGGCCGATTCGAGCGTGTACGTGTTGCCGGCGATCCCGCCCGCTATCTCCCCTCGTATTTCGCTCGTGTGGCGGCCGTGTCGAGGTCGGGCATGTGGCGGGCGACCAGTTCGAAGGTGTCGTCGATCAGCCCACCCAGCGCCTCGATCGAACGGGCGGGGGGATTCTCGTGGACGGAGCGGAGCCGGGGTTCGAGATCTCGCGGCGTGATCTCCATCCGGGAGATCAGCGGCCCCAGCCGTTTGAAATGGTGTTCGGGGTAGAGGCGGTTCAATCCCAGCATCACCCCCATCACCCTCCTCAGGCCGATCGTCAGCGCCTCATGGAAATGGAAGTAGTCGTCACGACCGGCAAGGCGTTCCCTCAGAAAGGTGAGGGGACGGAAAGTGAGATGCGCTTCGACCATGGCGCGAGCGAGCCCGTCCGGGTATTGCCGGGCCTGCGTCCTCCATCGTTCCACGAGGTGCTCGCCGTAGAGCGGCACCGCCACCCCCAGTCCCCCCATGATCACATGATAATCGTGCTCGGTCTCGAACCGCTCGGTCACCGCCGCGATCTGATCCTCCAGCATCCCGATCGTCCCGATCCCGAACTGACACGTCACGCCGTCGACGATATACTGGTCCATCACCCCCTCCGCGTCTCCGCTCTCGTTGCCGAGCGTGAAGAGATCGGCGCCGCCGTTGCGGGCCATCGCCTCCATCCGTTCCTCTTTCGTCAGTCCCTCGGTGCAGCAGACGGTGGCGTCGATATCGGAATGATCGTCGGCGATCCCGCGCGCCACCGATCCCACCAGGAGAACGGCGGAGACTTTCGGGTTGGATGCGTACGTGGCGGCGTTGCGGTGTGCCAGCTCGAGCAGGCGTCTGGATGCTTCGGTCATGACGGCTCCGGATGAACTGTGAGGTCGATCATGCTCCGCCGCCCCTCGGCGGAAGCCCCACGGTATCGTCGGAAGGAGCCGGATGTTTCGCTGCGGCCGGGAATCGTTCACGGAGACGAGGCGCTCAGCCGTGGAGCCTGCATGATGAACATCGCGTCGAGTATCCCGCCGAGCGTGCGGCGGAGCGGGTCGGGAGCCGATCGGAGCGGGACCAGCCGCGTCCCCTCTCCGGTCCCAAGCTGCACGACCGGATGAATCGTATAGCGACGCACACGGGGCTCCTCCGGGGCGATCAGCGCCTCGAAGAGAAAGGAGAGCCGGAGAGAGCGGGGAAGAGCGGGGGAGGAGGGCCCGTTCAGGCTCCCCAGACCGTAGATCACGCGACTCGATCCGATATGTTCAAGAGGCTGCACGACATGCGCATGACAGCCGGCGATCAGATCGAACCCCAGCTCCGCCGTCGCCCGGGCAAGCCGCCGTGTGGAAGGAAGCGGCTCGTGGCGGAACTCATGGTCCCAGTGGGGGTAGGCGACGAGCGCGTCGATCGTTCCGGCGCTGCGAATATCCTTCCATGATCTGTTGAGTATATCGCTCCGGAGCGTCACACGATCCCTCTCCGTGAAGGGGTTCCGGTTGAGCCATTCGGTCCATGCCGCCACGCCGATCGTGATGCCCTTATGCTTCACGATCGTCACGGGCGAAGCGTTCATATCGTGCAGGCCCGCAACCGTGATTCCCGCCCCGACGAGCGTATCGACGGTTTCGCGGAGCCCATCCCTTCCCTGATCGGCTATATGATTGTTGGCGATTGAAAGGATCGTGGTATGATGAGATGCGCCGAGACGGAGAAGATATTCCCGCAGAAACCTCTCCGACATCCAGTGACGCATCGCTCTGTGCGACCGACGCCGTCCCAAGGAGTCGCGGAGCAGCGGCGACTCGCAGTTCCCGAGCAGAAGATCGGCACGCTCGACGACGGCCCGAATCGCCGGGTCGACCGTCGGTGGAATCTCCCCTTTCATCGGCATGAGATCGCCGAGGACCAGAAGCCGGAGCATTCCATCGGAAGAAGATCCGTCGGCCCCGGTCGAGAGTGGGAGGCGTGTCGTGGTCGTCGACGAAGGGAGAAGGGGGAAGAGAAACCGATACGGCCAGATGATCGGATAATACCAGGGGAACCGGACTGAATATCGTGTCGTGACGGATGCCCGATCCCGACGGCTCACCGTTTCGGCGCCTCCTCGCGGCGGAAGAGGTAGGCGCACTCCTTCAGCCGCGCCCCTTCGGCGTCGGCCACCGCGTACCGGGCTCCCGCGTAGAGCGAGGCGGCTCCGTGGCGTCCGTCGGCGGCAAGGGCGTAGAACTGGATGTTGAAGGTCGGACGTCCCCTGTCGTCCAGCAGGCGTTTCTCGGTCATGGCGACCAGGCGTTCGAGCGTCATCAGGCACGCCTGCTCCGGCGTCTTCCCCTGCCGCATGAACTCGACGGTCAGAAATGCGCCGCAGACCTTGATGTTCGCCTCGCCGCGTCCGGTGGAGCCGGCGGCGCCGACGCTGTTGTCGCAGTACTGTCCGGCGCCGATGATCGGGCTGTCGCCGATACGCCCCGGGATCTTCCATGAAAGACCGCTGGTGCTGGTGACCGATCCCATCTCCCCCGCGCCGTTGACCGCGTTCAGGTTGACGGTGCCGGTGGTGAAGCGTATGGAGACGTCGTCGTCGTGATCGAGCCAGGCGTCGTTCGGGTTCAGCCGGGCCTTCCAGCGGAGCCAGTCCTGGCGTGATCGTTCGGTCAGCAGGTTCTGCTCGGTGAACCCCATCGCCAGCGCGAACCGCCTGGCCCCCTCGCCGACGAGCATGATATGGTCGGTATAGTCCATGATCGCCTTCGCCACCAGCGACGGCGTGGCGATCCCCTCCAGCGAGGCGACCGATCCGGCGCGCCTGGTGGGACCGTGCATCACCGAGGCGTCGAGCTGCACCACGCCGTCGGCGTTCGGCAGCCCTCCCAGCCCGACCGACTGATCCTCCGGATCGAGCTCCTGGATGTTCACCCCGGCGATCGCCGCGTCGAGCGGGTCGGTTCCGCTCCCCATCAGGGAGAATGCCCGCTCCGCGCCGCGCAGACCGTTGGCCGAGCCTATCACCGCCGGGAACCGGGGGATCGGTTTCGGCGTCGGCCGCATGTCGTTCGGCTGCGCGCCGAGTCTCTGCGCCGCCGCCATGCCGGCGGCCATCGCGCCTCTTCCAAGGAAGGATCTGCGGGAAATCGACATCGTTGCCTCCGTAATCAGGGGGAAGATAGGGACGACGCACGCCCCAGCAAACAGATCCGGTCGATCCAGTATGGGCAGTCGGGACAATGAGGTGTGCGGAGGGGAAGGGTCCGCCGCCCCGTGTAGCTCAGCGCCCGGATATCGTCGAACGCCGAGCGGAGCTCATCCTCCACCCGCCGCATGTCGAACTTCGTGAAGAGGAAGAGCTGGGGCTCCCACGGCCGCTCCGTGAACAATATCGTAGCCTGAATCGTTTTCCGATCGGGGAGGAGCAGGGAGACCAGATAGGAGTAGAGCCTGAGCTGCGGCAGGTAGCTCTCGGCGGCGGCCCTGGTCTCCTCGTCGGGGGCCAGGCGGCGCGTCTTGTAATGGAGGACGGATGGGGCTCCATCCTCTCCCACGATCAGCCTGTCCATCACCCCCAGCAGGTAATCGCGCTCGAACGGTATCCGAAGCTCGTGCTCCACCCACGCGCGGGCGCCGGGGGGGGCAAGGGCTGTGCGCGCCTCCTCGGTCGACCCTATCGTCCTGAGCGTGTCGATCAGTCGTTCCCGCAGCCGTTCGCGCTGGTCGGCCGGGAGGGGCTCGAAGAGAAGCGCCTCGTCGGCGATCCGTTCGATCGGATCACGATCATCATCCTCCGCGAGGAATATCATATCGGAATCGTCGGTGAACGGGGCGGGGTCGACCGGGGCGCGCTCATCGACCATGACCGCTATCGAATCGATGTCGCGTCCGTACATCGCCTCCAGGAACTCCTCCCCCGCACGCGGAAGCTCCTCCGGTTCGGCTCCCGGCACGACGGCGGCCAGCGCCTCGTCGATCCTGAGCGCGGCGCGGCGGAAGAGGCGGGCGAAGGCGGTGCCGTCCTCGCTGTCGCGGGCGTCGGGATCGAAGTTCGGGTCGTAGGCGGCCGTGATATCCTCAGGTATCCCGAGGCGATATTTCAGGTAATACTTGGTCGGGCACTGGTTGTAGACCAGGAACTGCGAGGCCGAATAGATATCTCCTTCCGCCCGCGCCGGCAGCTCTCCTATGCGGATCTCCTCGATCCGGAACGGAGTCACGGCGGCCGAGGCGGGGGCGTATCTGGGGCGATCGGCGATCGTGAGGCGGAAGTCGATCCCCTGTTCCCAGCGCTCGGAGCGTTCGGTGGCGCCGTCCTCTTCGAGGAAGCGGAGCCTGTCGGTCACAAGAGTCAGTGAGGTGTTCTCCGTCGGCGCCTCGTCGAACGGACCGAGGGCCCAGTTGAGCATCGTGTTCTTCGGCGGCTTCCGGTGGTCGTACTCCCCCGAGAGGACCAGCAGATCGCGCGCGCGGGTGAGGGCGACGTAGAAGAGGCGCGTCTCCTCGGCCCGTTCCCGCTCGGCGGCCCGCAGCCCCATGAGGGCCGTGATCGCGGGGCGCTGCTCCTCCTTGTTGAAGGTCCAGTTCCATCCGAACCCGAGCTCCTTGTCGAAACGGATCGGCGAGGGGCCGGGGGTGGGGGAATGGAGCGAGGGGAGGATCACCACGGGGAACTCCAGCCCCTTGGCCGCATGTATCGTCATCAGATGCACGGCGTCGCGTCCCGTGTTGACGGCGGCTTCCCCCTCCATCTCCTCCATATCGATCACCGATGTAAGCTGCTGCACGAAGTCGAAGAGGTTCGTGAAGCCCTGCGACTCGAAGTCGCGCGCCATCTCCAGCAGCTTGTCGATGTTCGCCAGCGCCTGTTCTCCCTTCTCCGATCCGATCACCGCTCCGCGCCATCCGGTCCGTTCCAGGAATCGGCGCATCAGGATCTGCACGGGGATGCGGCTTGCCATGGCGCGGTCGTCGGTGATCGTCTCGACGGCGCGGCGCAGAGCTTCATGCGATCGGGGATCGCGCGCCCAGCGCTCGGCCCGTGCCCAGAGGCTGTTCTCCTCCCGGACCTCCGGAAGCTGCGCCATGCGATAGAGTTCGGCGTCCGATACGCTGAAGAAGGGGGAACGGAGAACGCCCAGCAGCGCCACATCGTCGCGTGAGTTCAGAAGGACCCGGAGATATCCGACCACGTCGTACACCTCCTGCGTCTTGTAGAACCCGATACTTCCATGCGTCAGGAAGGGGATGCCGTATTTCCTGAAGGCGGATTCGAGCGCCGGAAAATGGGAGCGTTTGCGGCAGAGGAGGGCGATGTCGCTGAAGCGGGGGGGACGGGGCGTCTCCTCGGCTCCCTTCGTCTCCGGTTCCCACACCAGCGACTCGCCGGAGGTCACGATCTCCAGGATGCGGCGCGCGATCATCTCCGGTTCGGGGCACCAGTCGGGGTCGGGAGGGATGATCGTGGGGCGATCTTCCTCCTCGTCGTCGGCCGGCTTCGGTTCCGGTCCGTTCAGAATGAACTCGATCCTTCCGCGCCCCTCCGACCGGCGGGCGCAGACGAGCGGCTCGTAGTCGACGCCGAAGGCCGAGGTCCCTTCCGGCTTCATCACCGGAGCGCACGCCTCGTTGACGTAGGCGCAGTTGGAGGGGAGGAGCCGGAACGACGCGTCGAGCTTCACCATGCCGAGCGCCTCTTCGGTCGACTCCGGCATGATCGTCTCCTCGCGGAACCGCATCCCTTTCACAAGGGTGTTCCGGCGGGCGTTCTCCTGTTTGATGTCGGCGTTGGCGGTGTCGAAGACCGTCACATCGGCGTTGCGGAACCCGTAGATCGACTGCTTTCTGTCGCCGACGATGCAGAGCTTCCCTTCGCCGTGGAGCTCGTCGAGAAGCTGCGATGCGATGGAATACTGGATCTCGTTCGTATCCTGGAACTCGTCGACCATGATGGTCGTGAATCGTCCCACGATCCTTGCCCGCGCTTCCGGGTCGTCCAGAGCCTTGAGGAGCCGGAGCTGGAGATCCTCGAAGTCGAGCGCGTTGATCCGTGCCTTCCGCGCCTCGTATCGGCGTATCGTTTCCCGATAGACGCTCAGGACCGTCTGCGTGTCGTCGTAGAGCGTCTCATGAAGCAGCGGATCGGTGTCGGCGGAGAGGATCGCGCCGGCGCGGTCGAGCGCGGCGGTGAGGCGTTCGGCGGCGGGGAGGAGAAGATCTATCTGATCGCGAGGGAGATCGTAGACGCTGCGACGCAGTTCCCCCTTCTGTGTCAGGAGCGCGTCGCGCAGCGATCTGAAGAGGGAGACGATCTCGAAGGTGGAGTTCGATCGGCGGAGCGCCGCAAGCGCCTCGCGCGGTTCGTCGGCATATTTCTCCTTGAGGTGCCCCGTCAGCTCGGCGCAGGCGGAGAGGGTGTCGGAGTTCACGAGGGCGCTCTGCACCGTCTGGTCGATCCTGTCGCGCCAGAGCCTCAGGGTCTGATCGCGATCGAGCGCCAGGACGCCGCGGCGGGCGCTGAACTCTATCGGTTCCCGTTTCCAGAGCATGAGTCGGAGTGTTTCCTCCAGCTGTTCGCGGCTGATGCGGCGGGCGGTCTCGTAGGCGGCGGTGATCTCCGTCGGGTTCTCCCTGGGGCCGTTCAGCATCTCCTCCACCGCTCCGTTGAGCGACTCCTCCTCGATCTGCCTCCGTTCATATCCGGAGAGGACACTGAAGTTCGGCGGAACATCTGTCTCGATCGGATATTCCCGGAGAAGCTGGGAGCAGAAGCCGTGGATGGTCGTGACGACCGCGGAGGTGAACTGTTCGCGCGCGAGCTTGAGCCGTTCCCAGGCCCATTTATGCTCCTCGTCCCCCAGCCGTTCCTCCAGCTCGGCGGCGATTCTGGTGCGCAGCTCCGACGCCGCCTTCTCGGTGAAGGTGACGGCGGCGATGGAGGAGGGGAGGACGCCGTACCACTGGACTATATCGCAGTAGCGGCTGACGAGGACGCGCGTCTTCCCCGAGCCCGCGTTGGCCGTGATCGAGAGATGACGGCCCGCGTCGTGCGCTTTCCGCTGGTCGAGCGTGAAGGTGTGGGTAGCTGCCATGCGCAAAGGTAATCAGGCAGCGCGAAACCTTAATCGAACAGCGATATGCTTACGTAGCGCTTCGGATTCTTCCTGACGTCGATGAAGAGGGAATCGAGCGAGGCGATGCTCCTGTTCAGGTTCGCGTAGATCTCCGAGTTGGCGGAGAAGCTGTTGAGCGGGCTGTTGCGATCCTGCAGGAAGGTGATCACCGAGTCGGCGCGGCGCGTCACGGCGCTCAGTTCGGTGTAGAGCCTGTCGTCCATCATCAGCCGGCCGAGCGTTCCGCTGCCGCTCGAGACGGAGTCGGAGATCGCCTGGAGCGAGGCTATCACCCCCATCAGTCTATCCCCCGCCTCCCTGTCGTTGAAGAGACGCGCCATGATCCCGTCGTTCGAGGAGAGGCGTCCGGTGATGGCGCGGAGGTTCGAGATGGTTCCGACGAGCTGGTCGTTCAGATCGTTCGACGAGATGAGACGTCCAAGCGAGCCCTCGCCGCGGTTGATCTTCCCGGTCATCTCCAGCACGGCGTCGGAGACCTTCCCGAGCGAGCCCACGGTGTTGATCGCCGTCGCCGTCAGGTCGTCCAGACCGGGCTCGGATCTCAGTGCGAGATATTCCCCGTCGCGTATCGTCTCCTTTGCGCTCCCGAGCGAGATATCGACATACTTGTCGCCGAGGACGCCGATCGACTTGATCGTCGCCTTCGAATCGCTGGTGACCAGCGGGAAATATTCCTCGAAGATCTCCAGATCGATCAGCACGCCCGAGGTGTCGTTCCGCCGGGTCAGCTCCATCGTCGCCACGTTGCCGACCTTCTTGCCGGAGATCGAGACCGGGTTCCCCTCGGCAAGCCCCTCGATATCGGTCGTGAAGATCTTCAGCGTATGGCTCTCCGCCATCAGGTTCGTGTTCTTCCCGATGATCAGCGCCAGCGTCCCAAGGAGGAGCAGCCCCCCGACGAAGAGGATCCCGGTGGCGAGATCGCGCCAGCGGTGACCGTCGGGCGATCCCTGCGTTCCTGCCTTCGTCTCGATCTCATCGGTATCGACCGACCCGATCCCGTTTCCATTCCATGACCGTTCATCCAGTCGTCTCCGTCCGAGCAGTCCGCGTCCCCCGCGCGAGCCGTCGCCGTTCTCATCGGTCTCCTGTGTACGCATGCATGCAGTGCTCATACCATCTCCGCGTTCGTCATGAATGATTGAATGAAGGGATGATCCGACTCCGCCATTTCATCGACCGTACCGTCGAAGGCGATACGTTTCTGGAAGAGGACCACGACCCTGTCGGCCAGCGTGAAGACATCGTTGATAAGGTGGGTGACGATCACTGCGCCAAGCCCCTTCTCCTCTCGTAATCCGATAATGACATCGAGCACCCGCTTCGTGCTGACCGGATCGAGCCCCACCGTCGGCTCGTCCAGCAGGATCATCTCCGGACCGAAGATGAGGGCCCTGCCGATGGCGAGGCGTTTCCTCATGCCGCCGGAAAGGCTGTCGGGAAGCTGGCGCTCGTACCCCTGGAGTCCGGCGAAGGCGACCTGGTCGCGCACCCTGGCGGCGATGGCGTGTTCGGGGAGGTTCATGTTCTCCCGCAGGAAGAAGGCGAGGTTGTCGGTCACGTTCAGCGAGTCGAAGAGGGCGTTCCCCTGGAAGACCATCCCCATCTTTTTCCTGATCGGGAAGAGCGCCTGCTCCGGCATCCGGGTGATGTCGACGCCGTCCACCAGCACGCTCCCGGAGTCGGGACGGATCAGGCCGAGCATCAGCTTCAGGATGGTGCTCTTGCCGGAGCCGCTCGGTCCAAGGATCGCGGTGATCTTCCCCCGTTCGGTGCGCAACGATACCTTGTCGAGGATCTCTCGACGGTTATAGCTCAACGATACGTTTCGTAGTTCGATCATCGAATCGGCCCTGATGCGGGTTCACATGAATCTATAGTGTCGCGACGCGATGCGCCGTCTCTTATGCGTAAAGGGAGCGGTGGTCTACAGGTTCTCCAGCACGAGCTTCGATATATAGAAGTTCGCCACCAGCACCAGTCCGGACGAGACGACGATCCCCTTGATCGTCGAATTCCCCACGCCGACGGTTCCTCCCTGAGCCGAGAAGCCGTTGAAGCAGCTTACCAGCGTGATGATCACCGCGAAGACCGGGGGCTTCAGGAAGCCCACCAGGAAGTCCTTCACCACCAGGGGCGCCAGCACGGAGTTCCAGTAGAACCCCGGGTCGATGTTGTGGTACATCTGTGCCACGATTCCCCCTCCCACCAGTCCCACGAGTCCGCTGACGGCGGTAAGGGGAAGGAACATCGCCAGCGCGGCGATCAGACGGGGCATGACGAGCTTGGCGATAGGATCGGTGCCGAAGGCCCGGAGCGCGTCGATCTGTTCGGAGATCTTCATCGCCCCAAGCTCCGACCCGTTACGGGCTCCCACGCGCGCCGCGAGCATCATGCCGGTGACGATCGGGGCCATTTCGCGCAGCACCGAGAGGGCGGTCGCCCGTCCCGTCAGCATCTTCGCGCCGAACGCCTCGAGCTGGTTTCCGACTTCAATGGTGATAAGACAACCGATCGAGATGGAACTGACAAGGACGATCGGCAGCGACTCGGTGCCGCCGGCGAACATCTGCTGCAGAATCTCCTTCCGGTATCGACGCATCGATGCCACGGCTCCGAAGGAGCGCATGGAAAAACGGAGGAACTCCTGCATCGTTGCAAAGAAGTTCTTCAGCCGTTCGTTGATCCGGATGGGAAAGGTTGCTTCGTGGATCGACATGCTGTGCAGCGGGCCGCCTTGTATGCGACCGGCGCTTCTCATCGACATGTACGGAAACATCGGCCGTCGGGATTTCCTGCACGGCCCGCATTTGACTGTTGCGACGACAAACATCCGATCTTCACCGCTCATCCTCTATTTCGATATGCAACGGAGGCGGGTAAATCCCCCTTCCGGCACGAACCTTTACATGTTGACCCCCGCATCGCTCCACGGCTTAATCTCTCATCTAGTAAATTGACCCCATGGCTGAACGGAAATGCATCTACGATCCCCTCGTCGAGCTTATGTCTCATTACGAGGGGAAAAAAGGGACCCGCGAAAAGGTCGACACCTCGACCCTGAGCGTCGACGAGCGACTGAAACAGCGGATCATCGACGGCGATCAGATCGGGCTCGACACCGACCTGGAGGAGGCGCTGAAAACGCACGATCCTCTCACCATCATCAACACCTTCCTGCTGGACGGGATGAAGGTCGTGGGTGAACTCTTCGGTTCGGGGCAGATGCAGCTCCCGTTCGTCCTCCAGTCGGCCGAGACGATGAAGACGGCGGTGCGCCACCTGGAGCCGTACATGGAACGGACCGAACAGACAGCCCGCGGCACCATGGTGCTGGCGACCGTGAAGGGGGACGTGCACGACATCGGCAAGAACCTTGTCGATATCATCCTCACCAACAACGGTTACCGGGTCATCAACCTGGGGATCAAGGTGCCGGTGGAGACGATGCTGGAGGCGGCCGAGAAGAACAACGCCTCGGCGATCGGCATGAGCGGGCTGCTGGTGAAGAGCACCCTGATCATGAAGGAGAACCTTCAGCTGATGCAGGGGCGGGGGATCAACATTCCGGTCGTGCTGGGGGGGGCGGCGCTGACCCGCCGCTATGTGGAGCACGACCTGCGCGAGATCTACGGCTCCAACGTCGCCTACGCCGGCGACGCCTTCGACGGACTCCGCTACATGGAGCGACTGGCCGGAGGGTTCGATCTGGCCGTCGGCGCCGCCGAGCCGCCGACCGGGGGAGAGCCGGAGGAGCCCGCCTCCATCGAGGAACGGGCCGCGGCCGACGGCTACGCCAACGCGCGCCGACCCGCCACCGACAGAGGGGCCGTCCGCTTCCGTCCGGCGATCGAGGAGGAGGCGGAGGAACTTGCCGAGCTGATGGCCGTCGATACCGATGCGCTGCGGGAGAAACTCGACACGGTGATCGTGGCCGAGCTGCATGAGCGTCCCGTCGGCGGCGGAGAGATCGTCGACATCAACGGCGACGGGACGGTCTTCGAGCTGACGAATATCGTAATGCTTCCCGAGCAGTGGAAGGCGGGGGTGGGGCTCGACCTGGTGCGCGCCATGCGCCGCACCGCGCGCGCGGAGAAGCAGAATGCCGCGGTCTACGTGACCTGCGATCCGGCCGACAAGGAGCTGGCCCGCTTCTACAGAACCCTCGGGTTCGATGCGGTTTCGGCCGATGATCCGCGCGCCGATGTGGCTCGCGAGAAGATAGAGTTCTGCGAGGAGGTCTACGGCATGGCCCCGACGGTCTTCATCTCCAAGCCCGCCTCGCAGCTCGCCGAGCCCTCCGGATCGGCCCTTACCGTCGCGATGCATCTTCTGGACGAGCAGAGCAGGGAGGCCGATTTCCCGGTCTCGGTGGAGGAGTTCGAATCGGAGCGGAACGTCCGCAGGCTGCGGGTCACATCGGATGTCGACAGAAATGCGGATCTCCCCGTCCCCCCCTTCTACGGGTCGCGGGTGGTGGAGAACGTGCGGCTGGAGAAGGTGTTCGAGTATATCAACGAGGTGGCGCTGATCCGGGGCCAGTGGCAGGTGAAGAAGGGGAAGCGGAGCGCCGAGGAATATCAGAACGAGCTGGAGAACGTGATCCGTCCGAAGCTCGAGGAGCTGAAGCTGCGCGCCAAGCGGGAGTCGCTGCTGGAACCGAAGGTGATCTACGGCTACTTCCCCTGCCGCTCCGACTACAACACCCTGATCGTCTACAGACCGAAGGGGCTTGACGAGAAGGAGCTGACCGGCGAATGGCCCCGCCCCGCCGGCGACGGCTGGAGCGCCGACGAGCTGGAGGAATGGGTCAGGTTCGATCTGCCGAGACAGGCGCACGGCCGCCATCTCTGCATCGCCGATTTCTTCAGGACGATCGAGGGGGAGGAGTTCGACACCGTCGCCTTCCAGATCGTCACGATGGGGAGGCGGGCCACGGAATATTCCAACGAGCTCTTCCGCGCGAACAACTACGCCGACTACCTCTTCTTCCACGGCCTCTCGGTGGAGAGCGCCGAGGCGCTGGCGGAATACTGGCACAGGTCGATCCGGATCGAGCTCGGGATCGCCGGCGACGACGCCTCCGATATCCGCAGGCTCTTCTCGCAGGGGTACAGGGGGAGCCGCTACTCGTTCGGCTATCCCGCCTGTCCCGACCTGGAGGAGCAGACCAAGGTCTTCACCCTCCTCCGTCCCGAACGGATCGGGGTGGAACTGACCGAGGAGTTCATGCTGGAGCCCGAGCAGTCGACAAGCGCCGTGGTGGTCCATCATCCGGCGGCGAAATACTTCAACGTGTGAGAGGGCGCGGGGTGTACCCCCTGCACGATTCCCCTGTTCCGGAGATGTGACCGCGAGCGCTGACGTTTCCACCGCGCCGACCCCTAACGGCGCGTCCCGCAGGCTTCGGAACCGGAACGGCGAGCAGAATCGTGATACGATGCGCATGATCTCCGGAGCGCTTCCGGCCGGCACGATCGGTCGATATTCGGACACCCTCACACGGACGTTTCGTGTGGGGGTGTTCCTCGTTTGGAGAGGGACTCTCCATCTATCACATCACATCAGGTTATATCAGGAGCAGATATGAGCAGCATGCTGGGGCTTGTGGATCGGTTCTTTGTCTACGACGACTGGGCGAACCGGGAGTCGCTCGATTCGTTGCGGGGAGCTGGGGAGCCGCCGGAGAAGGGGGTGCGCTATCTGGCGCATATCCTGGCGGCGCGCCGGCTCTGGCTGGAGAGGGTGATGGAGAAGAAGGACCCCGCCGTGGTCGTCTGGCCGGAGCGTACGCTGGATGAGTGCGCGGCCGAACTGGAGGATCTCTCGAGGTGCTGGCGCGAGTATCTGGAGGGAATGTCGGAGAGCGATCTGAGCAGGAGGGTGGTCTACAGGAACTCGCTCGGTGAGGAGTACACGAACAGCGTGGAGGATATCCTGCTTCACATGAGCATCCACGGGGGCTACCACCGCGGGCAGATCGCGTCGCTCCTCCGCGCCTCCGGGGGGACACCGGTCTACACCGATTATATCGTAGCAGTACGGAAAGGCCACGTCCCCGAGGCCCCGTAAAAGGCCCCGGGGAGCGTCGATTCCTCTCTAGATCTCGATCTGCGTTCCGAACTCGACCACCCTGTTCGGCGGAAGCCCGAAGAACGAGGTGGCGCCGCGCGCGTTGCGCGACATCGCCGCGAAGAGCCGCTCGCGCCAGATCGCCATGCCGTGACGCTTGGTGACGATGATCGCCTCGCGTCCCAGGAAGAAGGTGGTGTCCATCGTCTCGAAGGTGAGTCCCGGCACCTTGATCGTCGCCAGAGCGACCGGGATATCGGGCCCTTCCATGAAGCCGTAATGGACGGCGACGCGCCAGAAGCCGTCGCGGAGCTGTGTGACCTCGACGCGTGCCGATTCCTTGACGTGGGGGACGGCTTCGGTCTCGACGGTAAGGATGACGACCTTGTCGTGGAGGACCTTGTTGTGCTTCAGGTTGTGGAGCAGGGCCGGGGGCGTCGCGTGGCGGTTGCCGTACATGAAGACGGCGGTGCCGGGGACGCGGATCGGGGTGTGGCGTTCGATGTCGTCGAGGAAGAGATCGAGCGGCAGCTCGCTCTCACGCAGCTGTTCGGCCAGGATACGGCGCCCCGTCTTCCATGTGGTCATCATGATGAAGATGAACGCCGCCACCACCAGCGGGAACCATCCTCCCTTCGCGATCTTGATGATGTTCGCGCCGAAGAACGACATGTCGATGATCAGGAAGATGCCGGTCACGATCAGCGCCGTGGCGGCGGGCCATTTCCAGCGGTGCCGGGCGATGACGTAGAAGAGGATCGTGGTGATCACCATCGTTGCCGTCACGGAGACGCCGTAGGCGGCCGCCAGCGCGCTGGAGCTGCCGAAGCCGATCACCAGCCCGATACATGCCAGCATCAGCCCCCAGTTGAGAGAGGGGATGTAGATCTGCCCGATCTCCAGGCTCGACGTATGGTCGATCTTCAGACGCGGGCTGTAGCCGAGCTGCACCGCCTGGCGGGTCAGGGAGAACGCGCCGGAGATGAGCGCCTGCGAGGCGATCACCGTCGCCGCCGTCGCCAGGACCACCATCGGGTAGAGCGCCCATTCGGGGGCCATCTTGTAGAAGGGATTGGCCGCCGCGCTCGGGTCGGAGATCAGGAGCGCCCCCTGCCCGAAGTAATTCAGCATCAGCGACGGCAGCACCAGGGCGAACCATGTGATACGTATCGGACGACGACCGAAATGCCCCATGTCGGCATAGAGCGCCTCCCCGCCGGTCACCACCAGGAAGACGGAGCCGAGCACCAGGAACCCGTGCCAGCCGTTGTGGATGAAGAAGGTGATCCCGTACATCGGATTGATCGCCTGCAGCACCCGCGGCATATGCACGATCTGCGATATACCGAGCAGCGCCAGCGCGCAGAACCAGATCAGCGTCACCGGACCGAAGATCGCCCCCACGCTCGCCGTCCCTCTGTGCTGTATCGCAAACAGACCTATAAGGATCGCGATCGTGATCGGAATGACGTAGGGTGAAAAGAGAGGTGTTGCGATATTGAGACCCTCCACGGCGCTCAGCACCGAGATGGCCGGGGTGATCATGCCGTCGCCGTAGAGGAGCGCGGCGCCGAAGAGACCGAGCATGGTGAGTATCCACTTCATCCCCCGTTCCTTCCCTTTCGGTTCCTGGATGCCGGGGGTCTGGATCACGAGCGCCATCAGGGCCAGGATTCCTCCCTCCCCATGGTTGTCGGCGCGCAGAATGAAGACGAGATACTTGACCGAAATGACGATGATGAGCGACCAGAAGATCAGTGAGAGGACGCCGAGGATATTCTCCGGCGTCGGCACGATCGCATGTTCGCCGTGGAAGCATTCACGAAGCGCGTAGAGAACGCTTGTGCCGATATCCCCGTAGACGACCCCGAGCGCTGTGAGCGAGAGCAGGAGTAGATAGCGCCCCGTCGGGTCAGCGGATTTGGCGTGTGACATCTCTTGGAAGCCTTGGCGATTGTTGTTTGAATGCAGTGTCGGATCGATCGGGCGTTCCCACCCCTTCCATTTGCGTCCGGTCGACCCGACCGACGCAACTTACAGAACTGAACGCCTCAAACGACGCGGGGCGCACCGTCCACCAGGTGAACATTGCGCCCCGCTCGGAAATTCACATTACGTGCGCATGTAGGCTTATGCGCCCTCCTGTGTCTGGATCCTCATGCCGTAGAACGACCGCCAGACGAAGACCATCGAGATCAGGAAGAAGACCCCGGCCAGGACGTAGTTCAGCGTCATGCTGTTGTTCTGGACCGACAGGCTCACCGCCAGCTCGACGGCCAGCAGACCGAAGAGGGTGGTGAACTTGATCACCGGGTTCATCGCCACCGACGACGTGTCCTTGTACGGATCGCCGACCGTGTCTCCGACCACCGTGGCCGCATGCAGCTCCGTTCCCTTCTCCTTCAGATCGACTTCAACGAGCTTCTTGGCGTTGTCCCATGCGCCGCCGGCGTTCGCCATGAAGATCGCCTGGTAGAGACCGAAGAGAGCGATCGAGACGAGATAGCCGATGAAGAAGTAGGGCTCGAAGAAGGCGAAGGCGAGCGTGCTGAAGAAGACGGTGATGAAGATGTTGAACATCCCCTTCTGCGCGTACTGCGTGCAGATCGCCACGACCTTCTTGCTGTCGCTGACCGAGGCCTTCTCGACCCCTTCCAGCCTGATGTTCTTCTTGATGAACTCCACGGCGCGGTAGGCGCCGGTGGTCACCGCCTGGATGGTGGCGCCGGTGAACCAGTAGATCACGGCGCCGCCGGTGATGAGCCCCAGCAGGAAGGGAGGATGGAGCATCGAGAGCTTGTCCATGTTCACCGTAAGGCCGTGGGTGAGCGCCATGATGATCGAGAAGATCATCGTGGTGGCGCCGACCACCGCAGTGCCGATCAGCACCGGCTTGGCTGTTGCCTTGAAGGTGTTGCCCGCGCCGTCGTTCTCCTCCAGGATATGCTTGGCGGTCGAGAAATCGACGTCGATCCCGAAGTCGCGCTTCAGCTCTCCCTGGATCCCCGGAATGTTCTCGATCACCGAGAGCTCGAAGACCGACTGGGCGTTGTCGGTCACCGGGCCGTACGAGTCGACGGCGATCGTGACCGGGCCCATGCCGAGGAAGCCGAAGGCGACGAGACCGAAGGCGAAGACCGGGGCGGCGTGCATCAGATCGCCCAGACCGTACATGCTGACCCAGTAGGCCATCCCCATCAGGAAGACGAAGGCGATGCCGAGCCAGTAGCCGCTGAAGTTGCCGGCGACGAGACCGGAAAGGATGTTGAGCGACGGGCCCCCCTCACGTGAGGCGGTGACGACCTCCTTGACGTGACGCGACTCGGTGGAGGTGAAGACCTTCACGAGTTCCGGGATGATGGCGCCGGCCAGCGTGCCGCAGGTGATGATCGTGGAGAGCTTCCACCAGAGGGTGCCGTCCCCGAGATCGGGGATCAGCAGGTAGCTGACGACGTAGGTGATGATCACCGAAACGATCGAGGTAAGCCAGACCAGGAAGGTGAGCGGGGCCTCGAAGTTCATCTTTGCCGCGTTGCCGTACTTCCCCTTCTGGATCACGTTGTTGATAAGGTAGGAGAGACCGCTGGCGACGATCATCATGACGCGCATCATGAAGATCCAGACGAGGAGCTGGACCTGGATGGTGGCGTCGCCGACGGCGAGCATGATGAAGGTGATGAGCGCCACGCCGGTGACGCCGTAGGTCTCGAAGCCGTCGGCGCTGGGGCCGATCGAGTCGCCGGCGTTGTCGCCGGTGCAGTCGGCGATCACGCCCGGGTTGCGCGCGTCGTCTTCCTTGATGTTGAAGACGATCTTCA
>CBINGZ010000051.1:0-38183 GCA_966250335.1 uncultured bacterium | reverse complement strand
CTGCTGTGTCAGGTATTACGAGATCTGCACGAGCATGTCGGGTGTCCGGACCGTCAGATTCGCCGGCGCGGAGCAGGCCGCCCCCTGCGACAGCACCGATTTCCATTGCTCGTCCGTATGCGGAATAAATGATTCCATTGAAACAGATATGATGCTTCTGCCGGATCGCAAGGAGCGTGATGCGTCGTATCGGATGCATCCGGGCAGCGACGAACTGGAAGCGGTTTCCAGCAGCAGCTCGGGACATTCTCAGGCAATGGTGACCGCCGTGCGACCAAACCCCACAATCGGTAATACATCCTTTGAATTCCAGGTAAGTGCGGCCGGAGCGGTTAAACTGGCGTTGTATGACGCTACGGGCAGGGAGGTGGCACGACTCACCGATGAGAACTACCAGCCGGGCCGCTATACTCTTCTGTTCCGAGGGAATGACCTTCCGAACGGAAACTATATCTACAAGCTCACTACCTCCAGCGGTACGGAGTCGGGAACGCTTGTGATCTCGCACTAAACCTGCGTATCTCGGAGAGCTGATACCTGATCGGCGGAGTCCTTCGGGACTCCGCCTTCATCTGTTGTATCTCAAGTAATTATTACACCCCCGCCAGATATCCCTCCAGTTTCACTCTCTGTTCCAACCCGATCCGTTTCCTCAACCTCTTCCGCTGCTTCTTCAATGTATCCGCGTTGATATGAAGCACCTGTGAGATCTCATCCGACGACAACCCGGCCCGAATCAGCGCGCAGAGACGCACCTGTCCCATCGTAAGCTCCGGATGCCTGCCGCGAAGACCGTCGTAGAAACGATCGTCAACGGAACGGAGATAACGGAGCGCGCGGTTCTTGGCCGACTCATGCGTGCTGATGTCGTTGAGAATGGTTCGCATCGCTTTTTCCAGGTGCGGCAGGCCGGAATCGGGGCCTTCCAGCGCCCTTCGGATACGACGTTCGATGGTGTGGATCAGCTCGCTCTTGTCGGTCAGGGCGACTGCGGCGCCCGTCAGCTCGGTCCTGGTGACGGTGAGCTCGGATTCGATCTGCGTGCGTCGGAGACGTTCCAGTTCCGTCTCGTACTTCATCTGGTCGATCTCGTGAAGCACCCGGAGATTGCTGAGGTCGCGCTCGCTCCTGCTCCGCGCGTCGGCGACGCTGAGCTCATGGAACCTGTTGAAGTGCTCGAGTGCTTTCTGGTACCGTCCCTGACCTGCGAGCAGGCCCGCAAGCCGTTCATGGACCGATGCCACAACCGGTCCCGACCCCGACAGCCCCAGCGACCGGTGGTAATGCTCGAATGCCTTCTCCGTTTCTCCCTGCGCCTCATAGATCTTCCCGATTCTGTAGTGAAGCTGGCTCGGCCCCGCTCCTGTCCCGGTATCTCCCGCCTCGTTCACGATAGACAGGCAGCGTTCCAGCGCCGATGCATGATCGCCACGGTGAAAGGCGCAGTCGGCGAGCTGCATGCGGAGGCTGAAGTTGTGTGTCTGCTCCCGCATGTTGCTCCCCAGTTCCAGAGCGCGCCGATATTCCCGTTCGGCTCCGTCGTAATCCTCCTCGGCCATGTGCAGCTCGCCAAGGCGTCTGTGCAGAGTCGTTGTGAGCACGACATTGTCTGTCGGCCCCACGATGGCGAACGCTCTCTCCAGGAATCTCCTGGCATTCGGCAGTTCGCCGAGCATGGTGTGGATATGGCCGATCTGCAGGTGCGCGGCCGATTCGTCGAACGGGAACCGGTTGCGGGAGGCGATCTCGGCCTGCCGCATGGCGAAGGCGAGCGCCTGTCGAGGCTCCCCAAGGTCGAGATAGAGAGCCGACAGCAGGTAGAGCGTGCCGATCATGGTGGGATAGAGGTCGTGCGATTCCACGATCTCGAGCGCGCGGGTGAACGCGGCCATCGCCTCGCTCTGTCTGCCGAGTCCGTTCAGACACATTCCCATCACCTTCAGGGCTCCGGCCAGAGCCTCCTCGCCGCCGGGGAGACCTTCCAGCAGGTCGACCGATTGCCGGCAGAGCTCCAGCGCCTCCTCGCGCTGTCCCATTCCGTTGCGGAGCTGTGCCAGCGCATAGAGGGTCTGTGCGATAGAGTCGATATCGCTCGTGCCGCGAACTATCCCCAGGGCGGCCTCGTGCAGTTCGATCGCCTGTAGTCTGTTTCCGAGGATCTCATAGATCATCGCGCGCAGGTTCAGTCCCGTTGCCTCAAGGGAGGGTTCCTCGAGCGCCGATGCGCATCTGACGATGGTGTGCGTCATCTCCGTCGCGTTCTGCAGGTCGAGAGCGCATGAGCAGGCGGCGACGACGCGATTGACCGTCAGGTGCATCAGGTATCGGAGATGATCTCTATCGCTTTTTGATATGAATGATGGAGGCGCCGATTCTCCCTCGATCCATGTGCGATATTCCGCCAGGCGCTTCGTGATCGCCGCGATGAGGGGGTCGAGCAGCGCCATGATACGTTCCGGGTGGATGGGGGAGAGGGGCCTCTCCTCCAGCAATCGTGCAATCAGTACCGCAGCGGATCTTGCCGACGCCGATTCCGCAATGCTCTCCAGCTCTTCTATCGTCAGGAGCGACCGGTGTGATTCCATGGGACGGGGATATGCTGTTCGTGCCTGAGGTGAGCAAAAATATGAATCCGGATCCGTTATATGAGCCGGAGGTGCAGAGAGCCTCTCTCTTCTCTTACCTCTGTGCTCTCTGTGGCTCCCTGTTTATTTCTCTTAAGAAAAAATAACAGGGAGCCACAGAGGACAGAGTTTAAGAAAAGAGAGTTAAAGGCCCGGTGATCAGGCATACGAAGCAAAGCCCGCCTCCCCTCGATACTGTGTGTAATAACAGCCGTCGGAAACCGACAATCCCGGATTCCACTCCGAAACTCGTGATGTAGCGATCTACTCTCCCCGATCCGATCCCGCTCTCAATGCCGCTCATCGGTACCGTCGGGTTCATAATTGCGTAACTTAGGCGCCTGATCCAAACCCGTTGCCCGCCTCCGAATGGGGGATCACCGATCGATCGGAGACGTCCCGTGCGACGCGCCCGGAATCCAACGGAGATTCTGACAACTGAACAATGTATCTATCCAAACTCGAAATCGTCGGATTCAAATCCTTTGCCCATAAAACGATCCTGCGCTTCAACGACGGCGTCACGGCCGTGGTGGGACCGAACGGCTGCGGCAAGAGCAATGTCATCGACGCGATCCGCTGGGCCATCGGCGAACAGAAGGCGTCGGTGCTCCGCTCGGACAAGATGGAGGAGGTGATCTTCAACGGCGCCGGCAAACGCCGTCCCCTCGGTATGGCCGAGGTCTCCCTGACCATCGAGAACACCAAGGGAATCCTTCCCACCGAATACAGCGAGGTCGTCATCACCCGTCGCCTCTTCCGGAACGGCGACTCGGAATATCTCCTCAATAAAACCCAGTGCCGCCTGCGCGATATCATCGACCTCTTCATGGATACCGGCATGGGCGCCCACGCCTACTCCGTGATCGAGCTGAAGATGATCGAAACCATCCTCAGTGACCGCGCCGAGGAACGTCGCCGTCTCTTCGAGGAGGCGGCCGGCGTCACCAAGTACAAGGCGCGCAGACGCGAGGCGCTCAGGAAGCTCGACTCGACCCAGCAGGATCTGGCCCGCGTCAGCGATATCGTCAAGGAGGTCGGCAAGAAGGTCGCGTCGCTGGAACGGCAGGCGAAAAAGGCGGAAGAGTACAAGGGGCTCGACGAACAGCGGGCAAAACTTGAACTGGAGATCATCGAGCGCGAGTACGCCTCGGCCGTCGCCCGCATCGAACCGCTGGAGCTGAAGCTCGCCGAGGCGCGGAGCCAGCGCTCCGAACTCGATGCCCAGCTTGCCGCCGAGGAGGGGACGCTCCGCGAACTGGAACGTGAACAGGCCGATATCGAGGCCTCTCTCATCGAGGCGCAGAAGGATCTGAACGCCGTCACCGGACGTATCGCGTTCGTTGAACAGCAGGCGGCGGTCGCCGAGGAGCGGAAGCGCTCCCTCACAGGGATCATCGAACGGGCGGTGAGGGACAGCACGGAGGCGCAGGGGGGGATCGAGGCGCTGATCGTCGATCGTCGCGAGGTCGAGGTCCTGATCGAGGGGATCGCCGGGCAGATCCGTGCGGCCGAGGAGGAGTACGAGGCGGCACGCGCCGAGGTCGCCTCCATCGAGTCGGAACTGCTCGATCGCCGCAGCGCCGCCAAGGGCTCGCAGGAGCAGGTGATCGGCATCATCAACCGGATCGCCGAACTGCGCGGCGAGGAGGAACGGACCCGCGCCCGCATCGAAAGCATCAACTCCCGCCTCGACGAGTTCGACGAACAGGACGACGAGGCCCGCACCGAGCTGCAGCGCGCCGAGGAGATGCTCGCCGGCCTGGAACGGGAACTTGTCGCCGCCGACCGCAATATGGAGGAGGCGCAGCGGAACTTCGAGGGGGGACAGGCTGAGAAGGGGAGACTCCGCTCCGAGATCGACGATCTGCGCAACAGATCGATCGAGATCCACAACGCCATCAACGCGCGCCAGTCGAAGCTCGACTTCCTTACCGGTCTGGTCGATCAGGATGAATCGGTGCAGTTCCTCGTGGCCCAGCCCGACTGGACCCCGGTCGAGCGGATCACCGTGGCCGAGGCGCTCTCCACCGACGAGCAGTTTCGCCTCGCCATCGCCGCCGCGCTCGGTCAGGCGGGACGCTATCTGATTGTCCCTGCCATCGAGGACGCCATCAGGGGAGTCCGCTCGCTCGAATCGCACAGGAAGGGGAAGGCGACCTTCGTCTGCCTCGATCGCGTTCCGCCGGTACCCGCTCCCGCAAGGGAGTCGGCCGGGTTCGGGTGGGCGAGCGAACTCTGCGGCTCGGTCCCGGAGTTCGATCCGCTCCGCCGCTACCTGCTGGCAGACACCCTGGTCGTGGAAACGCTCGAGGAGGCGACACACGTCACCAGCGCCGGGCTCGCCCAGCAGGCGGTGACACTCGACGGCACGCTCGTGGGGGAGGGAGGGGTCATCCGCGGCGGCGGTCGGACGAACGATGAAGGGATCACGATCGGCAAGCGGGAGCAGATCGAACGGCTGGAACGGGAGATTGCCGAGCTCCGTCGCCGTCTCGACGACCTCAACGACGAGATCGCCCGCATGACCGAGGCGCATAACGCGATAGATCTCGGCCGCCTCTCCAACAGCATCCGCGAGGCGCAGCAGGCGCTGGGACATCTGGACAAGCGCCGCGCCCAGGCCGATTACGAGCGGGAGTACGCCGCCGATCTTCTGGAGACCCATGAGTCGGAACGGGGACGTGCCCATGAGGAGCTCTCCAGACTGGAGCAGATTCTGGAGGGAACCGCCCCGCGCCGCTCGGCGCTTCAGGAGGAGCAGAGAGTCGCCGAGGAGGGGGCCCGCAGACTTGGCGTGGAACTCGAACGGTTCGAAGGACAGTTCGGAGAACGTCAGCGGCTGATGAACGAACGGCAGGTGACCCTGGCCGGTCTGCGCGGCGACGACCGCGGCGCCCGCGCCGAGCTGGAACGGATCATCCGCGACCGCGAGTCGGCGGAACGGACGATCGAACGGCGCCGGGTGGAGAGAGAGAAGGCGGAGGAGGAGCTTCAGGTGCTGGAGCAGTCGGTTCACGAACGGATGGTCCAGCTCGAAAGCTTCCGCGCCGAACAGAGCGATGCCAGGGCGAAGCGGGAGGAGATCCTCCGTCGCCAGGGGGCGAAGCGGGAGGAGATCACGAAGCACGGCGAGATCCTGCGCGAGGAACGGAAGGATTACGAGCGGACGATCGAGCTCTCGCACGATCTGGAGATCAAGCTGAACGAGCTCAGGATGAAGGCCGACTCCCTGATCGCCCGCGCGAAGGAGGAGCTGGAGGTTGAGCTGACGCTGAAGGAGTTCGGCGAGCACGACATCCAGATGACCGATCTGCGGGAACAGCTCCGCCAGGCCAAGGGGCGGATCAAGATGCTCGGCTCGGTCAACCTTCTGGCCTACGACGAGTGGAAGGAGGAGAACGAGCGGTTCGAGTTCCTGCGCGGTCAGCTCGAAGATCTCCACAACGCCGAGAAGTCCCTGATGGAGACGATCGCGGAGATCAACGAGACGGCGCAGAAGAAGTTCCTTGAAACGTTCGAGCAGATCCGGCAGAACTTCATCAACATCTTCACGACCCTCTTTCTGGAGGGGGATGAAGCCGATCTCCGTCTGGGGGATGGTGATCCGCTGGAGGCGCAGATCGAGATCATCGCCAAGCCGCGCGGCAAGCGTCCGCACTCGATCGATCTCCTCTCGGGGGGCGAGAAGACGTTGACGGCGATCGCGCTCCTCTTTGCGATCTATCTGGTGAAGCCCTCCCCGTTCTGTATCCTGGACGAGGTCGACGCGCCGCTCGACGACGCCAATATCGACCGGTTCGTGCAGCTCGTGAAGCGGTTCGTGCACGACACGCAGTTCATCATCGTGACCCACAACAAGCGGACCATGTCCGCGGCGGACACGATGTACGGTGTTACGCAGGAGGAGGATGGCGTGTCTAAGATCGTCTCGGTCCGTTTCACCGAAGCGAAGCGGAACGGGGCATCCGCCGGGGCGCCTCCGCGTCCCGCGGCAAAGGAGCCGGCCGTCGAGGCTCCGGCGGCCGATGAAGTCCCGGCCGACGCGCCTCCCGTCGAGGAGTCGGCGTCGTAGGGATGCCGGTTCCGTCACGAAGGTAAACCCCGCGGCTCCATACCGGTCCCTCCCCCGCACGGGAGAGGGGGATGGAGGAAGGGGGCATGACGACGGCTTATACCAACAATGGAGATTACTAGATGAAGAAGATCACAGCACTCCTCGGGGCGCTTCTCCTGGTCGGCCTTGCGGCCTGTGAGGAGAAGACGACCGATCCGCCGGTAGATCCGCCGGCCGACCAGATGACGTTCAAGACGGGCGCCCGCTACGAGTTCGAAACCTACCGGACCGACGCCCAGACCAACGCGAAGACCGACACCTCGCGCAATCTCAAGATCATGACCCTGGTCAACGCCAACGCCACGGTCAAGGGGCGGAGCGGAGCGGCGATCTACTCCGACAGCGTCTTTTCGATCGGCGGCGTCTTCGATCTGATGGACTCGACGATCCTTCAGCAGCAGTCGGGCTCCAACGATATCTATCGCTATGCGTCGCTGGCGCCGGAACTCGACTTCAGCGGCATCGCCCTCTTCGACGTCGGTCTGGGTGAGGAGTGGCGTCACGAGGCGAAGCTGGGAGCCACCTCGGCGTTGTGGGAGGTGGGGCAGCTTGCCGACACCTTCAGCTACGACGATCTCCCCACCGGGATCACCGGCATCGTGGTGAAGCTGAAGGATTCCGCGGTCGCCTCCGTCAAGGAGGATCTCACGATCGGCGGTCAGTCGTACTCGGCGACGAAGACGACGCACCGTATCAGCCTGAACTTCACGATCCTTACGTCGCTCGGCTTCCCGATCAATCTCCCCTCGGCCGAATCGCTCACCCGCACGACCTGGATCGTCCCGTCGCTCGGCGTGATCGCCAAGGAGGAGCGGCAGGGGAAGGTGCTGAACCTGACCATCCCCGGAGGAGCCTACACTGTCCCTCCCATCCCGGTCCCCGGCTACGTCTCGGTCATGACGAGGGTGATCGCCACGGGCGGATAGTCCGGTCCGGATATATCGCATTAAGCAACGAGGCGCAGCGATGCGCCTCGTTGCGTCGTCAGGGGAAGGTCACCCGATCCCGGCAAACGTGCCAAGTTGTGAGAGGAATTGCAGCAGTGCAAAAAAGCTTTGTGTCGGGGAGAGAGGAGCGTATATTTGCAAGCTCTTGTGCAACGAGACCGTACAGGAGCGCATGTCGAACGGGGGATGCCGAGATCTTCCTTCGACCGGATTCCGACAGCGGCGGACACCGTCCCCGAACCAGGATTCGTACTGCGGAGATGGGCAGGTGGCCGAGTGGCTAAAGGCGACAGACTGTAAATCTGTTCTCGGAAGAGTTCGGAGGTTCGAATCCTTCCCTGCCCACTGACGGTATCGCTTCGGGACGCAGGTCCGCGATACCTTGACGACGGTTCAGTTCTTTCTCAGTCGACAGGTTTTCGAGTAACGTTACGACGCTTCGCACCCCCTCCGCGCCACACCGGCCGGGCAGGGGGATAAGACGGGGTGCTACCGCTCAGAGTTCGCGCCCGACGCGAACCGGCCACAGGCCGTGCGGGAGTCGCTCGCCGGCACGTATGATACGTGCAGAGCAGCAGGGGGGCACAGGCCGACCCCGGGCGCAGCACACCGCTTCCGTAACGTTTCCAGAAAGATCTCACAGGCTCACGTAGCTCAGTTGGTAGAGCACGTCCTTGGTAAGGACGAGGTCACCGGTTCAATCCCGGTCGTGAGCCCCATCCGTGTACACGGTTCTCCGTGGATGCGGCGGTCCGGTGATTATTACGCCGGGCGTCATGCGGGAGTAACTCAGTTGGTAGAGTCACAGCCTTCCAAGCTGTTGGTCGCGGGTTCGAGTCCCGTCTCCCGCTCTTTCACATTCGGTCGGATTTCCTGAGATGCCCTCGGGCATCGCCCCGCTCCCGGTCCTGAACGGCCGGTTCCGCGGGGTTCCTTCTTCCGTGTCGAAGCGTCCGTCGCCCGGCCGGAATTGCCGGAAACGTTCTCTCACGTAACGTCAGCAACAGGTCATGCGCGATATCATTACACTTGAGTGCACGGAGTGCAAGCGTCGTAACTACACGACGACCAAGAACAAGAAGAAGCAGTCCGGGCGCGTGGAGTACAAGAAGTACTGCAAGTGGGACAAGAAGCGGACCACGCATAAAGAGACTCGATAGGTCCTCTGCGGTCGATCCCCGGGGTGTCGCGGTCGGTTCGTTCCGTCCGGCTCCGGGGGAGCGTCCGGAGATTCCTTCCACACGGGTGTAGCTCAATTGGTAGAGCAGCGGTCTCCAAAACCGCAGGTTGCGGGTTCAAGTCCTGCCGCCCGTGCTTCTTCCCCCTTATTTTCAGGTCCGATCATGAAGCAGAACAGCGTCGTCACGTTTGTCCGTGAGGTCGGTGCGGAGATGAAGAAGGTCTCCTGGCCGACCAAGGAGCAGCTTCAGGAGTCGACGGTCGTTACGATCGTCGTCTGCGCAATCGTCATGGTGTTCGTTGGCGTCGTGGACTTCGCGCTGTCGAAGTTCTTCGGCATCCTCTTTTGATCAAGCGTCCGCAGGTCGGACCGGGTAACATAGATGACTGTTGAAGCACAGGGAGCCGGAGCACCGGGAGAATCGACGGTACAGAGGCGGTGGTATGCCATCCGCACCTATTCCGGGCACGAAGCGCGCGTCAAGCAGCTGCTCGAAAGTGAAGTCGAGCGGCTGGGATTGAGCGAACTGGTGCCGACCGTGCTGATCCCGCTGGAGAAGGTCTTCGAGGTCCGCGACGGCAAGAAGCGGACCCGCCAGAAGAACTTTCTGCCGGGCTACGTCCTCGTGCAGGCGATCCTGACCAAGAAGGTCAAGGATATCATCCAGAACACTCCGTCGGTCATCAGCTTCGTCGGCACCAAGACCGAGCCGGTTCCTCTGCAGCCGGACGAGATCAACAAGATCCTCGATCGGGTGGAGGAGAGAAAGCATGTGGAGACGATCGTCGACGCCTACCGCGAGGGAGATCCTGTGAAGGTGATCGACGGCCCGTTCAACACCTTTACCGGGGTGGTCAGGGAGGTCAATATGAGCAAGCAGAAGCTGAAGGTCGAGGTCTCGATCTTCGGACGGAAGACCCCGGTGGAGCTGGACTTCTCGCAGGTGGAGCTGGAGCGGTAACCGCACGCCACCCTCGGAAGCGATCGAATCGGCACGAGAACATTTATCCTATAGAGCACAATGGCAAAGAAGTTAATCGGCACGTTCAAGCTTCAGATCCCGGCGGGTCAGGCCACGATGGCTCCCCCCGTGGGTCCGGCCTTCGGTCAGCGCGGCCTGAACGGCATGGAGTTCGTCAAGCAGTTCAATGCGAAGACGCAGAAGGAAGCCGGTATCCTGACCCCGGCCCTGGTGAGCTTCTACTCCGACAAGACCTTCACGTTCGTGGTCAAGAGCCCCCCCGCGGCGGTTCTGATCGTCAAGGCGATCGCGATTCCGAAGGGATCGGCCGAGCCGAACAGGAACAAGGTCGGCAAGATCTCCATGACGCAGCTGGAGGAGATCGCCAAGGTAAAGATGGAGGATCTCAACTGCGATTCGATGGAGAGCGCTCTGTCGATGCTCGCCGGCACCGCCCGCTCGATGGGAATCACCGTCGAAGGCTGATCCCCCCGGCCGCGCCCGGCTCCCGGCGGAGCCGACCCACAGAAGAAGTGTGAATCAACAACCGTCCGCTCCGACACAGTCGGAGGGGTGAAGTCCGAGAATCAGATATGGCACAGCACAGCAAACGATATAACGGCGTCGCCAAGAGGGTCGATCAGGACAAGCAGTATCCCCTGCGCGATGCGGTGGAGCTCGTGAAGAACAACGCCACGGCGAAGTTCGACGAGTCGGTCGATATCGCGATCCGCCTCGGCGTCGATCCGCGCAAGGCCGACCAGATGGTCCGCGGCACCGTTTCGCTTCCGCACGGAATCGGCAAGGCGGTTCGCGTCCTCGTCGTCACCCGCGAGGTGCGCCGTCAGGAGGCGCTCGATGCGGGAGCCGACCACGTCGGATTCGAGGATGTTCTGGAGAAGATCAAGGGGGGATGGACCGACGTCGACGTCGTGATCGCCACCCCGGATGTGATGGGCGAGCTCGGCAAGCTCGGCAAGATCCTCGGTCCCCGCGGCCTGATGCCGAACCCGAAGTCGGGCACCGTCACCACCGATGTGGGAACGGCGGTCCGCGAGGTGAAGGCGGGTAAGATCGAGTACCGCGTCGACAAGGCGGGCGTCGTCCATGCCTCTGTCGGCAAGGCCTCGTTCGAGGTCGACAAGCTGGTGGACAACATCCACAGCTTCGTCGGGAGCATCATGCGGAACAAGCCGCAGACCTCGAAGGGGAAGTATGTCCGCGGCATCACTCTCAGCTCCACGATGGGCCCCGGCATCCCGCTGCTGGAAGCCACTCTCGCCACCGAAGTCCACTAAGGGCTCCGGATCTCAGGAACCTGCCCGGACCCCGGCGCGCTCCCTCGGAAGCTGCGCGGGCGGGCAGGTCGCATGAAAACTTACGCACTCGCCTCGGTTGTATTCCTCGGTACCGCTCTCAGCCGCAAGGAGGAGAGGGGAGGATCGAGGTTCCGTCGACACTGTTCGGCGGCTCCCGGGAACGAACCGCGGCCGTCACGGGCCCGACATCCGTCGGGGCTTCTCCCGCGACACGCCATGCAGGCGGCCGTTTCCACGGAATGCCGGCAGTATCAACCCACTCAGTCACTGGTGAGCCCGCTGCTCACGGATACCTATGACCAAAGAACAGAAAGCAGAAGTCGTAAAGGAAGTGTCGGAACTGCTGGACGGGGCAACCGCGCTCTATTCGATCGACTATACCGGAATGAACGTCGGCACGGCGATCAAGCTGCGTCGCGAGTTCAAGAAGGTCGGGGTGAAGTATAAGGTCGCCAAGAACACGCTGGTGAAGCGTGCTCTCCGGGAGACCGGAAAGTACGATCATGTCGTCGACAAGTTCGTCGGGCAGACCGGTATCGCGGTCGCCTATGACGATCCCGCCGCCCCGGCACGCGTTCTGAACACGTTCATCGATCCGAAGATCGAAATCCCGAAGCTGAACTTCGCGATTCTCGAAGGAGAGGTCTTCGGCGGTGACCGACTGAAGGAGCTGGCAACCATGCCGTCGCGCATGGACCTGCTCGGCTCGATCGTCGGCGCCCTGAACGCCCCTGCCTCCGGCATCGTCGGAGCGATCAACGCGGTGATGCGCGATCTCGCCTCGGTCATCGAGGAGGTCGCCAAGTCGAAGGAAGCCCCCGCGGCGGAAGCCTCCGCGGCCTGATCCGGTGTCGCCGCGCGGGTCATCCCGCGATCGCGGCGAATCGGTTACGCACTTGAGAAAGATCTACAGTCACATTCAACAGGAATACAACTACAATGGCAAACGTTGCAGAACTCGTAGAAACGATCGGAAACCTCACCCTGCTTGAGGCGTCCGAGCTGAAGAAGGCCCTTGAGGATAAGTTCGGCGTCACGGCCGCCGCTCCGATGATGATGGGCGGAATGATGCCCGCAGGCGCCGCTCCGGCTCCCGTCGTCGAGGAGCAGACGGAGTTCACGGTCGAGCTGACCAACGCCGGCGCCGGCAAGATCAACGTCATCAAGGTCGTCCGCGAGCTGACCGGACTCGGCCTGAAGGAAGCCAAGGACCTGGTCGAAGGCGCTCCGAAGCCGGTCAAGGAGGCGATCGCCAAGGCCGAGGCCGAGGATATCAAGAAGAAGCTCGAGGCTGCCGGCGCGACCGTCACCCTGAAGTAATTCCGCCGTACGCGCGGCGGACTTCCCCCGCTGCCCGGGAGGGGATACCCCGGAGGGGACGGGCGGGCGAACGACATACGGTTCTCCTCAGTGTCGAGAGACCACGACAGACGGTTTCTCGATGCTGGGGAGAATTGCGTATTTTCGATCGATGGAGCAATACCGGGCGCACGCACAATAAGTTCCGAGCTTCCGCGTCGCCTGCCAATGCCGTTGAACATTCTCGTAGCGTCAGTCACATGCGCTTTTCGACCCGATTTCAACAGGTGGGGCGGTCTCGACCCGGTGTCAACGGCAGGAATCGACAGCTAGAACCATCGATTACTTCGAAACAACACGTCAATGAATCTGGATTCTTCCCGGCGGCTGCGAACATCCCTGCCGAGAAGAGTCCTTTTTTTGTCTTGAGCCGACTCAAGCATCCTCACCGACTGGAGGCATACATCTGTGAATACCAACGTTTCCAAGAATGGCTCGACGGACGGAAGGGTGACCTTCGCCCGGGTCGCGCATGGAATCGACATGCCCGATCTCCTCGACGTCCAGCTGGCGGCGTACAAGGACTTCCTGCAGCTCGAGGAGAACGGTGCCGTTACCGAGGAAAAGCGTCCGATCGGACTTCAGCAGGCATTCCTGACCAACTTCCCGATCACCGATGCCCGTGAGATCTTCACGCTCGAATACATCGACTACCGGATCGAACGCCCGAAGTACAACGTCAACGAGTGCCGCGAGCGTGAGCTGACCTACGCCGTCCCCCTGAAGGCGACACTCCGCCTCAGCTCGAAGGCGGATCGCGAGTCGGACGATTTCATCGAAACGGTGGAGCAGGAGGTCTATCTCGGCAATATCCCGATGATGACCGATCGCGGCACGTTCATCATCAACGGCGCCGAGCGCGTCGTGGTCTCACAGCTTCATCGCTCCCCGGGCGTCTTCTTCTCGGATGCGATGCACCCGAACGGAACACGCATCTTCTCGGCGCGCATCATCCCGTTCCGCGGTTCGTGGGTCGAGTTCACGACCGACATCCAGAACGTGATGTACGCCTACATCGACCGGAAGAAGAAGTTCCCGGTGACGACCCTGCTCCGTGCCCTCGGCTTCTCCTCGGACGACGATCTCCTCCAGCTCTTCCAGCTCACCGAGGATGTCCCGGCCGCCGAGCTCACGTCGGAATATATCGATCGCTCGATCGCAGGTGACATCATCGACATGGAGACCGGTGAAATCGTCACCGGCAAGGATGTGCGTCTGACCGAGGAACTGATCGAGAGCATCCGCTCCTCCGGCGTCGACTCCGTCCGCGTCTATACCGCCGACGCGTCGCAGGCCGATTCGATCATCATCAAGACGATTCAGAAGGATATCGCCCGGAGCGAGGAGGACGCCCTGGAGGCGATCTATCGTCAGCTCCGTTCGGGCGAGGCTCCCGACCTGGAGACCGCCCGCGCGCTGATCGACAAGCTCTTCTTCAACCCGAAGCGCTACGATCTGGGCGAAGTCGGCCGCTACAGGATCAACGACAAGCTGGAACTGAGCATCCCCCCCGATCAGACGACGCTGACCCGCGACGATATCGTCGCGATCATCAAGCACCTGATCGAACTGCAGCAGGGGAAGAAGCAGGTGGACGATATCGACCATCTGGGGAACCGCCGCGTCCGCACCGTGGGTGAGCAGCTCGCCGCCCAGGTCAACGTCGGCATGGCCCGTATGGCCCGCACGATCAAGGAGCGGATGAACATCCACGACATGGAGCAGTTCACCCCCTCCGAGCTGGTCAACGCAAGGACGATCACCTCGGTGATCAACACCTTCTTCGGCACGAACCAGCTCTCGCAGTTCATGGACCAGACGAACCCGCTGGCGGAGATGACCCACAAGCGTCGTATGTCGGCGCTGGGACCGGGCGGTCTCACCCGCGAGCGCGCCGGCTTCGAGGTCCGCGACGTTCACTACACGCACTACGGCCGCCTCTGCCCGATCGAGACGCCGGAAGGTCCGAACATCGGTCTGATCTCCTCCCTCTGCATCCATGCCCGGATCAACGACTTCGGCTTCATCGAGACGCCGTATCGCCGCGTGATGGAGGGACGGGTCACCGAGCATATCGACTTCCTCCAGGCCGACAAGGAAGAAGGGGCGATCATCGCCACGGCGACGGTCGAGACCGACGGCAAGGGGAAGATCATTCAGGAGCGTATCCGCGCCCGTCAGTCGGGTGATTTCGTGATGGTGGAGCCGTTGCAGGTGCAGTTCATCGATATCGCCCCGAACCAGATCGTCTCGGCGGCCGCCGCGATGATTCCGTTCCTGGAGCATGACGACGCCAACCGCGCGCTGATGGGTTCGAACATGCAGCGCCAGGCCGTTCCGCTTCTCCGTCCGGAGCGTCCTGTTGTCGGCACCGGTATGGAAGAGAAGATCGCGCGCGACTCCCGCACGCTGATCACCGCCGAGCGCGACGGCGTGGTAAGGTATGTCGACGCCATGAAGATCGTGGTCGAGTACGATCAGACCCTCAACAAGGAGGATCAGCTCGTCTCGTTCATGGACGACAGGGTGAAGGAATACGAGCTCACGAAGTTCTTCCGCACGAACCAGGATACCTGCATCAACCAGTGCCCGATCGTCCGCGAGGGGCAGCGGTTCAAGGCGGGGGATGTCCTGGCCGACGGGAGCGCCACCAAGGATGGCGAGCTGGCGCTGGGACGGAACCTGGTCGTGGCGTTCATGCCGTGGCGCGGTTACAACTTCGAGGATGCCATCGTCATCTCCGAGCGGGTCGTCAGCGAGGATATCTACACCTCGGTCCATATCGAGGAGTTCTCGATCCACGTCCGCGACACGAAGCGTGGCGAGGAGGAGCTGACCCGTGAAATCCCGAACGTCTCCGAGGAGGCGGTGAAGGATCTCGACGAGAACGGCATCATCCGCGTCGGATCGGAGGTTCGCGAGAACGACATCCTGGTCGGCAAGATCACCCCGAAGGGAGAGACCGACCCGACCCCGGAGGAGAAGCTCCTCCGCGCGATCTTCGGCGACAAGGCGGGCGACGTGAAGGATGCCTCGCTGAAGGCGCCTCCCGGCATGAAGGGGGTCGTGATCAACTCGCAGCTCTTCAGCCGCCGGATCGTGAAGAAGGATGCAGACATCCGGAAGGATGAGAAGAAGCGCCAGGAGATGCTCGACCGTCAGCTCGAGGAATCGATCGACCGCTACAACAGGATGCTGGCCGAGAAGCTGGGCGCCCTGCTCGACGGCGAGACCTCGCTCGGCGTCCGCGATGACTCCGGCACGACGGTGATCCGCTCCGGAACGGCCTTCAAGAGCGACACCTTCACGACGAAGCTTGCCGACGGCGTCGACATCGGCCTTCTTGCGAACGACGAGCCGTGGGTGGAGAACAAGCGGAAGAGCGCCCTCGTCAAGAAGGCGTATCAGAACTTCCGTCACGTCGTGGCGCTGGTGCAGGACGACATCAGGATCGAGAAGAACAAGGTGGCGCAGGGGGACGAGCTCCAGCCGGGGATCATGCAGATGGCGAAGGTCTACATCGCCAAGAAGCGGAAGCTGCAGGTGGGGGACAAGATGGCGGGACGTCACGGCAACAAGGGTGTCGTGGCGAAGATCGTGGCGCACGAGGATATGCCGTTCCTTCCGGACGGGACCCCGATCGACATCGTTCTGAACCCGCTGGGCGTGCCGTCGCGAATGAACCTGGGTCAGCTCTACGAGACCGCGCTCGGCTGGGCCGGCAAGAAGCTCGGTGTCCGGTTCGCCACGCCGATCTTCGACGGCGCCCGCTGGCTGGATGTGCAGGACTGGCTGGAGAAGGCCGGCCTGGAGCGTTCCGCCAAGACGGATCTCTACGACGGCCGCTCGGGCGAGCGGTTCGATCAGCAGGTCACCGTCGGGGTGATCTACATGCTGAAGCTCTCGCACCTTGTCGAGGATAAGATCCATGCCCGGTCGATCGGACCGTACTCCCTGATCACGCAGCAGCCGCTCGGCGGAAAGGCGCAGTTCGGCGGCCAGCGTTTCGGAGAGATGGAAGTCTGGGCGCTGGAGGCGTACGGCGCCGCCAACGTCCTGCAGGAGATCCTCACGGTCAAGTCGGACGACGTCCACGGGCGCGCCAAGACCTACGAGTCGATCGTCAAGGGGGAGAACCTCCCGGAACCGAACATCCCGGAGTCGTTCAACGTCCTCGTGCGGGAGCTGCAGGGACTCGGGCTCGAGGTCAAGATCGACTGATGCACGATATGCCGAACGGGGCTCCATCGCCGGGGCCCCGGTTCGCGTGCAGGGCGATCGGCGAGCGCGCTTACAACATTGCAATACGATTTAGTTAGAGATACAATAACCGGGAGATCATCGTGTTTACTCAACCGAATCAGATCGTTGGGCAGAACTTCCGCCGGATCATGATCAAGCTGGCGTCCTCGGACGACATCCTGAACAGATCGCACGGCGAGGTGACCAAGCCCGAGACGATCAACTATCGCTCCTTCCGTCCCGAAAAGGACGGTCTGTTCTGCGAAAAGATCTTCGGTCCGGTTCGCGACTGGGAATGCCACTGCGGCAAGTACAAGCGAATCCGCTATAAAGGGATCATCTGCGACCGCTGCGGCGTCGAGGTGACGCAGAAGTCGGTCCGCCGCGAGCGGATGGGGCATATCGCCCTGGCCGTTCCGGTGGTCCATATCTGGTACCTCCGTTCGCTCCCCTCCAAGATCGGCGCCGTGCTCGGCCTGCCGACCAAGGATGTGGAGCGGATCGTCTATTACGAATCCTATGTGGTGGTTCAGCCGGGTCTGACCGGCCTCCAGGTCAACGACCTTCTCACCGAGGAGCAGTTCCTGGATATCATGGCGTCGCTCCCGCCGTCGAACGGCGATCTGGACGACGAGGACCCGAAGAAGTTCATCGCGCTGATCGGCGGTGAGGCGGTCAAGGAGCTGCTCAAGCGGGTCAACCCCGACGAGCTGGCGCTGATACTCCGCGATCAGGTCCGCACCGAGACCTCGATGCAGAAGAAGGCCGAGGCGCTGAAGCGTCTGCGCGTGATCAACGCGTTCCGCGAGCGTCCGGAAGGGGAGAGCGAGCCGAACAAGCCGGAGTGGATGGTGCTCGACGTGATCCCGGTGATCCCCCCCGAGCTTCGTCCGCTGGTGCCGCTGGAAGGCGGCCGCTTCGCCACCTCCGATCTGAACGACCTCTATCGCCGTGTCATCATCAGGAACAACCGCCTGAAGCGACTGATGGATATCGACGCTCCCGAGGTCATTCTCCGGAACGAGAAGCGAATGCTGCAGGAGGCGGTCGACTCTCTGTTCGACAACTCCCGCCGCGGTTCGGCCGTCCGTTCCGACTCGCAGCGCGCGCTCAAGTCGCTCTCCGATATGCTGAAGGGGAAGCAGGGCCGCTTCCGCCAGAACCTGCTCGGAAAGCGCGTCGACTACTCCGGCCGTTCGGTCATCGTGGTCGGTCCGGAGATGCGCCTGCACGAGTGCGGTCTGCCGAAGGATATGGCCGTGGAGCTCTTCAAGCCGTTCATCATCAGGAAGCTGATCGAGCGCGGGCATACGAAGACCGTGAAGTCCGCCAAGAAGGTCGTGGAGCGGAAGACGAACGAGGTGTGGGATATCCTTGAGACGGTGATCGACGGGCATCCGGTCCTTCTGAACCGCGCCCCCACGCTCCACCGTCTCGGCATCCAGGCGTTCCAGCCGCGACTCGTCGAAGGTAAGGCGATCCATCTCCACCCGCTCGTCTGCGCGGCGTTCAACGCCGACTTCGACGGTGACCAGATGGCCGTCCACGTCCCGCTGAGCTACGACGCCCAGCTGGAGGCGATGCTGCTGATGCTCTCGTCGCACAACATCATCTCCGCGCAGAGCGGCGACCCGATCACCGTTCCGTCGCAGGACATGGTTCTCGGCTGCTACTACCTCACCAAGTCGCGTCCCGGCTCGATGGGCGAAGGGAAGGTCTTCTCGTCGCCGGTCGAGGTGATCGTGGCCCACAACACCAAGAAGCTGGCGCTCCACGCCAAGATCAAGGTGCGTGTGAACAACAAGATCATCGAGACCTCCACCGGACGCGTGATCTTCAACGCCATCGTCCCCACCGAGCTCGGCTACATCGACATGCTCCTGACGAAGAAGGAGCTGACCCGATTCATCTCCGACTGCTTCCGCCGCGCGGGGCTGCTGAAGACGGTGAAGTTCCTCGACAGCCTGAAGGACATGGGCTTCACCTACGCCACCAGGGGAGGACTCTCGGTGTCGATCTCGGATGTCATCGTGCCGGCCGAGAAGGATGAGATCATCGGCAAGGCGCAGCGCGAGGTCGACCGTCTGGAGAACTTCTACCTGGAAGGGGTCATCACCAACGGCGAACGCTACAACAAGGTGATCGACGTCTGGTCGAACGCCACGAACCGCGTTCTCTCGGTGGTGCAGCAGGAGCTGAAGTCGGACAACCACGGCTTCAACACCTTCTGGATGATGCTCGACTCCAAGGCGCGAGGCTCGACGGAGCAGATCCGCCAGCTCGCCGGAATGCGCGGTCTGATGGCGAAGCCGCAGAAGTCGCTCTCGGGCGGCGTCGGCGAGCTTATCGAAAACCCGGTGACGTCGAACTTCAAGGAAGGACTCTCGATTCTGGAGTACTTCATCTCGACGCACGGCGCCCGTAAGGGTCTGGCCGACACGGCTCTGAAGACGGCCGACGCAGGTTACCTGACCCGTCGTCTGATCGACGTGGCGCAGGATTCGATCATCGCCGATCACGACTGCGGCACGATCCGCGGTATCGAGATGCGCGCCCTGAAGGAAGGGGAGCATATCAAGGAGCATCTGCACGAGCGGGTGATCGGTCGCGTGGCGCTGGAGAACGTCGTCGATCCGCTCAGCGGCGAGGTCGTGGTCCAGGCCAACGACGTGATCACGCCGGAGATCGCCCTGATGATCTCCGAGACGCCGATCGAGATGATCCAGATCCGTTCGGTCCTCACCTGCGAGTCGAAGCGGGGGATCTGCGGCAAGTGCTACGGCATCAACCTGACGACCGGAGCGCTGGCGAACATCGGAGAGGCTGTCGGCATCATCGCCGCGCAGTCGATCGGCGAGCCGGGCACGCAGCTTACGCTCCGCACGTTCCACACGGGCGGTACGGCGTCGCTCATCTCGGCGCAGAGCACGGTGCAGACGAAGAACGAGGGGAAGATCCAGTACGAAGGGGTCAAGTATATCGAGCGCGAGGAGACCGACGCCGACACCGGTGTCAAGAGCGTCTCCCGTATCGTGACCGGCCGCGCCGGCGCGCTGGCGATCCTCGACTCCGACAATCGTGTCGTCCACAGATACGATGTCGCGTACGGTTCGGTCCTCCACGTCAAGGAGGGAGCGGTTGTTCCGAAGGGGGGCATTCTCTACGAATGGGATCCGTACAACAACGTGATTCTCACCGACCGTCCCGGCTTCGTCCGCTACAAGGAGCTGATCGCGAACGTGACGTATCGCGACGAGGCCGACGAGCAGACAGGCTACATCACGAAGGTCGTCATCGACTCGAAGGATCGTACCAAGAGCCCGACGATCGAGATCGTGGACGAGAACGGGACCCTGCTGCAGCCGTACATCATCCCGGTCCGCGCGAATATCAACGTGGAGGATGGGGAGCCGGTGCAGCCGGGAACGGTGCTTGCCAAGATGCCTCGCGACGTCGGCAAGACCCGCGATATCACGGGCGGTCTGCCGCGCGTCACGGAGCTCTTCGAGGCCCGGTCGCCGCAGCAGCCGGCAGTCGTCTCGGAAATCGATGGAATCATCTCCTTCGACAAGCCGAAGCGCGGCAACCGGGTCGTGGTGGTCACCTCGCTCGACGGGCATACCCGCGTGGAGTACACGGTCAGCTTCGGTAAGCACGTTCTGGTGCAGGAAGGGGACTTCATCCGCTCGGGCGAGCGGCTCTCCGACGGCTCCGTCGATCCGCACGACATCCTTGCCATCAAGGGGGTCAACGCGGTCCAGGAGTATATCGTCAACGAGACGCAGGAAGTCTACCGGATGCAGGGGCAGAACATCAACGACAAGCATATCGAGGTGATCGTCCGCCAGATGCTGCAGAAGGTCCGGATCATCGATCCGGGAGATACGCGCTTCCTGGAGGGGGATCAGGTCGACCGCTTCAAGTTCGAGGAGGAGAACGACGAGATGAAGAATCACGTCGTGATCACCGAGAAGGGAGACAGCCGCCTGAAGGTGGGACAGCTCGTGCTGCGACGCAAGTTCAAGGAGGTGAACGTCGAACTGAAGAAGAAGGGGAAGACCGCAGCCGAGGCGCGCGACGCCGAGGCAGCTACCTCCGAGCCGCTTCTGCTCGGCATCACGCAGGCGTCGCTGACGACCGAGTCGTTCATCTCGGCCGCATCGTTCCAGGAGACCACCAAGGTCCTTACGGACGCGGCGATCGAGGCGAAGGTCGACAACCTGCACGGCCTGAAGGAGAACGTCATTATGGGACGTCTGATCCCTGCCGGAACCGGTCTGAAGCGCTATCGCGATCTGATCGTCTCCAGCAAGAACGACAACATCATCGACGCCAACGACGTCCGCCGCAACGGACCCGAGGCGGCGCCGTCGAAGGTGTCGAAGACCCTCTTCGGATAAGAGTTCGAGCGCTTCCGGTGACCTCGAATCGCCGGGAGTATCGAAGGACGATAAGCCCCCGCGGCATTTGTGCCGTGGGGGCTTTCTTTTCGATCCGTTCCGAGCGCGGCCTCGTCATCTTTCCGCCATCCGCCATATCTTCGTGTTCAATGCGAACGACTCGACCTTCCCATGCTCTCTCTGCCATCCTCGCCGACACTCTTATCGTTCTCGGCTCCGGTATGAGCGGCTGCTTCAGCGATGATGAGATCGATGTCATTATCGAGGATGTAAGCGGCGTCGACGGTCATGCCGGGCGTGTGGCGTTCCTGCGTCGACCGAAATCGACGGCGCTCCTCGCTCTGGGACGACGGCATCTCTACGAGGGGTATGATGCGCGGGAGGTCACGGAGCTCGTGGGAGCGGCACGCAACTTCTCTCTTGAGAACCTTGTCGTCACCAACGCTGCCGGCGGACTCGACCCGACGTTCAAGGTCGGCGAGATCATGGCGATCGACGATTGCATAGGATCGCTGATGCCGATGGGGAATGCCTGGCAGAAGCCGTTGAACGGATGGGAGGGGGGAGCGCACGGGAGGGGGAGCTCTCGTCCGTTGTTCGACAGGGACGCCACTGATGCCGTGGTCGATCTGGCCGCTGCTGAACATATCGCACTGCGTCGCGGTGTCTACGCGGGTGTGCAGGGGCCGAGCTACGAGACACGGGCGGAGATCCGTATGTTGCGGCGGATGGGGGCTTCCGCCGTCGGCATGTCGACGGTTCCGGAGGCAAGGGAGGCCGCCCGGCTCGGCATCAGAACGATCGGCTTTTCACTGATTACGAACACGGCAACCGAGGCCGTGTCCTCCCCCCTCGATCATTCCGATGTCGTGGCCGAAGGGGCCAACGCACGGCAGAAGATGCGCGCGGTGATAGAGATTGCCCTGCGTGTTCTGCGTGGTACGGACCATGATAAGCGCGAGGAGATCGGCGGCAACGACAACATTCCAATCTGAAGATCAATGCGTCATATAGACCCTTCCACGATACACCATTCCGAATCCCATCGCTACCTGCTGACCTGCGTGGCGCCCCGTCCGATCGCCTTCGCGGGGACGATCGACGCAGAGGGACGTCCGAATCTGGCCCCCTTCTCCTTTTTCAACGCGTTCGGCGCGAACCCGCCGGTGGTGGCGTTCTCTCCGGCGCTCAGGGGGAGCGACGGGACGCCGAAGCATACGCTGCTGAACGTCCTCGCCACCGGAGAGTTCACGATCTCCGTGGTGTCGTACGCGATGGTCGAGCAGATGAGCCTCGCCTCCAGCGATTTTGCGGCGGGGGTCGACGAGTATGTGAAGGCGGGGTTCACGAAGCTGCCGAGCGAGAAGATCAGACCGTTCGGCGTCGCCGAGTCGCCGATGGTGATGGAGTGCAGACTGCTGCAGCATATCGATCTGGGAGGGAAGCCGGGCTCCGGCAATCTGCTGATCGGGGAGGTGGTGATGTTCCATATCCGCGACTCGGTCTTCGACGGCACCTATCCGAACGCCGATCGTCTCGACCTGGTGGCGCGCATGGGAGGGCCTCTCTACTGCCGTGCCAGCGGGGACGCGGTCTTCACGCTCCACAAGCCGACGCATGTCGGGATCGGGTTCGATTCGCTGCCGGCGGCGATACGTGAGAGCCCGGTGCTCACCGGCAACGAGCTCTCCAGGCTCGCCGGCATACAGACGCTGCCGGACGAGCTCTCCATCCGCGGCTTCTGGACCGCGCTCGCCCCTGCCGCCTCGGACGACCTGGACCTGGAGCTCCGGGTCGGCGATCCCGACCGAGCCCTTGCCGCCGCCGTGGCCGCCTACGGCGACGACACCGCCTCCTGGCCCGAGGGACGCCTCCACAAGGTCGCCGCCGCCTACCTGCACAGGAACAGAGTCGACGACGCCTGGCGCGTCCTCCTCGGCGCTCAGAGTGCGGATGATGCGATATAGCGGCGGGGTGCTTCGCTCGTGGAATGAGATGAGCCGCCGAGTTCCCCCGCTCTCGAAGGAAGCCTCTATTCGAAGAATAAATAATGCGATATAGTTAGATGCGAGGCCCTTCGTTCAAGGGATACATTTCGCGTGGCCGTTGATCGATCGCGTTGACCGATCGCGTTGGTCACCCGCGTTGGCTGTGAAGACGACAAGCGGGTGTCGTTAGCGGATGTCGTCAGCAAGCAGGGAATTCACCACATCACTCCTTCTAACATTTCGCCTCCCTGCTGTGTTAATGATACACGGGCTCCCGAAGGGAGCGCCTATTTGTAGCTGAAGACGTTGTTTTTTTCTAAGCGCCGAAGGTGCGTACCATTCTTTTTATCATCGATGAGTGAGAAAAATGGTATGCGCCTTCAATGCTTTGTAATACTCCGGGCGGCTGATATGAGCTTCCCGATCCCGCAACGAATATCACCATCCCAATAAAACCAATTGAAAAGAACTTCCCGCCACCCCTTCTAACATTTCTCCAGCTCGCTGTGTTAATGATCCGAACGGCATCTGAAAATAACCGAAATCTGTTGGATGGCCCGGCCGCGATAAATGTGTCGCATCTCGGAATAATTCTCATTCATCCAGTATATCATGCAGCACGCATTCACCGTCGATGTAGAGGACTGGTATCAGGGACTCCCCCTGAAGGAAAACGGTGCGGAATATGAACGACGGCTCGACAGAGGAATGAATGTTCTCCTCGACATGCTTGACGAATTCGGAGTAAAGGCGACCTTCTTCTGGCTCGGTCCCGCGGCCAGGCTCTTCCCGGGACTTCTGCGTAGAACCATTGAATCGGGACATGAGATAGGATCGCACGGATGGTCGCACGAACTGGTCTATTCGCAGAGCCCCGATGAATTTCGTGATGATATCGAAAAATCGACGAAAACAATCCAGGATATCGGCGGATGCGATGTGAAGTCGTACCGTGCCCCGTATTTCTCGATCACCCCGAAATCGTTCTGGGCGCTCGAGACACTGATCGAACTCGGTTATGACTGCGATTCAAGTGTCTTCCCGATCAATCACTGGCGCTGCGGCATTCCTGATTTCCCGCTTGATCCGTGCCATATCGAGACCCCATCCGGCTGGATATGGGAGGTCCCGATGTCGGTGCGAATGATCGGCAATCGTAGACTTCCCGCCGTGGGGGGCGCATATTTCAGAATTTATCCGTATGAATTCACACGCAGAAATATCCGTGCTCTTGAAGAGACGAATCGCCCGGCAGTGTTCTACATCCATCCCTGGGAACTCGATCCGCGTCATCCCAGAATATTCTTCGACTGGAAAGTGATGCTGACACATTACTTCAGATTGTCCACGACGCGGGAAAGACTTCGCCGATTGCTCTCCGATTTTTCGTTCACTCCGCTCGGTGTATTGCTGCAATCGCATACGGCCCGCACTGCATAGTTGCATTGTCCCATAATTGTCGATGACGTCTTCTCTCCTGGTTCATTCCGTTCATTTTTGTTCTCTTTTTCCGGTACCAAGACACATGGCGACAACTACCTCTTACACGTCGAGTATCCGTCGACGGTATTCTTACAATCGGGTAGGAGGACGCCATGGGATCTCTTCTTGCGGGCGATATGGAAATCGCCCCGGATTATTCGGGAACAGCACCCATCACAGAGAGGTTGGAGGCAGCGATCGCCGGCGACCCCCCATTGGTCGCCGGCGATCCTGAAATTTACCGCCGCACGCCGTCCGTTAGTTCGTCCCCCCTCGATCGGGAGGCTCTATGAAACCGATCGAGATCCTTCTGATGACCTGCGTGTCGTTTCTTGTCACGCTTGCGGCAATGCCGGTGGCGTCGAGAGCCGCCGTCCGGCTTCGTATCGTGTCGAGCCGGTCCCCGAACTGCCGTCCCGGTCTGACCGACATCCCTCTGTTCGGAGGGGTCGCGATGGCAATCGGAATCGGGAGCACTCTGGCGATCTTTGGAAGTGGCGGGATGGAAGGAGGGGGGATCGTCGCCGTCGGTGCGTTCGCCGCCCTCGCGCTCGGGCTGGTCGACGATATCAGGCCGCTCACCCCCGCCGCCAAGCTGCTGGGGCAGATCGCGATCGCCCTGGTGATCGTCCAGGACGACTCCTTCATGGTGGTCGGCGACGTGACCGAACGGTTCGCCGCCGGATTCTGGATCGTTCTCCTGATGAACTCCATCAACCTGCTCGACGCCCTGGACGGCACGGCGGCCGGCACCGTCGGGATCATCCTCCTCTTCAGTCTCCCCTTTCTGGACGGGGGAGGATACGCGACCGGAATCCTGGTCGGCGGGGTGATCGGCGCCGTCGCCGCGTTCCTGATCCATAACTTTCCTCCGGCACGCTCCTATATGGGGGATGCCGGGACGATGCTGCTCGGGTATGCGGTCGCCGTCATCACCCTCTCCATACAGGCCCCGTCGGGGACCGGCGGAGGGGAGTGGAGCGTGATCGAGACGTTCCTGGTGCGGGGGCTGATCGTCGGCGTGCCGATCCTGGACACCGCCTTCCTGACGATCACGCGGCCGCTGCGAGGGGTTCCTCCGTGGAAGGGGGGGCACGATCATCTGATCCATCGGATCATGCGGGCCGGGATGAGAGAGGCCGACGTCGTCCGTCTTCTCTACGGGGCCAATCTGGTATCAGGTTGTTTGGCGCATGTAGCCGCTGGGCTGCTCTGGGTGTAGGAACGTATCTTTGCAATTCAGCGCATCAACGATGCGTCGGCCGCCGATACATCCCGGGCGCCGTCCGGTCGGTTCAGTTCACTCCCGCGAGACGCATCGGCGGCCGGACCCGTGTGGGTCCGACCGATCCTCAGACAGCTCCAGCGAACCCGTCATGGCATATTCAATCGAACAGAGGGACGAGCAGCTTCTCGGCACGAGCGCCTCGATCCGTTACCGCCTTTCATTCCCGCGCTGCGCGCAGCACCTGGTCGACGTCCGGATGGAGATCGACGGAACGGAGAGCGGCGATCTCGTCCTGGCGCTTCCGAACTGGATCCCGGGCTCCTACAAGGTCCGGGATTTCATATCGCATCAGGGCGATTTTGCGGTGACCGGAGAAGATGGCGGCCCCCTCGCGTTCGAGTGGATCTCCAAGAACAGGGTTAGAGTGGCCGGGGGGGGCGGACGTGTCAACGTATCGTATACCGTCTACGGCTTCGAGCGGACCGTGCGCGTCACTCACATCACCAGATTCCACGCCTTCATCAATCCGGCCAACGCCATGATGTTCGTGGAGGGACGTACCGGCGAGATCCATCACGTTGAGATCGATCATCCCTGGTCCACCGTCAGCACCTCCCTCTCACCGGTCGGTGAAGGCGTCTGGGGAGCGCTCAACTACGATATTCTGATCGACTGCCCGATCGAGATCGGCGACCACTACTCGGCGACCTTTGAACGTCACGGCGCGATACATGAAGTGGCGATCACGGGCGCCGGTGACTTCGATCCGGAGTGGATCACCGAGCAGGTCAAGATCATCGTCGACAGGGCGGTGGAGCTCTGGGGTTCGCTGCCGTACGACAGGTATCTCTTCATCAACCAGCTTCTTCCGGGGCTGTACGGCGGACTGGAGCACGCGCGCTCCTCGGTGAACATGTTCGATTCCGAGGTGTTCGCCGAGAGGGAGAAGGTCGTCAAGTTCCTGGTGCTCCTCTGCCACGAATATTTCCACCTCTGGAACGTGAAGCGGATACGCCCCGTCGAGCTGGGACCGTTCGACTACCAGAGCGAAAACTACACGCGGATGCTCTGGCTGGCCGAGGGGTGCACCAGCTACTACGACGATCTGATGGGCTACCGCTGCGGCTTCCACAGCCGCGACGAATATATCTCGGTGCTTGGGCGGGAGCATATCGGCAAGCTGCTGGAGACGCCGGGAAGGCGCTTCACCTCGATCAAGGATTCCTCCTACCTGAGCTGGGTCAAGCTCTACATCCCCACCCCCGATCTGCATAATCGTCTCGCGAGCTATTATCTGGAGGGAGGGGTGATCTTCCTGCTGCTCGACATGACGATCATCGCCCGGACCGACGGCGGGAAATCGCTCGACGACGGGATGAGGGCCCTGATGCGCCGGTACGAAGCGGACCCGGCGCGCGGCGTCACCGAAGAGGAGTTCGTCGCCATAGTGAGCGATGCGGTCGGAACCGATATATCGGCCGATTTCCTCCACTGGATCAATTCGACCGATGAACTGCCGATCGCCGAGACGGTGCGGGAGCTGGGGCTGGAATGGCGCGTGAAGGCTCCCCGAGGGAACGATACGTTCGGCGGCAGCCTGCCGTATCAGTCGCATCTGCCGAGCGTCTGGTTCGGCCTTGAGATCGAGGAGATCAGGACGGGACTGAAGATCGCGAAGATATGGAGAGACTCACCGGCGGAGGGGGCGGGGCTGGGGGCCGAGGATGAACTGATAGCGGTCAACGGCGTCCGGGTGACGAACTCGCGCCAGTGGGGCGCCCTTCTGACGGGAGCGCGTCGCAGCGGTACGGCAATACGGTTGACGGCCGCATCCGAGGGGAGGCTCTTCGAGACGACGGTCGAGCCGGTCGATCGCGATCATTACGAGCTGGCCGTGCGGGAGGATATGTCGGAGATCGAGCGGAAGAGATTCGAGAAATGGCTCGCGCGCTGAGAAGGGAAGTGTCGTGCTGCGACGATATGGACGCGCTGCGGATCGGTCCGGTCACAGGTGAAGGAGCCTGGCAAGATCGCGCCATCCGTACGCCGTCTCCCCCAGGAGCTTTTCTCCGATTGTGATATTCCTCGTCGCGATGTTTTCTCCCTCCATCTTCTCGTAGAACCTTCTGGCGGGATTCTGCGTGAGAACCCAGACGTAGAGCGATTTCATCCCACGTTTATAGAGCCACTTCGCGGTGGCCGTGAAGAGCTCGCGGCCGATGCCGGAGCCCTGGTATTCCTTCAGGATGTAGACGGCATAGATCTCCCCCTGCAGGTCGGGAACGCTCTCGCGGGCGGGCCCCGCGTTCATGAAGCCTACGACTGTTCCGTGTCGATCCACGGCCACCAGGATCACGGTGCGCGACCCCCGTTTGGAGAGGATAAGATCCCACTGCGTCTCCCGCTGGGCGTAGGTAAGCCCATCCAGATATTTCTGCGGGATGATCCCTGCGTAGGTGGTGCGCCACGAATCGACGTGGACGCGCGCTATGTCGGGAATATCGCGTTTGGTCGCTTTTCGTATCTCGAAACGAACTGGTTCTCGTCCCGGCCCTTCGTTCATGTGGTCTGCTGTTGAGTGGGGTCGAATCGGGTAATGCTGGGCAACGGTCGGTCATGAGATCCGGGCCTCCGTTCCCGGGGTTCACGGCACGATCCGTTCAGGAGGGAAAATACGTCAAGCCGTCGTTGATTTCATCCGATATCTCGACCCTCTTGCGGCTTCGAACGGTCCTTTCCCTCCGAAGGAGCGAAGGGGGAGGAAGGCGCTCTCCCCGACGTTTCTTGCAACACGTCCCTCACTTCTCTAGATTGCGCCCCGCGCCGTTCCCGGCGCGCATAGTTTGCCGTGCCGCCCGAGGGCACAGGGGGAGCCTTCCGTCAGATGTCATGGGATAACATACTCGGCCAGCAGCGCGCCAAGAACACATTGCGATCGGTGCTGGCCTCCGGGCGCGTGCCGCATGCCTGGGTCTTCACGGGCCCCGAAGGTGTCGGCAAGGACGCCGCGGCAATCGAGGTCGCGACCTACCTTAGATGCGAGCGTCCGGGGCCGCTCGGGAGCTCCTGCGGCGAGTGCCACGGCTGTTCGACCACGGCGGCGCTTCAGAACGCGAACGTTCGATTCGTCTTCGCTCTTCCCACCGGAAAGGGGGAGGATGCCCGGGGCGACTCGCCGATGCTCAAGCTGAGCGATGCCGAGATATCCCAGATTCAGGAGCAGGTGGCGCTGAAAGCCGCCGATCCGTATCACAACATCACGATCCCCCGTGCCCAGCAGATCAAGATCTCCTCGATCCGCGAAGTAAAGCGGAGCATCTCCTTCGCGCCGACCGAACAGGGATGGCGCATCGTCATCATCAGCGAGGCGCATCTGATGGGGGACGAGGCCGCCAACGCCTTCCTGAAGACGCTGGAGGAGCCTGCCTCCGGAACCGTGCTGATCCTGACGACATCGCATCGCGAGAGGTTGCTTCCCACGATATTTTCCCGCTGTCAGGAGATCCGGTTCGATCATCTGAACGACGAGGATATCACCCGCGCCCTGATCGAGCGGAAGGGGACGCCGAAGACGAACGCGCGGCTGATGGCGAAGCTGGCGGAGGGGAGCCTGAGCAGGGCGTTCGAGCTGCTTGATGGAGATCTGGGGCAGCTTCGGTTCGACGTCGTCACCTTTCTCCGCTCGGCGCTGAAACGGAGCCCGCTTGCGGTGCATGCGGAGATCGAACGGCTGACGAGCGGCTCCGACAGGACCTATCTGGAGCGCACCCTCTCTCTGCTGGCGCTCTGGCTGCGGGATGTGCTGGTGCTCCGGCTTACCGGGTCGGACGATGCCGTGGTCAATCAGGATCAGTTGCAGGATATCCGGAGCTTCAACGCGAAGTTCGCCCGTGCGCCCGTGGAAACGATGATCGGATTTGTGGAGGAGGCTGTTCGCGCAGTGCGGAGCAACGCGCAGATTCCGCTCGCCTTTACGGTGCTGGCGCTGCGCCTTGAAGACGCCTGTTTTCAATAGCGCGCGTCGATTGATTCCGAAGGCTCCGGCCGACGCGGCGGCGTTTTCAACTTCTTTCCCTATTCTTCGATAATGGAATCATCTGATACAGATATAGATCGTACCGACGGAGAGCATACCGACACGGTCGCGGAGCAGGATCCGGGCGGCTCGGAGCCGGAAACCCTTGCCGACAGGCTCGTGGCCGAAAGTCTGCAGCGGCGTGAGTCGGCATGCACCCACAACTGCGGTTCCGACGACGGCGGCTGCGATTCCTGCGCCACGAAGGAATGTGTGACCGGAGGGGTGGAAGGGATCGTGGCGCTCGACATGGTGCTCAACGGCTTCGTCTACAACGACACACGGCGGATCGTGGAGGTGGAGTATCGCGGTGCGAGGCGCGAGTTCGTCGAGGTTTCCGATCCCGATCTTCCTCTTCGCGTCAGAGATCTGGTGCTGATCCAGAGCGAGCGGGGGATCGATGCCGGGACGGTTTCAATGACCGGATCGCTGGTCCATGCGAAGCGGAAGGCCAAGAAGATCATGGGGGAACCCCTTTCGGCCCTGGTGAGGAAGGCCGACGCCAAGGATACGGAACGCCACAGGCAGAACAGGGTTTCCGAGAAGGAGGCGATGTCGGTCTGCCGTTCGCGCATCGAGTCGTTCGGCCTGCCGATGGAACTGGTGGACACCGAGTGGCAGTTCGATCATCATCGCATCACCTTCTTCTTCATCTCGGACGGTCGGGTCGACTTCCGGGAGCTCGTGCGTGATCTTGCCGCGATCTTCCATACCCGTATCGAACTGCGACAGATCCCCGTGCGCGACGAGGCGAAACGGATAGGGGGGGTCGGGATCTGCGGACGTGAGCTCTGCTGCACCACCCATCTGGGACGGTACGAACATATCACACTGGACCACGCCAAGGCGCAGCAGCTCCAGGCCAACCCCACCAAGCTCTCCGGGCAGTGCGGGCGCCTGAAATGCTGCCTGCTCTACGAGGTCGACAACTACGTGAACGGGCTGAAGCGCTTCCCCGCGATCGAGTCGACGGTGATGACCACCAAGGGAGAGGGGATTGTGCAGAAGATCGACATCTTTCGCGATCTGATGTATATCTACCATCCCGATCTGAACCAGTGGGAGACGCTTTCGCTGGAGGAGCTGAAGGCGCTTGCCGCCGACGGCGCGCTCACCCGTGCCAAGCCGGTAAAGAACCGTCCTCCGAGAAGATCGAAGGAAGGAGGGGGGCGTCATGAGGATCGAGGAACCGCGCAGGAATAGGAAGCCGTGAGCCTGAACCCGATTCCGGCGGGCTCCGGAAGGGCCCGCCTGCTCGTCTTCGCGAAGTATCCGAAGCCCGGAGGGGTGAAGACGCGGCTGACCCCGCCGTTCACTCCCGAAGAAGGGGCGGATCTCTACAGGGCGTTCCTTCTCGACTCTCTGGAGGCGTGGCTTGCTCTCCCCGCGGAGATCGAGATCACGCTGCTGGCGGCCGACCCGTCGGAGATCGAGCCGATGCGGGAGCTGCTCGTGGAGGAGTTCGGGAAGAATATCGTGGGGGATGATGCCGTCGGCTCATCCCTCGACGCCCGGCTGACGGTCCGTGCGCAACGGGGCAGGGGGCTGGGTGAACGTCTCACGAACGCGTTCGACGACGCCTTCGCCGAGGGGGCGCGATCCGCGTGCGCCGTCGGGACAGACAATCCGACCCTTCCGACCGACCATGTGAGCGCCGCGTTCGATCTTGTCGAGCGCGGCGGACTCGTCCTTGGGCCTGCCGAGGATGGGGGATATTATCTGATCGGAATGCGATCGCCGCATCCGGAGGTCTTTCGCGATATTCCCTTCAGCACGTCGGAGGTGGCGAGGCTGACAAGGGAACGGGCCGGCGACGCCGGCCTGGAGGTCGTCGAGCTTCCGATCTGGTACGACGTCGACGACGGAGCCTCGGTCGTGCGGCTTCGGGCCGAACGCGATATGTATCCGCTGGGGGGGCGCACATCGTCGGCCGTGGAGCGTGCGCTGCACAGGCTGGAGGATGCCGTCGGGACCACTTCCGTCGATGCGGATGAAACATACGGGAGCTCCTCGGTGATTCTCTCGAAAGGCGATCCGCTGGAGCGTGCCGGAAGGATCGGGATCTTCGGCGGCACGTTCGATCCTGTCCACCTCGCGCATCTGCTGCTGGCCGAGCGAGCGCGGGAGGAGCTCGGTCTGGACCTGGTCCTCTTCATTCCGGCGAACATCCCGCCGCACAAGACGCAGGGGAGAAGGATCGCCTCGGCCGCGCATCGTGTCGCGATGCTGAGGCTTGCGGTCGCCTCCAACCCCGGTTTCGCCGTATCGGAGCATGAGATAGAGAGGGAGGGGGTGAGCTACACGGTGGAGACGCTGGAGCATCTGCGGGAGCGTTATCCGGCGGCGGAGCTGGTGCTGCTGATCGGCGGGGACAACGCGCGGGACTTCGGGACATGGCGCGAGCCGGAGCGGATAGCGCGGCTGGCGTCGATCGCCGTCTGGGCGCGTCCCGACGCCGAGCACGGCCCCGAAATTCTCCCCGGTGTGCCGTTATTGCAGATCAAGGCCCCTCTGTTCGATCTCTCCAGCACCGACATCAGGGGGAGAGTAAGCCGCGGATCTTCAATCCGCTACATGACCCCCGACCCGGTCGCCGACTATATCGCGAAGCATGAGATCTATATCTGAACGGACTCTGACCCCCGGACGGATCGTTGCGCACGTCGTCCTGATGGCCGTCATGCTCGGCATGCTCTTCCCGCTCGTCTGGATGCTCATCATCTCGTTCCGCGCGCAGACGCCCGACTTCTCATCGTTCATGAACCTGATGGGGGGGCCGTTCACGCTGCAGAACTATATCGACGTCCTCTCGGCCGGACCGTTCGCCCGATACTTCCTGAACTCCACCCTGGTGAGCCTGGCGGCCACGGCCGGCAATGTGATCTTCTGCACGATGGTCGGCTACGCGCTGGCGCGCCGAAGGGTGCCGGCCAGAGGGTTCTGGCTCGTCACCGTGGTCGCGGTGCTGATGATCCCGCAGCAGGTGATCATGATTCCGACCTACAGGATGATGGTGGCGTTCGACTGGATCAACACCTACTGGGCGCTGATCGTCCCGGTCCTGGTGACGCCGTTCGGCATCTTCCTGATGCGCCAGTACATCCAGAACCTCCCCGCCGAGGTCGAGCAGGCCGCCCGGATCGACGGGGCGGGGGATATCGCGATCCTCTTCCGCGTCGTGATGCCCCTCTGCAAGCCGATGCTTGTGGTGCTGGCCGTCTACCAGTTCCTGACCGTGTGGAACACCTTCCTCTTTCCCTTCCTCTTCACCAACGAGGAGTCGATGCGGACCCTCACGGTGGGCCTCACCTTCTACCTCGGCAATCAGTCGATCGACTGGGGGCACCTGATGGCAAGCGCGGGGGTATCGGCGATTCCGGTGATTGTCCTCTTCATCGTGTTCCAGCGGCAGATCATTCACGGGATGACGGCGGGGGCGGTGAAGGGGTAGGGGGTAACCCTTCAAGCCGTTGCATTCGAGTTCCCGTCCGGTCATCGAAGGCCGCACGCCGGTCGGCGATCGTGGCATTGCCGAATCCCTCGCGTTTCAGCGCGGCCATGTCGTACCTTTACCTTTGCCCGGCGCCCCGGTATCTGTAGCTTACAGCCTCACCGTTTCGTTATGAACACACCTTCCCTGTATTCGGAAGAACTCGTTCTGAGAGTCAACGAGCTCTTCCACGACCTTGCGATCCCCAAGTACGGGGAACTTCATTCGTCCCACATCAAGTCGGAGGGGGAACGCTGGCGCCGTCTGGCGCAACGGTTTCTACCTGCAGGTCCTGCGGTGCTCGCCGATATCGGCACCGGTATGGGAATGGTTCCGGTCACGATCGGACCGTATCTCGGGTCGGCCTACACCGTGCTGGCATCCGATATTTCGCGGGCCATGCTCGATGCTGCGCGCGCCAACATCGAGAACGAGGGATTCCCCTGGAAAGCGGAGTACGTCAAGCTTGCCGGGAGCATGCCGTTCACGCTCCCGTATGCCGACGGCTCGATCGACGTGATCACCATGAATTCCGTGCTCCATCATATCAAGGGGACGGAGCGATTTATGGAGGAGATCGACCGGGTGCTGAAGCCGGGGGGACTCTTCTTCGTGGGGCACGAGCCGAATGCGCTGTTCAGGGAGAGGAAGATCCTCTGGTACGGTTACAGACTCCTCTACGGGCTCCTGAATCCGAAGTACGCGCTGAGATCGCGACCCGCCCGCGCGCTCGGCCTCTATCGGCTTTCGTCGGCGATCTTCTACCGGCTGCAACCGGAACGGGGGGCGGCTCTCAGGGGGATAATGTCGTCGATGAACGAGCAGCTCATGCGGGAGGGGTTGATCCGGAAACCGCTGATGACCGACGAGATCGGGGAGATCACGGATATCCTCGATCGCGATGGATTCGACCCGCTGGCGCTCAACCCGGCGTACGAGGTGGTCCATCTCGAGAGCTATAATCATATCGGGCAGGTCTCCGTCGAGCATGGGGGGAACGGTCTGATTCGCGCCTGCGACCGGTGGCTGCGCAAACGGTATCCGATCGCGGGGGGAACGTTCTTTCTGATCCTGCGGAAGCCTTTCAGTGGAGCCGGCTGATCCCCTCCAGGCTTCATGGCGTTCCATACCGGAACGATCGCGCGCCGACCCGTTGCACTTCAGCGTTGAATCTGCGATACCGGCAGGTCGATCATACTGCTTCCACTCTTCCCGCCACGGCCTCCGCAATCCTCACTCCGTCCAGCGCCGCAGAAACGATCCCTCCCGCATACCCGGCCCCTTCGCCGCATGGATACAGCCTTGCAATCTGTACATGCTCCAGCGTCGCCGGATCACGCGGAATACGAACAGGCGAACTCGTTCGTGATTCCACCCCGACCAGCACAGCCTCCTCGGTCACATATCCCCGCATCGTCTTTCCGAAATTCGCCAGGCCGCGCCGGAGTCGGCTTGCCAGGGCGGGGGGGAGGAGTTCATGCAGCGGGGCGCTCGTCAGGCCCGGTTTGTAGCTGCATCCGGGGAGGGTGGAGGAGGCCTTTCCCTCCATGAAATCGGTCAGCCTCTGTCCGGGGGCGCGCTGCATGCCGCCGCCGCTTTGCGAGGCGATGATCTCCAGATCCTTCTGGTAGATCAGGCCTGCAAGCTCTCCATGGTTCGTGTATGATGCCAGATCCTCCGTCTCCACCGACACCACCATCCCGGAGTTCGCGTACGGAGAATCGCGTCGCGACAGACTCATCCCGTTGACCACCACCTCGTCCGGCTCCGTGGCCGAGGGGACGATGAATCCGCCCGGACACATGCAGAACGAAAACACACCGCGATCCGATACGGTCGTCGCCAGCCTGTAGCTTGCCGCCGGCAGCCGGGGATCGCGCTCGGAGGCATGGTACTGTATCGTGTCGATCAGCGGCTGCGGGTGCTCGATCCGCAATCCCATCGCGAACGCCTTCGCCTCGATCGTGATGCCGCGCGCGTGGAGCAGCCGGTAGATATCCCGGGCCGAGTGTCCCGTGGCGAGCACGACGGCCCTGCCGGTGATCTCCTCGCCTCCCGCCGTCACCACCCCCTCCACGGCCGAATCTCTCACGATCAGATCCGTCACGCGGCTCTCGAACCGTATCTCGCCTCCGGCGCCGAGAATGCTCTCCCGCATCGCGGCCACCACGATCGGCAGTCGATTGGAGCCGATGTGGGGATGCGCCTCCAGCAGAATGTCCGGCTCGGCCCCGTGCGCCACGAGCGTGCGGAGAATCGCCCCCACGTCCCCCCGCTTGTTCGAACGGGTGTAGAGCTTGCCGTCGGAGTAGGTGCCGGCGCCCCCCTCGCCGAAGCAGTAGTTGCTGTCGGGATCTACCGTGCCGTATCGCTGGATCAGGACCAGGTCCCGTCTCCGCGCGCGCACATCCTTCCCTCGCTCCACGATAATCGGCCGCAGCCCCAGCTCGATCATCCTGAGCGCGGCGAACATCCCGCCGGGGCCGGCCCCCACGATGACCACCGGTTCTCCGGCGCTTACATCGGGGTACGATGGGGCGGGAGGGGCTTCCTCCGGAGCTTCCTCATCCACGAAGACCTCGGCCTTCATCCGCACCTTCACGGTCGCCTGGCGCGCGTCGATCGAGCGCTTCCTGATGCGGATCGAACGTATCCGCGTCGGATCGTCGATCTCCAGGAGTTCGGCCGCCCTTTCGCGCTGTGCGCGGGGATCGTCCTCGTAGCCGAGAATCAGGTCAAGTTCTATGCTCGCTATCACGTTCCGGTCGATTGTTCCGATATCGTACAGGCTTCCGGAACGATTCAACTTTTCCGGGAACCGATGTCTGAAAGATAGCTCTAATGTTACCGTGGCCCATGCCACAGTGCGTAAACCCGATTCAATTCATAGACTACCTGGAGACACGAGACATGATGAAGAAGATCTTCTCCCCGCGTGTGGGACTGGCGATGGTGATTGCGATGATTGCGCTTACGCCGCTTGCCCTGGCAGGGCGCGGAAAGGGGATGCGCGGCGGCGGGGATATCGGTAAAAAGATCGAGCATATGGCGAAGGAGCTTGAACTGACCGATGCCCAGAAGACGCAGATCAAGAATATCCATGAGCAGTTCAAGTCGCAGCACGAGGCGCAGTTCCAGGAGATCAAGTCGCTTCGGAGCAGAATGAAGGATCTGAGGAAATCCGATTCGAAGGATCAGACCCAGATCACACAGCTTCGCACGGAGATGAAGGGAAAGATGGAGGCGATGAAGGCCGACAGAGAGAAGATGATGGAGCAGGTCAAGGCGGTCCTCACGGCCGAGCAGCGCGCCAAGATGGAGCAGCTCAAGGCGGACCGAAAGGGGAAGGGGAAAGGAAAGCATGAAGGGAAGAAGGGAGGCCGCGGAAAGAAGGGGGGACGCAGTGATGACGCGACCTCCGGCGATGCCGAGATAAAGTGACCGAACGCTCGTTACGGAACCGATCGGTCCGAACACCCTGTCGTCATGTAGTGATGACAGGGTGTTTTCGTATGCGGCGGGTCGGTCCCGTGAAGTAACTTTGTCGCATGGACACACCAACGGACAGCCTCCCTTCGCCCGGTCTCGACGACAGGCCACGACATCCCCGTATCCTCGATCGTCCTGATATCGTCGAATGCGATATTCTTGGAGATATTCACGGCTGCTGCGATGAGCTGGAGGATATGCTCCGTCTGCTCGGTCATGAGCGTCTGCTCGATCCCGATATTCCTCCGATCGGGCGTGGAGAAAAACCCTCGGTCCTCCTGGTCGGGGATATCATCGACAGGGGAGACAGGATCGTCGATTCGCTCAGGCTTGTGGGGCGGCTCTGGGAACGGGGGCATCTCCTTTCCGTGATGGGGAATCACGACCACAGGTTCGAACGGTGGCTCCGGGGGAAGCAGGTGGAGATCCATCACGGGCTCCAGGATACGATCGATGAGTTCGAAGCGCTTCCCCGTAAGGAACAAAAGGTGTGGAGAGATGAGCTGATCGAGTTTTTCGGGGCGCTCCCGTGGGTGATCGGGTTCGACGGGGGGAAGGGGGTCGTGGCGCATGCGGCGTGGCGGGCGGATCTGCTGCCGGGGAGCTCGGACGATCGGGTTCGCGCGTATGCGATGTATGGGCCCGTCACCGGGAGGAAGACTCCCGAGGGGTTTCCTGAACGGATCGACTGGGCGCCGGCATATCGGGGGCCGGAGTTCGTGATCTTCGGGCATCAGGTCTATCCGGAGCCGTATCGACATGACCATGCGATCGGGATCGATACGGGGTGCGTGTTCGGGGGGGCGCTTACTGCGTTGAGATATCCTTCAATGGAGATCGTCAGCGTGCCGAGTCGGGGGGCGAGGTATCATCGGGGGGGAGGGAAGGTGGTGAGGTAGCGATCTATTCCCGGGTCCGTTCGATCATGGTGCGGAGGATGTCGCTGATATTGCTCGTTGCCCGGTAGCTGACGCCGTTGATCTTGAATCGTTCGTTGTTTACCAGGACTGTCACTGTTGTGTCGTTGTAGGCGAAATTCAGATCGTAATGTGGTAGGAATTTTGCGATCTCCTTTGTTGCGCCGTTGAGTGCGGTGGTGATGGCTTGTATGCGAGCCTGATTATGAATGAGAATCGTATCGGGTGGGGTGCCGGTGCTGTTGCGGAGAGATCGGATATGGATTGTCAGGGTGTTGATGCCGTCGGGGGGGATGACCGTGTAGGTTTTGGGGGTTTTGTGGCAGGGGGTGAGGAGGGGGAGCAGGAGGAGGAGGGCGGGTAGA